>NZ_CP013635.1 GCF_001664485.1 Rhizobium sp. N324 | reverse complement strand
CTATCGCGACGCCGCTTGAGCGCAGCTCTGTTCCCGTCGTCGGGCCGAGGCGCCGCCTTGGTGAGATAACGGGTCCCTCGCCCGCAAGAGAGCCGTCAGCATCGGGCCGATTGCGAACTCGCCGCGTTCGGCGCGCCGCGTGAGGTCCCTGAGATAACCGCCGGCGGAGTTGATGTTCCCTCCCCGCTGCAGAATACAGGCCATGACGGCGGCGGCGTTCTCCGGCCCCATAACCAAGGCCGCTTCCTCATAGGCCGATGAACCGACGGCCAGCATCGAGCGCACGATGGCCGCCGCCGTCATCAGATCCCGCCAACTGGTGATTGCTCCGCCTGGTCCGTAGTCGACGATGTCAGGGCAGGCCTGGAGAACTGTGGCGAGCGGGAAGGATTTCCATCCTCCGGCATTTGCCCGGGCAATGGCCCGCGATCCCTCCCCGTCCTTCCCGGCAATTCCGGGTTCACGGCTGCCGGTCCTCGGCTCATCCCGTTCCGCCTCCTGCCCCGTTTCCAAACCCGGTTCAGATTCAGATGTGGATTCGGGATTCGAATTCTGTATGTGACGCTCAATCCGGGATTCATTGGTGCTCGTCATTTGAGTTTTCTCTCGAGATTCCAATGTTTTGATGACTGCAAGGCGGATCGTCTCAAGCTCTTCCAGGATCGGCTGGAGGCTTTCGAGTGTTGCCGTCCTCGGGATGCGCTGCAGCAGTGCATGAAACATCGAAGAGACGTGCTCCCAGTCGCCGGGAACCGCTTCTTCGATGGCGGCGGAAACGAGCTTGGCGATATCGCGCCGGCAGATGGTCAGCCGCTCTTTCAGTGCGCGCAGCATCTGCCGGTCGGCGGCAATGCGGGCGGCGATCGTTTCGATCTCGGTGGCGCGGGCAAGAAGCGGCGCCAAGCTGAAGCCATAGGCCTCGTCGACCCCGCCTTCCCTGTTGCGCCTAATATAGCGCTTGCCGTTCGGGCTATCCTTGCGGGAGATAAGTCCGGCCTCGACCAGACCGGCGAGATGCCGGCGCAATGTCGCGGCCGCCATGCCGCGTGCCCTGAGGCAAAGCTGCATGTTCGAGGGAAAGACGACCAGTCCTTTTTCACCGGACAGCTCGTCGTCGGGAAAAAATGTCAGCAGCGCATCGAGCACCGTCAGTGCCCGATCGCTGACACCGAGACCCGCTCGGGCCTCGCAGACCGATCTGAACAGCTTCCACTTATTGCGCCTCGTCCCGGCTTCGATCGCTTCGCCGCGTCGCTGTTTCAGCAGCATGCCAAGCGACATCGGCCGCCGCCCGAAGGGCGTCGTCACATATTCACTCTCCATTTCCTTCACCTTCGCTCAGGCAAAAGAAATCCGCTCACCGAAACGATGCGAGGATAAAAGTGCCGTAGCGTCTCTTACGCGTCTGAAAAGACGCGGGGGGTCGCGCTGCAGGACTCTTGACTGGGATTCGTGAAAATGCGATTCTCTGTCTTGCTTAAGGATAGGAGAAGGGCTTCCACGACTCAGGTCGTTTGGGGGCCTTTTTCTTTTGCGGTTTCAGTCTCCTTGTTTGCTCTCCTCGGCGAGGAATTGCTCATAGAGCGCATCCAGCCTGCTGGAGAGAAATTCCCCGAAGCGGCCGGCATTCCTCGCTTTCATCGAGAGCGAGAACGCCTTGCCGTCATTCTTCATTTCCGCCTGAACCGCCTTATCTCGCGGCTGCCATTTCACCTTCCTTGCCGCGGCCGTTTTCTTCACCGGCCGCGCGCTTTTGTTCAGCGCCGCATGGAGCGATTCGAAACGTTTGTCGGAAGGTAACTGATGAAAGCTGTCGTCCTGCAGGACCTGGGCGACGCTTGTTGCATTAGCCGATTTGCCGGCGAGCAGCGAAAGCTCCACCCAGCGTTCGCGGCCGATGCCGGGTGCGGGGCCGATCGCCTGGACGACCTCCGGCGAGATGCGATCCATCACCGATATCATTTTCGAGATCGACGCCGCATTGGCGGCAAGAGCTGTCGAAATGACCTCCCTGTCGTATCCCAGTTCTTCCAGTCGCCCGGCGAAGAGCGCCCGTTCGATGAAGGTGAGATCGGCGCGGGCCGAATTCTCCTGGCCCTGGGCGATGACATGGGTGCGGTCATCGATCGCCTTGACGACGGCCCTGACATTGCGGCCGAGCTCGCGGGCGGCCCGCAGTCGCCGGTGGCCGAAGACCACTTGATAGTGCCCGTCGATCTTGGCGTGGGGGCGCACCAGAATGGGCGTGTCCTGCCCGCGCGCACGGATCGCTTCGACCAGCGCGCGGAATTCCTCGTCATCTTCAGACAGACGGTCCTTGACGAAGGAGACCTCGACGACATCGGGATCGAGATCGACGACCGCCTCGCCCTCCAGGAATTTTTCCGCCTGCTTGGCGAGTTCGTCCAGCGAGCGGACGAGCGACCGGCCCGCCCCGCGCATCGGATAGTTCGGCGCGCCTGCATTCTCGTCAGGCATGTCGGCGAGCCCTTCCAGCAGATTCTTTCGTGCCATCACGTCCTCCGATTGCGGTCAATCAATTGATTCGGTTCAAGGAAACAGCGAATTTGTCAGCCGACAAATCACCGCCCCCATGCTCGATGAATAAGCTCGGCGATCTCGGCGTTGACGGCGTCCATCGCCTCCAGCGCCCGGTCATAGGTTCCCCGGTTCATCGACGACCGTTCGACCTCGTAGAGCGTCTGCTTGGTAATCCCGGCATCCGAGATCGCCGTCGACTTGAGCATCTGCTGCTTCAGCATGAATTCGTGGAACATCGTCGACATGAAACCGACCATCTGCGCCTGCGGCACGTCGGTCGGTTCGTAGCGGGTGATGAGATAGCGATACCAGGAAAGGTTCACCTCGGCGCCGGCCGCACGGATCGGCTTCAGGATTCCGCCGAGCATCAGCAGGAACTGACCCATCGACATGACGTCGAGCATCTGCGGATGGATGGTGATCAGCACGCTGGTCGCCGCCGTCAGCGCCGTCAGCGTCAGGTAACCCAACTGCGGCGGGCAATCGATGACGACGACATCATAGCGGTCATCAACCTCGGCGAGCGCCCGCGAAATGCGGGTGAAGAAGGTCTTGCCGTCATTGCTCGACTTGTCGGCCATCGCAAGCGGCGTGTCGTATTCATATTCCTGCAGGTCGAGATTGGCCGGCACGATATCGAGGCCTGGAAAGTTCGTCTTATGGATGATCTCAGAGAGCTTCTTCTTCTCGCCGTCGTAGCGGATCGCTTCATAAAGGGACGAGGCCTGGTCGAACTCCGGCTGGAAGCCATGCAGGGAAGAGAGCGATGCCTGCGGATCGAGATCGACGGCCAGCACACGATGGCCCGTCAACGCCAGATGCTGGGCAAGATGGGCCGCCGTCGTCGTCTTGCCCGAGCCGCCCTTGAAATTGACGACCGCCAGTACCTGCAGCTTCTCATGGCTGCGGCGATGGGGAACATACATACGGCTCTCGGAGCGGCCGTGGACATCGAGATAGCGTCGGAGCTCCAGCATCTGCTCGGCGCTATAGGAGCGCCGCCCGGAAGGCGAGGTCTGCGGGAAGGGGCCCTTGCCTTCGAGATGCAGCTTCTTCAGCGTGCTTTGCGAGGCACCGACATAATTGGCGACCTCCGCCAGGGAGAAGTTGCGCAGAGTCTTTTTGGCATTGGGCGGAAAGCGCTGCACGCTGAGCAGATGAAGCTTCTTTGAAATCACGTCGCCATGCTCGAGGATCTGATCCTCGAAATGCAACGGCGCCGTCTTCAAGGCCGTCAATTTAGCGTTCATCGGCAGCAATCTTTCGGATAACGATTTTCGGGATCAAAAGCCCTTCTAACCGTTATTATCCGCGATTCTCCGATTCCGGCCAAGAATTTTAAGGTTAACGCATATTAACCTTTTCAGCGCTGGTTCAAGCACTTGGCGGATGCTGCCCGGACGTCGGAGCACCAAGAAATTTCACGGCCGGGGCGCGGAAAACGCGCTCCCGGCCGCCGCCCGGCCGAAGGGGAGGGGGCAATCGGCCGGCTCAGTTCAGCGGGGTTTCACCGGAGGTGATCCGCTGTTCGTCCGCCCCGAACAGGTGGACGGTGTCGTGGATGGGCGCGATCCTCAGCACGTCGCCGGGGGCGGCCCTGATCCGTTCCCGAAAGACGCAGGTGAGCGTCTGTGTGCCCAACCGAACGATAACAAGCGTTTCCGAACCCGTCGGCTCCACGACGACAGTCGTTACCTCGATGCCGTCGGGATCGAGCCTGATATGCTCGGGTCGGATGCCATAGGTCACGGCATCGCTCGGGCGGCGCTCGCTCGGCAGCAGCAGGCCGTCGGCGGTTTTGAAGCCGCCTTCCGTCATGCTGCCCTGGATGAAATTCATCGCCGGCGAGCCGATGAAACCGGCGACGAAAAGATTGTTCGGCCGATCGTAGAGTTCCAGCGGCGAGCCCGACTGCTCGATCAGCCCGTCCTTCATGACGACGATCTTGTCGGCCATGGTCATGGCTTCGATCTGGTCGTGGGTGACGTAGATGGTAGTCGTCTGCAGCCGCTGATGCAGTTCCTTGATCTCCGAGCGCATCTGCACCCGGAGTTTGGCGTCGAGGTTCGACAGCGGCTCGTCGAACAGGAAGACCGCCGGGTCGCGCACGATCGCCCGGCCCATGGCGACGCGCTGCCTCTGGCCGCCGGACAATTGCTTTGGATATCTTTCGAGAAGATTTTCGAGGCCGAGGATCTTGGCGGCATTGCCGACCCGCTGGTCGATCTCCGTCCTCGGCATGCGTTTCAGCCGCAGGGAAAAGCCCATATTCTTGGCGACCGTCATATGCGGATAGAGCGCGTAGTTCTGGAACACCATGGCGATGTCGCGATCCTTGGGCGCAAGCTCGTTGACGATATGCTTGCCGATCTGGATCTTGCCCGAGGTGATGCCTTCGAGGCCGGCAATCATCCGCAAAAGCGTGGATTTTCCGCAGCCGGATGGGCCGACCAGAACGACGAACTCGCCGTCGCCGATGTCGACCGATACGCCTTTGATGGCTTTGAACGCGCCGTAATCCTTACGCGCATTGTTGACCGAAACATGGGCCATGACAGTCCTCCCGAATTCGCCGTCAAAGTCCGCTCAGGACCGTTTTGAGATAAGTGAGGCCGAGACGCTCGCCCTCCTTGCGCGCAGCAAGATCCTTGCCGGGCCAGCCATAGGCGGCGTCCTCGTGCTCGATCGATAGCGTGCCGTCAAAGCCATGCCCGCGCGCCTGGCGCAGGAAGCGTGGCCAGTCGAGAAGGCCTTGCCCCGGCAGCTTGTATTGCCACCAGCCCTTGCCGTGATAGCCGACAGCTTGCAGCACCTCATTATCGATCGCCGTATCCTTGGCGTGCAGGATGGCGATGCGGTCTTTCACCACCTCCATCGCCCGATAGGGATCGACGCCGATGCGGATGAGGTGCGAGGGATCGAATTCCAGGCCGAAGCGGCGATCTTCGATCCTGCGAAAAAGCTCCTGCCATCCTCTCGGCGTCGTACCGATGAAATGGTCCTTCGGTCCCGGCCAATTCTCGATCGCGAAGGTGAGGCCGGAGGACTGCGTCATTCCGATCAACGCATTCGCGAAGTCGGCGAAGTCGTCATAATTGGCCTCCTCGCCGGCGCTGTCGTCGTGGCCCGGGAAGATCACGAAGATCGGGACGCCGGCCTCGCCGATCGCCTCGGCAAAATCGGCGGTTCTTGCCCTGAGCTGCCGGCGTTTGTCGCGGTCGGCGTCGAGCTGATTGCCGAAATAGGTGATCGAAGAGACGAAGAGATTGCGGCTGCGGGCAAGCGTGACGGCTGCCTCCACCCGATCCGGCGTTTTGATATGGCCGCCGACATCGATTTCGATCGCGTCGAACCCCGCCGACGCGGCGAAATCCACCACTTCTTCAAGCGGGCGGTCATTGAATGTCGAGGTGTAAAAGCCGATCTTCATCAAAATCCTCCCATCTTCACCAATCCCTGGCGCCTTGCCGGCCGGTTCAACTGTTCAGGCGATCCATGTTTTTCAGCGGCGAACGCGTGCGTTGAGCCACATCCGCCGATGCGAGCATGAGGGCTGCCGCCATCGGCATGGCGGCGGCGCCCATGGCCGAGGCATCCTCGCCAATTGAGGCGCGATGCAGCGAGGGCAGGGTGGTGTCTTCGGGGTCGAGATGCTCGTGCACATAGCGCAGCAGCTCGTCGACGATGCGGATCGGCAGCCGGCCGCCGACGAGGACGGCGTCGGGATCGACGATCAAGCCGATATGCTTGACGGCGACGGCCAGATGCGCGCTCATTTCCTTCAGCCACTGCGAAACCAGGCGCCTGCCATGCGCATCGAGCGTCAGCAGATCGTGCGGAACACTCACCTCGATGTCGTGGCGCGCAAGAAAATCATAAAGTGAAAACAGCGAGAATATTTCGCCGAGAAGCTGGACCTTGTGGGCCTTCTCGTCTCGGCCGTCGGCGATGGGAAGCCAGCCGATTTCGCCGCTGAGGCCCATGGCGCCGCGATGGCCGTTGCCGTCAAGCACGAGACCGCCGCCGGGGCAGGCATTGATGGCGATATAGAAGAAGCTGCTGCTCTCGGCGCCGAGGCCGTAATCGAGCTCCGCAAGGGCTGCCGCATTGGCCTCGTTTTCGATGAAAACGGGATGCTGCGTCAGGTTCTCCAGTGCGGCGCGCACATCGAATGCGGTCCATTCCTGATAGGCCCTGGGCTTGCCGAGCAGCGAAATTTCGCCGAGCCAATCCGGCATCGCCAGGCCGATGCCGGCGAGCCGCGCATCATCGATCAGCCGGCTGCGCTGGAAATGCGAAATCGCATCTGATGTCAGCTGCAGGAATTCCGCCGGCAGGATGAAGCGCTTTTCGTGATGCACGCGGGCGCGCACATTGCCGACGGCGTCGACCGCCAGGATCGTCAGATGGTCGCGGTCGATGTTGATGCCGATCGCAAAACAGGCATCCGGATTGATCTCCAGTTCGATCGCCGGCTGGCCTCGCAGCCCATGCCGCCGGCGGGCTTCCATGATCAGCCCCTCATCCAGCAGCCGATCGACGATGCGCGCGATGGCCGGTTTGGTAAAGCCGGTGCGCCGCGCGATTTCGGCGCGCGAAATCGGCGCCTGGCGATGGATGCAGCGCAGGACGACCGCCCTGTTATGCTCGCCGGCATCCTCGACATTGGCACCGGTCAGATCGGGGGACGGCCTGGCGCCGAGTGTCTGGTTCATAGGGTCGAATCCTTCATCAATCATCGAGACTGACCGATCCTCATCCCTTCACCGCGCCGCTGGTCATCGCGCCGAGGATCAGCCTCTGGAGCGACAGGAAGGCCACGATCGCCGGAACGACCGAGATCAGGCAGGCGGCGGCAAGCAGCTGGATGGACGAGTCGGTCTGCATGCCGCGGAAGTTAAAGATTCCGACGCCGATCGGCATCAGGTCATTTTTGGTGAGCAGCAGGAAAGGCACAAGGAATTGCGACCAGCCGGCGATCACCGTGATGATGAAGACCGAGGCGATACCCGGCGCCGACAAAGGCAGGATGATGCGCCAGAACACCGAAAACCGGTTGCAGCCGTCGATCATGGCGGCTTCGTCGAGGCTGCGCGGAATGCCGTCGACCGTGCTCTTCAACAGCCAGGTCGCCAGCGGAACGCCGAGCGCGATATAGACCATGACGACGGCAAAATGCGTGTCGAGCATGCCGAGCCGGTTCATGTAGCGGTAGAGCGGGACCATGATGACGAGCGGCGAAATCATCTGGAAGAGCAGGAGCCCCATCATCGACAGGCCCTTGCCGCGGAACTGAAAGCGGGAAAAGGCGTAAGCGGCGGGCAGTGCCACGATCAGCACACCGATCCCGCTCAGGGCCGCGAGCTTGAGGCCGTTCCAGAGATAGATCGGAAAATAGCTGTTGTTCAGCACGGTGATGAAATTGTCGATCGTCGGGTTCTGAGGAATATAGCGCGCCGCGCCGCGATAGATTTCGCGCTTGTCACGCATCGCCATCGACAGGAGATAGGTGAGGGGGCCGGCGAAGAAGACGAACATCACCAGCATGAAGAGATAGCTCAGGGCGTCGCCAAGCCTGGTTCCTGTCCTCCCGCTCATTGCTCCTCCTCCTTCGGCAGGAACGAGGCATAGACGAAGGCAAGCCCGAGGCTGATGATCAGCATCAGCACCGAGAGCACACTGCCGCCGGAGAGATCGTAGTTTCTGAAGACGATGTTGAAGACGTAGAGCGAGATCACCTCCGTCGCCCGCCCCGGACCGCCGCCGGTCAGCGTGATGATCGCATCGAAGGTGTTTACCGTCTGGATGGTGATGAGGATCATATTGACGAGGATGGCGGCGCGCAGCTGCGGCAGGGTGACGAAGAAGAACTGCTGCGAGGCCGTCGCGCCATCGACCTCGGCGGCTTCATAGAGCGAGGGATCGATCGCCTTCAGCGCCGCATACATGACGACCATGGAAAAGGCCGTGCCGCGCCAGATGTTGGAGATCAGCGTCGACCATGGCGCGATCGCCGGATCGGAAAGCCAGGCGACGGTTGGCATATGCATCAATCTCAGAATGCTGTTCAGCGCGCCGTAAGGCGCTTCGGAAAACAGCATCTGCCAGATGATGCCGCCGGCAATGCCCGGCACGACCCAGGCGATCAGCGCCGTTGTCCTCAGGATGGTGGTGCCGAACAGGCCGCGTTTTTCGCCGCGAATGACGGTGACTGCGACCGCAAGGCCGAGGATCTGCTGGCCGATGACGCTGCCGCCGACGAAGATCAGCGTCGCCCATAAAATGTCGGGCAGCTGCGGTGAGCTCAAGGCATTGACGATCGAGCCCAGCGTATAGTCCTGGGTGTCGCCGATCAGCGTCGCATTGGTGAAGGAAAGCCGGAAAACGTCGATGACGGGGTAGAGGTAGAAGATGCCGATGACGACGATCACGGGCATGATCCAGGGCAGCGGCGCACCGGCGAAACGGCGCATGAACGTTCTGCTTTGAGGCGGGCTGTCAGCCTCGATGGCAATTGGGCTCATTGGCTTCCCTGTCCTGACTTGGCAAAGCCGGCGGCGCCTGCGGACAGGCGGCGCCGCTGTCTGAAGCGGTGGAGATACCCCTCACCCTAACCCTCTCCCCCCTCGCGGGGAGAGGGGACGTGCCCTACGAGGCGCTTGTGAGGGACGGAGAGCTTGCGGCATCTTGCCTTCTCCCCGCGGGCGGGGAGAAGGTGGCGGCAGCCGGATGGGGGGCTGCTCTCGCCAATCTCCTGAACTTAACCGCAGCATCACAGACGCTTGTAAGCTTCCATCGCCGCATTGAAGGCGGCGTTCAAAGCGTCCTCCGGCTTTTTGGTGCCCGAAAGCACGTCGCCCATCATGATCTGGATCTGGTTGGAGATCTCCGGATAGATCGGCACACCCGGGCGGGCCTGTCCGTCGACCAGCGCCTTGGCGAAGGTCTTGTTGGCTTCGGTCGAGAAGACCTCATACTTGTCGAACAGCGATTTGCGGGTCGGCAGCTGCTGCTGCAGCGCATTGGCCGGCCCCATATAAACCTCGCGCGCCAGGTTGGCGCACATCTCGACCTTGTCCTTGTCCTTGCTGAAGGAGGCGATCGTCCAGCCGCCGGTGCCGGTCGAGCGCTGATCGACCGTCGGGCCGGGGATCGGCGAGAAGGTCCAGTTCTTGAACTCGTCTTCGTCGAGCGTGGACTTCAGCTGCGCATATTGCCAGTTGCCGCCGATGAAGAGGGCCGTCGTCGCGGCCGCTGCCGCAGCATTCATGTCGTCGTAATTGGCGATGGTGCTGACGCGTTTCGGAGCCGCGCCGGAATCGACGAGATCCTTGAAATAGTTGAGCGCCTTCAGGAACTTCTCCTTGTTCTCGCCTTCGCCGAAGACCGGCTTGCCGGTATCGTCGACGAGCTTGCCGCCGAGCGCCCAATAGTTCGCCAGCCAGTCGAAGGTCGTGCCTTCCCAGCGCCCGCCGTTGAAGAGCACGCCTTCCATGCCTTCCTTGGTGGAGGCGAGCGCGGCGGTCTTCAGATCGTCCCAGGTCGCAGGCGCCTCGGCGACGATCGATTTGTTGCGGTAGAGCACGCGAAGGTCCGTATCCCACCACCAGGCCCGTACCGTCTGGTCCTTGTCGGTGATGCCGCTGCGGATGAAGGGGAAGAGGTCGTCCACTTCTTCCTTCGAGAAATAGGGCGTGAAATCGGCCAGCACGTGATTGACCATGAACTGCGACAGCACGAAGGAATCGACGGCGGCGCAATCCGGCGCATTGCCGGCCTTGGCCTGCTCCAGCATCTTGGCTTGTTCGGTGCCGATGTCTGAGGACATGAACTGCATCTGCAGTTTCCAGTCGGGATGCTTCTTGATGAAGTCGACGAAGAGCTTCTGATAGCCCTCGGCGATGGCGGGATCGGAATTGTTCGGGCTGTCGTTGGTCAGGCGGACGACGAGGGATTTTGGTGCATCGGCAAGGCCGATCCGGTCCTTGGTGGCAAGTTCCTGGGCAAATGAAACGGATGCTGAAAATAACATTGTGCTCAGCGCAAATGCGCTGACGGTGGCGCTCTTCATGATGGGTCTCCTCCCCATTTTGAACGAATACAGCCTGGCGGTCGGTTGACCTCTCCTCATTTCCGTGCTGCATTAATTAGATTAAGTTACTTTGATTTGATGTCAAGCCAGAGCTTGAAAGGCAGACCTGGGGAGGTTGAGATGCTGGCGACGATCAACAGCAGCTAGCGCATATCCCGGCAATTTCCAGAGGAAGAACAGCACGGCAATCGCGATTTAGCGCGACGGCCCGGGCTGGCCTGCCCGGCTGCCGAGGCGGCCGGAAATTGAAAGTCTATGGAGGAAAAGATGCGTTTACTCATTCTCGGCACCGGCGGGATGGCCAACCAGCATGCCGCGCGGTTCAAGGCGATCGAGGGCGTCAGCGTCGTCGGCGGTGTCGATGTCGTGCCGGAAAGGCTTGCCGCCTTCTGCAGCGAACATGGCATCGCCAATCATTTCAACTCTCTCGAGGAGGCTCTCGCCTGGGGCGAATTCGACGCGGTTGCCAATGTCACGCCTGACAGCATCCACCACCCGACGACGCTGCAGGCGGTGGCCGCCGGTAAGCATGTCTTCTGCGAAAAGCCGCTTGCGACCGATGCGGTCAAGGCAATGGAGATGACCGAGGCGATCGAACGTTCGGGCAAGGTCGGCATGGTCAATTTCACCTATCGCAATTCGCCCGCCCTGCAGAAAGGCCGGCAGATGGTGCTTGCCGGTGAAATCGGCGCGGTGCGCCATGTCGAGGCATCGCACCTGCAAAGCTGGCTGGTCGGCCGCCACTGGGGCGACTGGAAGAGCGAAAGCAAATGGCTGTGGCGGCTGAGCAAGAAACATGGGTCGAACGGCGCGCTGGGCGATATCGGCATCCATATCGTCGATTTCGCCTCCTACGGTTCCGGCCTCGACATCGCCCATGTCTTCGCCCGGCTGAAGACCTTCGATAAGGCGCCGGGCCATAAGATCGGCGAGTACGATCTCGACGCCAATGACAGCTTCACGATGAATGTCGATTTCACCAACGGGGCGATCGGCACGATCCAGGCGACGCGCACCGCCGCCGGCCAGATGGATCAGCTACGCCTCAGGGTCTATGGCGAAACCGGCTCGATCGAGATGGTCTACGATACCGGGAACTCGACGCTGCGCGCCTGTCTCGGCGAAGACGTGCACACGGCGACCTGGCGCGACGTGCCCTTCGATCCCGTCGAGACCAATTACCAGCGTTTCGTCCAGGCGGTGCGCGCGGGCAAGACCCAGGAACCGTCCTTCCGCCGCGCCGCCAACATCCAGAAGGTGCTCGACAAGGCGCTTGCCTCCGATCTCAGCCACAAGGACGAAACGCTCGCCTGATCCCGTCCAAAGCGCGCAGCGCCTTGGACGTCACGCCGAAGCCGGCGGCAGAAGCAGGGTGTTGAGGAAGGGCAGGAGCGCGGCACCGAGTGCTACGCCGCCGCCGCTGAAGCTTGCCGGCCGCATCGGCGAAATCCACGGCGTGATGATCGGGCGTGTCGACGTATCGCGCCGCTCGATGGAAAGCTGATGGATCAGCGCCTCGAGCACGCCCTGCGGCAGATCTCCGCCGATCATGACGGCGCTGGGAGCGAAGAAACCGGCCATGGCGATGATGGGATCGAGCAGATGGCCGGCGGCCTCGCGGATCCATTGCGACAGCAAGGGGCAGGAGAATTCCTCGCCCTTGAGCAGACGGGCGAAGTCGTCATCGCCGATGCGCGAGCGCAGCGCCTGGAAACCGACGACGGTATTGAGCTGGGCATTGTCGGGCCCGGTCACCATTTCGCCGATGCTGCCCGCCCGCCCGTGCACGCCGGAATAGGGGGCGCCGCGGATGAGGAAGCCCGCCTGCACGTCGTCGTCGATGATGATCATCGCGAGCCCCCCCTCCGGAAGGGCGCTGCCGATCGTGCGCTCGGCTAGAAGGCTCGCCGTGCACTCGTTTTCGACATAGGGACGCGCGATGGTCGATATGGCGGCGATCGCATCGCTCTCATCTTCCGTCCAGTCGTTGGTGGCGATGCCGAGCCCGATGACCGGCAGGTCGGCATGCCGATCGACCATGTCACGGGCGGCCGCATGCACCCGCCTGACCTTTTCTGTCGGCTCCACGTCGAAATAGGCTCGGTCATGCACCTGGCCGCTCAGATCGACGAGCACGATCTCGCCGCGCCGTTGGCGAAGCTTGACCCCGACCGAAAACGCGCCTTCCGGCCGCAATGCGAATTCCGTCGCTGTGGCGCCGCCGCCAAGGCCGTTGCGCCGGTTCGAGGTGACGAGCTTTTCCTCCGCCAGTCGCCGCAGAATATTGGTGATGCCGGGCCCGGTCAGCCCGCTATGCCGGCCAAGCTCGGTGCGCGTCAGCGGCCCATGCCTGCGGATCGCTTCCAGGATGACGCGAATATTCCGGTCGGCGATCTCGCCCGACCTCAGACCCACCGTTTTGGCGCGCGGACCGCCCATCTCCTGGGTATGAAGCCGACGCGGCCCTGACCGAAGATACCGCATGACCGCCTTTCCTAGAGCACTATCCGGTTGTGTATCACGCTTGCAGGTGTTCGTAACGATTTTCCAGTAGGTGGTGTAACGAAGGGGCTCGGCTCTACACAGTTAAGGTGTGCTCGGAATTACTTGCGTGGAGCGTTGAATTCAACCGATGACCGATGAGCATTCTCCCGCCACTGACGGCGACCCAAACGCCGCCCAGCCAATCCTCGTTCTGCGAGGGAGCGTTAGATACCTCCTCATCATCCTTGGCGTCCTGGCACTCTGTTTCGTCTACCTCTCTTGCTTATCGCCCTTGGGCAGATCGAAATGAGCAGACCGACGAGCGGTGTCGGAGAGGGTCTGTTCGCGATCCTGTTCCTCGGCATCATCGTTCATGTTGCAGTAAAGGCTCGGCAGGTGGACTTCACCAAGCCCCTAATGGTGATCGGGCCCGACGGCATCGCTGGTCAAAGGCTGCCGAAGCGCATCCCTTGGCCGATGATCGAACGCGTGGATGTCCCTCAGGCCCGGTGGACGGGATTCATTTATCTGACTGTGCGCAAGGATGCTGATCCGGAAATACTTGAAGTGTTGCGCAAGCGGCAGCCTCTTGAAAGGACCGTCGCGATACCGCGCAGATGGGTTCCGGGGTTCAGTTCAAGCGAAGTCAAGGAAGCGGCTTCCGGCGGCTCACCCCCGATGTCGCTCCGGCCGACCCTTAGGATTTAGTAGCTGCAAGGGCGATCGTTGCCGAAGCCGTCCCGGCAGGCGGGTCTCAGTCCGTAGTCGACGCTGCTGTATCCAACCGAGCCCGTCTGCACTGAGTCGGTCGAGCCTGTCGTGCAGGACGATGAGACGGCAACCACGATGATGGCTGCGACGGCTGCCAATGTTTTGCGAATTTGAAGCATCTTACCCTCCCGTGGACGCTCGAAACCGGCAATTCCAGCATGAATCGAAGGAAGTAGTGCGGATCCGGCGAGCGGTAACTGTGGCTGACGATCAAGATTTCGTTATTCGTTGGGCCAATTAGCCGCCACAAACCGAGGACTGTCTTATCCCAGGTGGCTTTCCTCTCTTGACGCCAAATCAAAGTTACTTAATCTAAGACTCGGCGGACCGCTGGGAGGAGGGCCGGCAATTCGCGATGTCTGTCGCACCATCTTTATCTCCCAAAGCCATGATTCCGGATCGCTCGCCGCCGATTTTTGAACAGGATAAGCCATGCCCCTGACCATTGCCCAACGCCTCGATCGCCTCAAAGTCCGCATTGCCGAGCTGGCGCATTGGCGGGATCGGCAGAATAGCCCGGTCGACGGCTGGACCTTCGAAGGCGAGCCGATCGCTCATCATCAGGACTGGCCGCATCGCCAGGGCGTAGTGCATTTTGCCGCGAATGCGGAGGCGCCGGCGGGCTGGCCGCTCGAAGATATCCGCCTGCAGCTCGATCTCGGCGGCGAGAGCCTGATCACGCTGGGCTATCCTGATGGTCAAAGCGAGACATTCGGGCTCGATCCCTACCACCAGGAATTTCCGGTCAAGGGTCGCCGCTTTTCGATTGCGACGGAAAGCGTTGCTCGCTTTCCGTTCGGGGAGCCGAACCGGGCGCCGCGGCTGAACAAGGCGCGGCTGATCTGGCTCGATGGCCCGGCACATCGCCTGCATCTTCTGTTGAAGCAGGTTTCAGAGGCGATCGAGGTGCTCGGCGAGCATGAAGTCGTGCCGCATCTGGTCGATGCTTCCGAGCAGGCCTTGCGCAGCCTCGACTGGCCATCGGATACGGCGGCTTACGTCTCCCGCACCTCCGATGCCGTGATGCAGCAGAAGATCTGGGAGCTGCCGGAGCTTGAGGCGAACCCGGCAGGTCTCTCCGACGAGCAGAGTGCGTCGGCGGCTTCCGCGTTCGAGGTGCTGACGGCGCGGTTGAAGGAATTGCAGAAGCGCTTTCCGCCGAATGGCGAGCTGCTGCTGACCGGTCATGCGCATATCGACCTCGCGTGGCTCTGGCCCTATCGCGAGACGCGGCGAAAGATGCGGCGCACCTTCAACACGGCGCTGTCGCTGATGGAGCGATCGGCCGATTTCCGCTTCAACCAGTCGACTGCCCATTATTACGCGCAGATGGAAGAGGAGGATCCGGAGCTTCTCGAACGGATCAAGAAGAAGGTCGCGGAAGGAAAGTGGGAAACCGTCGGCGGCATGTGGGTGGAGCCCGATACCAACATGCCCACGGGCGAAAGCCTCGTCCGTCAGGTTCTCTATGGCCAGCGTTATTTCGAAAAGACCTTCGGCACCCGCCATACGGTGTGCTGGCTGCCGGATTGCTTCGGTTTCTCCGGCGCCCTGCCGCAGATCCTGAAACAGGGCGGCATCGACAGCTTCTTCACCATCAAGGTCAACTGGAGCGAGACCAATCATATCCCTTCCGATCTCTTCTGGTGGAAGGGCCTCGACGGCAGCCAGGTGCTGACCCACACCTTCGACAATCCGATGCAGGGATATAACGGCTTTGTGCAGGCAGATTGCTATCTGCCGACATGGAAGAATTTCCGCGGCAAGGTGCAGCACGATACCTCGCTTCTGGCCGTCGGCTACGGGGACGGCGGCGGCGGCGTGACGCCTGAAATGGTGGAGCGCGAGGTGCAGCTGCGCGATTTTCCCGCCATCCCGCAGGCGCGCTGGGGTACCGTCAAAAGCTTCTATGAGAAGGCGCATCAGACCGCGGCGGAAAAGAACCTCCCCGTCTGGGACGGCGAGATCTATCTCGAACTGCACCGCGCCACGCTGACGACCCAAAGCGGCGTCAAGCGCAAGCACCGCCAGGCGGAGCGTGCGCTGATCACCGCCGAAACGCTGGCTTCGCTCGCCCATATGCTGGGTGCCGACAAGCCGAGAAGCCTCGAAGCGGATTGGCGCGTGGTGTTGAAAAACGAATTCCACGATATCCTGCCGGGATCGAGCATCCGCGAGGTCTACCAGGATGCGGAGCAGGAACTCGGTGGGGTCCTCGACAACGCCAAATCCGAGCAGGCAAAGGCCGTGCAGGCGCTGTCGTCCCATCTGCCGAAGGGTGGTGTTGCCGATGCACTGATCGTCGTCAATCCGTCGCTTGCGCCGCGGCCCGTCAGCGCCACGCTTGCCGACGGCACCGTCGTTTCGGCCGGCGATATCGTTGCCCCCTTGTCCGTCGCGGTCTTCGACAGGCAGGCGCTGCAGCCGGCGGGTGGGCTGAAGGCCGGCCCCGAGCGCCTCGAAAACGACCATCTCGCCGTCGTCATCGGCAAGGACGGCGCGGTTGCAAGCCTTGTCCACAAGGCGACGGGCCGCGAAGCGGTCGACGGTTCGGCAAACCAGCTCTGGGTCTATCCAGCCGACAAGCCCCGCAATTGGGACGCCTGGGATATCGACGCCGATTATGCCGAAAAGGCCGTCCGGCTCGACACGCCCGAAAGCATCTCCCTCGTCGAAAGCGGCCCGCACCGCGCGGCGATCCGCGTCGTCCATCGTTACCGCAATTCGAGCGTCACTCAGACTTATGTGCTGACGGCCAATGCCAAGCGGCTCGACATCGAAACGACGATCGATTGGCACGACCGGCGTACCCTGCTGCGCACCCTCAACCCGGTCGACGTAAAGGCCCGGAAAGCGACGTTCGAATGCGCTTACGGCATCGTCGAGCGGGCGACGCACACCAACACCTCCTGGGAGCAGGCGATGTTCGAGGCCGTCGCCCATCGTTTCGTCGATATCAGCGAGCCGGGTTTCGGCGTCGCACTGCTCAACAATGCCAAATACGGCCACAGCGCCCGCGGCAATGTGATCGGCATGAGCCTCGTGCGCGGGGCGATCTATCCCGATCCGCTGGCCGATGAAGGCGAGCAGAGCTTTACCTATGCGCTGATGCCGCATGAAGGCGCCTGGCATGAAGGCAGCGTGCTTGATGAGGCGATCGATCTCAACCAGCCGCTTGTGGTGACCGAAGCCAGGGGTCTCTCCACAAGCACTTTCACGCCGCTCGCGGTTGCCGGCACGCCCGTCGCCTTTTCGGGCCTGAAACCGGCCGAAGAGGGCGATGGCCTGATCCTGCGCCTCTACGAACCCGCCGGCCGGCGCGGCCGCCTCTCTGTCGCCCTGCCGTCCGGATGGTCGGCCTCGCAGCCGCTCAACATTCTTGAAGAGCCGATGGACCGGAAAGGCCCCGCCGACATTATGCCGTTTGAGATCCGGACCTGGAAGCTGCTGAAGGCCTGACGGTTCCTTCTTGAGAGAACTCGCACCCCCGCTCCAGCGCGGCGGTGCGAGTTCGATCATGCCTGCAGTCGCTTAAATGGGACAAACTGGACAAATTGGTCATTTGAGACTATATCAGGTCGTAAAAGAACGGAGGTAGTTTCATGGTTGGCTCCCAAACGCAGCCGGATCGCGCTCGTCAGGCGCAGGTCGCCGATCGCGTTGCCGCCAAAGTCGCCGATGTGCTGAAAGCCGACGCCACATTCGAGTCCGGCTCGGTTGCCCTGTCCGCCAGAATCGCGGGAGCGGCCGCGGCGGCCATTGTCGATCTTCCGATCAGTGCACGACGTGAACTCAGCAAGCGCCAGGGCGAGCTGGCCCGACGCATTCGCGGCCTGGTGGAGACTTTCGGTGATGCGCCGACTGGCGGCAAGATCGCGCTTGAGATTCCAACAGCGGTGGAATCGTCCGGAGGCGAAGGACTTGGGAAGATCGTCACTGCGGAGGAGGGCGAGCGATTGTTGGGCGAACTTGCGGTCACCCGCAAGCTCGAGGATTGGGCCGGGCCGGTTGCCGGCGCAAGCGAACTCCAGCGCGATTTCGGAATTGCGCGCTCCACCCTTAATCGCTGGCAGCATGCCGGCGAGGTCATCGCCCTATTGAAGGGAACGAGAAAACACGTCTACCCGGTTGAACAATTCATCGACGGGCGCCCTGCAAAAGGCATAGGGACGATCAGCGCTCTCGTTTCCAATCAGCGCGTCGCATGGCTGTGGCTCAGCCAGTCGAATCCTATATTGGGCGGGCGCAGACCCATAGGCCTCCTGAAACAGGATCGCGCGGACGAGGTTGTTGACGCAGCTCAGACCTATTTCGCTGCGCAATGACGCTCGACAAAGCCGTCCTGCAACGTCTCGCCGTCCGGGCCGACGTCCCGACTATGTCAGGATAATCTCTCGCGCTCATGCGGGAACGCCGCTAGGCATGGGGGCAAGACGCGTTTTTCGAGCCCCAAGGATAAGTTCCGGCTGCTCTACCTCGCTCAGGATCCAGCGACTGCGGTAGCGGAAACGATTGTTCGTGACCGGTTCCAGGGCAAGACCGGGCGATTGATACTGCGGGAGGAACTCGACCGCTATTCGATCGCAGCTGTCCGAAGCCAGGCTCCGCTTTTCCTGCTCGATCTGCGCTACGAGGGTGCAAACTTGCTCGGGGTGTCGACAGATGCCGTTCGGGCAAGGGCGCAGATGAGCGGACGTCGCCTCAGTCAGGAAATCTACGATCGCACCGATTTTGACGGTATCCTCTATATGTCGCGGATCACCAACAAGCAGTGCGTTGCTGTCTATGACCGGGCTACGGCAAGCCTTGAAGCCGATAGCCCTGCATTGGATCTCATCCGCTTGTCGGCACTCGGTCCTATACTCGATGCCCTGCACGTCACGGTCATCGACAGGCAATCCTGACGCGAGCCATCCCAGTCGCGTGCGGCGCGGCCAGCCCGCAAGAGGGGGAGAGTGGTCGCCAGCATATCCACTTTCAGCGCACCCTATCCCGATCGCGCATCCAAGTTCCCGGCCCGGCGAAAGGGGAACTTTTTATTATATGTTTATCGACTGTTAGTGGGCCGAGGCCATGGCGACAGTGATCCCTTCGACGCGGAGGCGATCTCGAAAGGCCGGGCGCATAGATGGCGGTCGAATGAAGTCGATCACCCATTCCGTGGCGGGCAGGGGATATGAGGACTCCTGTCGCGCTCAGCAGGACCCGATACATGCCCGCAAGCATTTTTTCGCGCATCAGCACCAAACTGGCCACCCTTTCCGCCATCGGCATTTTCCTGGTGGCGGTGATGCTTCTCACCGTCTGGCAGGGCGGCCAGCACGTCTATGAACGCGCGAAATATCAGGAGGGCCAGCTGGTCGTTTCCCGCGACCTGGTCGATGCCAAGGCTTCATGGCGGGGCATGCAGGTCGGGGTGCGCGATCTGCGTCTCGCCGCCTCCGCCGCCGAGATCGCCAAGGCCGCCGATTACCTCGCGGCCCGCCATCACTCGGTGATCAAATACCTTGACGATGCCATGGGCGGACTGCGGATGCAGGTCAACAGGGACCGGATCGTGAAGCTCAAAACGCTGGCCGAGAGCCTTTTCAACGCTACCGGCGACATGGTCGAAATTACCAAGGCAAAACTCGCCCTCAAAGCTGGCGACACTTCCCTCGACGCAAAGGAGAAGGACTCTCAGGCAAAGCTAATGGCGATTTCGGATGAGGCGGCCAAGCTGCTCGACGAAGGGGTGGATTCGGCAAAGGCGATGGCAACAAAGGCCGGGGAGGAGGCGGATGCCGCCGCCGTTCTGGTTCTCTTTCTCAATCTCGGCATCGGCCTGCTGACGATCACCACGCTGATCGGCTCCGCCGTGTTTGGCGCCCGGGCGATCGCAAAGCCGATCGGCCGGATCACCACGAGCATGAACGATCTCGCCGGCGGCAATCTCGACGCCGACATTCCTTTCGCTGGCCGACGCGACGAAATCGGTGAGATGGCCCGTGCCGTCGAAGTCTTCAAGCAGAACGGCGCCAAGGTGCGCGAACTGGATGCCGCCGGCGCGGATAAGCGGGCCAAGGTCATCGAAATGCAGAAGAGCATCGACGCGGCCATTACGGCGGCGGCGGCGGGCGATTTCACGCATCGTGCACCTGAGGAGTTCGGCTATCCCGATCTCAACCGCATCGTCGTCGGCCTCAATCAGCTCATCGCCTCGGTCGATCATGGCGTTGCGGAAACCCGCCGGGTTATTTCGGCGCTGGCCAATGGCGACCTGACGGAGAATATGCGCGGCGAGTTCCAGGGTTCCTTCGCGGAGCTGCAGAACAATGTCAATGCAACCATGACCAACCTGCGCGCCGTTCTTGGCGAGGTGCGTGCGGCCGTCGACATTATCAATGGTGGCGCCGGCGAAATGCGCATCGCTTCCGGAGATCTGTCGCAGCGCACCGAGCAGCAGGCGGCGTCGCTGGAGGAAACCTCCTCCGCGTTGGAAGAGATCACCGTCGCCGTGAAGCATTCGACCGAGCGTGCATTGGAAGCCAGTCACATGGTCGACGAGACGAAGAAGGGCACCGGTCAGTCGAGCGATGTCGTCAGCCAGGCCGTGTCGGCCATGGGACGGATCGAGCAGGCCTCGGGCGAAATCGGCAAGATCATCAGCGTCATCGATGAGATCGCCTTCCAGACCAATCTTCTGGCGCTCAATGCCGGTGTCGAGGCGGCGCGCGCCGGTGAAGCCGGCAAGGGCTTCGCCGTCGTGGCGCAGGAAGTGCGCGAACTGGCGCAGCGTTCGGCCAATGCCGCCAAGGACATCAAGGTGCTGATCAACCGCTCCAGCGGTGAAGTCCAATCCGGGGTGAAGCTGGTGACGGCGACCGGTGAGGCGCTCGGCCACATCCAGGACCAGGTGGTCAAGATCGACGAGCATGTGCGCTCGATCGCAACGGCCGCAAGAGAACAGTCGACCGGCCTTTCCGAGGTCTCGACCGCGGTCAATCAGATGGATCAGGTGACGCAGCAAAACGCGGCCATGGTCGAGGAATCCACGGCCGCGACCAACCGGCTGGCGGAAGAGGCGGCCAATCTCGCCCGGTTGATCGTCCGTTTCAAGCTCGACGCCGCACAGGCTGCGCCACGTGCTGCCTCCCCACAGAGCAGACCGGTTGCCTCGCCGGCGCGCACACTCGGCCAGAAGCTCGCCGGCGCCTTTGGCGACCGCACTGCTACGGCGACTGCCGCGGCGGCGTCATGGGAGGAGTTCTGATATCGGCTCGGCCGGCCGCCTGTTGAATCCGCTCAATTTCAGTAAATTCCGATGCCGGGCGTTACCGGGTGGGCGGTGACTGCGGGCGAAAGGCAAGGCGTTGCAGCACCGATCGAAACGATCGGCTCGCATAGATCTGATCATCGGGACAAGTTTATCGCCGGTCGAAATGCCTCGGGTCGGGCGGTAAAATTCTCGACCACGAAATCCACGAAAGCGCGGATTTTCGGCGAAAGCTGCCGGTTGGATGGCCAAACGAGCGAGAGCGAGCCGAACGGCGCCATGAAGGCGGTGAGGATGGGGATCAAAGTGCCGGCTCGGATGTGCGGCTCGGCGACATAGACCGGCAGATGCGCGAGCCCGAGGCCGTCCTGCGCTGCCCGCAGTCCCGCATCGGTGTTGTTGAAGGTCAGGCTTCTCGGCAAAAGCAGCCGCTCAGATGGCGGATGGAATGCCCATGGCGCGATCCGGCCGCTGGATGGATATTTGAAGTGAATGCAGGCGTGCCGGGCGAGATCATCAGGCGTCTCCGGCCGTCCGCGACGCTCGAGATAGTCGGAACTGCCGCAAACGACGAAATGCTGATCGCCGAGACGGCGGGCGATCAACCGTGCATCGGCAAGCTCGCCGCTGCGCACGACGACATCCAGGCCCTCGGCGACCAGATCGATGACCCTGTCTTCGAAATCGATGTCCAGTTCGATCTCCGGAAATCGCGCCGCGAAGATCGGCAGGATCGGCATCAGCAAGTGATGGCCGACGATATGCGGCACGCTGACCCGCAGGCGTCCCCTGGGGCGTTCGCGGCTACGCACGATGGTTGCCTCGGCATCCTCCATATCGTCGATGATGCGCTTGAAGCGTTCGTAGAGGACCGCCCCTTCCTCGGTCAGACTGATACTGCGTGTCGTGCGGTTGAAGAGCCGCACGCCCAGCCGGCTTTCCAAACGCGCGACCGCCTTTCCGATGGCGGATGGCGAAACTCCGGCGACGCGCGCGGCCCCCACATAGCTCTGCTGTTCGGCAGCGTAGACAAGGGCAAAAATGCTCGCGAGGCTTTCCATGCAGCACCCAGATTAGAGATATTGTGTCCTTTATGTATGTCCAACATGGGCAATTGATCAATATTGCGTATAAAATATCCTTTGTTCCCGAAGCCGCGGGCCAGCGAGGCGCAGCCCGCGGGCGATGTCTGCCAATACGAAGGGAGTAAGCGGCATGCGGGACTTTGCGAAAGAATTGCCCGAGCACACGACGAAATACATCGGAGAGAACGACCTGCTTCTAGACGTTTTCCATGGGGACAAGGGCTCAGATCATTCCGTCCGGCCGCCTCTGCTCTTCGTTCACGGCGCCTTCACCGGGAGCTGGATGTGGAGCAAGTACATTCCTCACTTCATATCGGCCGGATGGAGAGCGTATTGCCTCAACTTGCGCGGCCACTACAAGAGCCGATCGGTCGATTTGACCAAAGTGACCTTTGAGGATTACCTCGACGACATCCGGGAGGCGATCTTCGACATCGTTGAGGAATGCGCAGTCGCCCCAATCGTGATCGGCTTCAGCATGGGGGGAATCCTTAGCCAGAAACTGGCGGAAAACGTCAGGATTGCCGGGCTGGTGTTGATCGATTCCAGCATTTGCAGGGAAGTGCATGCCGAGGTGCCCTATCGTGACCTTGCGCCACGAATGCCCGACCTCGTCGTGCCGGCGCCGGGGCGCGAGGAGCAAAGCAGCGCCGATGAAACGCTCGAAGATATCGCGTTCCAGCGGAAGTACCTGTCGATGGAATCGGCGAAGGCATTCGCTGCATTTTCCTTTCATTTCGGGGCGGAAGGAATTTCCGTCGATGGCGAAAAGATCACATGCCCCAGCCTGGTCATCTCGGCTGTCGGCGGTGAAGACGATGATCGCCGCGGTAGGGCGGCGGCACGCCACATTGGCGGCGAATATCTGGGTCTCCGGGGAACGACGCATACCGGTTTGCTGGTCGGGCAAAGATATCACGAAGCGGTCAGCCGCATCATGGATTGGTTGGCCCGCTTCGATGAAGCTCTATGTGATCAGCCTTCCAAACCGAGGCTTGCCAGCAGCCGCCCGACATAGGCTTCCAGGCCGCCGACCATGTCGAAACGGGTGGGGTCGCGCAACCAGAGCATCTGCAGGCCGTCCATCACTGCGATGAGTTCGGCGGCCATCGCCTCACCATCGATCTTGGCGTCGATCGTGCCGTCGGCAATCGCCCGTCCGAAGGTCGCGGCGATGTCGCTCTGCATCTGGGTGGCGCGGGCGAGGAACCAGGCCTTGGCGGGGTGGTCCTTCATCAGGCTCTCCGCATTCAGGATGGCGAAGGCCCTGACGACCTCGAGCAATTCGGTGTTGCGGCGGAAGACGGCGACCATGCCCTGGAGCAGGCCGCTGAGATCGGAGCGATAATGTCCGATGAAATCGGCGCTTTCGAGATCGCGTTTGGCGAGGATCGCGAGCAGCAGATCGACCTTGGTGGGGAAATGATGCAGCAGGCCGGGCAGCGACAGGCCGACATCGCGGGCGATGTCGCCGATTGCCGCATTCTGGTAGCCGTCTTCGGCAAAACGCCGCATCGCCGCCGTCAGGATTTCCGCGCGGCGTGTCTCTCCCTTGCGGGATCGGCGCCGTCGTTTTTCCTCTCCGGTCTGCTGTTCCGACAATTCTGCCATCGTCTCCTGTCTGCCCCTTGGCGCGGCCATCGGCGCCGTCGCCCGATTTCTTCCATGCTTCTCCATCCATACATCAGGCTTGCCGGATTGACATCTTAAAAATACCGAGTAATCGGTAGGTTTAAGGATTTCCTTGGGAGGTTTGCATGATCGATTCCATTCTCGACCAGATGACGCTCGAGGAGCAGGTCTCCTTGCTATCCGGCGCCGATTTCTGGACGACCGTTCCGGTCGAGCGTCTCGGCGTGCCGAAGATCAAGGTGACGGACGGGCCGAACGGCGCACGCGGCGCCGGTTCGCTGGTCGCCGGCGTCAAGGCGACGTGCTTTCCCGTCGCCGTTGCGCTCGGCGCCAGCTGGAATCCCGATCTCGTCTCGCAGATGGGCGCAGCCCTTGCGCGCCAGGCAAAGAGCAAGGGTGCGGCCGTGCTGCTGGCGCCCACGGTGAATATCCACCGCTCCGGCCTCAACGGGCGCAATTTCGAATGTTATTCCGAGGATCCGATGCTGACGGCCGAATTGGCCGTCGCCTATATCGACGGCGTGCAGGGCGAGGGGATCGCGGCGACGATCAAGCATTTCGCCGGCAACGAATCCGAGATAGAGCGGCAGACCATGTCTTCCGATATCGACGAGCGGACGCTGCGCGAAATCTACCTGCCGCCCTTCGAACAGCCGGTGCGCCGCGCCGGCGTCATGGCCGTCATGTCCTCCTATAACCGCCTGAATGGCACCTATACCAGCGAGCATCGCTGGCTGCTGACCAAGGTGCTGCGCGAGGAATGGGGCTTCGACGGCATCGTGATGTCCGACTGGTTCGGCTCGCATTCGACCGCCGAGACGATCAATGCCGGCCTCGATCTCGAAATGCCGGGGCCGGCGCGCGACCGCGGCGAAAAGCTGGTCGCTGCCGTGCGCGAGGGCAAGGTCGAAGCCGCTGCGGTACGCGCCGCGGCGCGGCGCATATTGGTTTTGCTGGAGCGCGTTGGCGCCTTCGAGAACAAGCCCGATCTGACGGAACGGGCAATCGATCTGCCGGAGGATCGTGCACTGATCCGGCGCCTCGGTGCCGAGGGCGCGGTGCTTCTGAAGAATGACGGCATCCTGCCGCTTGCCAAGACCTCGCTCGACCGCATCGCGGTCATCGGACCGAATGCGGCGAGCGCACGCGTCATGGGCGGCGGCAGTGCGCAGATCGCGGCGCATTATACGGTAAGCCCGCTCGAAGGCATCCGCGCCGCCCTTTCCAATGCCAACAGCATCAGCCATGCGGTCGGCTGCCGCCACAATCGCCTAATCGACGTGTTCAAGGGAAAGATCACCGTCGAATATTTCAAGGGACGCGGCTGCAAGGGCGAGCCGCTGCATGTCGAGACCGTCGACAAGGGCGAGTTCTTCTGGTTCGAGCTGCCATCGGGCGAACTCGACCCTGCCGATTTCTCGGCCAGGATGACCATGCAGTACGTGCCGGAGGAGAGCGGCGATCATGTCTTCGGCATGACCAATGCCGGCCTGGCGCGGCTCTTCGTCGATGGCAGGCTCACGGTCGACGGCCATGAGGGTTGGACACGCGGCGAAAACTATTTCGGCACCGCCAATGACGAACAGCGCGGCAGCGTGGCGCTCGAAGCCGGCCGAGCCTATCAGCTGACGGTCGCGTATGAGCCGTCCATCGCGAGCGGCGAGGGCATCAACCTCATCGCTGTTCGTTTCGGCGTGGAAAAACCGCTCGGCGAGGCCGATATCGAGGCAGCCGTCGAGACGGCCCGCAATGCCGATGTGGCGCTTCTCTTCGTTGGCCGCGACGGCGAATGGGATACGGAGGGGTTGGACCTGCCCGACATGCGGCTTCCGGGCCGGCAGGAGGAACTGATTGAGCGCGTGGCGGCCGCCAACGCCAATACCGTCGTCGTGCTGCAGACCGGCGGCCCGGTGGAAATGCCCTGGCTCGGCAAGGTCCGCGCCGTGCTCGAGATGTGGTATCCGGGGCAGGAACTCGGCAATGCGCTCGCCGATGTGCTGTTCGGCGATGTCGAGCCCGGCGGCCGCCTGCCGCAGACATTCCCGAAGGCATTGGCCGACAATTCCGCCATCACAGGCGATCCCGCCGTCTATCCCGGCAAGGATGGGCATGTGCGTTATGCCGAAGGCGTCTTCGTCGGTTACCGTCATCACGATACCCATGCCGTCGAGCCGCTCTTCCCCTTCGGCTTCGGCCTTGGCTATACCCGCTTCACCTGGGGTGCACCGCGGCTGTCGGCTGGCGAAATGGGCGCCGAAGGCGTGACCGTCAGTGTCGACCTGACCAATACCGGCGACCGGGCGGGATCCGAACTGGTGCAGCTCTATGTGCGTTCGCCGAAGACCAAAGTGGAGCGGCCGGACAAGGAGCTACGCGCCTTCGCAAAACTTTCGCTGCAGCCCGGCGAGACCGGCACGGCTACAATGAAGATCCTGCCGCGCGACCTCGCCTATTTCGACGTCGAGGCCGGCGCCTTCCGCGCCGAACCTGGCGACTACCAGCTGGTCGTGGCACCGAATGCGGCGGATATCCGGTTCGTCGTTGATCTGTCCTCACCACTCACCCACGTGCTGCCGCCTTCGCATTAGCTAGAGGCTGCATTCTCCTGATATTTCAAGCAGACTATCTGAAGCGCTCGCAATAGCGACTGATGCCGGGATTGTTGTGGGCGATCTCATGTTGGTGCAGCGTGGCAGGGTCTCGTAAGTGATTCCCAACTTGGTCGGCAAGGAGGTCTCTCTTTCACTTGCCTGTGTCAGTCCGCCGAGCTTCCAGACAGTTTCGCAGAGCTTGCTCGCATTCTTGCGAGAGCTCCATTGGAAATTTTAGCTGCGGATGACCGCTGGCGTCGATTTGAAAATCATATTCTTCTGAAGATGGAAGGATCGAGACTGGCCTTTTCCCAGTATAGTGAGTCAGAGTTTCTACAACATAATCGACGCCCCACATATGTGGCGTTTTCTCCAACGGTCGAGGCTCCAGGTACGGCGTTTCGATTTCAAAGAAATCTGGTCCGCCTTGATGCCAGCGACCCACAAACAGCGATCTGCCTAAATGAGTTGCGTAGTATACTGCATCGATTTTGCTGAAAGTACAGCCTGTTTTAGTAACGTATTGTGCGTCGCACTGGACAAGGTTTGCTTCGCTCTCGTCCCAATAATCGCGGAATACATATAGTACGTGATCAAGTTGCTCAAAGGCCGATTCTCCACTTACTATAATGTCGAAAGCGCCTCCAACCCCTTCCTTCAGAAAGCGTCCCTGCCGATGTTGGGCCAGCAAATATTTAGCACATGCGCCGAGCAATTCAGCGAACAAACCAGTTCCGTCTAGTGGGACTATGGCTTGATCATTTAAAAATTGTTCAAAATGCTTCCGTCCAGACCCGCCAAGCAAATTAAAACTGCCTTCTTTTGGAGTGCTTTTGGCTATATTGTGAGAAACGGAAACCGGTCCGTAGTCCTTAGATATGCCGAAGATGAACCAACTAGCATCGGAACCGCGAGGAAGATTCGCGTTCTCTACTAAATGCTGGAAATCGGAAAAGCTCAGCATAACATCTGGGGAGTTTGCGAATAGAAACTTGAATGAATGCTCGTAGGCACCCATTGTTCCACTCCAGCCTAGAACCAGAAATGAGCCAATTGGGAAAATTTTCCGAGCAAGGCCTGCGACCCACAGGCCACTATCAGACATTTGTTCGGTCTCGTTGGGTAACCGTTGTGTCGGAATTGGAGCGTCGTGGTGAATGCGGGAGTTGGTCGTAAGGAGTGCGTCTCCAACAGCGAGAAAATATGGGGGCCTTACGAGCCCAGCAATTAAAGTCATTTGTGATCCCCCGTTGCTGAATATGATGCTAGGTAGCAACCTAATAATCTCGTTGCCAAGAGGGCTTTCGCCGCAAATAACGATCGAAGCGCGGGGGTCGCCAGCGCGCGATCCTTTCTTTGATGATGTCGCAAGTCTCGACGAAGACATCAACGGCTGAGGAGCGAGCTAGCGCAGAAGCTTCATCTGTAGAATGTGCAGTTCGTGGTGCATAACGGTTAGATCGCTCGTGAATTCGGCTTACGATCTCCACGCGCTTTGGATGTCAGAGGCTCTATCGCCGATGCGGCAGGCGGCGCGGTCTGACCGCGTCGGGCTGGGTGCGGAGATTGGTGACAACGCGCCGGTTCTGTACCTTGCAGGAGCGATCCGTGCAGTCGCGAACTTCGCGGTCGTTGCCGTAGCCCTTGGCCCACATGCGCTTCGGATCGACGCCCTTCGAGGCGAGATAGGCCATCGCTGCATCGGCGCGCTTCTGCGACAGCGTTTCCATTTTGGACGCGGAGCCGGAATCGTCGGCAAATCCCTGCAGCTTGAGCAGCCAGGTCGGGTTCCTGTTGAGCCAATTGGCCTGGTTGTCCAAGGTTGCCATGGCGACGGAATCGAGTGCGGCCGAATCCTGCTTGAAGTAGATCCGCCGGCCGACGTTGAGGATAAAATCCTCTTCGCTTCCGGCCGCGACGTTTTCGAAGCCGGGCGCCGGATCGTTGGTCTGGCCGGTCATCGGCGCGGCAGTGGGTTCTTCCAGGGAAGCGATCTCCGTGGTGGAGCAGGCGGCAAGTGCCAGGAGCATGGCCGCGGTGAGAAGGCGGCTCGCATATCCGGTCGTAGCAGACATCAGGTGATATTCCTTATTCGACCGGGGTTGTTTGGCTGACCTGCGTGGTGCTTTCGGCCTGGTCGGCAATATGCGGCAGAACCTGCACGGCCGTGCCGATCGGGCAACGCTGGTAAAGGTCGATGGCGTCTTCGTTGAACATGCGGATACAGCCGCTGGAAGCATCCTTGCCGATGCTCCAAGGCTCAAGCGTGCCATGGAAGCGATAGCCGGTGTCGACGCCGTCGCGATGCAGATACATGGCGCGGGGGCCGAGCGGGTTTTTCGGTGAACCGCCTGCGACGAATTCGGGCAGTTCGGGATGGCGCTTGCGCATCTCCGGCGGCGGCGTCCAGCGCGGCCACAGCGACTTGGCGTCGATCGTGGCGCGGCCGAACCACTTGAAGCCTTCGCGGCCGACGCCGACGCCGTAGCGAATGGCGGTTTTGTTCTCCATGATCACGTAGAGAAAATGATGCCTTGTATCGACGACGACGGTGCCGATCGGCTCGCTGCTGAAATATTTGACGACCTGGCGGTGCCACTTCCTGTCGATCTTGGCGAAGTTGGTCCCTCGGAACGTCACGCCATTGTCGACGATGGTGCCGTCAAAATAGGACGACGCCGCGGCGAATGCCGGTCTGCCGACCGCACCGGCGCCAAGTAACGCCAAACCACCAAGCAAAATTTCCCTGCGGGTCCCCAGCATCGGCAATATCCCCCTTAAAGCCAAGCAGCGGAATATCAGTAAATCAGATTTTTCATTTGCGACAACAGAAAATTCTTCTCTTCGCTCAAGGCGGCTGTTGCGATCTCAGATCGCCTGGATCTGTATCGCTTCAGTCTTTACTCCCGGAGGCAGCTGTTCACGCCGAAGAACCTCAGGGAAAAAGATCGGGAAGGTCGGAACGGGCGATGCGCCGCAACCTGACCGCTTCTTCCGTGTCGATCGAACGATAAGGAAACCGCAGACGGGTGCCCACGGGTCCCCAATTGCCGATGGCGCTCAAAAGCTTGTCGAGAGCGGCGTTCGAATAGCCGAATTGTTGGCGGAAGGGGACGATATGGGCGTCCATGAACGCGCAGATGCGTCGTTCCAGTTCGAGTGCGGCGTCGAGTTCGTTTCGCATCGACACCGTCCAGATCTGAGCGCCGCGGGGATTGAGACAGGCCACATTGGAAAAGGAGCCGGCAGCGACGCCTTGCCTGACGCCGGTTGCGAGATGATGGCCGGGGACGAAGAGCGAAAGCCCGGACAGATGCTGGCGTGCTTCCGCGTACCAGGAACCGTCTCCATCGGCCAGCTTGACGCCGATCACTTGGGGCACTGCCGCGCAGAGCATGCCCAGCGCTTTTGGCGCCAGCACCCGTTTTGCATGCGGCGGATTGTAGAGGACGAGCGGAATTCCGCAGGCAACGTCGGCCGCCCGTTTCAGGAAGTCAACCGCTTCGGCATCGGTGAGCGGCCACCAGTCCGGCAATATGACTTGAATGGCGCGGGGATCGAGTGCCGCAGCGCGGCGGACGCGATTGAGCATGATCAGCGGGTCGGGCTGGCAGGCGCCGATCACGAATGGCATGGAGGAAGCCTTGCAGCGTCCCGCCAGCATCTCCTGGATCCTGTCGAATTCCTCCTCCGTCTGGTTGTGGAATTCGCCGGCCGTGCCGTTCGAATAGATACCATCCACGCCGGCCTTGATAAGGATGTCGATCTCTTCGCCGAGCTTGTCGAATTCGATGCTGTCGTCGGCCGCAATCGGCAGAAGCAGGCTCGCCCAGTTTCCGCCGATGGTGGAATGCGGCGTCTTCGCGTTCATCTGTTGTCTCCCCGATGGATGGCAGATCAGTTGAGATCGTCGCGTATGCAGGCCTTGAAGTGGCCGGGTGCGATTTGCCGCAATTGCGGAATGGCACTGGCGCAGGCCTCGAGCGCACTCGGACAGCGCGTGCGGAAGACGCATCCGCTCGGCGGATTGGCCGGACTTGGAATATCGCCTTTCAGGATCTGCCTGTCGCGGCGGGCATCCGGATCGGGTGAAGGGATCGCCGAGAGAAGCGCGCGCGTATAGGGATGCTGCGGTCTCGCATAGAGATCGGCACTCGGCGCAATCTCCATGATGCGGCCGAGATAGAGCACGATCACCCGGTCGCAGATATATTCGACGACGGCGAGGTCATGCGAGATGAACAGCATAGTAAGGCCAAGCCGCTGCTGCAGCTCACGCAACAGGTTGATCACCTGCGCCTGGATCGACACGTCGAGGGCCGAGACCGGCTCGTCGGCCACGATGAATTCGGGCGACAAGGTCAATGCCCGGGCGATGCCGATGCGCTGGCGCTGGCCGCCGGAAAATTCATGCGCGTAGCGATGGATCGCATCGGCAGGCAGATCGACCTGGGCCAACGCGGCTTGCGCTCGTTCAAGCCTCTCGCGTGCCGATCCGATCCCTTGGATCTTCAGGCCCTCCGTCAGGATTTCGCCGATCGTCATGCGCGGCGACAGACTGGCGAAGGGTTCCTGGAAAATATACTGCATGCGCGGCCGTTGCCGCCTCAGCGCCGAAGGGGAAAGTCCGGTGAGTTCCTGTCCGTCGAAGCGGACACTGCCCGAGGAAGGTTCGACCAGCCGAAGGACGGAACGCCCGATCGTAGTCTTTCCGCTGCCGGATTCGCCGACAAGTCCGACGACCTCCCCCTTGGCGATATCGAAGGAGATGCCCTCAAGAATGTTGAGCCGCGTGCCGCGGGACGTATAATGTTTCGACAGGTCGCGGACGGAGAGCAGGGGCGCGTTCATCTAGATCTCCTGCCATCTGATGCAGCGGCTGCGGTGCTGCGGATTGACCTGTACGAGTGCCGGAATCGCGGCACGGCAGGCGTCGATCGCAAATTTGCAGCGTGGGGAAAAGGCGCAGCCGCTCGGCATGTTCATCAGGCTCGGAACCATGCCGGGAATGGCAGAGAGTTTTTCGCCGGCCTGTTTCATCCGTGATGCCTCGCCAAGCCGCGGCATGGAGGCGAGAAGGCCCATCGTGTAGGGATGCTTCGGATTGCGGAAAACCTCGCCGACCGGCCCTTGCTCGACAATCCTTCCGGCATACATCACCGCGACGCGATGGGCGATTTCGGCGACCACGCCGAGATTGTGGGTGACGAAGAGCATGGCCATGCCGCGCTCGCGCTGCAGCTTGAGCAGCAGATCGAGGATCTGCGCCTGGATCGTCACGTCGAGCGCCGTGGTCGGCTCATCGGCGATCAGCAGGGCCGGATCGCAGGCGAGCGCCATGGCGATGGTGGCGCGCTGGCGCATGCCGCCCGACAATTCGTGCGGATATTGGCCGGCGCGGCGCCGGGCATCCGGTATGCCGACGCTTTCCAGCAAGGCGACGGCTGCGTTCATTGCGGCCTTCCGGTTCGCGCCGCGATGGATGCAGATCGGCTCGGCGATCTGGACACCGATCGTGAAAACGGGATTGAGGCTCGACATCGGCTCCTGGAACACCATGCCGATGTCGTCGCCCCTGATCCTGCGCATGCTCTCTTCATCCAGGGAAACAAGATCGCGGACCGCGCCGCTTCTCGTCGTCAGGCGGATGCTGCCGGCGGCGATCACACCGATGTTGCGGGTCAGCAGCCGCATGACCGACAGGCTGGTGACCGACTTGCCGGAGCCGGATTCGCCGACGAGCGCCAGCGTCTCGCCGGCGGCGACCGTCAGGTCGATATCGTTGACCGCCGCGATCTCGCCGCCGCGGATGCGGAAGATCGTTCGCAATCCCCTGATGTCGAGTACCGGTTCGGCCGTCTGTTCCATCGGCCGGCTCAGCTCAGCAGGCCGGTTGCACGCAGTATCTCGTCGATCCGTGCGATTTCCGCATCGTTCAGCGAGGCGCGCGGCCGCGGCATGACGGCGCTGTCGATAATGCCGAGGCGCTGCATGGCGGTCTTGAATGCGCCGATGCCCGATGCGCCGCCGCTGACACGGCCCTGTGCGACCCAAACGATTTCGAACAGGCGGCAGAGCCGCTCCTGCTCCTTCTTTGCGGCGGCCCAATCGCCCCGCTGTGCGGCATCCCAGAGTCTGACATAGCCGTGCGGATCGACATTGGCGATGCCGGGAACGACGCCGTGGGCGCCCATCAGCAGGGCGGTGTCGACGACGATCTCGGAGCCGGTCATCAGGAAGACGTCCTCGTGCTCGGCGAGATCGAGAAGCGCATAACGAAAGTTGCCGTCGTCGCCGCTGGAATCCTTGAGACCGATGATGGTGTCTTCCCTGGCGAGCGTGACCACGGTCTGGCGCTGCAGCTTGACGTGAACGCAGACCGGAATGTCGTAGGCGATGAGCGGAACGTCCACCGCATCTCTGACATAACGGAAATGATCGAGGATCTCGGACTGGCTGGTGACCGTATAGAACGGAGCGGTCATGACCACAGCGTCGGCGCCGGCAGCCTTTGCGACCTTCGAATGGGCGATGACCCGATCGGTGGTCGGATCGATGACGCCGACGATCAGCGGCACCCGGCCGTTCACCACCTTGGCCGAATGCTCGATGATTTCGCGGCGTGTCTTTTCGTCATGGAAGATGACTTCGCTGGTCGACCCCAGCACGAATACGCCGTGGCAGCCGGCGTCGATCAGATGTTCGAGCACCTTGGTATAGGAGGGGTAGTCGACGGTGAGATCCGGGTTGAGCGGCGTTACGACGGGGGGGACGACACCCTTGAATTTGGCCATTTTCGCTTCTTTCGATTGTCAGTTCAGTTCGGCACGCGGGTCGAAGGCATCTCTGAGGCCATCGCCGATGAAGTTGATTGCAAGCACGGCAAGGACCAGCGCGCCGCCGGGGAAGAGCCATTGCCACGGATATTGTTCGAGCACGGCGGTGGAGCGGGCGGCGTTCAGCATGTTGCCCCAGCTTGCCGCCGGTGGGGCGATGCCGAGACCGAGGAAGGACAGGCCGGCCTCGAGCAGGATGGCGTTGGCGATCTGCAGCGTCGCATAAACCACGAGGATATCGATCGAATTCGGCAGGCCGTGGCGGAAGAGCAGATGCCCGATGCCGGCGCCCATGCCGCGGGCGGCCATGACGAAATCACGCTCGCGCAATTCCAGCAGCCGGGAGCGGATCATCCGCGCCAGCAGCGGCCAGGAGAGCAGTGAGATGACCAGCACCGTCGGCCAGATGCCGGTGCCGGCGATCGAGGCGAGCACAAGCAGGAAGATGACGGGCGGCAGGGTCATCACCAGATCGACGAAGCGCATCGAGACGGCGTCCGCCCAACGACCCGCAAGTGCCGAGATCGCCCCGAGGAGAAAACCGATGACCGCCGAAAGCGCGGTCGATGCGATAGCGACCAGCAGCGAGATCCGGCCGCCTTCGAGCACCCGCGCGAAGACATCGCGGCCGACGCCGTCGGTTCCGAACCAGTGAGTGGCCGTCGGGCCGCTATTCATGGCCAGAAGATCGATGTCATTCGGCTGGAAAGCCCACCAGAGCGGATAGGAGAGGATCAGCAGCAGCATCGGAACGGCCATGCAGACGCCGGCAACCGCCGCGCGGTTGAGCATGAAACGGCTGAAGGCGCGGGCAAGCGGCCCCGGGCTGCGGTGCTGGGGGGCGCGGGCCAGCATGGTCAGCCCACCTTGATGCGCGGGTCGACGACCGCATAGGTGATGTCGGTCAAAAGATTGACGACGATAACGCAAGTGCCGATGACGAGTGTCGCGCCCATGATGACGGGGTAGTCGCGGGTCTGTACGGCATCGACCAGCAAAAGACCCATGCCCGGCCAGTTGAAAACGCTTTCGATGAAGATGGCGCCGCCGATGGCAAGCCCGATGGTGGAGCCGATCAGGGTGACGATCGGAAGAAGCGCATTGCGCAACGCGTGCTTGCTGATGACCCAGAACTCGCGAACGCCCTTGGCGCGCGCCGTGCGGACGTAATCCTGGTTCAGAACTTCGAGCAGCGACGCGCGCATGTACCGCATGATCAATGCGGCTTGGGCGACGGACAGAAGCGCTGCCGGCAGGATCAGGTGGTGGAGCATATCACTGAGCGAGAATTCTTCGCCCGGCGTCAGCATGCCGCCCGACGGCATCCAGTGCAGGCGGACGGAGAAGATATAGAGGCCGATCAGCGCGCTGAGGAATGCCGGGCTCGAAATGCCGGCAAGCGCTGCCACCGACAAGGAGAGATCGGCAAGCGAATTGCGGCGGACGGCGCCGATCACCCCGCAGGCGATTCCGGCGACGATGGCGAAGGCAAGTGCGGTGCCCATCAGCAGCACCGTGGGCCCGATCCGCGACAGCACCAGGCTGAGAACCGGCTGGTCGAGACGCTTGATCGAATAACCGAGATTGCCCGCCAACGCCTGCTGCAGCCAGCCCAGATACTGGACGGGCAAGGGCTGGTCGAGCCCGAGGCGTCGGCGCAGATCGACAAGATCCGACGGCGACATCGGCAGGTTCGGATCGATATAGGCATCGATCGGATCGCCGGGTGTCAGGCGCAACAGCAGGAAGATCAGCATGCTCAGGGCGACGAGCATGCCTGTTCCTATGATCAGGCGTCTAAGACTGTATCGGAGCATCGTCAATCCGTCTGTCGGGCCGTCTGTCGGGCCGTCTGTTGGGCCGCCTTGTCGGGCCGTCCTGTCAGGGTGGCCGAAGCCACCCTTGAGCCTTTGCGGAAACCGTTATTCGGCCATCGACCATTTCTGCGGGTCGGCCTGGTAGGGGCCGCCGCCCGGCGCCGGTGTCCAGACAAAATCCTTCGCCTTGGTCGAGACGATGCCGTAACGGTTTGCCACCCAGAGCGTCGCCCAGGGCAGGTTGGTGTTCATCACCTTGCAGACGTCCTGGTAGGCCGCATCCCGCTTGGCGCTGTCGGGCTCGGCAAGCGCGCTATCCAGCGCCTTGGTGAGATCGGGCATACGCACTCTGGCGACATTCGGTCCGGCCGGAGGGATCTGTTTCTCGTTGAGGCCGACATTGATGCTTCCGGCATCCGGCCCGTTCTGCAGCCCGGCGTAAACCATCTGGAACTGGGCAATATCCGGCGTCGCATTGAGAACGATGCTGTTATAGGTCGGCGCATCGACGGCACGCGGCACGATGTTGATTCCGACCTGGGCAAGCATCGCCTGGACTGCGGCAAGAACGTTGGTGGCAAGCGGCGTGGTGTAATAGGTCAGAAGCGTGATCGGCTTACCGCCGTTGATCTGGTCCCAGCCGGCGTCCTTCAGCAACTTCTTGGCCTTCTCGGGATCGTAGGCATAGGTGTCGATGCCCGGCGGTATCAGCTGTTCGGCGACATAGGCGCAGTTGGCCGGTTTGGCTGCACCGCCATAGAGGCTCTGGATGATGGCATCGCGATTGATCGCATACATCACCGCCTGGCGGACGCGCAGATCCTTCCAGATCGGGGAATCGTGGTTGAAGCCCAGATAGTTGACGACGAAAGAGTTGCCTTCCATGACCTTGAAGTCCTTATTGTCCTTGAAGGTCGGCACGTCGTTGGAATCGACATAGGTGAACTGGATCTCGCCGGATCGGAGCGCCGCGATCGCCGCGGCCGGGTTGGCGAAATAGCGGTTGATAACGCGTTCGAGCGCCGGCTTGCCACCGCGATAATCGGTGTTTGCGGCAAGCTCGACATATTGATCCGAGACGTATTTGGTGAATTTGAACGGGCCGGTGCCGATCGGCGCGGTGGACCACCAGGTGTTCTTCGCCAGCTGGTCAGCCGGTATCGCGGCGAGCGCATGCTCGGGCAGCATCATCATCTTGGTCATCGTGTCGAGAAAACTGCTGCTGGGTGCGCTAAGCTTGATGACGACGGTGTGATCGTCCGGCGCCTCGACGGACGATATGCCCTTCAGCCGGGCCGCGAGCACCGAGCCGGTTTTCGCATCCGTCGCAAGGCCCAGGGTGAATTTCGCATCCTTGGCGGTAAAGGGTTTGCCATCATGCCATTTGGCGTCGGCGAGCTTGAACGTGTAGGTCAGCTGATCGGGGCTGATCTCGTAGGCGTTCGCCAGCGCGCCGACGACTTTCTGCAGCTTCTCGTCATAGGTGATCAGCGGTTCGTAATAGATGCTGAGCCAGGTAAAGCCGGCGGTCGCCGCCAGCGGATTGAAGTTGCCCTGGAAGCCTCCCGGGCCGACATCGAAGCCGCCGGACAGGGTGGCGGCCTGAGCCGAGGCTGCAGCGCCCGAAACGACAAGAGCCGGAACGGCTGTTGTCGACAGCAGGGCGCCAAGCGCGACAGCGGATAGTCTAGACAGTCTTTTCATGCGTTCCTCCCATGTTTGAACTTGTCTTGTTATTGGCAATCACCCGGGCAATTCCCTCGTAATGGCGATCCAGGCGCCGGCGGGCCTCCTCCAGATCCTTTGCCTCGATCGCATCGACGATTGCGGCGTGATCGCGCCACGTCGCCATCGGATCGGTATTTTCGAGGTTGACGAAATCCGACGCCTTGTAGAAGGCGAGCCAGAAGACATCGATCAGCCGTACGAGCGTCTCGTTGTCCTGGCAGCGAAACAGCAGCCGGTGGAACAACTGGTCGTCCGCCGCGAAGGTTTCACCGCGCTCGGCATGGGCGCGCATTCGATCGACGGTGGCGCGCAGTTCGGCAATGTCCTCCTCGCCAATCATATCGATCGTCTTGCCGATCAATCCCACCTCAAGCGTGCGCCGGATTTCGAGAACCTCCTCGATCTGCCGCAGGGCGCCGCCGAGGCCGTAAGCGAGGTTGTCGAGAAGCGGCTCGAAGGAAAATGCCTTCACGAAAATGCCGACGCCGCGCCGTGTCTCCAGCACGCCGAGCGATTCCAGCGCCTTGATGCCTTCCCTGAGCGAATTGCGGCTGACGCCGAGCTGGGTCGCAAGCTCTCCTTCCGCCGGAAGCAGGGTTCCGGGGGCAAGGCCGTTATCGTCGATATAGGCGCGCAGACTTTCCTGCACGGAGACGTGCAAAAGTGGTGCGCGCGTCAGCGGCTTCATCGATTTCAATGTCATGCCGGGTCGCTTCCTCGCATCGTCGATAAAGGATTGGTTATTACATATATACTTGTAGGATATCTGTCAAATGGACGGACTTTCGGGTGATAAGTCGGGTGCCGGCATCTGCAGCGAAATCGCTCGTGGAAAACAGCGTCCCGCCGAGAGCGGCGCTCACTCGATGTGGATTTGGACGCTTGAAAAGCGAGGCTGAGGCCGGGCCAAGCCTCGAAGACGTGTGCAACCTGTTCGGGAGTGCCGAAAGCCATGGATTTCATCAATAAAAGGTGACTAAAATAATCATCTTATGTTGACAATGCTTCCTTCGCTCCATAGGTTCCGCCCGCATCCGTGAGGTAGGGACCAAGAATGGCGCGTGTTTTTTTGAATGTTTCTAATATTGTACCCAGAATTTACAGGGATAGCCTGTTTGCCACGACAGCTCTGATCGCGACCGGCATTGCAGCCTTGCCGGCTGCCGCCCAGAGCGCGACCACAGGTGACACCGCGACGGCATTGGAACCAATCGTCATTCAAGGTGCAGCCTCTGATAGCAAGACCGACCGGACGTCCGTCGCCGCCAAGAACAGCGCGGGCGCGACCAAGATCAGCACGCCGCTCGTCGAAACGCCGCGTTCGATCTCCGTAACCACCGAGACTGAAATCGAGCAGCGCGGCGCGCAGAGCGTCATCGAGGCAGTGCGTTATACCGCTGGCGTGACGACCGGACCGAACGGCTTCGATCCGCGCTTCGACCAGATCTACATTCGCGGCTTCAACATCACGACGGTCGGCGACTTTCGTGACAGCCTGCGCCAGCCCTACATGAATTACGGCATGTTCCGCACCGATCCCTATCAGTTACAGCGCGTCGAGGTGATCAAGGGGCCGGTTTCCGTTCTCTACGGTGCGGGATCGCCGGGCGGCCTCGTCAACAAAATATCGAAGCTTCCGACCGAGGAGCCGATCCGCGAAGTCGGCATTACCTACGGCACCAAGGACCGGCTGCAGGGGATGTTCGATTTCGGCGGGCCTATCAGTGAGGGCAACGACGATTTCCTCTATCGCATCGTCGGTCTCGCCCGCCGCGGCGACACGAATTTCGATATTGCCGACGACCGCTATTTCCTGGCGCCGTCTTTCACCTGGAAGCCTGACGAGGGCACGTCCCTAACGGTGTACGGTCTGGCGCAGTCGGACGAGACCGATTCCAATGTCGGCGCGATCACGACCTTGGACGGCAAGTTCCACGAACTCAGGGAGAGCGATCCCGACTACGACTACCAGAAGGTCAAGCAGCAGCAGGTCGGCTATCAGTTCGAACATGAATTCGACAACGGCCTGACCTTCCGGCAGAACCTGCGTTACTCGCATCTCGACCTGGAGGCCCGCTATCTCGGCGTTACCGGCTGGAACGGGACCGTCGCGCATCGTGGCACAAATGCAATCCGGGACGAAATGAACGTCTTCCAGGTCGACAATCAGCTCGAGGCGAAGTTCGATACGGGCCCGCTTGCCCATACGATGCTGTTCGGGCTCGACTACACCAACCTCCAGTCGAGCTTTGGTTACGGCGCCGGAGCCGCGGATCCGGCGTTCGACTTCGATATCGCCAATCCGACTTATGGAGTGTCGGGCGCTACGCCGGACTATAGCATCCTGGCTTCCGATGCCGACATGCGACAGGCCGGCTTTTACGCGATGGATCAGATCGAGGTCGGAAACTGGCGCTTCAACCTCGGCGGCCGGCAGACCTGGGTGAACCAGACGCGCGATGCGACCCTGCCCGCGGTCAGCTCGGAGGAGGTCGACAAGAACGCCTTCTCCTGGCAAGCCGGTGCTCTCTACCTCTTCGATAACGGCATTGCTCCCTTCGTCTCCTACGCCACCTCGTTCGATCCGGTGACCAACCGTTCGACCTCAGGCAAGATCCTGGCGCCGACAGAGGGGGAACAATACGAAGTCGGCGTGAAATACCAGCCGCCGGGCTCCGATATCCTCCTGTCGGCCGTTGCCTATCACATCGTCGAAAAGAACAAGCCGGTGCTGGTCGATCCGCTGCTGTTTGCCTATGGCTCGATCGGTGAAGTGACCGGAAAGGGCGTCGAACTCGAAGCCCGCGCGGCGGTAGCCGATGGCTGGGATCTTATCGCGGCTTACACCTACAACCGGTCAGAAGTGACGGGCGGCGGTGAAAACGAGGGCAATACGCCGGCCCTGACACCCTCGCATGTCGCTAGCCTCTGGGCCAACTACACGTTCCAGGAAACCAACCCCTTCAACGGCCTGTCGGTCGGCGCAGGTGTCCGTTATGTCAGCGAGAACTGGACGGATACCGCCAATACGTCGAAGAACCCGACGAGCTTCTACATCGACGCATCCGCATCATATGATTTCGGTGCGGTCGACAAGAAATACGAAGGTCTGACGGCCGCCTTCAATATCCGCAACATTGCCGACGAGCGCGACACCGTCTGCAACGAAGGCTTCTGCTATCTCGGCCAGGGCCGCAACATGACCGGGACGCTGAAGTATCGGTGGTAAGGCATGGCGGCAAAGACGGAGTAGGGCGTCTCGGCGCCCGACTTCGATCGCCAATTATCCTGTCGCCCACCAGGCCGTTGACGGCGTGGTGGGCGATGGCGCGTTCTCCTATTGGCCGCGGCAAGCTGCTCGGTGCCCCACCGCAGACGGGCATCGTTCTTGCTTTCAGGGATCTCAGCGACGTCGCATTCTTTGACGGGCTCATCGCCCGATATGCGCAAAAATTTCCAGGCAGCGACCGCAGTGCGGTCGTCTCGATGTGGACCCTCTACTATTTCAGCATCCTGTCGATTGCCCCAGCCCGCAGATATTCATGCACCGGATCGGGCTGCCGTTGGAGACCGATAGGCTGAGCGTCGGCGGTCGCGGCGGAGCCTGCCCGCTGAAGGACGGCGCCATTGATCTTCCCGACCTCGGTTTGCCCCTCATTTGGCTGCCGCCACCGACCGGGGTTGAGCCACCGGTCTCGACCCCGGTTGGGTTAGGGTGAGGGGCAGCCATCGGCACGAGTCAAACGGCCGAATATAAGCCCGCCTGAGACGTCGATTGCCGACCACTTTTCACGCTCGCCGGCGCAGAACGATCAGCAGCATCGGGGCGCCCACAAGAGCCGAGATCAATCCGGCGGGGATCTGGTAGGGGAAAGCGATCATCCGCCCCGTCCAGTCGGCGATGACGAGAAGGGCCGCCCCAATGAGGGCGGCGGCGAGGAGCTGGGCAGCGGGCCGGCGAAGACCGAGCCCATGGGCAAGGTGCGGGGCCATCAAGCCGACGAAGCTCAAGGGGCCGACGACGAGCGTCGCCGCCGCCGTCATGATCGCCGAGAGGCCGAACAGCACCGCGCGTGCGGGAACGATTCTGAGGCCGAGTTCACTTGCCGTCTCGGTTCCAAGTTGCAGCAGGGCAAGCCAGCGGCTGGCGAGAAAGGCGGCGGCCAGACAGCCGAGCGCAATCAGAAGGGCGCTTGCGGCCACCGCATTGTCGACGAAATAGGTCGAGCCCGCCATCCAGCGGATGAGCGCCAGGCCGCGCGGATCGCCGCTCGCGGCAAGGACGCCGATCCCGGCGTCGAGTATCGCGCCGAGGGCGATGCCGGCGAGCAGCACACGGTTCGGGCCGAAGCCGGAACGCGCGCTCAGGAGGAAGATCAGCGTCAGCACCACAAGAGCGCCGCCGCCGGCAAAGGCAAGCTGGATCGTCAGGCCTGGCGCCGCAAAGACAAACATGGCGGCCGCAACGCCGAGCGTTGCTCCTGCCGATACGCCGAGCACCTCGGGGCTTGCCATTTCGTTTCCGGTCAGCCGCTGCAGGATCAGCCCGGTCACGCCGAGCACGGTTCCGGCGCCGAATGCGGCGGCGACCCGCGGCAGCCGCAGGGGAAGGATTTCGTCCCAAGAGGCGGCCGGCAGCCAGGCCCATGCACCGTCGGGTGCGCGGCCGAAGAAGATTGCGGCAATCGCCAAGATGACGACCAGGACGAGCAGAGCAGCAAAGGATGCCGTTCTGTTGTCGATTGCATGTTGGGGCGACGCCACGCCGGGCAGCGCGCGCGAGGCCGTGGCGAGGCGGGGGAGAAGAGCAATCAGGATCGGGCCGCCGAGCAGCGCCGTCACCGCCCCGGTCGGCACGAAATCGCCTGGAGCGGCAAGCTTGATCGCCTGGTCCGTCAGCAGCAGAAGGCCGGCGCCTGCAATGGGCGACCAGATCAATTGGCTGAGAATCCGCCTGGCGCCCGCAAGCCGCACGATCTGCGGGGCGACCAGCCCGATGAAGCCGATGACGCCGACGGCGCTGGTAACGAAGGCGCTGAGCGCGATGGCAATCGCCAGCATGAAACCGCGGGCCCATTTGATCGGCAGGCCGAGGCTCGTTGCGCCGGCATCGCCGATCTGGCTCAACGTCAGCGGTCTCGTGGCCAGAAAAGCAAGCGCCGCCAGCAGCGCCACCTTCGGCAGCAGCGACGCCGGGATCGCCCAGCTCTGCTGCGACAGCGACCCGGCGCCCCAGATGAAAATCCCCGAGAGATATTGATCGTTCATCAGCACCAGGATGGCCGCCGTCGCCCCGCACCAGAGACCGACGATCATGCCCGACAGGATGAGGGAAAAGGGCGAGAAGCCATGGCGGGCGCTGATCGAGAAGATGGCCAAGGCGGCAGCGGCACTGCCGGCAAGCGCGACCGCGTCCCGGCCCCATCCCGCGAGTGACGGAACGGCGAGCATCACGGAAACCAGCGCCAGATTGGCGCCGGTGGAAATGCCGAGCGTCGTCGGCGAGGCCAGCGGATTGCGCAGCACCTGCTGCAGGATCGTGCCGGAGAGCGCGAGTGCTGCACCGGCGATCAGGGCTGTCGCCATGCGCGGCAGCGTCGAATAGAGGAGGAGAAGGCGCTCGGCATCATAACCGCCGGACGCCGCCTCGAGATGGGGCAGTGCCGCCCAAACCTCCCTTACGGCAAGGGCCAATCCGGAAAAGAGCAGGAGGCCCGCAAGTGCGGGCGCGCCGAAGTGAGACAATCTGGCCTTCATCGGGCTGAAGTCTCCAGCGTATCGACGACCAGGGTCGAAAACCGCAGCGCCTCCTCAATCATTCCAAACATCAGAACGCCTGGAATGACCGAGAGCCGCTGCCGCTTGACGAAGGGAAGGCTGGTCCAGAGCGGGCTTTCGGAAAGCTGGGTCAGGACGTCGGGTGGAAGCAGCGGCGAAACGATGATCAGATGCGCGTCTTCGCCGAGTTCGGCGAGCTGTTCCAGGCCGATCGTCTGAAATCCCCAGTAACTGGCCTCGCCCTTCCAGGCATTCTCAAGGCCGATGCGCTTCATGGCGCCGCTGAAAAGCCCGGGGCCGCCGTAGATGCGCGCATGCCTGTTGTCGATGAAGTTGATGACGGCAACCGGGGGAGCAGACAGGTTTTTTGTCCGCTCGCGCAACCGATCGAAACTGGCATCGGCATCGGACAGAAACGCCTTTGCCTGCTCTGCCCGCCCGATCATCGTGCCGAGCCGCAGTGTTTCGACGTAGGAACGGGCCAGTGCCTCGTTGTGCTCGGCATAAATGGTGAACCGCTCCACCGGCGCGATCCGCGACAGTTTTTCGTCCAGTGCCGCAAGGAAAGGGGTGCTGAGAATGAGCGACGGCCGGATACTGGTGAGAACCTCGAGATTGATCTCCGAGCTGGTGCCGAGATCGACGACATCGGCCGGCATCGTCGGTTCGACCACCCATTCCCCCCAGTTTCTCAGGGAAACGACGGCGCGCGGCGTCTGGCCGAGCGCCAGCATCGTGGATGCCAGTCCGTAATCGAGCGAAACGACGCCGCCATCGCCGGCGCGCACGGTTGCGGGTGCGCCGGTCATTGCCAGCGTGCCAAGCAGAAAGTCTCGTCGTTTCAAAGCGTCGTCTCATCTGCCTGGACGCCGGCGAGCGGCTTGACCATGAACAGGCATGGGTGGTCCTCGTCCCATAACTCTGCAAAGACCTCCGCCCTGATGAAGCCGTTCCGGTCGTAGAAGCGCCGCGTCGCCTCGAATTGCGGTTCCTCGCGGCGGCGCGGGGCGAGCGTCTTGACCGTCAGCAACCGGGCACCCGCTTCATGGCTGAAACGTTCGGCTTCGTCGATGAGCTGACGTCCGGCGCCGCGGCCGTGATGTTCGGGTCGGGTCGCGATCAGCGCGATTTCGACGGCGCCGGGCAGGTGCGGCTTCAAGGCAATCAGCGCGGTGACGACATCGGCTTCGATATAGCCGAACACCGGCAGATCTTCGATCGCCTGGACACTCGCCTCGATGACCTCCGGTTCGGAAAACCAGTCGGGCAAAGCCCCCATGATCGATCGGCAGAGCTCCGCCTTGCCCGTCAGGATCTCAACTGTCCTTCCCATTTTTTCTCGCTTTCACTCCGTCGATTTAAACTTGACTCCTGTTATCACCTTAAAATAGACACTGCAATCAAATCGTGTACTTTCCCTCCAAAAAGGAGCGCCACGACCGCGTCGACCAGTAACGACTGAGCCTGATTTTCCATTTGTAAAAAGGGTACAGGACAATGCAAGCATTGCATCGCGATGTGAATGGAAATGCCGTTGTCAACGCCATGATCGAAAACAAGGATAAGCTCCTTAAGACGATTGAAAGCGTTGTCAAATCAAGGTCATATTCCGAGGATATCTTTCAGGATGGCGTGATTAAAGCTTACGGGGTCAAAACCGATGGTATTCGTTGCCCGATCGGTTACGCCTTCCGGATGGTCTATAACCTTGCACTCGATGAAAGCCGCCGCCGCCGTCAGCAGATGAACAACTATAGGTCGATAGACCAGGTTCAGGAGATCACGGCTCCCATCCCCACCGTACTCGACCAGCTTGTCGCTGCCGAGACGCTGCGCGATGTGCTTGCCTCGCTCAAGGCCCTGCCGAAGCGCACCAACGATGCCTTCATACGGCACCGCCTCAACGGCGTGCCGCAGAAGGATATTGCCGCCGAACTCGGCGTTTCACGGACCCTCGTCAACTTCATGATCAAGGCGGCGGAGGAACATTGCCATCTGGCAATGAACGAGCCTGCCCGCCTTGATGACGAACGCGCGCGGGATATTACCGCTTCGCGGCGTGCAGCGCCTGCTGCAAATCGTTCCACAGCAGTTCCGGCTCTTCCAGGCCAACGGCGAAACGAACCGTCTGCTCGCTCACGCCGAACCGGATGAAGGAAGTCATCCGGTCGGGGATCTGCAGCGCCACCTTGGCGGGGACCACCAGTGTTTCGGGTCCCCCCCAACTGACGCCGAGGCGGATGTCGCGCAGACTGTTCACAAAACGGGCGACGTCGATATCGGGATTGAGGTCGAAGGCGAACAGCCCGGCATAACCCGACAGCGTCGCCCGACCGGGATGATCCTGGAGGGCCGGGTGACGGACGCGGGCGATGGCCGAATGCTGCTTCAGCCGATCGGCCAGCAGAAGCCCGCTGCGCTCATGTTCCTTGAGGCGGACACGCAGGGTGCGCATGCCGCGCAACAAGAGCCAGGCCTCGAAGGGCGAGAGCTTGGCGCCGACATAGGGATAGGAGGTCGAATTGATCCGCGCGATCGCCTCCTTCGAGCCGACGACGACGCCGGCGACCGTATCGCTGTGGCCGCCGAGATATTTCGAGGCGGCGTGGATGACGATATCGACGCCGTGCTGGATCGGCTTCTGAAACAGCGGCGTTGCCCAGGAATTGTCGATGACGGTGGTAACGCCCGCCTCCTTCGCCATGGCAGACAGCGCCGCAATGTCCTGCAGCTCGAAGACGAAGGATGTCGGGTTTTCGAGATAGAGCAGCTTGGCGCCGGAGAGCGCCTTGCGCACCTCGTCGTGGTCGGCGGGATCGACGAAATCGACGGCGACGCCGAGCCGGTCGAGCAGTTTGACTAGAAGACGGTAGACATCATTATAGAGGTGGCGGACGGCAACGACCCGGTCGCCGGCCTGCACCAGGCTCAGAATTGTCGAGGTGATGGCGGCCGTTCCGCTCGAAAAGGCGCGCCCATCCTCTGCGCCCTCGAGGCGGGCGACCAGAAGCTCGAATTCGCGGACGGTCGGATTGTCGCCGCGCGAATAGATGTAGTTGCGCGTGCGGCCGGCGAAAACATCTTCCATCGCCTCGTAACTGTCATAGGTGAAGAGCGAGGTCTGGAAGATCGGCGGCGACACGGCGTTGAATGCCGCCGGATCGACCGGCGTGAAGAGATCGTCGGCGACCGCATGGGCGCCGAGGTCGTGCGGATTGATCGACTGGTTCATGGTCATCCTCTCATGGACAAAAGCTGGGAGTGGGACGGATGGAGGTCAGAGGGCCGGCGGAGCGCTGCCGGAGTGCGCTGAGCGACCTCACTAGGCAGACGGCCGACAGCAGGCCGGTGAGGGCTGAGGCCAGGAACATGGCGGCCAGCACGCCTGAAAAGCCGAAGAAGGGCGGCAGGAGCGCAAGCAGCGGAAAGAGCAGATAGCCGTTTTGCGCCAGGCCGATGGCGACCGCCGCCTTGGGTCTTCCCTGCGCCTGGAACAGGATCAGCACCGTCTGTCGCAGGCCGAACAGCAGAAGGGGAAGATGGGTTGCGACGATTGCCTGTCCGGCGATCCCGATCGCTACCGCATCGTCGGTGAAGAACGAGGCAAGCGCTTGGGAGAAGACCAGCGCGGTCAGCCCGTAGGCGCCACTCACCGCACTGGTGACCGCTGTCAGGATGCGGGTTGCCGCCAGCGCCCTTGCCATATCGCCGCGACCCCAGGCAAAGCTTAGGATGGACTGGGCCCCAAGCGAGATGCCGATAACGGGAAGGGTTCCGACGGCAAGCAGCCGCAAAGCAATCCCGACGCCGGCAATGCCGGATTCTCCGTGATAGGTGGCGGCGAGCGACACCATGATCGCGATCGCGCCTGCCGTCGTCAGGCTGGTCAGCGTCGTCGGGGCCCCGACGGCAAGGACGGACCAGAGAGTGCGGATATCTGCCAGCCGCCAGTCAAGGCTCAGCCGGACCGTCCCAAGCCGCCTGAAGTGGTAGGCGCCATAGATGGAAAGCGCGACGATCTGGGACAGAATGGTGGCGATTGCCACGCCCTGCAGGCCGAGGCCGAATCCGAAGATCATGATCGGGTCGAGGATCATGTTCAAGGCAAAGCAGGCGACCAGCGTCCACATGCTGAAGCGGGCGTTACCCTCGGCGATCGCCAGAAAATCCAGAATGATCTGCGCCATCGTCAGCGGTATCGAGATCGCGATGATCATCAGGTAATGTTGCGCAAGCGGCTCGATCGCTGATGTGGCGCCGAACAGCAGCAGATCCGGAAAGGCGACGATTGCGATCGCACTGGCCGCGCCGAAGGCGACGCCGGCAGCAAGGCTGATCGACGCAATGGCGCCGGCCCGCGAGCGGTTGCCGGCGCCGAGCATCCGTCCGACCTCGGTTGCGACACCGACGCCGATGCCTTCGCCGAAGGCGGCGATCAGCATCAGGATCGGCAGGACGATCATGATCGCGGCGATCTGGTCTTCGCCGATCATGCCGACGAAAACCATGTTGATCGTGTGATGGGCGGCATTGATCGACAGGCCGAACATGGCCGGCAGTCCAAGCCGCAACAGCAGCCTGAGAAGCTGAGGACTGGCAAGATCCTCCGGGGCGAGGCGCCGTTTGCGGAGGCTGCCGCTCATCTCGCTCATGTCGTTCATGATGCAGGCACCCAGAGATGGTCGCCGAAGAAACGCTCGCGGGTCAGCATCACCAGCAGCGCCCGCTTATGCGGAAAATTGAAATGCTTGACCTTGGCGAAACCCGAACGATCGAGGTTACGGATCTGCTGTTCATGACTGGCGCGCGGCTCGCCGACGATGCGCCTGGTGCGCGGGTCGTCGAGGAAGATGAAATGCATCAGCGACGGAAGCCAGGCGCTGATCCATTTCTTGCCGCGATAATCGGGTTCGCCGATCGCGACATGCCAGCCGCGATCATAGTCGTCGGCATCGTAGAAGGGGCCGAGCCGGTTTTCCTTGGCCCAGTAGACCTCGAAATAGCCGAAGGGGATGTCGGCGAAACTGCCGATCAGCGGCAGCACATGCGGATCGGCGATCCGCTCCTCCAGGATCTCCCGGTGTTTGTCGAGCGAGCCGGCATCCTCCCAGATCGTGTTGACCTGCTCGTCGTTCATCCAGCGGTGGAACGCGGCAAGATCGGTCTCGGGATCGGCCACCCGGAAGCTGATGTCCCGCTCCAGCCAGGGAATGAAGCGCCGGTAGATCGTGCCCTTCGGCTTTGCCGGCCGGCGCGGATGATAGCGGCCGGCGGTCATTTCCTGCACCGGCGGCAGCGGGTAGCTGAGCTGCGGCAGCCAGAGCGACGGCCATTGCCAGAGGATCTCTGAATCCAGCCTGCCGCCGGCGCCGGAAATATGCGGCGGGAGGCTCGCCTGATGCCCCTCGAAGACGACGGATCTGATTGAGCGATCTTCCGCCGTCACGGCTTCGGCAGCCGCCATCAGAAGCTCGGCCGGTCGCGCGGGATCACCGTGGTAGAAGGTGATCGTTGCGACGCCGGCCTCGACCTCGAAAGCGGCTTCGTGGTGCCCGTGCGCGGTCTTCAGGTGGACGATATTGGGGGCGAGCCTGATGTAGCTCCGCGACTGCAGAGCCCGCCTTTGTTTGGCGGCGTCGAAATCCATGATGTTCTCCTTGACCGGCAGGGCTTTTGATGCGGCGAGCATGAAGCGCGCTCTTGTGCCGATTTGGTAGAATGACGATCCATCTTCCGGCGGATTTAGGGGTAGGCGAAGAAAAAAATTCTCAGCAATTTTCTAAACCGCAGCCGTCGGGATCCGTCATTTGCGCATGACATCAATCACCGCAGGAGCTTTCGATGGATAGTTTTGAGCCTCGCGACGATCTCTGGATCGTCGTCATCGACACCGAGCACCACCACTCGGTCTGGCCGCAGGACAAGCGGATTCCCACCGGCTGGGAGCGGACCGGCTTTGCCGGTTCACGTCAGGAATGCCTGGCCCATATCCGCGACGTCTGGACCGACCCGCGTCCCCTCTCGCTGCGCTCGGCAATGTCAGGCGATGCGCGTCTCTGAATAACGTCCGGATCCCCAAGATGAACAAGCAAATCACCAATTTCGCCGATGCTTCCCCGACCGATGCTGCAATGGATGCGGTCTTCGAGAGCTTTCCGCTGACGATCGCACAGAAGCGCATCTGGTCGCTGGAGCAGATCGGCAATTACACGGTTTTTCCCGACCAGGTCATCGGGCTGCGATTGAGCCCGGCAGCCGACATCGAGACGATTGCCGGCGCCTGCCGGGCGCTCGTGGCGCAGAATCCGTCGCTTGCCTTGCGCTTCCGCCGGCTGGCGGGCGGCCGCATCGAGCAATATCGCGGCGCATCGAACGCGGTGCCGATCGAGATCCTCGGCAAAGACGGCGCGGCCCCCTCCGAGCCGGATGCGTCGGCGGCAAGGAAAGCCTTCCGCGACAAGCGCTTCGATCTCCTGGAGGGGCCGGGTGCGCGCATCCAGATCATCCGGCTTGCCCAGGGGCAGTCGCTGCTGACGATCGTGCTGCATCCGATCGTCTGCGACGACCACGAAAAATCCGTTCTCGCCGGGTCGCTGGCACGCCTTCTCGATGGCGAGCCCGTTGGCGACATGCATCCGCTGGAAATCTCGGCCGGGACGCGCGAGGCCGATTGGCTGGAGACGGACGAGGCGCGGGAAGCCCTTGCCTATTGGCGCGATGCGATCGGTCTCGACTATGCCGCCTCGACCTTCCCGACCCGCTTCAACAGCGGCGGGCTGGCCGGCGTGGCGCGCGCCCAGCATCGATTTTCGATCGAGCCCGACCTCTGGAGCAAACTCGAACGGCATGCCGGGGCTAAGGGCGTTCATGTCGAGCGCGTGCTGCACGCCGCCTTTTGTGCGCTGCTCGCGCGCTATAGCGGCAACTACGCTTTGCTGACCGGCCTGCTGGTCGCGCGGCCCGAAACGCAGCATTTTGCCAGCCGCGGCCGTGCCGAGCAGGTGCTGCCGCTCATCCTGTCACTGACCTCTAGATATTCTCTCGGCGATGTCATCGCGGCGATCTCGTCGGCAGGCGAGGAGGGGCAACGCCGACTCGTGCCGCTGGAGCGCATCACCCAGGAACTGGTGGTCGACGAAGCCGCCGCCCAGGAAGCCGTGGTCAAGGCACTGTTCGAATTCCGCGGACCCTATGCGGTACCGAGCCATGCCACAAATCTGGAGCCGCCGGGCGCCCGCGCCGACAGCGAGCTTTCCCTGGTGGTCGAGGCGCATTCGGATGGTGCATTCGGGCTGATCGACTACGCGCAGGATCTCTATGACGGCGCTCTGGTTGCCCGCATCGCCCGGCATTTCGGCGGCGTGCTCGAGCAGATGGTCGCGCAGCCGAATGTGCGCATCAAGGATATCGAACTGGTGGGGGCTGACGAGCTCGACTGGTTGTCGGCGCCTTACGAGGATGATGTCGTCAACGACGACAGGCCGGTGCATGAATTGATCGCCGCCCATTCGCGCCGGACGCCTGAGAAGACCGCGATCGTCTATGGCGACGAGGAGTGGAGCCATGGCTGGCTGGAGGCGAGCACCAATCGCCTCGGACATCGGCTGCGGCAGCTCGGCGTCCGCGCCGAAGTCACGGTCGCCATCTTCATCAAGCGCTCGCCGGAGGCCGTCGTCGGCATCCTCGCGACGCTGAAGGCCGGCGGCGCCTATATTCCGGTCGAGCCCGATCATCCGCCGGCGCGCAACCATCACATCCTGCGCGACGGCGGCGTCAAGATCGTGCTCACCCACAGCTGGCTGCGCCATCGCCTGCCGGAAGAACTCGACACGATCGTCCTCGAGCTCGACAAGATCGATCTCGACGGCGAGCCGGATACGCCGCTCTATATTCCCACCCACAAGGATCAGCTCGCCTATGTCATGTACACCTCGGGATCGACGGGATTGCCGAAGGGTGTCGCCGTCGAACACGGCCCGCTGACGCACCATCTGCAAAACACCTCGCGCGTTTACGGCATGAGTTCGGAATCCCGCGAGCTGCCGTTCCTGCCCTTCAGTTCGGATGGTGGCCATGAGCGGTGGATGAACCCGCTGATGGAGGGCGGCAGCATCATTCTTCCCGATCAGCCGCTGTGGACGCCTGAGGAGACGCTGACGGCGATGCGCAAACATGGCGCCAACAATGCTAGCATCCCCACAACCTATCTGCAGCAGCTGGCGGAATGGGCTGACATTACCGACGGCGCACCGCCGATGCGGCTCTATTCCTTCGGCGGCGAGGGGCTGGCGCAACCGACCTTCGATCTCCTGTCGCGGGCGTTGAAATCGGAATGGCTGATCAATGGTTACGGTCCCACCGAAACCATCATGACGCCGATGGTCTGGAAGGTGAGGGCCGGCACGACGTTCCAGGGCGTCTATGCGCCACTCGGCCGTGCCGTCGGGCTGCGGCGCGTCTATGTGCTCGACCCCGACCTCAATCCGTGCCCGATCGGCGTGACCGGCGAACTCTATATCGGCGGCGAGGGCATCGCCCGCGGCTATCTCGGCAAGCCGGATACGACGGCGGACCGCTTCATTCCCGATCCCTTTTCCAAGGAGGGCGGCCGGCTTTATCGCTCCGGCGATCTGACGCGCTGGCGTGAGGACGGAACCGTCGAATTCGTCGGCCGCGTCGACCATCAGGTGAAACTTCGTGGCTACCGCATCGAACTCGGCGAGATCGAGGCCGCGCTCCTCCAGCAGCCCGGCGTCGGCGAAGCGCTGGTCGTGCTGCGCGATGACGATGCCGGCGAGAAGGCGCTGGTCGCCTATGTCGTTTCCAAGAAGGACGAGGCGTTGAACGTCGAGACCGTCCGCGCCGGCCTCGAACGCAGCCTGCCCTCCTACATGGTGCCGGCGGCGGTGGTCGAACTGGAAAAGATGCCGACCAATCCGAACAGCAAGCTCGACCGTTTCGCGCTGCCGGCGCCGCAGCCGGTCAAGCGCCATATCGTCGAGCCGGCAACCGCGCTCGAAGAGGAGGTGCTGGACGTCTGGCGCCAGGTTCTGAAGCTGGAAGCGATCAGCGTCGAGGATAATTTCTTCGCGATCGGCGGCAATTCGCTCGGCGCGATCCGCATCCTTTCGCAGCTCCGGCAACGCCGGCCGAAAACGCCGCTCACCGTCGCCGATATCTTCAACAACCCTACCATCCGCGCCTTTGCCGGCGTGATGGAGCAGGGGGCCGAACGCGATCTGTCGGAGGTGATCGTGCTGCGCGCCTCCGGTACCAAGCCGCGGCTCTATTGCTTTCCGGGGCTTCTCGTCAGCACCCGCGAATATGTGAAGCTCGTCGATTATCTCGGCGCCGATCAGCCGGCGACCGGCTTCATTTGCCATTCGCTGTCCGAAAAGAAGGAAGTCGGCGCGCCGATCGAAGACATCATCGAGAGCTATGTCGACTATATCAGGACCCATAGCAGAGGCGCGCCCTGCACTTTCCTCGGCTGGTCCTGGGGTGGGCTTCTCGCCTATGAGGCTGCCCGCGCCCTCGGCAACGAGGTCGACGTCAGGATGATGGCGATGGTCGACGTTTGCGATCTCGGATCGGAATTTGCAATCGGCGCTAAACCGAGATTCCGGCCGGGCGAGCGTGACGCGCTGCACCGGGACGTCGAGGCATGGCTTCAGAAGACGGCGATGCGCCCCGAATGGGACCGGCTGCTGTCGACGATGGACGCGGACACCTATGACCAGTTCCTGCGCTTCGTCGGCGATGAGAAGGACCCGCTTCCCACAGACGGGCCGGATATCAGCAGCCGCGAGCATACGTTCTGGGTGCTGATCGACAACGCCCTGATCTTCCGCAAGCATCGGCTCCTTCCCCACGATGTGCCGATCTATCCCTGGGCGGCCGACGACAGCCTCAACCGCGGCCTCAACCTGATCGACTGGCGCCGCCTGTCGCCGCGGGCGCGGGCTGCCGAAATCATCACCGGCACCAACCATCTGCATATGATCGGGTCTCCCGCCTTCCACGCAAGGCTGGCCCTGCGTCTCAAGGAAACAGAGAAGGACTTCGCATGACCGTCGCTTTTACCCGCAGGGACGCCCTCAACGAGCCGTTCGATCTTGCCGGCATCGGTATCGGCCCCTCCAATCTGAGCCTCGCCTGCCTGCTGGAATCGGTGCCCGAGCTCCGCAGCCGCTTCTTCGAGCGGCGAGACTCGTTCGACTGGCATCCGGGCATGATGATGCCCGGCGTCGAGCTGCAGTCGTCCTTCCTGAAAGACCTCGTCACCCCGGTCCTGCCGACCAGCCGCTGGTCGTTCGTCTCCTATCTGGTGGCGCACAAGAGGCTCTACGCCTTCCTCAACGCCAACTATGACGCCGTTCCGCGGCAGGAATTCGCACGTTATCTCGCCTGGGTCGCCAAAGGCGTGGAGGGTTTGCGTTTCGGAACGGACATTCGCGACGTCGAGCACCGCGACGACCGCTTCGTCCTGCGCTTCGACAACGGCCAGGAAGAAGCGAAGAACCTGGTGATCGGCACGGGATCTTCGCCCTTCGTGCCCGACTGGGCAAAACCCTTCCTGGGTGCCGATTGCTTCCATAACAGCGAGGCGAAAACGCGTATCACCGATCTTCGTGCCGGCCGCGTCGTCGTCGTTGGCGGCGGCCAGAGCGGCGGCGAGGTTGTCGAAGCCTTGCTTGCCGATCCCGGCTCGATGAAGGAGCTGACATGGATCAGCCGACGACACAATTTCGAACCGATCAACGACACGCCGTTTTCAAACCAGGTCTTCTCGCCTGAGTATGTGCAGGCCTATCTGAAGCTCAGCGGCGAGCAGAAGCAGGCAGCCTTGAAGAACTCGATCCTGACCAGCGACGGCCTGTCGATTTCGACGATTCATTCGATCTACCGCCGCCTCTATGCGCTGCGCTATCTCGAGCCGAGCGCGCTGAACGCATCTCTGTCGCCGAGCCGCGACGTGATCCAGATGGAACGGAACGGCAAGGCCTATCGGCTCATCGTCAGAAATCAATTCGACGGCGGGATCGAGGTGCTGCATGCGGATGCGGTGGTGCTGGCGACCGGCTACCGGTTCCGATTGCCGGATGCGCTCGCCTCGCTGGGTGAACGGATAACGCTCGACAGAAACGGCTATCCCATGCTCAACGACGATTACACGATGCAATGGACAGGCCCGCGGGCAAACCGGCTGCTGGCGCAGAATGCCGGTCGATATTCCCATGGCATCGCCGATTCTCAGCTGAGTCTGATGGCCTGGCGCAGCGCGACGATCGTCAACACGCTGCTCGGCCGGCAGCATTTCGACGCGGAACCGGACAATGCGCAACTCGCCTGGGCGACGGAGACGGCGTCCGCAATGCCGCATCAGCTCAGAGCCGGCTATTCGGACGGCATGCTGTCGTCCTGAAATATCCGTATAGAAATGCCGGGGAGCCCGGATTGCGAGCAGGCAGCCAGCGCCACGACGTGCCGGCTGCCGCTTTCGACCAGACGATGATGCCATCGCCGATCGCGATCGCCGCCATCGATTATCACAGGGATGCCGTCTTTCCAGGCGAAAGCGACATTGCGAGGATCCTCGCGCAGCCCGACGCCGAGCGCCTTCAGGTGGCTCTCCTTCAGCGTCCAGAGTGCGACAGCCGTTTGCGCCCGTTCGCCGGCGGGCAATTCCGCAAGCCAGCGTCGCTCGTCCCCACTGCAATAGCTCTCGACTGCCGCCGCTTCGATCTCCACGTCGGCGCGTTCGCAGTCTATTCCGACGTGGTCACATCCTGACGCGACAGCGACCGCCACCAGCCCATCGGCATTGGCGAGGCTGAATTGCGGCGCATCGCAACCCTCGAGCCTCGGCTTACCCTGCTTGTCTGCAACAAAAACGACGGCACCCGGCACCGTTCCGAGATGGCCGCTCAACAGCCGCCGCAACAGATAGCGGCCGGCCATGAATGAGGCGCGATCTCCTTCGAAGCGATAGGTCGCCGCCCGATCTCGTTCATCCTGTGAAAGCGACCGCATCCAGCGGTTCCAGTCGCGGTCGTTCCTGGAATATTGCCACAGAGTGATTTCGATAGCGGCGGGTTGAGTATCTGATTGCTGCATAGATCCAGTATGGCTGCTCGACACCGCACGGCAAGCGCGCAGTCGGTCAATCGTTTACAGTGGGCGCTGAGGTCTTGGTCGGCCGGGCCATATTTGAGGAATCTCCAGGTTGAGACGATCCAATGTTCGCTCGCTATAGCTGATTTTTTCGCAAATTTTCCAGTAACTTGGGGTCGTGGCGCGGTTAAGTAATCGCGGAAGTATCGATCGGCGCAGAAGATTTTCTAAAACCCAGCGAATCCATTGTTTAGTTAATACTAAATTATTGAATCCGGTGTGAGATCTTGCATCAACCGGCAAGCCGGTCGTCCCAGTTATCTTCGAGGAGACCCGCATGAAGCGCCCCAGTATCAAGCAAGCCCTGATCGTGAAGCTGTCGATCATCAGCCTGTTCATGGTTGGCCTGTCCTATGTCTCGCTGAGCACGATTTCGACACTTCGTGCCAATACTGAGCAGATCGGGACCTTCTGGATGCAGCGGCTTGTGACCGCGCGGGAGATCAAGGGTAACTTCCTCGATCTGAGACTGGTCTACGCCCAGTATCTTCTGGAGGATACAGCGGAGGAGCGCACCGTCGGGCAACAAAAAATCGATGCCGCCGGCGCCGCGGTCGAGAAGGTCGTCACCGAATATGAAAAGGGCGTCCGCACCGAGCGCGGGCGCGAACTGATCAATCAGATCAAGCCTGAACTGAGCAAGTATCGCGGGTTGGCAGAGCAGATGATTGCGCTGCAAAATAACGGCAAGGCAGCCGACGCGGTTCGTTTCTTCAAGCAAGATATGGAGCCGCAATCCGAGTTGGTGGACAAGGGTGTGGGCGATCTGGTTGCGTTCATTCTCAGCCAGGCCGAAGGTTTTGTGGCCGCCAGCGATGGTTCCGCGGCGTCCGCCTTCATGTTGACGGCCGCAATCGCAGCGCTGGCCGTGCTGATCGCCATGGCAGGCATCGCGTTTGCAATATTCGGCATCGCCAATCCGATCCGAAGCATCGCCTCCGCCATGAGGCGTCTGTCGGACGGTGACCTCGATAGCGACATACCTGGTGCCGGCCGCGCCGACGAAGTTGGCGAAATGGCCGGCGCCGTCGAAGTTTTCCGCCAGAATGCTCTCAGTGTCGTCAGGCTCGAGAAGGAAGCTGCTCTCTCCCGCAGCGAGAGTGAGGCAGTGCGCGCGGCAGCCCAGCAGCGCGCCGAACGTGAGGCCGAACAATTGCGCTTCGCAACCACGAGCTTGGGTGGAGGCCTTCGGCGGCTTGCAGCCGGCGACATATCCTTCCAGCTTTCCGATCAATTTGCCGCCGAATACGAGACCTTGCGCGAAGACTTCAACGCTTCGCTCCGGCAATTGGGCACGACGATCGGGGCCGTGCTCCAGACGGTACACAGCATAGATAGCGGTAGCGGCGAGATCGCATCGGCTGCGCAAGACCTTTCTAAACGTACCGAACAGCAAGCAGCCTCTCTCGAGGAGACGGCCGCAGCCCTGGACGAGATCACGTCGAATGTGACGATGGCGTCCAAACGCACCGACGAGGCACGCAATGTGGCCCTCGAGGCCGATATCAGCGCTCAGCGGTCGGCAACTGTCGTTGCGGAGGCGGAACAGGCCATGCGACGCATCGAGGATAGTTCGGAACAGATTTCCAACATCATCGGTGCAATCGATGAAATCGCCTTCCAGACCAACCTTCTGGCGCTGAACGCCGGCGTTGAAGCTGCCCGTGCGGGGGAGGCGGGCAAGGGTTTTGCCGTGGTTGCACAAGAAGTCCGTGAGCTTGCCCAGCGCGCTGCTCACGCAGCCAAGGAGATCAAAGGCTTCATCCAGAAGTCGTCGACGGACGTCAAAAATGGCGTCAAACTGGTGCTCGAAACCGGCACGTCACTGAAAGCGATTGGCGAGCACGTCGTACAGATCAACCAGCTCATGGATGCGATTGCCACCTCGGCGCGCGAGCAATCGACCGGACTTGCCGAGATCAACACCGCCGTCAATCATATGGACCAGGCGACCCAGCAAAATGCGGCAATGGTCGAACAGTCGACGGCCGCCGCCGCCTCTCTGTCCTCCGAGGCGGGCCGCCTGCGGAATCTGGTCAATCAATTTCAGTTGGACGGCGACAGAAGTACGGCAGGCATGGAACACGGCAGCCGGGGCTCCGACGGCGACGCACCCATCCGGCTGGTCGCTCTGCGGCGCGCGATGCAAAGATGAAGCCGCTGGCGGCGCAATGACGCGCTAACGCGCGACAAGACGCCTGATCGACGCACGAGGTTCCGCCCGACGCAAGGCTTGTTGAAGCCTGGTCGCCTACCAAGGATCTACCAGCGGAGCAGGCGAGGGCCGGTGACGGCGCCGAGCGCGCCGGTGAGCAAGATGCCCAGCGAATACCAGATCAGCACGAAGGGCATGCCGTTCTCGGTGCAGAACCACGAATAGACCCAGGCGCCGGCTGCGCCTGCGGCAATGCCGGCGACGAAGCCGGTCAGGCGAAGCTCCGTGGGGGCCGTCTGGCGTAGCGCCCAGACGGCGCCGGCATAAACCGGCACTGCGAAGCCGAGAATCAGCAGCGGGCAATGGAGCGCCGAGGAGCCGAGGATCAGCACCGGGTAAGTTTCGACCGGAGCGATCATCAGTTGGATGGCCGCGACCGCCGCCATGGCGGCGAAGATCAAGGCAAGCAGACCGAAAAAGCGGCCTTCCGAGCCGTCGGGGCGGGAAAGGCGATAGACGGCGATGAAAGCCGCCACGGCAATCAGGGCGTTGTAGGCCGATTTGATCCAGAAGACCGGCAGCATCAGCACGTCAGATATATCGACCCGCGGACCGAGAATGACCAGCATCGATAGCAGCGACAGCCCGAGCGCCGGCACTATGCCGAGCGCCAGGCGGCGCCACAATGCGTTGCGCGGCACCGGCTTCAGGTCGCTTGCCAGGCGTTCGATGATGTCGTCCGTCTTTGTCACGATGCGCCTCGCATTTTCTCTGCCAGCGCCCGGAGCGCCCGGTGGATGCCGACCTTCACCGCCGATTCGGACTGGCCGGTGCGGTTTGCGGTGTCGGCGACGGACTGGCCTTCCAATTTCACCTGGCGGATCAGTTCCCGCTGTCTCAGCGGCAAGCCGTCGAGCAACCGCTCGACATCCATGCGCGCCGTCAGCATATCCTCGCTGAAGTCGCTTTCGATCTCCTCGCCAAGCTGGGTCTCGGCCAGCCTGCGGCCGCCGCGGCCGCGATGATGGTCGATCAGCTTGTAGCGGGCGATCGAGAAGAACCAGGCCGTAAACGGTCTTTCCCGGTCATAGGTGGACCGGCGGGAATGCAGCGCCAGCAATGTCTCCTGGACCAGATCTTCCATATCCGCTTTCGCCGCCGCAGCCATCCTGCGGCTGTAGTAACCGATAAGCAGCACGCGCAAGCCCGTCAGCAAATGCCGATAGGCAGCCTCGTCCCCGTCAAGGGACAGAAGCATCAATGCTTTCAGGGCGTCTTCCGATTGGGCGGTTGTCATGCTGTCAAAGACTTCATTCGCAGAAACGGCCAATCGGTTACAGGAAGATCAAAACAATGTCGGTATCACAGTCCTATCACATGCGCGTGAAGCTGTAACGCATCCCGGCACTCCCTCGAATAATCGGATGTGAGCCATCGGCAGGCCGCCGGCGGACACGAAAATCCATTTCGGGAGAGTTCCATGACCAAGCTTTTTTCCAGCCTTGCAGCCTGCACCTTCATCGTCGGTCTTTCGCTCGCCGGCGCCGCTTCGGCTGAAGACGCCATGAAGTCCGACACGATGAAAAAGGACACGATGAAGAAGGACACGATGCAGAGCAGCGCCATGTCGAAGGATGCCATGAAGACATCAGGCACCAAGACCGACTGCATGCACAAGGCCGGCATGGAAAAGGACGCGATGAAAAAGACCGACATGATGAAGGCCTGCGACGCGATGAAATAGCCGTTTCTATCTGCGCGGCCGCTGAAACTTTTCTACAGCGCCGCGCGTCTTTTTAGACGCGCAAAGGACGCTGTAGCACTTTTGGTTGCTGCGGCCGCGTCCCCTCTTTTCGAAACGTCTGACTTTCGGAGAACGATCATGGCGACGATCGATGCCGGCACGAAAACCGGCCGCACGCTTATCTACCGCCACAGCCTTGCCGTGCGCCTGTCGCATTGGCTGAATGTGCTCTGCCTCACCGTGCTGCTGTTCAGTGGTCTGCAGATATTCAATGCGCATCCGGCGCTTTATTGGGGCCAGTACGGCGCCGACAACGATCCGTCCTTCATCGCCATGGAAGCCGTCGAGGACGGCGACCGGGCGAAGGGGCTGACGCATGTCGGTTCGTTCACCTTCGATACGACAGGCGTGCTCGGTCTTTCGAATGTCGACGGCGAGGCGACAGCGAGGGGGTTTCCAAGCTGGCTCACGCTACCAAGCTACCAGGATCTATCGGCTGGCCGGCGCTGGCATTTCTTCTTCGCCTGGCTCTTCGTTCTCAACGGCTCCGTCTATCTTCTCCATGGGCTGATCAGCCGGCATTTCCGCCGGGATCTCGCCCCTGAAGGCAAGGAGCTGACGGTCGCCCATCTCGGCCACGAGGTCGCCAACCATGCCCGGCTGCGTTTTCCGAAAGGAGCCGAGGCACGCCACTACAACACTTTGCAGAAGCTGACCTATCTTGCGGTGATCTTTTTGCTGCTGCCGCTGATGGTTGCGACGGGTCTCACCATGTCGCCGGGCTTCAATGCGGTGGCGCCTTGGCTGCTCGATGTCTTCGGCGGCAGGCAATCGGCCCGCACCCTGCATTTCCTCACCGCCTTCTCGCTCGTCGCCTTCGTCGTGGTGCATGTCGGGATGGTGATCCTGTCGGGTGTCTTCAACAATCTGCGCTCGATGATCACCGGCTACTACGCCATCGAACAGGGAGACGAATGATGAGCCGCCTGATCACCCGCCGCCGCTTCCTGATCGGCTCGACGCTCACCGCCTCCGCGCTGGGATTGAGCGGCTGCGACGCATTGGTCGAGAGCGAGCGGACGAAGTCGGTGCTGAAGATCGCCGAAGGTTTCAGCATGAAGACGCAGCGCTTGCTGCTCGGTGATGACGCGCTGGCCCGCGAATTCAGCGAGGCGGACCTCTCCCCGGTCTTTCGCTCCAACGGCACCAGCATGCCCGATAACCCGCAATATCTCGACTGGATCAGCCGGCAGTTCTCGACCTGGAGACTGGATGTCGGCGGTCTCGTCGAAAAGCCGTCGCAGTTCTCGCTGGCGCAGCTGAAGGCGATGCCGTCGCGCACCCAGATCACCCGCCACGACTGCGTCGAAGGCTGGAGCGCGATCGGCAAATGGACCGGCCTGCCGCTCGGCGCCCTGCTGCAATCGGTCGGGCTGAAGCCCGAGGCGCGTTATATCGTATTTCATTGCGCCGACGAATACGAAAAGACGCTGGATGGCAGCGGCTGGTATTATGAGAGCATCGATCTGGTCGATGCGCTTCATCCGCAGACGATCCTTGCCTATTCGATGAACGGCCGCGACCTGGAAGTGGCGCATGGAGCGCCGCTGAGGCTCAGGGTCGAGCGGCAGCTCGGTTACAAGCAGGCGAAATATCTGACGCGCATCGAAGCGGTGGCCGATCTCGGTCAACTTTATGGCGGCAATGGCGGCTTCTGGGAGGATCGCGGCTACGAATGGTATGCCGGCATATGAGTTGCGGGCAGGCTCCGATCCGCCTGTTCGCAAAGCTCTTTAGCTGAGTTCGCCCATGCCCAGCTGAAGCCGCAGATCACGACGGCGCGTCGGTGGATATTCTTGGCGGGAGCCGCCGCGCACGTGCACGGTGTATTGCTCACCATTTCGGCGGAAGGATCGAACGGAAACCGGCATCGGTACGCTTTCGTACTCGCGGTTGAAATCGAAAATCCGAAGATTAGGATCGTCTTACATACGGGGGAGGAACTCGGATGACCCAGCATTCGGGAATTACGAAGCCGGCGCTGCAGCCTGAAGACATAACCATGTTGCATGCGGTGCTTACGCAGTGGTGTCGGGAAAAATCATGCGGGATCGGCAGTCCGGCGGCGCAGCATATTGCGCGGGAACTCGTCTCCTGGTTCGAATGCGGCATTCGCAATCCGCATAAACTCGCTGGCCTGATGCGCCACATGCACCTGGATGGGCAAACGGCCTCGCGTCCAGCCGTAAAAACCGGCCAGTCAAAGTGTCAGGATGGATAGAACTCGGCGCGCCTCCATCTCGGTCTGTTCCTCCGGTCTGAGCTTTCCGGAACGGCAGATCGCCCTCAGACAGATCGTCGATGAACTTCAGGAACTCTGCGACGGCGCGCCCGATCCACGCCCGATCCTCCTTCGTCTGCTTCATACGATCCGCGCGTCGATGATATCGATCGCCGGAGCCGATGACGACTGTTGGGAAGATATCATCCGGGAACTCTTCCAGCTTCGGGCGACAATGGTGCGTCTGCGGACCGAAGCCGATATCATTTGCCATTGATCGGTTTCTGGCGAAGGGGATAGAGCGCGTTTAACGTTTATGCGGCGGATTGACGCACAACCAGTGAGCTGATATCACTCTGGGGATTGGTCAGGCCAGTTGACCAGATGCGCGCTTGAGGAGAAGCCGCCAGGGAGGCCAGAATGTTTTCACCTGTGGAATCGCGCCGCCTCTATCGGCAGGTGGCGGACCAGATTCGTTTGATGATATCGAGCGGCGAACTTGCCGTTGGCCAGCGGCTGCCGGCCGAGCGCGATCTGGCCGAGCAACTGTCGGTGTCGCGCCCGACGGTGCGCGAGGCGCTGATCGTCCTGGAGGTCGAAGGCCTCGTCAATATCCGCATGGGATCCGGCATCTACGTGGTGCGCCAGCACGCCGCGGCTGCGGCGGGAGCCGAGCGAGAACCGGTGGAGGGGCCTTTCGAGCTGTTGCAGGCGCGCGCCATCATTGAATGCGCCATTGCCGAGGAAGCGGCGGGCTGCGCCAAGCCGGAAGGCATCGCGCTGCTCGACGAAGCGCTGATGCGCATGAGCGGCGGCGTCAATGATGCGAGCACGGTGCTTGCCGCCGATCGCGCCTTTCACACCGGCATTGCCGCGATCGTCGGCAATGCGACGCTGATGCGGGTGACGGGCGAGATGTTCGACATGCGCATGACGCCTTATTTCGCCAAGCTCGCCAGCCACTTCGAGGGGCCGGGAACATGGCGCAGCGCCGTGGACGAGCATCGCGCTATTCGCGACGCGATCGCCGCCGGCGATGGCGCGGGCGCCAAGGCGGCGATGCGCGCCCATCTCACACTGTCGCAGAAGCGGTTTTCCGAAAGCTTCGGGGAGGAGTTTTCGGGAGAGGAGGAGCGTGGCCGCAATAGGCGGCCCGCGAAAGGAATGGACAAGATTTAACCCGAGCTCGGGAGGAGAGAGCGATGAAGAGCAGACTTGCAACGATACTTTGCACCGCAGCCGCGATCATGGCGACGACGGCGGTCGCGCACGCCCAGACGGTACTGAAATGGGCGCATGTCTATGAGACCTCGGAACCCTTCCACACCGATTCTGTCTGGGCCGCCGAAGAGATCGCCAAGCGCACCGACGGGCGCTACAAGATCGAGGTCTATCCGGCCTCGCAGCTCGGCAAGGAAGCCGATATCAACCAGGGTCTCAAACTCGGCACGGTCGACATCATCATCTCCGGATCGAGCTTTGCCGCACGCGACTACAAGCCGATCGGCGTCACCTACTTTCCCTATATTTTCCGCAGCCCCGATCACCTGATCGCCTACACCAGGAGCGATGTCTTCAAGCGCCTCGCCAAAGGCTATGAGGACAAGACCGGCAACCACATCGCCGCCGTCAGCTATTACGGCACGCGCCACACGACCTCGAACAAGCCGATCGCCAAATGCGCCGATATGCAGGGCCTGAAGATCCGCGTGCCTGACGTTCCGGCCTATCTCGCCATGCCGCGCGCCTGCGGCGCCAACACCACGCCGATCGCCTTTGCCGAAGTCTATCTCGCTCTGCAGAACGGCACCGTCGAGGCGCAGGAAAACCCGCTGACGACGATCGAGGCGAAGAAGTTCTACGAAGTCCAGAAGAACATCATCCTGACCGGCCACATCGTCGATCACCTCAACACCGTGATCTCGAAGACGCGGTGGGCGAGCCTGTCCGACGAGGACAAGAAGATCTTCGGCGAGGTCATGCAGGAGGCGGCCGAGCGCACCAGCAAGACGATCGCCGGCAAGGAGGCCAGCCTGGTTGCGACCTTCAAGGAGAAGGGCCTGAACGTTGCCGAAGTCGACAAATCGGACTTCGAAAAGAGCGTGATGGAAAAGGTGAAGTTCGAGGACTTCGGCTACGAGAAGGCCGATTGGGAAGCGATCCGGGCGATTCAGTAAAAGCTCGTCAGCGATAGATGCCCCTCACCCTAACCCTCTCCCCGTTTTGACGGGGAGAGGGGACGTGCCCCACGAGACGTCGGCGGGGGACGGAGACGTTGCCGCATATCCCCTTCGCCCGTTTACGGGGGTCCGGAGGACGGGTCGAGACCCGTGGCTCGACGCCGGTCGGTGCCGGCAGGCGGATGAGGGGCCACGCCCAGTAAGCAGCAAGGCTTGTCAGTAAACTCAGGTCGCGCCTACGCGCCGCGCCCTCCTTCCCCAACCGGAACAAGGCCGATCATGTCGCAAGAAATTCACACGCCAATCACGGCCGAGGAAATCGGCCACGAGTTCGAAGGCCACGCGCCGACCGCCAACGTCGCGGATTACGCCATCGAGGACTGGATCACGCTGATCGTCTTCTGGCTGATGGCGGGCTGTGTGTTTCTGCAGTTCTTCACCCGTTATGTGCTGAACGACAGTTATGCCTGGACCGAGGAGATCGCGATCAATTGCCTGATCGGTGTCGTCTTTCTCGGCTCGGCCATGTGCGTGCGCATGTCACGGCATATTCAGGTGGATGTGTTCTATCACTATATGCCGGCAGGGCTGGCGCGAGTGCTCGCGACCTTCGTCGACATCGTCCGCATCGGCTTCTTCGCCTATGGCTGCCATCTGATGTGGCGTTATGTCGACATCGTCGCCGACGAGCAGATGGTCACCGTCGAGCTGCCGCGCAACATCGTCTTCTACTCCGTGCTCGTCGCCTTCGTGCTGATGTTGATCCGCGCGGTCATCGTCTCCATCGCCAATATGCGCCGCGGCTACTCCGTCCTGGAGCGCCCGGAAGAATTCCAGACTGTCGAGGGTTGATCCGATGCTGCTGCTTCTTGGTTCGTTTCTGGTGCTGATGCTGATCGGGGTGCCGGTCGCCATTTCGATGGCCGTCGCATCCGTGCTGTATATCGTCCTTTACGGCGTGGCGCCCGATATCATCGTCGCCCAGCGCATGATTGCCGGCGTCGAAAGCTTTCCGCTGCTCGCCGTTCCCTTCTTCATCCTGGCGGGCAATCTGATGAACTCGGCGGGTGTGACCGGCCGCATCTATTCCTTCGCGGTGGCGCTGGTCGGCTGGATGAAGGGCGGGCTGGCGCAGGTCAATATCATCGGCTCCGTCATCTTCTCCGGGATGTCCGGCACCGCACTTGCCGATGCCGCCGGCATCGGCACGATCGAGATCAAGGCGATGAAGGATCACGGCTATCCCGTCGAGGCCGCCGTCGGCGTGACGGCGGCGTCTGCCACGCTCGGCCCGATCTTCCCGCCGTCGCTGCCCTTCGTGATCTACGGCATGATGGCGAATGTTTCGATCGGCGCTCTGTTCATGGCCGGCATCCTGCCTGGCGTCGTCATGACGCTGTTGATGATGATCACCGTCGCCGCCTTCGCCTATAAGAAGCGCTGGGGTTCCGACGCGCCCTTCGATATCAGGCAGCTGCTGTCGGCCGGCATGGAAATCGTCGTCGTCCTGCTGGTACCCGTGGCGATCTATCTGATGATGCAGGCCGGCATGTCGATGAATGCCGCGGCCGGCATCGCACTTCTCGCCCTTCTGGCGCTCGACTGGTATTTCGGCTTTTCCGCCGTGATGGCGCTGATGACCCCGGTGATCCTGATCGGCGGCATGACGATGGGCTGGTTCACGCCGACGGAGGCCGCCGTAGCCGCCGTGCTCTGGTCGTTGTTCCTCGGCCTGGTGCGCTACCGCACCATGACCTTTTCGACACTCGCCAAAGCCAGCTTCGATACGATCGAGACGACGGCATCGGTTCTCTTCATCGTCACCGCGGCCTCGGTCTTCGCCTGGCTGCTGACGGTCAGTCAGGCGGCGCAGCTGCTTTCGGATGCGATCCTGTCGATCACCGACAATAAATGGGTGTTCCTGATCCTGGTGAACCTCCTGATGCTTTTTGTCGGCTGCTTCCTGGATACGATCGCGGCGATCACCATCCTCGTGCCGATCCTGCTGCCGATCGTCGCCAAGTTCGGCATCGATCCGGTTCAGTTCGGACTGATCATGACGCTGAACCTGATGATCGGCCTGCTGCATCCGCCGCTCGGCATGGTGCTTTTCGTGCTGTCGAGGGTCGCGAAACTCTCGGTCGAGCGCACCACCATGGCGATCCTGCCATGGCTTGTGCCGCTGTTCCTGGCGCTGATCCTGATCACTTTCGTGCCCGCCGTCTCGCTCTGGCTGCCGCAGCAGCTCGGATTGTTGAGATAGGATGGCCATGATGCGGACACGTCTGGCACGGCTCTACCAGAAGGGCGATCTCAGGGTCGAAACCGACACCGTTCCGGCTCTCGGCCCAGGCGAGGTGCTGCTCAAAATGGCGGCCGCGGGCATCTGCGGCTCAGATCTGCATTATTATCAGGATGGCGGCTTCGGCCCGGTCAGGGTTCGCGAGCCGATCATCCCGGGCCACGAAGCCGCGGGAAGCGTGAGCCAGGCGGGCGAGGGCGCCGATCTCAAAGCCGGCGCGCTGGTAGCGGTCAATCCGAGCCAGCCCTGCGGACATTGCGAATATTGTGAGAAAGGCATGCCGATCCATTGCCTGGAGATGCGCTTCATGGGCAGCGCCATGCGCCTGCCGCACGAACAGGGCATGTTCCGGGAATGGCTGGTGGTGCCGGCCAGGCAGTGCTTCGAAGTCGGGGCTGCGACAACGCCTGCCGAAGCGGCCTGCAGCGAGCCATTGTCGGTCTGCCTGCACGCCGCATCACGGGCCGGCGCTATCACCGGCAAACGTGTCCTCATCACCGGCGCCGGGCCGATCGGCGCGCTGATGGTTGCGGTTGCCGCTTATCACGGTGCGGCCGAGATCGTGGTGACCGATCTGGCGGATGCGGCGCTGGAGAGGGCCAAGGCGATGGGCGCCAGCCGCACGATCAATGTTGCCCGGGATGCGGCAGCGCTTGGCGAATTCGAGGCGGGGAAGGGCTATTTCGATCTCGTCTTCGAATGCTCGGCCGCCGCACCCGCGATCCGCAGCGCGATCGCCGCCATCCGGCCGCGCGGCACGATCGTGCAGGTCGGCGTCACCGGAGAGATCCCGATCGCTCTCAACGCAATCGTCGGCAAGGAGCTTCACATCCACGGAACGCAGCGCTTCCACGAGGAATTCGCCACCGCCGTCGCGTTGATCTCCAGTCGTCAGATCGACGTGCGGCCGATCATCAGCCACAGCCTGCCGCTCGAACAAGCGACCGCCGCTTTCACCCTTGCCGGCGACCGCACTGCCGCCTGTAAGGTGCAGCTTACGTTCTAGGGCGGCGCGCTCGGCGCCGTCTCACTCCGTCCCGGCACGCCATTCGCGATAGGCAAGATGGATTTTCGCCCCGATCGTCGTCAGCGGCTGCGGCGGCAGCAGAACCGGCGCCGCCAGGCGGTCGTAGATGCGGCCGAGTTCGGAATCGTGCCCGAGCACGCGTTCGGCCGCGGCGATGCCGGCGGCGGTGGAGTTCGATGCGCCGAGGCCGTTGCAGCCGCAGGCGGCGAAGACCCCGCGTTCGATTTCTCCGAAGGCCGGCACATGGTTGCGCGTCAACGCCATCGCGCCTCCCCAGCGATACTGCATGCCGACACCGGCGAGACCAGGGAAACGATGGGTGAATTTGCCGTCATGCAGACGGCCGGCGCTGCGAATGGCGGCATCGCTGATCTCGATGCCCGGATTGTAGCTGTAGCGCGATCGCACCAGGATGCGGTCGCCGCCGCCGGTGTTGATGCGCCGCACCGTCGTTCCCATCGGCAGCGCCGGGGTCGCCGCCCACTTCCTTTCGCCGCCGAGCCTTGCCGGATCGAAGGCCTCCGTCAGGGAGGCATAGGTAAAGACATGCAGGAGACGCCCGCGAAAGAAACCGAAGCTCTCCGCATGGCCGTTATTGGCGAGGATGATCTTGCCCGCCTGCACCGATCCCTTCGGCGTCTTCACCAGCCAGCCGTCGCCGGAGCGCTCGAAGGAGAGGGCCGGCGTCTGCTCGAACAGCCGCACCGGCTGCTTCAGGCAGTCGGCCACGCCGCGGATATAGGCGGCCGGCTGAATGATGATCGTGCCGGGTGAGAAAAGCCCCGAAGTGAAGGCCTTCGATCCGGTCACCGCCTCGACTTCCGGGCCTTTGAGCAGGCGGTGCGCTTCGCCCATCTTCGAAAGCTGCTGCGAATAGGCCTCGAGATGCTTGTCGCCTTCAGCACTCATTGCGACGCTGTAGCGGCCGCAGGCATCAAACAGATCTTTTCCCCAGCCGTTCTCAGCGGCGAGTTCGCTCGCCAGCGCAATCGCCGAACGCTGCAGGAGCACGGAGTCGCGGAACCTGGCTTCCGACTCGCCGCTGAAATCGTCCGAGGAAACCTCGTGCGGCAAATCGATGATGAAGCCGGAGTTGGCCCCGGCCGGGCCTTCAGCGACGATGCCGGCTTCGAGAACGGCGACCCGGACGGTCGGATCGAGCCGCGAAATCCGGTGGGCCGCCGACAGGCCGGCAAAGCCGCCGCCGATGATCGCGACGTCGACGCAGATCGCTTCATTCAGGGCCGGGCGCGGCATGCGCGGCGCAAGCGTCGCCACCCAGCCCGACACACCGGCGCGTTTGGGAAGCCTGGATGCGACGAAGACGTTCTGTGCCGCCCGGGTCATGGTCAAATCGCTTCCCGCTCGATGAGCGGTTCGAGCGCGCGCCGCAGAGCGGGAAGCTTTTCCGGGGCAAGAGCGCGCAGCGGCTTTCTCGGGGCGCCGGCGCCGTAACCGATCAGCTCGGCGGCTGCATAGACGGACTGCACGTAGTCACCTTCCCAGATCAGACCCATCGCCGGCTCCAGGATTTTCCAGAGTTCGCGGACCTCGTCCCATTTGCGCTGAGCCGCCGCCTCGACGAGGGCGACAGAGGTTTTCGGCGCGAAGTTTGCGCCACCCCAGATCAGGCCGTCGCACCCGGCATAGAGCGCATAGGGAACGAGAGGGTCGGCGCCGTTCATGACGAAACGGCCGCTGCGGATGAGGGCTGCCTGTTTTCCCAAATCCCCGCTGCTGTCCTTGACGGCACAAAAGCCCGAAATGTCGTTCAGTCTGTCGAGGAGCTCCGGCGTAATGGCGACACCGACCGCCTGGGGCACGTTATAGCCGATGACGGGAAGGCCAGATCTGGCGACCTCGGCGTAGAAATCGAGAATGCCCTCGTCGTCGGTCGGCCCTTCGAAGAAGGGCGGAAGCACCATCACGCCTTCGGCGCCGGCGTCGCGGGCGCGAGCGGTCCGCTCCACCACGTCTTCCACCAGCAAGGCCGAGGCCTGGGCAATCACCTTGGCACGGCCATTGACGATCTTCGCGCCCCTGCGGACCAGTTCCTCGGACTCCTGCTTGGAGAGATAGACGTGCATGCCGGTTCCCGAGCTGAACAGGAAGCTGCGGACGCCTGCGGCGAGATAGCGTTCGACGTTGACTTCAAGCCGTCCGTAATCGATGCGGCCGGCATCATCGAACGGGGTGGTGATTGCGAGATTGAGTCCTGGAAAGGGAAAGGCGGTCATCGATGGAAATCCCGTTGCGTTAGGCCGAAGGTCGAGCCGGATGTCTTGAGCTGCGTCTATGATTGCCTGACCTAGAGGGTCGGCGTCTGTAGTCCCTCTGGGGCGGCGTACATCGCCATGTTCCGCCGGGAGAGTTCAATATGCAGCCGCGCCAGCTCGCCGGAGGCATCGGCGTCACGCCGCTCGATGACCTCGATCATCTCGTCGTGCTGATCCGATGCCAGCTCGAGTTCTTCCTGCATGCGCGGCGTGTTCGGGTGCTGGTAGAAGATCTTGCCGATCCTCGCATGGTCGATCTGCAGGCGGCGCAGGCTTGGAACGACGTAGACATTATGAGCCATGTCGCCGATCTGGCGGTGGAATTGGTCGTTGTAGAAGACCCGGCCCTCGACGTCGCAATCATCGACCGCCTTGCGGAAGGCGCGCTGGATCTGCTTGAGAACCTCGAGTTCCGCTTTCGTCCGGTTCTCGGCGGCGAGCTTGTTGGCGGTAATGTAGATCATCGGCGCGAGCAGGAAGAAGTCGCGCAGCGAGTTGTAGCTCATGGAGCTGACGCGAGCGGCGCGGTTCGTCTCGAGCTCGATATAACCCTCGCCAGCCATCTGCCGCATCAGCTCGCGCACCGGCGGTCGTGAAAGCCCGAATTCTTCGCTCAAAGCCACTTCATCGAGCACCGCACCTGGAGGCAGTTCCATCGTCAGGATGCGCCTGCGTAGTGCGAGTTCGAGGCTGGACTTGCGATCGGGCGTGGCAATTTCGCTATTCATATTGCAGCTCGTCTAAATAATTTCTTTTGAAGACATTATGTAGACATAACGCGGACGTCAAGGCTTCAGTGATTTCCCGATGGTGAGCCACAGCAGAAGGCTGCCCCGCCGCCTCACGTCCGCCGACAGACTGCTCACCTCAAAGTGCGCTATCGACGTGGAAACAAAAGCGGGCTTGGCTTGTTACCGGTAAACCCGCACGGGAATTTTCTCGGCCGGGCGTGCATCCGTATTGGAGCAGGACATGGATACAGCAACGCAATGGGCTCTTCTTCTCGGCGCTCTGACGCTGGCGAGCTGGATCGCAGGCGGGCTGACGGCCGTCTTTGGAAATGTGGAGCTCGGTCATTCCCGGCAAAAGGCGGCAGAATATCTGATCTTCGGGCTCAACGCCGGCGGCCTCGTCTCGGCAGTCGCCATGGTTGCGATCCTGGTGATCCGCTGACGTCGATCAGGCGGGTGGCAGATCGGAATGTCCCCGTTCTAGCGCCGGGCGGCGATATGTTCCGCGGCGGAGGGTGCAGCCTGGTGCGGACGACGGAAGACGCAGACCTGGTTGCGGCCAGCTTCCTTGGCACGGTAGAGAGCCATGTCGGCCTCGTGCTGGAGATTGGCCAGTGAGATGTCGGAGTCGAGCGCCGATTTCAAGGCTACTCCGACGCTCAGAGTGACGGAAGGGCCGACACCGGAGGAAGGGTTCGGCAGGGCTGCGGCTTCCACGCTTTCGCGTATTCGTTTTGCCACCGCGACGGCCTCGTCTTCGTCGACATCTGGAAGCACGATCAGGAATTCCTCGCCGCCATGGCGCGAGACGAGGTCGCGATCGGCCCGCACGCAGCTCTGGATGATGCCGGCAACCTTGACGAGGCAGCGGTCGCCCTCGCCATGACCGAGCTTGTCGTTCAGCGCCTTGAAGTGATCGATATCGCACATGAGCATGGCTGTGACGACGCCTGTCTCACCGCCATTGCGCCACAGGCCCTCGAGCGTTTCCATCATCCAACGGCGGTTGGCGATCCCCGTCAGCGGATCGGTTCTGGCCAGCCGCTCCAGCCGGGCGTTCGCATCGGCCAGTTCCGCCACCCGGCGCTGATCCCTGCAGTCCAGGAGAAAGGTCTTCTGCGCCAGGATGTTCATCGTCCGCCGGGCAACGACGGTTGCGATGATACCGCAGGAGAAGAACAGGGTCCCGGCAATGACGCTGCCGGTTTCCGCAAGCGGGTTGTACCACTGCAGGATGAAATAGAGGCAGAGTGCATAACAGGCGATGGCGATCGTCCACGCCAGCGGGGCGCTGAAGATGGTGATTGCGCTCGTTGCGACGAACAGCATGATGGTCAGATGCCGCTCGTAAAACTCCCCTCCGGCAAAGACGCCGACGAGTGCGACCGACAGCAGAATGATGAACATTCCCCCGACCAGCGATGCGCGCTGAACCGCCGCCGGGCGCGGCTTGCTCCAGACGACCGCTGTGAAAATTGCCGCCGGCGGCAAAAGGCAGGCGGGAGCGACCATCGGCAGGACGATTTGGTGGGGAAGCAGGATAGCGTTCAGCGCCAGCGTCAGGATATCGACAAATGCCACCCATATCATCCAGGACCGGATGACCTTCGCCGTCTGCCGCCATGACCTCTCATCATATCTGCGGCGCAGATCCCCCGTCAGGCGGATGTCGCGGGTACGGCCCGATAATAGACGTTCGACCTCATCCGCCATGGCGCCATTTAGTGGCCGCGGCGAGAAAGACCCGGCGGCAGAACCTTCGGAGGAGGTGCTTTTGGCATCATTCATCCTTGGATTATCTAGCCGCGATCGCACGCTCGGCAAGGTTTGCGCCTGGATGTCCTGATTCCTATGTTGATATTTTGTAAACAAGATTGCCTGCGTGATCTGGGCCAGATCGTCCCGATCATGCTACGAACCCTCGTCCGAGAGGGAACAGGATGAGACTCAAGCTGGTTGCAGTTGCGGTCGCGGCGCTGGCGCCGGTGGTCGCGATGCTCGCATACAACGAAGTCGCGCTCCGCCACCAGCGCAACGAGGAGGTACGCGCATCCGCGGCGCAGGCGGCCAGACAAGCGTCGTCGGAAGTCGAACGGATCGTGGAGGGGCTGCACGCTCTTCTCGTGTCCGTCTCCGCCATGCCATCCGTGCGGCACCTTGAGGTCCAAGGCTGCAATGAAGCCCTCAAATCGGTCGCGGAAAACGTTCCGAACATCCGCACCATCTTCGTCGTCGGGCTCGACGGACAGCCGGTCTGCGGCAGCATGGCTTTTCCCGATGGCGTGATCTTCTCCGATCGAGACTATTTTCAGCAGGTCCTCGACACCAAGGGGTTCGCCGTCGGCACCTATACGCAGAGCCGCCTCGTCGACAGACCCGTCCTGCCGCTCGCCATGCCCCTGATGGAGGGCGACGCCGTCAAGGCCGTCATCGTCAGCGGAATCCGGGTGGATTGGCTGCAGAACCGCATCACCGAGCGTGGCGTCGCGCCCGGCAATGAGGTGACGATAGCCGACGGCAAGGGAACCGTCGTCGCGCACGTTCCCCTTCCGGAGCGCTTCGTCGGCACTGTCCTATCCGAGGAATACCAGCGCCTGGTCCATGCCGAGCAGCCCGACGTTGTCGAGATCGCAGGCAAGGATGGAACAACGAGCGTTCTCGGCTATCGGCCGATCGCGCTGCCTGCCAGCCCGCTCTATGTCAGCGCCGGCTTCTCGAAGCTGGAAGCCTTCGCGCCGATCAACCGGGCGACGCTGATGAATACGCTCGCCATCACCGGCGGTGCGCTTTTCGCCTTTCTTGCCGCGATCTTCATCGGCAACCGCTTCATCCTCGTGCCGATCTCCCGGATCGCCGAAGTGATGGAGAAGTGGCGCAGCGGCCAGACGACGGCGCGTACCGGCATGACGGGAGCGGACGAACTGGAGGTCGTCGGCGCCACCTTCGATCGGCTGCTCGATGAACTCGACGAGCGCAGACGCCGAAACGAGCAGGCAGAGGAAGAGCGGACCCTGCTCGTCCGTGAAATGGCGCACCGGGTCAAGAACGGCTTCGCCCTCGTTCAGGCGATCGCCCGGCAGACCTTCTCGCGCGCCAATCCGGAAAGCTACAGCGCCTTTGCCGAAAGGCTCGCCGCACTTGCCGGCACATATGATCTCATTCTGTCGCGGGAGGGGTCGGCCGCGCCCATCCGGGAGATCATCTCCGCCGCCTTGCGGGCGCATATCGCCTCGGAGGAACGCATTCGTCTCGATGGCCCCGACGTGGTTCTTCCCGCCGATATCGCCCTGCCGCTTTCCCTCGTGCTTCACGAACTGGCGACCAACGCGACGAAGTACGGAAGTCTTGGAAGCGAGCATGGAACCGTCGCCATCGAGTGGCAGCACGAGGACGGGCGCGTCCTGCTCGTCTGGACGGAGGCCGGCGGGCCGCCGGTGTCGACGCCGACGAAAAGAGGCTTCGGCTCGGTCCTGATCGAGCGGGCCTTTTCCTCCAGGGCGCAGGCGCGCTCCAGGTCGGACTACAGGCCCGAAGGGCTCGTCTTCGAAGTTGTCTTCCTGACCGGAGACCCCGCAGCGAAGGCCGAATAGAGGCATTGTACCGGCACTCCCCTAGCGGATGGACCTGTCTATTTCCCGGCAGGCGGACGCTGCAGATCGATGCGGCTCGTCACCACGGATTTGCCTGAGGCCGGGTCCTGATCGACCGTCTGAAGCCGAAGCCTGTCCTGCCCCAATTTCTCGATCATCAACGTCGCGTTGCGATCGCCATTGACCACGCGCGCCCAGGTCACGCGAAGATTGAGCGCCTCGCCCTGTCTGCTGCCGACCAGTTTGGATGGCTGTCCCGATGGTCCGATGTAGTTGCCGGTGTAGCGTTGTCCCAATGCTTTGACATTGGCCGAGAAAGCTCTTGTGAAGACCGCAAGGCCGCGACATTTCCCGTTCATCGAGACCGCGGATTCACTCGCGTCTGATTTGAGGGTGCAGGAAACATTGAAGTTTGTGCCGCCGATCCTGGTGAGTACCATCCCGGTCCCGCGCCAATCGCCCGCCAAGGATCGCAAAAATCCCGCCTCCGACGCCTTTGCTGTGTGAGGCAGGCAGGACAGCGAGAACATAGCAGCAATCAGAGCAGCACGCATGAAAGCCTCCCCGGTTAACCGGCTCTACCAAACCGCTGAACGCTGCCGATTGTTCCGCAGAGGATCGGGCTCTGGTCGGGACCGCAGCCCACAATCCGCCGTTGACGGGCGGTGCGCAAGGCTGCGGCGCTGAAAATCGATAGAGGCCTTGTCGGCGGCGCGCGGCCGCGCTGATCAGACGCTCCCCGCCTTACACCTTTAGACAAGGCGGAGAGGGAAATGTTCTGGGCCGGAACTCAGCCCTTATTGGCAGGCGGTCAGGCCGCCCGGATTTCGAATGGCGGCAAAACCGACGCCGTCGATCGTGTTGTCGTTGCGGGCAATGAAGCAATACTCGTCATTCGCATGAGGCGCTGCGACGACGCAGGAATTGGCCCCTTGCGGTATGACGTAGGTGTCCAGTCCGTTGATCGCGAAGATGGAGGCCGTCCCATTCGAATGGGGCGCCGGCTGCTTGGTGAACAGGATCGCATCCTGCGGCGGTGCGACGGCGATCGGCTGATGGTTCCGGCAATCGGGCGAAAAGGCGAGCTGTGCGGCGGCAGGCAGCGCGGTTGCGAGGAGAGAGAGGGTGGTGACGACAAGCCCGCCGGCGATCTTACCGCGTGCTGTTTGGCCGGCGAAATTCAACGTGGTGCGCAACATTGCTATATTCCTTTCGTTCGAGGGGTTGATGGCTTGCTGTGGCGTCGGTTCGGAAGGATTTCTGGATCTATGGCCCTCCCGTCGCCGAAAAGGTTCCGTTGGCGTTGTAGGTCACGGTGAAGCTTGCATAGCCCGTCGTAAAATCGCAGCGGGCCGTGTTGGTCTCGTCATAGGACACGGCGCTTCCGAGCGGCTGGTAGCCCGTCTTTACGAAAAAGACCTGCTCCGGTATGCAACTCATGACCGCGTTGGGTGCGGGGGCGATAAAGCTCGACAGGATGATCGCCTGATCGTTGTTGAGCGCGGCGACGCCGCAATAAAGCTCCGGCACTGGTGACGGCGTATAGCTGGGCACGTTCATGGCGAAGGCTCCTACCGGAACGCCTGATTGATAAGCGGGCGCGGAAAGCCCCAGCGGATCGAGCGTCAAGCTTGTGGAATTGTTCGGCGAACCGTCTGACGTGGTGAGCGTGATGGCGCGGTGCGCGGTGGTGCTGGCGATGATCGATCGCGTGGCATCGAGAGAAATCAGTGAGATCAACTGCGAAGGCGGCACCGCTGCCATAGTGCTAAGCGCACCTGCGTAGATCTGACTGTCCAGACCGAAATTGATCTGGGCTCCTGAGCTCGTGTAGTTGCCGACGCTTTGGCAGCCGAGGCTGCTCGCGAGAACCGAAGGGCTGACCAAAGACGGAAAGCTGGCCTGTTTCTGGAAGAGATAAAAGTATTGCGTGACCGAAGACAGGTTCCGAACGATGATCTGGTAGGACGAACTGGCCATGGCGTGCGAGACTCCCGTCTGATACCCAGCCTACCCGTCGCTTCAGCGGACGGTGTCAATCGCGCGGATGGTGCGCATGCGGGTGAAGAGGGGACGGTCTTCACCCGCATGCCTGCCGAGACTTACTGGCGCTGCACGCTCCAGGTGCCGTTGGCGTTGAGGGTGACGTTGCAGACGGTGTAGCCGCCGGTGAAGTCGGCGATCGCCGCATTCACGCTCGACTGTGTGAAGTCCATGACACTGCCCGGTGTAAAGGAGCCGGTCTGGACATAATATTTCAGAATCGGCTGGCAATCGGTATTGCTGAGCGGGTTTGCCTGCACGAAGTTGGAAAGCACGATGCCGCCATTGACGTCGACCGCCGAGCCGACGTTGAAATAGGGCGGTGAGGTAAAGCTCGGCGTGGTGATGCGGAAGGCGCCAGGCTGCACGCCTTCCCCGTAGACCGGTGCGGTAAGGGCGAGCGGGCTGACGGCCGCCGTCGTCCAGTCGTTCGGCTTACCGCTGCCGCCTGCGCTTGGAGCGAGATCGATGGCGCGGCTCGCCGATGCGTAGCCTGAAGCGGAGCCGATCGACGGCGGCGTATTTGCCTGCTGGATACCGGCGTAATATTGCAGGTTGACCTGGAAAGTCAGGATTGAGCCCCCGGCGTCGTAGTTGGCCAGCGATTGCGAGAAAAGGCTGTTCGAATAGACTTGGCCGCCGCCGGTATAAACAGCGGGCTGCTGGAAGAAGTAGAAGCCCTGCGCCTGGGGCTCGTAGTTTTTCACGTTGATGGTCAGCAGAGTAGACATGGTCACGACCCTTCTCGGTTGAGAGTGAAACAAGGGTTTCCGGGGCGGCGAAGGCAGGCGGATGAGCCGTGCCGCTGATGCCGTTGACAAAACCCTAACGAGAAAGATCTTCGATGGCCGGCGTAATAGCAACCTAAACGTGTTGAGCGCTGCTTGAAAAAACTGCGCAAATTGCGCCTGGCGTTACGGGTGCTCCGGGGGGATGGATTCGACCAGCCCTAAGAGATTGGACCGGGTTGCCGCGGGCCGGTCGCGCAGTGCCAGAACCAATTGCAACTCGTTGGTCGAGATCGGGCTGTTCCGATGCCAGTCCATGGTGCCCCGCCCGAGCAGCAGCCAATCGAGCGAGACATCCAGGAGATGGGCGAGGGCACAGGCGCTTTCGAGCGAGGTGTGGCCGCCATTCTGCCAGCGCGAGACGGCTGCGACGGAGACGTTCAGTTCGGCGGCGAGCGCGTGAACTTTCCGAATTTTTCCGCGGGATATCGCCTCGCGAATGCGTTTGCCGCGTGCCAGGTCATGCGTCATCAGAATCCTCCCCTCATATGTCGAAATCGGCAGTCGCGGAGAGCTTTGGCTCGGTCGCATATCAGCAGCTTCTTATGAAAATGAAGGGCAAATCGAAGCGCCGGTCAATCTGATGAAATATCCAGATTGCCGGGGATCGGCCGCCTGTTGTGAAACATCAGCGCATCAGGAGGGACGGATATGTTGCGGATACTCACCAAGGACATGTTCGAGGCCGAACGGCGTGCTTTCGATGAAATGTTTCGGGCGCGCGCCGCCGTCTTTCGCGACCGGTTGGGATGGCAGGTCGACGTCAAGGACCAATGGGAAAGGGACCGATACGACGCGGCGGAGGATCCCGTTTATCTCGTGACGCAATGGCCTTCTGGCACACTGACGGGTTCGCTGCGCCTGCTGCCGACCACGGGGGCGACGATGCTCACAAGCGAGTTCCGGGATTTCTTTGATCAGCCCATTGATGTCGATAGCCCGACATGCTGGGAATGCACCCGCTTTTGCGTTCATCCGCTGGCCGGCGACGCCGATCAGAATTCGTCGCGCACGGTGGCGACCGAACTGCTCTCGGGGCTTTGCGATCTCGCGCTCGACACCGGCATCGAAAGCATCGTCGGCGTTTACGATGCCGCGATGATCGGCGTCTATCGCCGGATCGGCTGGAGGCCGACGCCGCTTGCCCGGTCGAGGCCCGAGATCGGCAACCTGTATGTCGGTTTATGGGACGTGACCGCAGACAATAGCAGGACACTTCAAGCCAATCTGTCCCGACTTCTGGAGACGGGTTCCCTCTCTCCCGCGGCAACGGTAATCGGCGAAGGACGCGGCGGCATGCGGTGAACGCAGCGCCAGCCCGATCGCTGCCCCGGCGGTCTGAGGACGGATGCGGGGGGCCCTCGGCCGCGGGATATGCCGCGCCGCGCCTTAACGCATTTTTCACGTCATGCCGGAAACAGGCTATTATCAGCAGTCGCTAAATGATACCGATGCGAGTAGAAAATGAATCGCACAACCACGAGTCCAACTCATGCTGAGCAGTTCTCGTTTTTTCGACTGCCTGGACCGGATCTCCGCCTCACCGACATTGCAGGATCTGGAAACAACGCTGGATGAAGTCCGCCACATCTATGCGATATCGCATATGGTTCTGCATGTGACCCGTTCGGCGACGGCAGCCGACAATCCCCTGCTGATGCTGACCTACCCGCCGGAGTGGGTGAAACAATATATTGCCCGGGATTATTTCAGCATCGATCCCGTCGTGCGTCTCGGCCGACGCGGCTTTCTGCCGGTGGAGTGGTCCGCATCGAAATGGGATTCAGGCCGCGCCTGCGGTTTCTTCAAGGAGGCGATGGCCTTCGGCATCGGCCGGCAGGGCGTCACTCTGCCGGTGCGGGGACCGCAAGGCGAGCGTGCGCTGTTTACGGTCACATCCACTCACGCCGATTCCTACTGGCGACAGTTCCGCATGGACAGTATGCGCGACCTGCAGTTTCTCGCTCACCATCTTCACGACAGAGCCATGGTTCTGTCGGGGATGAGAAAAACCGCGGATTTTCCTCAATTGTCGCGCCGCGAGCTGCAATGTTTGCAGATGACCGCCAACGGCCTTCTGGCAAAGCAGATTTGCGCCCGGTTGTGCATTTCGGTGAGCGCGGTGCAGCTCTATCTCGCCTCGGCGCGCCGAAAGCTGACCGTTGCCACGACGAGCGAAGCGGTCGCCAAGGCGACGGCGCTGGAGTTGATATAAATCTGGCGATCGCGCTTCACCGCCTGCCTCTGGTGCGCGTCGCAAGGACATTGCGGATCGAGAAGCTGGAATGAATCCTGAGAACGCCCGGCAGGGTCGACAGGATCTCCTTGTGGATGCGCTCGAACTCGCCCGGGCTGGCGACCTCGACGCGCAGCAGATAATCGGAACCGCCCGTCATCAGAAAACATTCGCGGATCTCGGGATGCCGGCGGACCGCCGCCTCGAAACGGTCGAGATGGTCCTCGGTCTGCCGCTCGAGCGTGATGTTGATGATCACGGCGATCATCTCGTCGGCATTGCCGGTGTCCACCAGCGCCGTATAGCCGCGGATCACCCCTGATTTTTCCATGATCTTGATGCGCCTGAGGCAGGCCGATGGCGACAGGCCGATCTCGGCGGCGAGCTTGGCATTACTCATGCGCGCATCGAGGCGCAGCAGTCTCAGGATATTGCGATCGATCGAGTCGAGGGCGGACATGATGGATTGTTCCAAAATTTCGTCTATTATGCGGATAATAGGCAAATCATGCCGTAATCGACTGCTGAATGCCAGGCAATTTCGCGCATTGTTTCATAAGCTTGCCTGAGATGGGGAGGGATGGACATGGATAGCGATATTTTGGTTTCCCGCACACGCAGCACGACGACCGCACAGGGAGCCACGGGTTATCTGACGATCGATCTTGCCGCGCTCGGCCGCAACTACCGCAAGCTGGTATCGATGCTGGCGCCGGTCCGCGCCGGAGCCGTCGTCAAGGCCGACGCCTACGGCCTTGGCGCCGAGCGGGTCGCGAGAGCGCTCTACGGCGCAGGCTGCCGGCATTTCTTCGTCGCTCAGTTCGTCGAGGCGGTGAGGCTGCGGCCGACGCTTGCGCGCAACGCCCAGATTTTCGTGCTGAACGGCTTGCAGCCGGGCAACGAGATCGCCTGCGCCGAGATGGGCATCGTCCCGGTTCTCAACTCTCTCGCCCAGTGGCGGCAATGGTCGGAGACAGCGCGCATGCTGAAACGCTGCCTGCCTGCCGTGCTGCAATTCGACACCGGAATGTCGCGGCTCGGCTTTCCCCGGCAAGAACGAGCCGAACTGGCGGCCGCGCTTCGCGACGGCAGCAATGTCGAAATCCTGTTCATCATGAGCCATCTGGCTTCGGCCGATGATATGGAGAGCGATCAGAACGGCGAGCAATGGGCCGAGATGTCCCGCATTGCCGACGAATTTCCCGGCTTCGACATGTCCTTCGCCAATTCCGGCGGGGTCTTCCTCGGCGATGCCTATCACGGCGTGCTCGCCCGCCCCGGCATCGCGCTTTACGGCGGCGCGCCCAACTCCGGCGCGACGAACCCGATGGAGCCGGTCGTCAGCCTCGACGTCGCCGTCGTGCAGACCCGCACCGTGCCGGCAGGCACCAAGATCGGCTATGGCGGCGCGCATGTCGCTGAGCGGGAAATGCGTCTCGCCACCATCGCCGCCGGTTATGCCGATGGTCTGCCCAGGTCGCTCGGCGACCGCGGCGCCGTCTATGTCAACGGCATCCGCCTGCCGATCGTCGGCCGCGTCTCGATGGACAGCGTGACCGTCGACGTCTCGGTACTGCCCGAAGGCACCCTGACACTGGGCAGTCTGGTCGAAGTGCTCGGCCCGAACCAGACGCTCGAGGACATTGCCGGCGATGCCGGCACGATATCTTACGAAATCCTAACCGGTCTGGGCGATCGTTACGACAGGCAATATCGCTGAGAGCCCGGCGGCTCCATTATTGGGAAGATCATGAAAGTCATTGTTCTGGGTGCCGGTATCGTCGGCGTCACATCCGCTTATCAGTTGGCGAAATCAGGTCATGAGGTCACGGTCGTCGACCGGCAGAAAGGCCCGGCGCTGGAAACGAGCTTTGCCAATGCCGGCGAAGTCTCCTTCGGCTATTGCTCGCCATGGGCAGCGCCCGGCATTCCGGCGAAAGCGATGAAGTGGCTGTTCATGAAACATGCGCCCCTCATCCTGCGCCCGAAGCTCGACATGGCCATGCTCTCCTGGATGGCGCGGATGCTGTCGAACTGCACCTCCGAGCGCTACGCGATCAACAAGAGCCGCATGCTGCGGCTTGCCGATTACAGCCGCATCGCGCTGGCCGACCTTCGCGCCGAGACTGGCATCGCCTATGACGAACGCATGCAGGGAACCCTGCAGCTGTTCCGCACGCAGCAGCAGCTCGACGCCTCGGCAAAGGACGTCAAGGCGCTGGCGGCCGACGGCATTCCCTATGAGGTGCTGGACCGGGACGGCTGCATCCGCTTCGAACCGGCATTGAAGCACGTGCGCGACAAGATCGTCGGCGGCCTGCTGACGCCGAAGGACGAAACCGGCGACTGCTTCAAATTCACCAATGCGCTGGCCGCCAAAGCCGAGGCGCTCGGCGTGCGCTTTGCCTATGGCACGACGATCAAGGCGCTGGATGTCGAGGCGGGCCGCGTGCGCGGCGTCATCACCACTCGCCATCGCGATGGCGATCCCGATCGCGAGCGCGAGCGGATGAGTGCGGATGCGGTGGTGGTTGCGCTCGGCAGTTATTCGCCGCTGCTGCTCAAGCCCTTCGGCATCAGATTGCCGGTCTATCCTGTGAAGGGCTATTCGCTCACCATCCCGATCATCGATGCGTCGCGCGCACCGGAATCGACCGTCATGGACGAAACCTACAAGATCGCAATCACCCGGCTCGGCGACCGCATCCGCGTCGGCGGCATGGCTGAAATTTCGGGCTATACCAACGATCTCGGATTCGCCCGACGCAGCACGCTGGAACATTCGGTTACCGATCTGTTCCCCGGCGGCGACGTTTCCCAGGCGTCCTTTTGGTCCGGCCTGCGCCCGATGACGCCGGATGGTACACCGGTCATCGGTCCGACAAAGATCATCGGCCTCTTCCTCAATACCGGCCACGGCACGCTCGGCTGGACGATGAGCACCGGTTCGGCGCGGCTGATCAGCGATCTGGTCGGCGGCGCCAATCCGGAAATCGACGCGAAGGATCTGGCAATTAACCGGTATCACTGAAATATGCCGGGGAACGAAAAAAGAAAACATATGATTGCGGAAATCAACTATCACTCGCGATCATTGTCTTTCGAGGTCGCGCATGTCCCATATTTCTAATATGCCCGCCCATAGCAGCTCCCTCCACGATCCGGCGAGGCAGAGCCCGTCGCTTTGGGAGACGGCCTTCAGCGGCACGGACCCGGACGCACTCTCGGAAATATTGTCGACGCCGAACTCGCCGATCAAGGCTGCGGCGCAAGCCGGCGCGCCCATCGCCTATCGCTGCAATTTCGTCTCGACGGAAGAGCTGACCATCGCCGACTGCGCCTACGAGGGCACGATCTCGGTTAGGCGCGAGGCACCCAACGGCAAGGTAATCATATTCCTGCCGATGGAGGGGAATGCCGTCTTCGATGCCGGGAAGGAGCAGATCCATTCGATTCCCGGTCGCGGCGCCATTCTCGGGGCGGGCCGCGCCTCGGGTTCCTGCCTGGTCGGCCCGCGCCGTCATCTCGGCCTGTTCGTCGAGCAGGCGAGGATCAACAGGCAGCTCACGCATATGTTCGAGCGGACGATTATCGGTGACACCGATTTCCATCCGACCATCGATCTGACGACCGGTTCGGGGCTCGTCCTGCAGCAGCTCGCCGTGAGCCTCTACCGCGGGCTTAGCGGCGACGGGCCGCTGCAGCAGTCGCCGCTGGCGCTGAGTGCGCTCTGCGACGCGATGATCTACCTGCTTCTGGAGACCTGTCCCCATCGCTATTCGGAGGCGCTTGCGCTGCCTGCTCCGCCCCCGGCTCCTCGCCATGTGAAATGGGCGATCGACTTCATGCGGGAGCATATGGCCGAGCCGATTTCGCTGAGCGACATCGCCACTGCGGCCAAGGTCAGCATCCGCACCTTGCAACAGGGTTTCCGGCAGTTCAGGAATACCACGCCGATGGCTTACCTGCATGAACTGCGGATGCTTGCCGCCCATCGCGATCTGCTCGAATCCGGCACGCGGCCGGCCGTCGCCGACATTGCGCTCAGATGGGGGTTTACCCATCTCGGGCGATTTTCAGCCGAGTACCGGAAGCGTTTCGGTCGACTGCCGTCGCAGACTTTGAAGGCCTGATCGTGACAGGGCTGCTCATGACCGGCCGCATCTTCTGCGGATGGGCATGAGCAGGATCTGGGCTCCGTGTCTGTCGGGCGGCGATGATCTTTAGCCGGGTCGAGACCGGCCGGCGGCGTCAGAACTCTTCCCACTCATTGCTTGCAATGGCGGCGTTGCCATGGTTCGGATAAGCCGCGCCGAGTTTTGCCCGCAACGCGCGCGCCGGCGAAGCAGCTGTCGAGGGGGCGTTTGCTTGCCGGGCCGGTCGCATCTGGGATGCCGCTGATTTGCCAATGTGGAATTCGCTGAGCATCTGAGTGATATGGCCGACCTGTTGGACCAGGGCGTGGCTTGCCGCGGTCGACTGCTCGACCATGGCGGCGTTTTGCTGAGTGCCCTGATCCATCGCGTTGACGGCCGTGTTGATCTCGTGCAGCGCCGTTGCTTGCTCGCTCGACGCCCTGACGATGGCGCCGATGTGCCGGTCGATTTCCTGGACTTCGTCGACGATCACCGTCAGCGTCTCGCCGGTTTGGCCGACCAGGGACACGCCCGCCCTTACCTGTTCGCCCGAGTTGTTGATCAATCCCTTGATCTCTTTTGCGGCCTTGGCGGAACGCTGCGCCAGTTCGCGAACCTCCTGGGCGACGACGGCGAAGCCCTTGCCGGCCTCTCCCGCGCGCGCCGCTTCGACGCCGGCATTCAGCGCCAGAAGGTTGGTCTGGAAGGCGATTTCATCGATGACGCCGATGATGTTGGAGATTTCCCGCGACGAACTGTCGATCGCCCCCATCGCGGCGACGGCCTGCTGGACGATCTGGCCCGATTTCTCGGCGCCGATGCGGGCCTTTGCAACCAGTTGCCCCGCCTCTTCCGCGCGCCGGCTGGAGTCCTTCACCGTGGTGGTGATCTCCTCGAGCGCGGCTGCCGTTTCCTCGATGGAGGCGGCCTGCTGCTCGGTTCGCTTGGCAAGATCGTCCGCGGCGGACCGGATCTCCTGGGACCCCGCATTGATCTGCGTGGCAGAGCCGCTGATCTGCTCGATCGTCGTCGACAGCTGTTCCAGCGCATTGTTGAAGTCGTCGCGCAGGGCGTGATAGGCTTCCGGCAGATCATCGCTGATCCGGTAGCTGACATCCTTGGCGGCAATCGCCGACATGGCCTTGCCGAAAGTGGAGCCGACGAGCTGGCGCTCCGCCTCGATCGCATCGGCCTGGGCCTTCTGCTTGGCGATCTCGGCCTCGTCGATATAGACCGAGATGGCGAGATCCATATCCAGCATCACAGCCTTGACGAGGCTTGCCAACGCCTTGCCGAACTCCGCCGGCTTCATCGTTTTTTTCGAGAATACACCGCCCTTCGGGACCATTTCCTCGACGGCGCGGTTGATCAGATGATCGACAATGATCGCGTAGCCGCCGATATACCATTGCGGCTCCAGGCCGATGCGGGCATGGACGGTTCCGATCGTTTTGACCTTGCCGACATATTCCTCGTTGAAATTGCCGTCTGCGATATTGGCCCAATGGCCCACCTGCGCACCCTTGGCGCGGGCGATATTTTCCTCCGTCGAGAAGAAGCGGCTGACCTCCGGGCTCTTGCGAAGCTGCGCGTAGAACTTATCGAGTCCATGCGGCAGTTCGCGTTCGATCAGCGTCTTTAAAGATCGGATGCCGGCACGGCCCTGTTGGTCGAGCTGCATGAAGTCGAGGCGGCGTTCGACACTCTGGCTTTTGCTCTTCGCGTGATCAACGCCGGCGCCGCCGTTGTGAGCCTGGACCGAATTGCTGCTGGCATGCTTATGAAATTGACTCGACATTCCCGACCTCGACGAAGACTGGCTGAAACCGTAATTGGGCACGTGCCTCAATCACATCGAAACCCGCCATCATGTCGGAACCGGCGTCCACCCGCCTGATTGATGACCCCAAATTTGGGATAGTTGGTTTAATTGCGGTTAACCAAGCCGAGCCAGGAAATGCATTTCGTCAAATAGCTTCGTTATCTGGATACTTTTTGCGCTTTTTGCACGATGGAATTTCGAGCAATCTGATTTTCACCTGCACTCGAACGGCAAAAAACGGCCCGTTTTCGGAGCCGTGTCATAATTCGGACGTCCGAAAAGTCAGCTAATGAGTTGCCGGCGGATCGCTTCGGCAATCGCATGGGCGCGATTGGCCGCCCCCAGCTTCTTCGTCGCGCTCTTCAGATAGCTGTTGATGGTTTCCGTTTGATAGTCCGACGCACCGGAAATTTCCTCGCTGGTGAGCCCCTTACCCGCGAGTTCGAGGCAGCGGAGTTCGCCGCTGGTCAGGCGAAGGACGCCGGCGGCAAAACGGTCCATCAGCGGCTTGGTGATCGCCCGATGCAACGGCTCGGCAAAGAAGACAAGCAGTTCCTGTTCGCTTGCGGTGAACGGCTTTTCTCGCGTGAAGCAGACCCCTCCGTAGATAATGCCGTTCCTCGATAGCGGAATCTGTATTCGCCGCCCGATCTCATAGGATCGCAGCAAATATCGGAGGCGTTGGGTCGGCGCCAGGATATCGAAGGCTTCTTCTTCCGTCAGCGGCGTCGACCGTTCGAGCGACTGAACGACAAGCGGATCGGACAGGCCGAGCTTTTCTCCGAAATAGGTGTCGATATAGGCGGGAGGCATATCGGTGTCGATGGAGCGGCCCCGCCCTATCCGATATCCTTCGAGATCCAGTCCGCCGACGGCGATATAACGGAAATCGACGGCCTTCCTCAATTGTTCCAGCAGATCGCTGTTGCGCAATTGCCGGTGAGCGGGAACCTCGGAAAGATCCCTGAAATGGCAAAGGCTTTCAATTGAGGCGCACCCCATCGGTCCCCCGAATCGCGGCTGGTTAACGATTAACCCCGACTCTGGGGTCTCGGGGTTAATAAATCTTTACGTTCGACCTTGAGTGCCTGGCATGATCCAGTCTTCCGTCCCTCGGGCGTGTGCCGCCGCCCGAGGTCGTCGCGTCGATACTTCCCGTCGACAGGTCTATGCGGCGCGCTTCAGCGCGTCGGCGATCATCGAGACGATCGTGTCGATCTGGCCCTTCTCGACAATGAGCGGCGGCGAGAGCGCGATGATGTCGCCGGTCACGCGGATCAGCAGGCCCTTGTTGAAGCAGTCGACGAAGACGTCGTAGGCGCGGGTTCCCGGTGCGCCATTACGGGGCGCCAGTTCCACCGCGCCGACCAGGCCGAGGTTGCGGATGTCGACGACATTGGGCAGGTCTTTCAGCGAATGCAGGGCCTGCTGCCAGTGGTCGGCCAGCTCGGCTGCGCGGGTCAGCAGCCCTTCCTCCTCGTAGATTTCGAGGGTGGCGAGCCCGGCGGCGCAGGCGACCGGATGGCCGGAATAGGTATAGCCGTGGAAGAGTTCGATCGCATTTTCCGGGCCGACCATCAGGCCGTCATAGACCTTGCGGCTGGCAAAGACCGCGCCCATGGGGATCGCGCCGTTGGTCAGCCCCTTTGCCGTGGTGACGAGATCGGGCACGACGCCGAAATAATCGACTGCGAAAGGCGTGCCGAGGCGGCCGAAGCCGGTGATGACCTCGTCGAAGATCAGCAGGATGCCGTGCTTGTCGGCGGTGGCGCGCAGTTTTTCCAGATAGCCCTTCGGCGGCAGGACCACGCCCGCCGACCCCGACATCGGTTCGACGATGACGGCGGCAATGGTTTCGGCGCCATGCAGCTGTACGAGGCGTTCCAGGTCGTCGGCCAGTTCCACGCCGTGGGCGGGAAGGCCCTTCGAAAAGGCATTGCGCTCGACGTCGAGCGTATGGCGCATGTGATCGGCCGGTATCTGAGGGAAGACCCGCCGGTTGTTGACAAGGCCGCCGACGGAAATGCCGCCGAAGCCGACGCCGTGATAACCCTTTTCACGGCCGATGATGCGCGTGCGGGTGCCCTGGCCGATCGCACGCTGATAGGCGATGGCGATCTTCAGCGCCGTATCGACCGATTCCGAGCCCGACCCGGTGAAGAAGACCCGGTCGAGCTTGGCGTCGGGCCCGCCCGGCGCGTTCGCGGCCAGCTTCGCGGCGAAGTCGAAGGCGATCGGATGGCCCATCTGGAAGGTCGGGGCATAATCCAAGGTCGAAAGCTGCCGCTCGACCGCCTGGGCGATCCTCCTGCGGCCATGGCCGGCATTGCAGCACCAGAGCCCGGCGGTGCCGTCAAGCACCCGGTTTCCGTCGACATCGGTGTAATACATGCCCTCCGCGGCGGCCAGGAGGCGCGGCGTGGCCTTGAACTGCCGGTTGGCGGTGAACGGCATCCAGAAATTTTCGAGTACGGGCGCGTTCGGTTTGCTGATCTGGTCCATGCTGGCCTCCTATGGTTGGCGGCGAGAATGGCAATTTCTCCCTGTCAAACAAGTCTTTTTCTTCTGCGGTGCAAGTCATTGAAACTGAATGGATGAGCCGATATGTTTTTCGATATTCTGAACAACACAAACGGACCGCATCATGTCAGTCGATATCGGCAGCCGCCTTCGCCATCTACGCATCGCCCATAAGCTTTCCCAGCGCGAACTCGCCAAGCGCACCGGTGTGCCCAACTCGACGATTTCGCTGATCGAATCGAACGCCTCCAACCCCTCGGTCGGGGCCCTGAAGCGGATTCTGGACGGTATCCCGATCGGTCTGGCGGAGTTCTTCGCCTTTGAACCCGAGCGTCCGCGGAAAGCCTTCTATGCGGCGGAGGAGTTGGTGGAGATCGGCAAGGGCGCCATCTCCTACAGGCAGGTCGGGGAAAACCTGTTCGGGCGCAGCCTGCAAATACTGAAGGAATGTTACCAGCCGGGCGCCGACACCGGAAAGATTCCGCTCGTTCACGAGGGGGAGGAGGGCGGGATCGTGCTGTCGGGAAGGCTTGAGGTGACCGTCGATGACGAGCGGCGTATCCTCGGGCCGGGGGATGCCTATTATTTCGAAAGCCGGCGACCGCACCGGTTCCGCTGCGTCGGACCGGTGCCTTGCGAAGTCATCAGCGCCTGCACGCCGCCGACCTTCTAAAGCACGTCACATCGAATCCGATTTGCCGATGCATTCGAGAATTGCCGTGCGGCAAACCACGGCGTCCCTTTGCGCCTGAGATAGTTCACGCCAGGCCTGGTAGGCGATCCGGAACTCGATGTCCTTGTAAAAATAGGTCTTTGCTTTCTGTTCGAGAAGGCTCCTCTCCAAAGCCTCTGACGTGACGACGATATGTGCGGCAAGCCGTTTGAACTGCCACGGCGGCGTATGCCGCTCCTTCTCGATCACCTCGACATGGTAATAGGGATCATGACCGGCGGGGTCGGGAACCTTGTAGACGGTGGCCCAACGAACGGTCCGTGGTGAGAGCGAGAGAATGACGGTGGAAGCGGCCGGTGGTTTTGCCGCCTCGGCATGTGCCAAGACGCTTCCGCCGAGAAGGGCCGAGGCGGCTGCAAGGACGGCGCCGAGAGCTGTTCGCATCCGTGCCGATGCCATGCGCCTCAGCTCCTGCGGCCCTCGATGCGGGCAAGCACGCCATCGAGGGCGCCGTTGAGTGCGTCAAGACCGCCTTGCTTGTCGAATTCCGAAAGGACCTGCTCGTTCAGTCCGCCCTTGGTGGCGAATTCGCGGCTCAGCGCGCTGAACGGCTCGGTGCCGGGGCTGTTGGCTTTCTGCGCCAGGCTTGCAAAAAGCGGGGCGATGTAGGCTTGGCCCTTTGCCCTTTCAAGGCCGCTTTTTTCCAGCCAGCCGGTGATCGACTCCATGACGCCGAAATAAGTCGACATGACAGCGCTTGCGGCTGCGAGGAGATCGTATTCCTTCCTCGACTGACACTGGACGGCCGTTCCAAGCGTGTCGAACAGCGCCGCGATGGTGGCATTGGCGGGATAGATGGCAGTGACGCCTTGCCGCTGTGCGACGAAGGGCAGGGGAATGGCCTGGACGAGATCGATATCGGCGCCAATCCAATCGAGCAGGGCCTGGCGCTCCGTGGCCGCGACAAGGCTGACCACCGTCTGGCCGGTCCTGAACGACAGCGTGCGCACGACTTCCTCGGCGATCTGCGGCCTTATCGCCAGGAAGACCATATCGCTGCGATCGACGACAGTTTGGTTGTCCCCGGCAATCCTGACGGAGGCGAATTCGGCTGCCAGCGTGGCGGCAATGTGCGCGCTCCGCGGCGAAACGTGGATCTCGGAGGCATAGGCCGGTGCGGCCAGAAGCCCGCGAACCATCGCTTCGGTGATCGCGCCGGTGCCGACGAATCCAATGCTGTTGATCATCACTGTTACTCCGCAGCCCGCAGCGGTCCCAGCGCGTCGTGTAGTTCTCGCGTAGCGTGCCAGCAATGTAATTTTTCCGCTTGATTTTGTCGACACGCAGCCAACAAGAAAACAGTAGAATCGGCTAGAGGCGACGAGTGGGATCGCACGCTTCGCGCACAGAAAAAGAGGAACGTCCCGATGTTCGAAGCCGACGTCGGTCGGACGATCGCCGATCTCGACAAACTCGTTCCCTATGGCCGGATCGGCAGGCCGGAGGAGGTGGCGGCGCTCGTTGCCTTCCTGGCATCTGATGAAGCGGCTTTCATGTGCGGCTCGCTGGTGGAAATCACTGGAGCGCAGGCCGTGGCGTGAAAGCGCCGATCGGCCTTGAGCATCGGGATCGTCTACGATATCCCAATGGGGATATGCGTCGGGTGCGAAACGAGGAGCTCCGGGAATGCCTTTCAACACCGCTCAGGTGACCAATCTCGGAAAGGCGCCCACGGCCTCGGACGTGATCTTGAAATTCATCCGGGATTCGATCGCGGACGGCTCGCTTGATGAAGGCGAGCCGATCCGGCAGGACGATGTGGCGCGGCTGTTCAATGTCAGCAAGATCCCTGTCCGGGAGGCGCTGAAACGTCTGGAGGCCGAAGGCCTGGTGGAATTCCACCGGAACAAGGGCGCGACCGTCACCAGCGTCTCGGAGCCGGAGATCGCCCAGATCTTCGAGGTTAGGGCGATTCTGGAATCGAACGCCATCAAGCTCTCGATCCCGCACATGACCGAAAAGACCTTTGAAACGGCTCTGGCCTATTGCGACGCCTTCGCCAAGGAAACGGATGTGGCGCGCTGGTCGGAATTGAACTGGCGCTTCCATAGCTGTCTTTACGAGGACGCTGAGCGGCCATTCCTCGTCAACACGATCCGTTCGGTGAACGACCGGCTGGAGCGATATCTCCGGGTGCAACTGACGCTGTCGCATGGCCAGGAGACGGCCGATCGCGAGCATCGGCAAATCATCGAAGCGTGCCGGAAGCGGGATGAGGAAAAAGCGGCAAGCCTCGTCTATGCGCACATCATGAGCGCCTGCCGATCGCTCCTCGAACATCTTCCGGCAAAAAAGCCTGGATGAGCGGCCTTCCCCAATCGATGCCGGGCTGTCAGGCGCCCGCGATCTTCACGATGGCCTCGAAGACTGCGCGCGGCAGTTTCAATCCTTGCGACGGCGATCGGGGATATTCGATGCCGTCGACACCGGGCACGAATACGCCGTGTTCCTGAAGGCGGTCAGCCTGCCGTCGTGCGCGTTCAACAAGACTATCACCGCTGCGCCCCGGCATCATCGCCACGACGGTCAATCCCACGGCAGGGCTGTCGTTCCCTTCTCTGAAAGACGGCGTGTCCAGTGACCACGGGCCGCCGGAGAGGCCCGCCGACAGCATTTCCACCATCAGCGCCACATTGGCGCCCTTGCGTCCGCCGAAAGGAAGCAGCGCTCCGCCAAGCGCTCTTGCCGCATCCTGGGTGTCGTTACCCGCTTCGTCGACGGCCCATCCGGCCGGGATGGCGCGCCCCTCGGCTGCGGCTGCGACGATATTGACATAAGCGGTGGCGCTGGAAGCCTGGTCGATGATGAGAGGCAGCGATCCTTCTCCCAGCGGAAAGCCGAAGGCCATCGGGTTCGTGCTGTAAACGGCTGGGCCGCCGGCCTTCGCAACCACCATGGCATTGGCGTTGGTCGCGGCGATGCCGACGATTCCTTCGCCGGCAAGCCTGCGCACATAATAGCCCAGTTCCCCCGCCGTATAGCTGTTCCTCTGCGTAAAGACGGCGACCCCGAAATTGCGCGTGGCCGCGACGAGATCGTCGAAGACGCGATCGAGACCGAGCTGGGCGATGCCCCGATCGGCATCCGCGACGAAGAAGGCGGGATAGGGACGCTCGCATGCCGGCGAGGGATTGCAGTTGATGCGGCCCTCGCGAAAGCTGTCGAGGTAATCGACCATATGCGGAAAGCCGAGTGTCGAAGGTCCGTAGAGCGCGGCGGACAAGGTGGCGTCCACGAGGGATCGGGCGGTGGCTTCCGTTGCGCCGGCTGCCAGGCAGGCCCGCATTGCCAGGGCCTCGGCTTCCGCCTGATTGAGCACGACCTCATCCGACATCTGAAATCTCCGTCCCTGTGTTTCCTCGACTGCCGATGCTTTGAAGCATCCGACACGGCCCGTTTCTCGGCCGATAACTTCCGGCCCATGGAATTCCTTAGCAACAGCGCCGAGACGCCGAAAGGGAAAATGTACATCTGTGTCAATAAACATGACTTTGGTGATTGACAGCGCTGTGACTTTGAATAAAAGAGATCGTATACGATATTACAAAGCAAGGGCCGACATGTGGGCTGTGGTCCGACGGAGACGGCAGTTTCGCAAACGGCACAGTGGAGGAGAAACTATGGGATTCAAAAGAACGATTCACGCAGTCGACACCCATGCGGGCACCCCGATGCGCGTGGTCACGGGTGGCATTCCGCATATTCCCGGCAATTCCGTCTATGAGAAGATGAAATGGCTGGAGAGCAACGACGACCAGCTGCGCAAGCTGATGCTGCGCGAGCCGCGCGGCTATCCCGCCTATTGCTGCAACATCATCGTGCCGCCCTGTCACCCGGAAGCCGATGCCGGCTATATCATCCTCGAGCAGGTCGAATATCCGATGATGTCCGGCGGCAATACCATTTCGGTGGTGACGGTGCTTTTGGAAATGGGCATGCTTCCGATGAAAGAGCCGGTCACCGAGCTGGTGCTCGAGGCGCCTGCCGGCCTGATCCGCGTCAAGGCGGAATGCAGCAACGGCAAGGTCAAGAACGTGACCTTCAAGAACGTCCCGGCATTTGCCGCCCATCTCGATGCCGTCATCGATGTGCCGCATCTTGGAAAGGTGAAAGTCGATGTCGGATGGGGCGGGATGTTCTATGTCATTGCCGATGTCAGGCAGTTCAAAGGCCTTCAACTAATCCCGGCACACGGGCGGGAGATCGCGCGCGTTTCCGCGATGATCCGCCAGGCCGCCATCGAACAATTGCCGGTTGCCCATCCGCATTATCCGGGCGTCGGCATCACGATCTCACAGCTGTCGGGACCGACGGACGATCCGAACGCCGATTGGAAGAACACGGTGACGATGGCGACAGGCGATCTTTCCTGGGACGAGCCAGCCACCTGGACGGGTGCGCTCGATCGCTGCCCCTGCGGCACCGGCACCTGCGCGAAGATGGCCGTTCTGCATGCGAAGGGCGAATTACCGCTCCATCAGGACTTCCGGCATCAGGGGATTCTCGGCAATATCTATACCGGCAGGCTGGTCGAGGAAGCCAGGATCGGCGACCAATCCGCCGTTGTCCCGACGCTGACCGGCACCAGCTGGATCTCAGGCCTGAATACCCTGGTCCTCGACAATGACGATCCCTTCACCGAAGGTTTCACCCCAGGTGACATCTGGGCCTGAGCATCGCCTTTGGCGATGACGATGTCTTTCGTTTCGGATTTCGGATGTTTACAAGCTGAGGGAGCTCAAAACATTCGACGGGACGAAAGGCATCGATCGTGAATCTCATGCGTCGCGCGCTGTTGGGGACCCTATGGGCCATCCTTGGATGGGGGCCGTCTTCTGCCAAGGAACCCGGTCCGGCTTCCGGTGAAGAAAAGATGCAGACCGAGGCCGAGGCATCGTCGGTGACTCCAAGGCATGTCCTCTGTTTTCTGGGGCGGGATCGCGACCTGAGCCATCTGTCCGAGGCGGCATTGCAGGCGATTACCGACTTCGCCGCCGGATTCAGCATCGACGAGGATTATTCGCAGGCCGAGCCGGATGATCGTATGAGCCGGTCCTTCGATGTCTGCTGGGATCGGGTTGAACCGGATGTGTGGGATCAGGCAGACGAGAAAGCCGTCGCCGATCATCAGTCGGTCCTTTACATCCTCGGACCGAGCATGGCGCAGGCGGAGACGGTGAAGGTTTCGATGCTGGCGCTCCGCCTTGTCGAACATTTGATCGGCGCGGGAGCGGTTGCAGTGAAGGGTGAAAGCGCCGGTATCGCCCACGGCCTCGATCGCTGGCGAGAGCTGATCCGGCAGGGCGCCGAGGCACAGAAGGCCGCCGATATGCTGGCCCAGCAGCGGATTGGCCGGCTGGCCTTTGCGAAGCGGCCGCTTTCGGCACGGGGATATCTCGAAAGCGTTGGCTTTCATCTCGTCGGACTGCCGGATGTCTATGTGCCTGACACGGCCGGCAGCGAGAGGCAGATCGTCGCCATCATGGATGCGGTTGCCGACGAGATCGCCGAGCGGGGACTGGAGCCGACGCTGAAGGATCGGCGGGCAAGTCTCTCCTTCAATTCCACTTATGAAGTGGGCGAGTTCAAGTTCAATCCTTACGGCATCGTCAGGCTCGGTGGCTGAGAGGGCCAACCTCGCGCCGAGGCTTTCGCGGGATTCCCTGCCCCAGGGGCATTGAAAGCCGCTTCAATCCGTCTGTTGCTCCAATGTGTCGGCAAGCTCTTTATAGTGGAGGGCCGATCCCGCATTCTTCTCGGCGGCATATTTGGCGCGGACCGCCCGCGCTGCTTCAGCCGCGATTCGAAAGGAGTCAAGCCTGTCCTGTGGGTCGGCCTCGGCTTGCCCGCCGATGTCGCCGCCGCTGAAACGGCCGGCCCTGAATCCGTCTGTCAGATCGACGACGCCGATTTCCGGGACCCCTTCCTTCATCCGGCCGAAGAAGGCTGGGCCGACCCGATCGCCGTCCCGGCGGCGCAGCATGCCTTCCCCCGACGCCATCCCATCGACGCAGCCGCCGATCCAGAAAGTGGGGCCGCTGGTCAGGGAGGCCGGCGTGACGAATTTGCAGTGGCTGCCCGGATCCTGCGACCATTGCCGTTCCCCCGGCGCGGCACCGGCTGGGCCATCCGAATAGAGCGCGGCCGCCAGAACGATCGCCGCCATGACCGGCAGCCGTCCCATGCCGCCGCGAACCCTTCTTGCTGTCATTTCCTGATCCTTCACTATCATCGGCCGCAGCAATGAATCTTTGTCGGTCCGGCGACAACCGGCCCGAGCGTATGGGGCGTTGGTTTGACGATCCGGCGGGCGGGCGTTCGGCTTACTTGTAAGTGATCGTGTCACTCACGCGCGGGCGGTTGAAGAAATAGCGGTCGAAACTGTAGCCGTTCTGGCCGGTGAAATTTGAGAAGAACGCCGAGACCGGTGTCGTCAATGTGTATTGCACCCGGGTCAGCACCACCTGCACGCCTTTTTCCTGGATTTTGGAGGGGATTGCGACGGCGCTCGCCGTGCCGGAATTCACCGCCGAGGTGTTGAGCGCGGCAGACCAGTTGACGGTCGCGCTGCCGCTCGTATTGACGTCGTTGACCGCGACCGTGATCGTCAGTTCGGTGGTCTCGTAGGGCTGCAGGATGAAGCTGGCGCCGGAAAGAAGCTTGGCGACGTCGGACTTCGTCCAGGCGCTCTGCTGGGCAATCATGTCGCCCGTGGATGAGGCGATCTCGTCGATCTTGCGGCTGACCGTCAGCGCATGGCCGAGATCGGCCGTGCCGAACAGCAGCATTAGCAGGATCGGCAGCACGAGCGCGAATTCCACGCCCGAAGCAGCCGACCGATCGCGCACGAGACGACGGATGCCGGACTGCGCGAAGCGGAAAAGGGACAGGCTCCGTTTCATGCTCATGTCAGAAAGGCTCGTTGCGAAACAGAGCGGAAGATCCGAGGAGATAGCGGCCGTCGGAAAGCTTGGCGCTCGACAGGTTGAAGAAACTGACAACGGCCGTCCATGGCATGAACGCCTGAACCAGGATGTAGTCGCTGCCCTTGCCGATATCATAAGTCTCGGTGACGGCGAGTTTGCCGCTGCTGTCGATCGGATCGGTGTGGGCTGCGGACGACATGTCGGAAAGCACGTTCACCTTGACGACGAGACCGCTGGAGCAGCCGAACGACAGAAGCATGTCTTCGCATATCTTGGCCTTGAAACCGGCCAATGTGATCTTGGAGGACGCCACCTCGCCGGTGCGGATCATCCGCGAGACCTTGTGCACCGAAGCGTCCAACGCCGAGTTGACGAAAAACATCAGCGACACTTCGATAATGCCGAACAATATGATGAAGAGCGGCAGGGCCAGGATCGCAAATTCGATCGCAGCAGCCCCCTTCCGGTCGCCGATCAGGCGGCGCAGCGGTGCGAACCGTTTCCCGCGCTTCATTGGGTCAGCCGCACGGAAGAGAGATATTGCGTGAAGAGCGTCGACAGGCCTGCCGTGATCTCTGTCGACGACGATGCCGACAGGAACAGGCTCTTGGAGGATGCGCAGTCGGCCAGCGCATAGGGTATGTAGTCGCGTCTGGTGATACTGGTGGAGACGCCGCTCTGCATTGTGCCGCCCCAGGTGTTCTTCCAGTTGGCGCTCGCCATGGTCGAGCCGACAGTTGCGTTGTAACCCCAGTCCGTCGTGATCGGCAGGTATTCGGTGTAAAGCACGGCCATCGTGTTGGATTGATTCTTCAGATAGCCGCACCAATCAGGATTGAGCGGCGCGACTTTGTTCCAGTATGCCCCGGACGTCCTATTTTTGTTTACGCCGTCGGTCACCCATTCGCGCTGCGACTGGACGCCATCGGTCAGCAGCAGAACCAGCTTGAGCGGTGTGCCCGAGGTGGTTCCGTCCCCGCCGGCGCCGACTTTCTGCTTGAGCGTTGCCAGTGAGACATCGAAATAGGTTGCCGCCTTCGAGGTCGCGCTGGTGAGGCCGTAGCTCGCGTCCTTGAGGCGCGCGCGCGCCGTGTCCGTGCTCAGCGTCGGGGTAAGAACCTCCGTCAGCGTATCGCCGAGGCTATACAATCCGACCTTGATCCGTTCATGATTGCTGTCTGACGTGTCGATCAGGGAGAGCACGTCTCTGACGGCGTCACCGGCTACATCGGCGCGCAGTTTTATGTTCTTTGCCGTGCTGTATTCGTAGTTGTTGGCGTATGTCTTGTTGCTGACAGTGTGTGCATCGCCGGTGTGGCAGGCAAACTGGCATTTAATGCCGGAATACATGGTCGACTGACCTGACGTCGTTGCCGCCAGAAGCATCGACGGAGACGTGTCGATGACGATATAGACGTTGAGATAGGACGTCGCCGGGCCCTTGACGGCGCTTCCCACACTGACGGGGACGGTATCGATATTGGCGATCTTCATGAACGTCGTCGGCACGGTGCCGCTTGCCGTCGCCGTAATGTTGTGATTGGCGGTATCGATGTCGATTTCGCCAAGCGTGTAGCTGTTTTCCACTTGCGCATGGAACCAGTCGGAGACCTTCGCCTTGAGGGCGTCGGTATCCGCGGTGTTGTTGATCTGCTTGACCGCGGCGATCAGGGCGGCATCAAGGTCGCTCTGCATTTTCTGTCGGACATTGTAGCTGCGAATATAGTCAAAGCTTGCGCCGACCGCGACGAGCATCGGCACCAGGGTGAGGGCAACGACGATCGCGACGTTGCCGGTTCTGTCCCTTCCGAGGCCGCGAAGAGCGTGGAAACATCGACCCAATGAAAATGAAAGAGCTGACTTCAAAAAACCACCGCCGCAGCACATCGAAAAATACTAATGCGAGATGTATCCAGCAAGCTTAAGCCTTTGTTAAAACTTGCAAGTTCGGGCGGGAAACGGGTTTCCCGCGCGTCGTTTTCTGCGTGTATTGGATATGCCTGCGAATTATGGATATTCGCGCAACGCCACCTGACCGTCTTTCACGGCGCCGATCACGTCTCGAGCGGGCACGATGTCCGTGCCCTCAGCGCTGCATCAGCAGGTCATGCAAACGTTTCTGAACCTCTTGCGCAGACATGTTCCTGTTATTGAAGAAGTCGCCCACCACGGCGATCCAGCCCTCCGACATCTGGGTTGGCATGGCCTGGGATTGGGCGCTGACTTCACCCTTCTTTGCCTTGATCATCTCCAGCCCAAGCTTGCCGCAACGATCGAGTCCGGACGGATCGACATCTGTGCGCACCGGCAAGGACCCCTTGATCCGGCTGAATGCGACCTGATTGTCGCGGTCGAGCACCATGCGCGCGAAAGCCTGCTGAGCTTCCGCCGTGCCGTCCCGATTGGTCAGCGGAAAGGCAAAGGCATCGATCACCATGAAATAGGCGATGGACGTGCCGGGAACGAGGCTGCAATCGAAATCCTTGTCGACGCTGTAGCCGCGCGCCACAAGTTCGCCCTTGGCCCAGTCGCCCATGAACTGCATGCCGGCCTTGCCCTGGCCCACCGCCGCCGTGGCATCGGCCCATGTCTTGTCCTTGCGCTGTTCGATCGGCTCCACATAGTTGGACAGGCGCAGCAACAGTTCCAGAGCTTCGATCATGCGTGGGTCCTGCACCAGCGCGGCATCGCCGCTCATCAGACGGGCGTAACCCTCTGGCCCGAATTTGTGATAGATGATGTCGTTGAATATGAGCGACACTTCCCACCGCGTGCCGCCGAGCGCGATCGGCAGACGTCCCGTCGCCTTGATTTTTTCAGCCGCGTCGAAGAGCTCATCCCAGGACTGCGGCGTCTTCACGCCGGCGTCGGCCAGTGCCGCCTTGCTTGTCCAGAGCCAGTTTTCGGCATGGATATTGGTCGGCGCGAAATAGACCTTTCCCTTGTAGGAAATCCGGTCAAGAACCGTCGCAGGAATGACGTCCTGCCAATGATCCGCCTGCGCGACCTCATCTATATCCTGCACGATCCCCATTTCCGGCAGTTCGCGCGATCCCTCGTTTGCATTCCACTGCATCACTGCCGGTGCATACCCGTTGGCGATGCGGTCGCTTACGACCCGCTGGACGGCGACCTTGTTTTCTGCCGGCATATCGACCCACTGGTTGCCGGCTGCTGCCCAGGCCCTGCGGAAAACGTCGAGCGCCGCGGCTTCGCTTTTCGATACCCAGAAATGCACGACGTCAACCGCTACATCCTGCCCCTCGGCAGCCTGCCCCGCCGCAGCCGGTCCCGCGGGAGCTGCGGCCGCCAAAGCCGCAACAAACCACGCTCGAAAGTTTCCCCGTTTCATCCGCTTACCCCTCTTTTTATTGAACCCTGCCGCACCGCCGGTGCGCGCCTCACTCAGGAGACAGTTTCAGCCCGCATTGTGCGTGGTCGCCGTGATAACCTGCTTGGCGCCGGCCAGCGCGCCAGCCGTTCGACCGCCGTGGCAGCGGGTTCCGGCTTGGCGAACAGATAACCTTGGCCGATCTCACAACCGGCATTCAAAAGGAAATGACGCTGGACCTCGTCCTCGATGCCTTCGGCAACGCACCTTTTGCCGAGGTTGCGGGCCAGGTCGATGATCGCTCGGATGATCTGCTCCGAGCGAACATCCTTGCCGATGTCGGCGACGAAGCTGCGGTCGATCTTGAGTTCGTCGAAGGGAAAGTCGCGCAGATGCACGAGCGACGCAAAGCCGGTGCCGAAATCGTCGAGCGAGACCGACACTCCATGCTTGCGGAAACGCGAAATGGTCTCGGCGATCTGATTGGCGCCGCGATTGAGGAAGACGTCTTCCGTGACTTCGATGGCAAAATCGAGCCAGTCGAGGCGGTTCGCTTCCACCGCTGCAGCGATGAGGGTGTACCCATCGTCGCCGACCAGCAGGGCTTCCGGCAGATTGATGGCAACCGACCCGGCCCTGAGCCCCGCCGCCTTCCACGTGTTGAGATCGCGAGCGACTGTATTGACGATACAGCGCGTCATGCTTTGGATGAGATGGCCTTCCATGAGCGGCAGGAAGCGGCCGGGCGGCAGAATGCCGAGTTGGGGATGGCGCCAGCGCACCAGCGCCTCGAAGCCGAGATGCTCGCCGGTCTGGAGATTGACCTTCTGCTGGTAATAGACAACGAACTCGTCACGGTCGGCGGCGACGGCGAGCGCTGCGGCAAGCCGGTTCTGCTCCAGTCGCTGGGCGAAGGATGCTTCGTCGAAGATGACGGCGGTGTTGCGTTTGGCTTTGGCGGCATAAAGCGCCAGATCTGCAATGCGCATGAGTGTGGCTTCGTCCGACGCATGGCCTGGTACGAGCGCCCCGCCGAGGCTGGCCGAGACCGGCAGCAACCGGCCCTCGAAATGACATTCCGTTGCAATGGCAGCGACTGCGCGCTCGGCGATACCCTCAAGCGTTGCCGCATCCGAAATGCCGGGAAGCAGAGCAGCAAATTCGTCGCCGCCAAGCCGCGCGACCATGTCGCCGGCGCGAAAAGTCTTCTGCAACGCACTGGCGACGTGACTGAGAACCGCGTCGCCTGCCGGATGGCCGAAGCTGTCGTTGGTGGCCTTGAAGTGGTCGAGATCGACCAGCAGCATCGAAAAGCCGGCGCCTGTCCGCTCAAAGGAAGCAAACAGTCCGTTCAGCGCCTCATTGAACGATGATCGGTTGCCGAGGCCTGTCAGCGTGTCGGTATGGGCCAGATGCGTCAGCTTGATCTCGAAATCGAGGGTTCGCCGGTGCTCGGTGCGCAGCTTGACGAGGAGCGGTATGAAAAGGATGAGAGTGGCCAGGATGAGTGTGGCTGCGGTCAGGCTGAGGAGCACCGCGCTGATCAGGCGGGTATGGTCGATGCTCATATCGCTCCGGTCATGCGCACTCTCGATCAAGGCGCCGAACTGACGCATCAGCATGCTGTCGGATGAAACGGCGAAGTCGATCGGTCCCCAGAAGCTGTATCGCTCCCGCCGATCCAGCAATTTCGCGGACACGACGCGTTCAGCCCTTCCAAGGAAATCCTCCAGCCGTCCGTCGAGTTCCACGCGCAATTTTTCAGATGCAGCATCCCGGCCGTTCAGCCGCTCGAGAAGATTTGCGTCCACCGCGATATTCAACGCGTTCAACTGTGCGCTCATCGCGCGGATATCATCGATCGCTTTTTGAACGTCCTCGACCATCGGTCTGACGATATATTCCGGCATATTCGGATCGGCCGAAGCGCGCATGATCGCTCGCGTCTGATTGGCAAGCTGCTGGAAACGAATGAACTGGCGTCCGATCAGATAGCTGATGTTCTGCTGCAGGGAATGGCGATCGAGCGCTACCTTCACGGTCACAAAGGTTGCCCCGATCAGAACCGTCATGACGACGACGGCGATGACGTAATGCCGCCCGATGGAGCGGATATATTTCGCCACGGAGGAATGGGACTCGCCTGATGGCATCACCGCGTTTTCCAAATCCGATCCCACCACCATTCGCGCTCCATCAGGAAAAATACAAGCCGGCCAAGCAGCCTCCGGCGGGCGGAGATTGCGTCACGATCACTATCTAGAGATTGGTTGGCCATCATGGCCGCGGTCCGCGCATCGAGCGCGGGCGCACCGGAATAGGCTTCACATCGCTGATGTGCGCTCTCCGGACCGCCGCCGCAATCGGCGCCGGTGTGGCAACAATGCCAGGAGGCATCCAGCGAACGAATACGGACGCGTCAACAGTTCCAGACGGGAATGCTCTGGGCGCTGCACTTGGGATAACGGCTGTCACGCGCATGCGAATTATCGAACATTTCCACCTCTGAACGCACGCCATCTCGATTGACGAAAGCGTGGATTTCTGGCTCGTCTCCGAACCCGTCATCATGGCGGAGAAGTACAAGCAGCACCTCATTCGGTGACCCAAAATTGTCGATGGTCTGGTTTCAGAAGCGTAAACACTTTTATGAAAACGCAACGAAACCAGGTCCTTGCATGGAAGCCGGCACGAAAGCGTCGTGATTTGGCCAGCGGGTTCGGATTTCGGATAATGGATGCGCGTTTGTGGCCCGGTCGGATCGTGCGACCTCCTCAGCTGGCTCATTTTCGCAACGCTGGCGAGCCGACGGCAGCCGGGAGCGGGGTGTGAGAACTGTGGATATCCATATTGCGCAGCCCGATCCGTATCGCGCGTCGAAAGTGACGGCGGCACCGGAGACGGCAGCAATCTCTTAAATTTTGTCACCGCATATTCAGGTCGAAGCCGAAGTGCCCGGTCCGCGCGGACCGATGCCATTGCGGTGATATCTTCGGATCGCTGTTTTCGCCTCAAATGACTTGGGCGGCCTTTCCGAGAAAATTCTCGATTGGATGGATGATGCATTCGGTTGATGTCCATGGTGAGGAGATCCGTCATGACGTTGTCCCAATCGCTGCCGCAGCCGGCCCTTGTCGTCGATATCAGCGAACACAAGCCGGCTGAGCGGGAGCTCAAGAAGGCGCTTGAATTCGCAGAGGGGATCATTGCCGCCATTCCGGATGTTCTCTTCGAGGTGGACGAGGGCGGCCGTTATCTTCAGGTTTGGACAAGAAATCCTGAGCTGCTGGCCCAGCAAAAGGAGATGCTGCTCGGCAGGACGGTCAACGACGTTCTTGCGCCGGATCAGGCGGCCATCGCGATGGAGGCTCTGCGCGAGGCCGAAAAAGAGGGAGTCGCCTACGGACGATGCATTTCCATCTCCTTGCCGAACGGTGAGACGCGATGGTTCGAGCTGTCAATAGCCAAGCGGCCAAGCGCCGATCCGGCGGCGGCCACCACGCTCCTGACATTCTCACGGGACATTACCGAGCGAAAGCTGGCGGAAGATGCCATCAACCTTGTGCGAATGCAGCTGTTGAGCGTGCTTCAGACCATGCCCGATATGGTCTGGGTCAAGGACATGTACGGGGTCCATGTGATGTGCAATCACGCCTTCGAACGGCTGACAGGATTGGCCGAAGCGGACGTTGTCGGAAAGACGGATTTCGAGTTGTTCGATATTGAGAGGGCCCGGTACTTTCGGGAATCCGACAAGGCGGCGGTCAAGGCGGGAAAGTGCATTGTCAGTGACGAGGAATGGGTCGTTTCCAAGGAGAAGGGCCAATCTGTTCTTCTTGAAACACGCAAGGTGCCGATTATCGATGCAGCGGGAGACGTCGTCGGCGTTCTCGGTGTGGCACGCGACGTTACCGAGTTGAATGTTTCCCGGCAGAAGATCCACCAGATGGCCTTCTATGACTCCCTGACGTCGCTACCGAACCGGTCGCTGTTCAACGATCGGCTGCGGCAGATGATCACCTCGGCCGGATCGAGAGGCCAACGGGCCGGGGTGATGTTGATCGACATCGATCACTTCAAGGTGGTCAACGATACGATGGGCCACCCCGTCGGCGACGATTTGCTCTGTCAGGCGGCGGCCCGTCTCAATGCGAGCGTTCGCGACTATGACACCGTCGCCCGTCTCGGTGGCGACGAATTCGCGATCCTGTTGCCGGATATCAGCCAGGGCGATGATCTCGGCCGGATTGCCAACAATATCCTCGATAAGTTCAGGGAGCGCTTCCTGCTGGATGGCCAGGAGGTCTTCATTTCTTGCAGCGTCGGCATCGCGCTCTATCCCAATGACAGCGCCGATGCCAACGACCTTGTGAAATACGCCGACTCGGCGATGTATCTCGCCAAACGCTCCGGGCGAAACAGTTTTCGTTTCTATTCGAAGGACCTGACGGCAAACGCCGAAGAGCGGATGCGGCTGGAATCGGAGTTGCGCCGTGCGATCGAGCGCGGCGAACTGGAACTGCATTACCAGCCGAAGGTGCTTCTGGACAGCGGCGCAATGGTCGGCTGCGAAGCCTTGCTGAGATGGCGCCACCCAGAAATGGGCATGATTCCTCCCACCCGTTTCATTCCGGTTGCGGAAGACACCGGGCTGATTGTGGAACTCGGGCGATGGGTGCTGCGCGAGGCGTGCCAGACGGCGGCCGAATTGAATGCCGATAGCCAGACACCGCACAAGGTGGCGGTCAATCTGTCGGTCAAACAATTCCAATCCGCCGGACTGGTGAGGTCGATCGTCGAAATTCTCGGCGAGACCGGTTGCAGCGCGGAATGGGTCGAAATTGAAATAACCGAAAGCCTTCTGCTCGATCAGAAGGATGAAACGCTGGAGGCGCTCTCCGAACTCCGAAGCATGGGATTTTCTATCGCCATCGACGATTTCGGCACGGGCTATTCGGCGCTGAACTATCTGGCGCGCTTTCCGATCGACACGCTGAAGATCGACCGGTCGTTCATCAACAGCACTGACAGGCGGAACGAGGAACTGGTGAAGGCGATCCTCTCCATCGCGCGCTGCCTCGGACAGAGTGTGGTGGCGGAAGGCGTCGAAACCGCTGAGCAGGCCGCTTTCCTGGCGGCAAACGGATGTGGCTCGGCGCAGGGTTTCCTGTACAGCAAAGCCGTGCCCAAGGCTGATATCATCGCCCTGTGGCTGCGTTCTCCGGCCGGTGGCCCAAATCCAAGCGCGCGGGTTTGCGGGTCAACTCCATCTTAAGAACAGGCATCGAACCGGGTGCCGCTCGTTTAACATGCGCCCTTCTGATCTTCTGCGTCGGTGTCGGGGCCTGAAAGCCTGACCCGAAGTGCGGAGGTCAGCCATCTCGCGGCCGGCAGACCGACCGGGATATCGACAATTCATGGTTGTGGTATCCGATTGTCGCAGGCTTGTCCACTTGGCGCAGCAAAGCCCCAAAGTGGGACTGCCGCGAAGGCGAAAGTAGGGATTTGTTAAGGCTGACACGGCGTTTATGACCTGCCGAACACACGCAGCTCACCGACATGAAGAGCAAGGATGTTCCGGCCGATCGGCAATGAAATACGCCGCATCCCCCAAGTCATCGGAGCTGGAAACATGAGCGTTTCCTGTCCGCCAGAACAACGAAACAAAGAATGCAAATGGCTGACATCCTCCTCTTTCCGAACCCGGTCTCCAACACTTCGATAGACATTCACGATCTGCAGGTCGCACCCGAACAGTCCCACAATCCGGAGTTGGAACAGATGCTCCAGGCGCGTGCCCGGATCCGAAATGTTTTGGACGAACTCGATAGGTTGAGCGGCGAGCTGCAGAACCAGCTTTTTGTCGATGGGATCGCGGGATAAGCGAGAGGATGCCGGAATAGGCTACGAGGTTAAGCGGCGCCCCTCGGGCGCCGCTTCTCAGTCCGACGATTTCTGGCTTTAGGTCCGGAACGATCTTGCAGCAAGCCTTGCATGGGCTCGCTCTTGAACTTGCGTCATAGACACCCTCAGCTTCGACAGCATCGTATCGCCGCTGTTGAGCCGCGCGCGTGCAGACCCATATCGCAGGGGAGGATGAAGCCGGTCCGACACCGGATCGTTTTCCTGTGCACGGCGCTCGGCGATGTCGGGGATCTGGTTGTCAGCCGGTCACCGCCTAGCTTTGGAAACCCTCTTCGCTATAAAGATTCGCTATGGCGGCAGAAGCGAGTTGTGTTGGCCATGCGCCAATGGATGAACCTACTGTGACAGTGTCAGCAGAAGACTGGCGCAACAAGAACCGCGGCGAAGCGCCATTTGAGCACATGACGGCAGGGGCCGATCAGACGTGTCCAACAAACGGAGTGGGAACCATGAACAAGACTTTGACGCGCCGGGCATTTTGCATTTCCACGGCAATCCTTTCCTTCACCGCACTCATGACCGGCGTCTCGCAACACGCTCTCGCCGCGGATGAAACGATCAGGCTCGGCCTGGTATCGCCTATGAGCGGACCGAATGCCCGTTACGGCGCGTTTTCGCTGCACGGCGCCGAACTGGCCGTCAAAGAAATCAACGATGCCGGCGGTATCGACGGCCGCAAGATCGAAATCTTTTCCGCCGACAGCCAGGGAACGCCGGTCGAGGGCGTTTCGGCGACGCGGCGCCTGATCGACCAGGACAAGGTCAACTACATCATCGGCGACGTTTCGAGTTCGGTCACTCTGGCAATGCAGCCGGTCGCCGAAGATGCGGGCGTGCTTCTGCTGAACGCCGCATCGTCCAACCCGAAGATCACCTATGGCGCCGGTGTCGGCGGTTACAAGTGGACCTTCCGCAACTATCCCACAGACGAGAACCGGGCGCTGATCGTGGCGAAATATGCCGCCGAGCAGCGCGGCTTCACCAAATTCGCCGTTCTCTCGGTCGACAGCGATTATGGCCGTTCGGCGATCACCTTCACCAAGAAATATCTGCCCGACTTCAAGGGCGAGATCGTCAGCGAGGACTATTATAAGGAAGGCGAGGTCGACTTCCGCAGCGTGCTCGCCAAGATCCGCGACAATGGCGCCCAGGCGATCATCATGTACGGTCTTGCCGATACCACGCCGATCATCGCCCGTCAGATGCTCGAACTTGGGCTGGCCGGCAAGGTGACCCTGATCGGCAATGGCGAGTTCAACACCGAAAAAACTATCAAATCAGCGCCGAAGGTCCTTGAAGGCGCGGTCGAAGCCGCGGCATGGCTGCCGGCTTTCGATTCCCCCGAGAGCAAGGCTTTCGTGGAGAAGTTCACGGCCGCCTACAATGAGGCGCCGAACAACCACGCCTATGTCCATTGGGACACGGTTCACCTTCTCGCCCAGGCGATCAAGGAAGCCGGCAGCCCGGACCAGGCCAAGGTGCGCGATGCGCTCTCCAAGATCAAATATAAGAGCGCCGTCGGAGAGGTGACCTTCGACGATCACAACCAGGCCCGCCTGCCGATGATCCTGCTGCAGATCGAGGATGGCAAGCCGAGCATCAAAGGTGCCTACGCGGCGGATATCCAGTATCCTGCGAACTGATCCACCGTCGGGGATAGGACCATGTTCTCAACAATCCTTGAGCAGATCATCAACGGCATCGTGACGGGCTCCGTCTACGCCATCGTCGCGGTCGGCATGACGATGATATTCGGGGTGCTTCGGGCCATCAATTTCGCCCACGGCGAATATTACATGCTGGGAACGTTCGGAGCATGGTTCGCCATCGACTATCTCGGACTGTCCTATGAAGCCTCGATCGTCGTCGGCGTGCTGTCGACGATCGTCATCGCCTATGTGGTCGGCAAATTCGTGATGCAGCGCATGGTCGGCGCTCCGGCCGAATCCGGGGTGCTCGCCACCCTCGGCATCGCGCTCGTCCTGCAGAATACCGTCATCCTGGTCTTCGGCGGCGGCTACAAGTTCTTCTCGGGCGGCTATATCGAACCCGTGTCGATCCTCGGCTTCAGCCTGGCCGAGCAGCGCGTCATCATCCTCATCGTCTGCCTGATCGTGTTCATCGGCCTCGAACTGATGGTGACCTATACCAGGATGGGCAAATCCATGCGGGCGGTGTCGCAGAATGTCGAATGCTGCGAGGTGGTCGGCATCGATGTGCCGCAGGTCGTGCTCAGGACCTTCATTCTCGGCGCCGCACTTGCCGCCCTCTCCGGAGTGCTGACAGCGCCGGTCAATGTCAGCGTCTATGGCGGCATGGGTGAGTTGATCACCTTCAAGACCCTGCCGATCATCATCATGGGCGGCCTCGGCAATGTGCGCGGCACCTTCTTCGCGGCGATGATCCTCGGGATCGCCGAGAGCCTGGTTGCCACTTATGTCGGGCTGCAATTCCGCGACACCGTCGGCTTCGCCACGCTGATCCTGATGCTGATGTGGCGCCCGCATGGACTGTTCTCGACACAGGCGCGCTTCTGAGCCGCTCCGCCGAACCTTTCTCGAATTTGAGGACTTGCTATGTCTCTCACGGAAGTCTCGCAATCACAGCAGCGCCGCGATCTTCGCCTGCCGCTCGGTTTGCTGCTGCTGTTGGCCGCGCTCTGCGCCCCCTTCGTCGCCAGCACCTATGTCGTCCATGCGCTGATCATCGCGCTGATCTTCATGCTGCCGGCGCATGGCCTCAATCTTCTGGTCGGTTATACCGGCCTGCTCTCGCTCGCCCAGGCCGCATTTTTCGGCATCGGCGCCTATGCCTCGGGCCTGCTGGCCGTCACTTACGGCACGCCGTTCTACGTCAATGTCGCCGCCGCCGGGCTGGCGGCGGGCGCCATCGCCCTGCCTCTCGGCATCCCGGCCCTGCGGCTGCGCTCGACATCCTTCGTGATGTGTACGCTCGGCTTCGTGATCATCGGCCAGGCGATCGCCAAGAACTGGATTTCGCTCACCCGCGGCGATATGGGCCTCTCCAGCATACCGAAGCCGCATTTTGCGCTTGGGCCGCTGTCCTTCACCGTATCGGGCACAACGGCCTTCTATTATCTGGCGCTGACCGTCGGAATTCTGGCAACGCTCGCCGTCTGGATGATCGTCCGCTCGCCTGCCGGTCGCAACATGATCGCCATCCGGGAGAACGAGACGCTGGCCGAATCCGTCGGCATCCCCACCTGGCGTTACAAGCTGATCGTCTTCATGCTGAGCGCGGTCTTCGCCGGCGTCGGCGGTAGTCTCTACGCGCATTATCTGACGGTGGTCAGCCCGCTGACCTTCCAGATGTATTATTCGACGACGATGCTGATCATTGTGCTTGGCGGCGGCGCCGGGACGATTTCGGGCGTCGTCTTCGGCAGCCTGCTGTTCGTCGGCCTGACCGAGGCCCTGCGTGTGACGCCGGAACTTCGGATGATCGCCTACGGGCTCTGCCTGCTCGTTCTGGTCTTCTGGTTCCGGAAGGGTTTTGCGCCCGTCATCAACCGCCTCTGGGATTCGATCGGGAGCGCGAAATGACCGGTCTTCCCATTCTCGAAATCAGCAATCTCACGAAATCCTACGGCGCGGTGAAGGCGGTCGACGATGTCAGCATTCATGTCGAGCGCGGCGAGATCGCCGGCTTGATCGGGCCGAACGGCTCGGGCAAATCGACCTTCTTCGATTGCAGCACCGGCCTCGGCAAACCCGATAGCGGCAAGGTGAGGCTCGACGGCCAGGATATCACCGGATGGACGCTGAACCGGATCGCCCGCGAGGGGCGCATGCTGCGCTCCTTCCAGAAGACGGTCGTCTTCAAATCGCTCGACGTCGAGGAAAACCTGATCATCGCGGGGCAGATGTTCAGCTTCCCGTCGCTGTTTTCCACCTTCGGGATCGGCAAGCTGTCGCGCAGCCGGGTGTCGGGATTGCGCGAACGGGCGCAGGAACTGATCCGGATGGCCGGGTTGTGGGATGTGCGCAAACAGCCGGCCGGCAATCTTTCCGGCGGGCAGCAGAAGCTCATCCAGTTCGCCTCCATGCTGATGCCGGAGCCGAAGCTGATCCTGCTCGACGAGCCGATGGCGGGCATCAACCCGAAGATCATCGAACGGGTGGTCGAGACCATTCTCTACGCCAACAAATCGCTCGGCGTCAGCTTCCTGATCATCGAACACAATATCGACGTGGTGACCAGCATCTGCCGGCGGGTGATCGTGCTCGACCAGGGGCGCAAGCTCGCCGAGGGCCTGCCGCAGGAAATCATCAACGACCAGCGGGTCAGGGAGGCCTATCTCGGTGGCTGATTCAAACCTCTCGATCAAGAGCCTGCGTGCCGGCTATGGATCTCTCGATATCCTGAACGGCGTCGATCTCGACGTGCCGGCGGGCCAGTTCGTGGCGCTGATGGGACCGAACGGAGCGGGAAAATCGACACTTCTGAAGACGCTCTACGGCATGACGACGATCAAGGACGGCAGCATCGACTGGCGCGGCAAGAACATTGCCGGCTACAAGTCGCGCGCCATTCTCGGTGAAGGCATATCCTTCGTGCCGCAGGGCCGCTGCAATTTTCCGGTCATGACGGTGGACGAAAACCTGCAGATGGCGGCCTATACGCTGCGCGACGACAAAGTGAAGGCGGATCGGGACTATGTCTACGATCTGTTCCCGATCCTGAAGACGCGGCGCTCGACGCTGGCCGGCAATATGTCGGGCGGCGAGCAGCAACTGCTCGAAGTGGCGATGGCCGTCCTGCAGCGCCCGAAAGTGCTGCTGGTCGACGAGCCGTCGGTCGGCCTTTCGCCGGCTGCGATCGGCATCGTCTTCAACGAGCTGCTGCGCCTGCATGCCGCCGGGCAGACCATTCTGCTTGTCGAGCAGAACACGAAGAAGGCCATGGAAGTCGCCGAACGCGCGGTGATCCTTAGGCTCGGCAAGGTCATCTGGGACGGTCTACCGGGGGAGATCAGCCACGACGAACTCGGCGAGCTTTTCCTGACGGGCAAGATGCGCGGCGAGACCGAAGCCGTTCACTGAAACCCAAGAAGAACCAAGGACAAATCCATGAGCACTTTCGTGCCAGCCTCACGCGTCTCCAGGATCAAGGTTTCGCCGAGCACGGCGGCGGCGGCGCGCGCCCGCGAGCTGAAGGCGGCCGGCCGCGACATCGTCGACATGACGGTCGGCGAACCCGACTTCGATACGCCGGATCACGTCAAGGCCGCGGCCCATGCCGCCATCGATCGGGGCGAAACCAAATACACCGCCGTCAACGGCACGCCTTCCCTGCGCAAGGCGATCATCGGCGATTTCGAGCGGCGTCTCGGATTGCGATATGGCGATAACGAGATCTGCGTCGGCGGCGGCGCCAAGCAGATCCTGTTCCTCGCCTTGATGGCCAGCGTCGAGAACGATGCCGAGGTCATCATTCCGGCACCCTATTGGGTCTCCTATCCCGATATGGTGATCGCCAACGAGGGCAAGCCGGTCATCTTGCAATGCCCGCAGGAGCAGGGCTTCAAGCTGACGCCGGAAGCTCTCGAAGCGGCGATCACGCCGAAGACCATGTGGCTGATCCTGAATGCGCCGTCGAACCCGACCGGCGCTGCCTATAGCCGCGACGAACTGCGGGAGATCGGAAAGGTACTGCTGCGGCACCCGGAGATCATGATCCTCTCCGACGACATCTACGATCAGGTCTGGTTCAAGGACGAGCCGATGACGACGCTGGTCGCAGCCGTGCCGGAACTGAAGGAGCGGGTGCTCCTCACCAACGGCGTATCGAAATCCTACGCCATGACCGGCTGGCGCATCGGTTACGGAGCGGGGCCGGCGCCGCTGATCGCGGCGATCAACAAGCTGCAGTCGCAGATGTCGTCCTGCCCGTCCTCGGTCAGCCAGGCGGCGGCCGCGCATGCGCTCGCCTCCGACCAGGGCTTCGTCACCGACAGCGTCAAGGTCTATAAGGAACGCCGCGACTATGCCTGCCGGCGTCTGAACGCTGTGCCGGGCCTGTCGTGCCTGGTGCCGGACGGGGCCTTCTACCTCTTTCCCAACTGCGCCGGCGTGATCGGCCGGAGGACGCCTGAGGGCAAGGTGATCGAGACGGACCTCGACTTCGTCCTCTATCTCCTCGACGGCGTCGGCGTGGCGGCCCTGCAGGGCGCGGCCTACGGCCTGTCGCCGTATTTCCGCCTGTCGATCGCCACCTCGATGGACGCCATCACCGAGGCCTGTGATCGCATCGAGCGGGCGGTCGGCGAATTGCGTTGAATTCTGCCGCACGCGGGAGGGGCTTGCGCGTCTCCCGCCCGAGGTCTTAGGTTCCGTAAACCGAAGCTTGAGGCCATGAGCGTAGATTTTAGAAAACTGCGAAGTTTCGTCAAGATTGTCGATACCGGCAGCGTTTCGCGTGCAGCCGCCCTGCTTCGCACCGCTCAGCCTGCGCTCTCCCAGCAGATCGCCGCACTGGAGGCCCATTTCAAGCACAAGCTTCTGATTCGAAGCAATGTCGGCATCACCCCGACCGAGGCCGGCCTTATCCTCTATCGGCATGCCCAGCTGATGCTGAAGCAGATCGATCAGGCGCAGACCGATATGAACCAGTCCGCAAAGTCGGTGGCCGGAAGGGTATCGATCGGGCTTGCGACCTATTCGACGTCGAGCGCCTTGTCGCTGCCGATCCTGAAGGAAATGAAAGCCCGTCACCCCGACGTCGTCGTCCACATAAACGACAGCTTCGGCCACATCCTCAGCGAACTCATCATGACCGGCAAGATGGACATGGCGCTGATCTATGCCGCAGACCCCATCAAAGGGGTGACGCTCCAGCCGCTGTTTCGGGAGCAGATGTTCCTGGTATCGCCGCCGGGCGCGGAATTGCCCGGCGACCCGTCCGAGCCTCTGCCGCTCGCATCGGTCGATGCCCTGCCGCTGCTGCTGCCCAGCAAAGGCCATCTGCTTCGCCGGCTCATCGACGAAGCGTTCGCCCGCGCCCGCGCCCATCCGCAAGTGCTGTCGGAGATCGAGTCGGTGCCGGCGCTCGACGCCGCGGTACGGGAAGGGCTGGGGTCCACCATTCTTCCGGCATCGGTGGTCACCGAAACCTCCTATTTCGCCGGCACGCAGGTGCGGGCGCTGACCAAGCCCGTCATCGAAGCGACCGTCTCCCTCTGCGTCTCCGACCATCTGCCTCTGTCGGAGCCGGCGCTCGCGGCGCGGGCTGTCCTGCTGGAGATCGTTGCAAAGCTGATGAGCAGCCAGCATCAGGGTATCAAGACGGTTTAGAGCCGACCCGTTTTTCAACCGCGCCTGCCATAAGCAAACCCTATGGCGGCAGACAGCAACTGTGTTAGCCAAGCCGGTCGCCGATCACCTAACCTCCTCAGAAGACATAAGGGTCTCCGAAACGCATGAGACCAACGGTTGCTTCGAGGGAAACATGGCAAAACTGGCTTTCGACACTGGCGGCACCTTCACCGACTTCGCATTGCTTGATGACAATGGCGATCTCCATTTGCACAAGGTGCTGAGCACGCCGAAGAACCCGGCGGAAGCGGTCGTACAGGGCGTGTCGGAACTCCTGGAACAATTCTCCTCCGCCATCTCGATCGAACGTCTGCAGGTCTTGGGTGCGACGACGGTGGTGACGAATGCCGTGCTGGAGCGCAAGGGCGTCGAGACCAGCTTCATCACCACCGATGGCTTTCAGGATATGCTGCGCATCCGCAACGAAGGCCGCTACGACCTCTACGATCTCAACATCAAATATCCGGATCCGCTGGTCACGCGGTCGAACAGCTATGGCGCCGTCGAGCGCATCGCGGCCGATGGCGAGGTGATGACGGAACTCAAGGAAGAGACCGTCCGCGAAATTGCGTCGCATCTGAAGAAGAAGGGCATCCGTTCCGTCGCCGTGTGCCTGCTGCACGCCTATAAATATCCGCAGCACGAACAGCGTGTGGCAGCCCTCCTGCGTGAGGAAGACCCCGATATTTTCGTATCGCTGTCGTCGGAGGTCTGCCCTGAGATGCGGGAATTCGACCGCGCTTCGACGACGGTCGTCAATGCCTATACCCGTCCGCAAATGGCCGGTCACGTCGCTCATCTTCAGCGCGAATTCGCCACGAAAGGCATCGATCGCCAGGTTCTCTGGATGACCTCGTCGGGCGGCCTGGTGCCGAGCCGGCGCGCCGCCGAACTTCCCGTCCGCCTGATCGAATCCGGGCCGGCGGCCGGCGCCGTCGCCGCCGCCGAGTTCGGGCGCATCGCCGGCGAGGGAAGCGTGCTTTCCTTCGACATGGGCGGCACCACAGCGAAGCTTTGCCTGATCCCGAACGGCGAGCCGACGGTCGGAACGGACCTCGAGGTTGCTCACTATCAGCGTTTCCGCAAGGGCTCGGGCTTCCCGCTGAAGATCCAGTCGATCCAGATGATCGAAATCGGCGCCGGCGGCGGGTCGATCGCGGCAAAGAACCCGCTGGGTCTTCTCGATGTCGGCCCGCATTCGGCGGGCGCGATGCCGGGTCCGGCGGCCTATCAGCGCGGCGGCACGCAGCCGACGGTGACCGATGCGGATATCCTGCTTGGTTATATGGGGACGGAGTCCTTCGTCGGCGGCTCCTTCAAGGTGTCGAAGGACGCCGCACGCGAAGCGATGGCCGCACTTGCCAAATTGCTCGATGTCAGCGTCGACCGCTGCGCCTGGGGCATTCACGATCTCGTCAATGAATCCATGAGCAAGGCGGCGGCCATGCATGCCACCGATCTCGGTGTCGATCCGCGGTCGCTGCCCATGGTGGCATTCGGCGGCGCGGGCCCGGTGCATGCCTACGGCATCGCCCGCAAGCTCGGCATCAAGCGCATCATCTGCCCGACGGGGGCAGGCGTCACCTCGGCCATCGGCCTGCTGATCGCGCCCGTCGCCGTCGACCTCTCCGCAAGTCATCCGATGCCGGTCGACAATTGGGACGTCGCGGCGGTCGACCGTCTGCTGGACGATCTGGCTGCGCAGGGTGCCGAGGTGGTCTCCGCCGCCGGGGTCGCCAAGGAGACGATCACCAACCGCTACACGGTCGACATGCGCCATGTCGGCCAAGGGCACGAGATCACCGTGGCTCTGCCCGATCGCGGCCTGCCGAAGCAGGAATTCCTCAAGCAGCTGCTCGCCAATTTCTACAAGCTCTATCGCGAGCTGTTCGGCCGGACGGTCAACGCGTCCGTCGAGGTCATCACCTGGCGGCTTCGCGCCAGCGGCGAAAAGGATCGGGTGACCCGGCCTCATGAAGTCAATGCCGCCGATGCGTTGAAGGGGCAGCGCCAGGTCTATTTCCCGGAGCTCGGCGCCTATGCTGAGACGCCTGTCTACGACCACTACCGGCTTCCGGTGGGGCGCGAATTCGCAGGGCCGGCGATCGTCGAGCAGCGCGAATCCACGGCCGTCGTCGGGCCAAGCGGCGTCTTCCACGTCGATGCCAACGGCAACCTCGTGATCAACATTCAGTAAGGCGAATTCCGATGTCGAAGACCGCTACCGATTTCAACGATCCGATCAATCTTCAGGTCATGTGGAACCGCTTGATCTTCATCGCCGATCAGGCTGACAACGTGCTCGGCAAGACGGCCTTCTCGCCGATCGTCCGTGAGAACCACGATTATGTCACCGTGCTGCTCGACAGCAAGGGGCGGGCGCTTGCCCAATGCACCTGGTCCATCCCGGTCTTCATCACCTCGCTGCCGGCGGCGGCCCAGAAATATTTCCTGCCGAAGTTTCCGGCGGAAACACTTGTCGAAGGCGATGTTCTCGCGACCAACGATCCGGAGATCGGCACCGGCCATCTGCCCGATGTGACGATGATCACGCCGATCTTCAAGAACGGCAAGGTGGTGGCCTATGCCGGCTCGATCGCTCACCTGCCTGACATCGGCGGAGCACCGCTTCATTCGGAGGCGAGCGACATTTTCGAGGAAGGCATTCGTTTCCCGATCGTCAAACTGCACAAAGCCGGCGTTCCCAATCAGGACGTTCTCGACATCATCGCCGCATCGGTGCGGCTGCCGACCGAAGTCCAGGGCGATCTGGAATCGATGATCGCCGCCAACAATGTCATGGGCCGCGAACTGGTGAAATTCCTCGATGAATATGGCCTCGACGATGTCGATGGCCTCGCCGAGGCCATCCATTCCCGCTCGGAGGCGCAGACCCGCAAGGCGATCAAGGCGTGGCCGAATGGCCGCTATTCGGCGCAGATGACGCTGGACGGCTATGAGACCGACATCATCTTGAAGGCGACGGTCATCGTCGGCGACGATTCCATCCATGTGGATTACGCCGGCACATCAGATCAGGTTCTCCACTCGATCAACTGCCGCACCAACTACCGCTACGCCCATTCGGTCTATGCGCTGAAATGCCTGCTCGATCCCGATACGCCGAACAACGAGGGCTGCATCACGCCGATCACCGACGACGCTCCGCTTGGCTCCGTTCTCAATCCGGAGCAGTGGACGGCGGGCAATTCCCGCAACTTGATCGGCCATGCGATCCCCTCGCTGATCTTCCGGGCGCTCGAAGGCGTGGTGCCCGACAAGGTCATGGGCGACAGCGGCGGCGCCCCCATATGGGCGGCCAACTGCGTCGGCCGCCGGGATGACGGTTCGCAATACGGATCCGTGCAGAATTTCCATGGCGGCCAGGGGGCTCGTGCGGAATTCGACGGGCTGGATACGCTGAGCTTTCCATCGAACTGCAAAGTGACCGCCGTCGAAATGTTCGAAATCGCCGTGCCCGTGCTGATGGAGCGCAAGGAACTCATCGCCGATTCCGGCGGAGCCGGCAAATATCGGGGCGGCCTGGGGCAGCGGGCAATCCTGCGCAATCTCGGACGCTCGGCGATGAATATCTATCTCGCATCCGAGCGTGTCCGGCATCCCTGCTTCGGTGTCGTCGACGGACAGGACGGCACGCCGGGCAAGGTCAGCAAGGAAGGCCAGCCGCAATTTCCAAAGGGCAAGGTCGTGCTGAAGACCGGCGAGCGGCTGGAAGTCGAAACGCCGGGCGGCGGCGGATGGGGCAGGGTGAGCGAGCGACCGGCCGTGCTGATCGAGCAGGATCTTGCCGAAGGCCTGATCACCCCAAAGGCCGCAAAGCTTATATATGGCTACAAGGGCGCGGCCGCGGTGGCCGCGGAATAGGAGGAGCCATTATGGGCCTGTTGAACGGAAAGATCGCGCTCGTCACCGGAGCGGGAACGGGCATCGGTCGCGAGGCCGCGATCCTTCTTGCCGAGGAAGGCGCCACCGTCGTTCTCACAGGCCGCCGGATGGCGCCGCTGCGGGAGGTCGCCGGGCTGATCGAGAAGCGGCGGGGCAAGGCCTTTACCCGGCCTCTGAATATCGAATCGCGGCAGGAAATCTTCGAAAGCGTGAAGTGGATCAGGGACGGCATCGGTCCGGTCGATATTCTCGTCAACAATGCCGGCAGCGCGAGCAAGGTGCTGAACGCACGTTTCCTCAGCGAAGAAGAGTGGAACTCCACGGTCAACGTCAACCTGACCGCCGTCTTCAACCTTACCCAGGCGGCCCTGCCCGACATGATCGCCAATGGCGGCGGCACGGTGATCACCGTCTCGTCGCTTGCGGCTCTCAATCCGAACCTCCTGGGCGGGGCGGCTTATGGCGCTGCCAAGGCCGGGGTGAAGAACTTCATGACCTTCGTCCACAACACCTATCGAAACCAGGGCATCCGGGCGACGACGATCCTTCCCGGCGAAACCAACACGCCGATCATGGACAACCGCGCACGGCCGCCGCTCGAAAGCGAGCGGGCCGTGATGCTCGATCCGCATGACGTGGCGAGGGCAATCGCGCTCTGCGCAAGCCTGCAGAAGGGCGCCGTCATCCCCGAGCTTCACATCTGCCCGACCTTCATGCGGGACACATCGGCCGATATCGAGACCGCGCGCTGGGTCGGCGCGCCAGCCGATACGCCCGACATGCCGAAATCAAGGAAATAGGAGGACAACCATGAACGGCGCAAAGCTGCGCGCCCGGCTGCAGGCCGGCGAAGCCATCTCGATGTTTACGCCGCACCACTCCTCTTCGGGCCTGGCCGCCCGGCTGGTGGAGCTGGGCGCGGATTCGGTCTTCGTCGACTGCGAGCATGGCACTTGGAGCTTCGAGGATGTCAGGATGACTTCCCAAATCGTCCGCTCGGTCGGCGGCGCTGCAATCGTCCGCCCGCATTCGCACGAACGTCCCGTCATCATCCGCTATTTGAATGCCGGCGCCGATGGGATCATGGTGCCGATGGTCGAGACTTCGGAACAGGCGCGCGCGATTGTCGATGCCGTCCGTTATGCCCTGCCATCCGATTACGAAAAGCGGCTGGTGATCGCCATGGTCGAGACGCAGGATGCGATCGCCAATCTGGACGAGATGCTTCGTGTCGATGGCATCGACGTGTTCTTCATCGGTCCCGGCGATCTCTCCCAGGATATGGGTTATCCGCCGGCTCCGCCGTTCGGCGAGCCGCGCCCGGCAGCTGTGACGGACGAGGTCGCCCGCGCCGTCGGCAAGATTCGCGCCGCGGGCAAGATTGCCGGTACGCTCGTGACCGCCGAGGAACTGCCGCACTGGCGGGAAAAGGGCGTGCAGTTCTTCTATATTCACTCGGACCCGTTCCTGCGCCGCGGCCTCGCCGGCGTCAGGCAGGCGCTCGCCTCATAGTGCAGGTGCATGGGCGCGCCGCCACTATGGCGGCATTGTTCCGTATCAGGAGGTCTGGCGAAGCGCCGCGACGACGCGGTCGGCCATGAAAGCGCAGCGGGCGCCATCGAAGGGATACAGCGCCGAGAAGGCGCCGGACAGCCGTTTTTCAATCGACTGGCGCATCATCTTCCGCGCCCGGTGCAGCCGCGTCTTCGCGGTTTCGGGTCTTATGCCGAGATAGGATGCGGCCTCGTCGGTGCTCATGCCCTCGACATCCCGCAGCACGAAGATGGCGCGAAAGTCATCCGGCAGTTCGTCGACCGCCTGTTCCAGCAATTGCCGCGCCTGGCTCCGCGACAGCTCGGTTTCCGGATCTGTCGCCGATAACGAGGATGGAAACTGCACGACCTGGCCACCCGCCGATGTCGCCTGCATGTCGATTTCCTCCAGTCCGGTGGTGTTCTTTTGCGCGCGGACCCGGCCCAGCGCCTCGTTGAGTGTAATTCGGGTCAGCCATGTCGAAAGCTCGGCCTCACCCCGGAATGCCGACAGGCTGGCGAAGGCCTTGATGTAAGACGCCTGGACGACATCTTCCGCCTCCGCATCATCGCGGATGACGGCGCGCGCGGTGCGGAACAGCCGCTGATTGTGAAGCTGGATGATGGCGCGGATGGCGACCTCGTCGCCGATTTTTGCCAGCGGCACGAGGTCGGCGTCGGCAAGTGCCGATGGGAGCGGTCGATGTCGTGTGACCGGAACCGGAATGGCTGTCATGGAAAATCTCCGCTACCCCGTCTTTCCAGGAGCCCGGCCTATGGCCGGATCTCCAGTGTGCCCGTCATGGCGGGATGAAAGCGGCAGTAGAAGTCGACCGCTCCCGCTCGGCTGATCGTCACGCGGCCTTCCGATTTCGGCGGCAGGTCGATATCGAAGCTCTTGTCACGCGCCGTTGCCGTATGCCGGAATATATCATCATTTCGCCAGATGATCACATCGCCGACATGCAGTTCGGCAGGCGGCGCGCTGAATTTCATGCCCGTGATGGTGACCTGATATTCTGCCGCCGATGCTGCCCCGGCCCAAAATACGAACAGCAGCGGCAGCGATTTCATCAGCAGGTTCATCGCAACTACTTCATCATCGAGGCAAGATGCTCGGCATGCATCTGGTGCTGCTTGAACAGGGTCAGGCCCGTTTCCAGGAGCGACTTCAACTCCTTGTTCTGAGCCGAGGGGATCAGCACCGTGGACAGCGCTGAGTTGACCGACTTGTGATAGGCGACTTCGTTTTCGACATAGGCCTTGTCGAAGGCCGCGCCGTCGAGAGCCTCAAGCGTCTTCAACTCCTTGCTTGCTTGAGCCGAGAGCGACTGGCTGATCTTGTTGTCCTCGGGCGTCACCTTCAACTGCTTGACGAGGGCGAGCGCCTGGTCGTTGACGGCCTTGTGGTCACGTTCCATGGTCTTGGCGAATTCGATGACTTCGGCATTCTTGCTTTTCTTCAATGCCTGTTCAGCGGCGGTGACATCGATCTGCCCCGCGGTATAGGCGATATGGGCGATCTGAGGGTCGGTCGGCTTGGCATCGGCGGCGAGTGAAACCGTGCCGAGCGAGGCCGCTATCAGGGCTGCACCGAAAATCTGTTTCAACATGATCTGTCTCCCTTGTGTCGTGTGAATGCCTTCCGCAGCGCCGGCGCGTCTTTGGAAGCAGACATTGGATGCAGATGCGGCGAAAAGGTTCCCGGAAATTTGTCGTGACGCCAGGATCAAGTGGAACCTGCCCGAAGTGCGTGTCGATCACGCGGATATGATAAGAAAAACGAATGCCGATGAACCGATGAGGTCATGCTTGGTCTGTGCGAAGGTGACTGAAGAGGCTACTGCTCATTTGCGCTCGAAGTCAGAGGACATCCGCAAGGCTTTTCGGGGGGCCCTAATGGTCGCGTCCGGATGATTCGCCGCGGCTTAATGATGCTGCACGATGCTTGGTTTGCGGAGGATGAATGAAGCGGTTTTCGAGCCTCCGAACCCTGTTCTTCGCACCGATCGTCCTGATAGGGCTCGGCGCTCCAGCGGCATCGGCGGGGCAGAATGAATGCGCCGGCCGTGCGGCAGACATCATTCGGCGTGCCTATCCGAGCGCGACAAATGCCGACGATGGTACTCTTCTGTTCGAGGGGGCAACCATCACGCTACCCAAGGACGATAGTGTTGATGGCGATCCGCATGCTGTGATCTGCCGGGTTTGGCCGGCTCAGCCCCAGCTGATGCTGATTGCGGTCCCATTGATGACAGAGCAGTCGGATTCGGAAAACGAAGGGGATATCGAACTGCTGGTCGCCGATAGCACCAACCTGAAAATAATGCAGCGGCTGCGTCTTGACGGACTTATGTCCGACGACGCCGTTCGAGTACGAAGCGTCGCCTTCGATACCGCACGCTATCAGCTCGCTCCGGGGAAAACGGCTTTCGGTCTGCGTGTTTCGCTGGAAGGCAGCTCGCGCGCCAATCCATTTGGTGAAACCACCTTATGGCTCTTCTCGATCGAAGGTGATCAGCTGAAGCCGGTTCTCGACAACATTGTCGTCGGCGAGATTCATGGAGAATGGGATACCGTGTGTGCCGGTGAGTTTAGTGAAACGACGCGCACGCTTTCGATGGTTCCGTCAGCGAAAGCTGCGGTTGCCGACATCGTCGTCACCGAGAAGACGACGACATCCGTCGATACGGTCGGAACGGATAATAGTTGCAACAGCGAAGACAAGACGACGATCGACAAACACCGGCTGCAATACGACGGATCGGGATATGGCGTTCCGAACGACTTGAAGCGGGTCGAATAGGAGGAGTTGATCGGAATGGTGGTCGAGGCTGCGCATCGAACCGGCTGCGGCGATCGGAGCCTACAGGCTGCTGGATCATGGTCAAAACACGCTGACGCTGTCCGTTCTGCGCGGCAAATATCCGACTTTAGAGGCAAGGAAGGACTTTTTTAAAGCGTTGCTGCCTTGGATGGTCCTGTTTTGGCAGGGGGCCGGTTTCGCTCACACATAGCAGCGATGCAATCGGTCAGCAGGAAATACGATATGGTGCAAGGCATCTATGCCCTTATGATCCACCGCAAGTCCGGCGGCGATGCATGCGCAGAGGCTCGGCGTCTGTGGTCGAAACAATGAACGGCTCCGGACCGAATACGACCTATCAGGGCCGGGAGATCGGCGATCTCGATCCGGTAGATCAAAAAGCCAAATTCTGCGCTGAAATCGCAGCATTCGCCAATGCCGCCATGGATGGAAATCTGACGCGGCGAATGAATGCCGACTACACCGATCCGGATCTTCGCCGCTCGGCGGCGCTACTCAATGAACTGATTTCATCGATCGACGACAATCTCTCCGACTTCAACGACGCGATGGCGGCCTTCGCCCACGGGGATCTCCGCGTCGGCATGCGGGACAAACACCGTGGGGCGTTCAGGCCGTTGCAGAAAAATTTCAATCTGGCCGTCGCAACGATCCGCACGGTGCTGGGCGAGCGCGGCTCGGAGCGGTTCACGGACAAGGCCACAAAATTTCGGCGGATGATGGCGGCGGTGAGAGGTTGTCGCCGATATTCGGGCCTCCGACGAAGATTCGCGGTCGGTTCCCTCGCCGCCCCACGATCTCTGGCTGAAGCTTGCCGAGGCTCTGCGCGGTTCCTCGGTCTGAAGGGTCGCGGCGGGCAGCGGCGAATGTCACCGGCCCAAATTCTGATCGCGCCACAACCGGGATGGCCGTGGCGCGCTCAACCTTCGGGACGATTGCCGTCCGCAGCGGAAACCTTGCTGCCCCTCAGAAGGGATAATGCTGGGCGGAATCCTCGACCGTGATCCAGCGCAGATCGGTGAATTCGGCGATGGCCGCCTTGCCGCCGAAGCGGCCGTAGCCGCTGCCTTTGACGCCGCCGAAGGGCATTTGCGCTTCGTCGTGCACGGTCGGGCCATTGATGTGGCAGATGCCGGATTCGATCCGCGCCGCAACCGCCATTGCCCGCTGGATGTTGCGGCTGAAGACGGCGGATGACAGGCCGTATTCGGTGTCGTTGGCGATGCGGATCGCTTCTTCCTCGCCCGAGACGCGAATGATCGGCTTGACCGGGCCGAAGGATTCTTCCGCATAGACGCGCATATCAGGCGTGACGTGATCGAGCAGCGTCGCCTCGACCACTGTGCCGGAGCGCTTGCCGCCGGCCACAAGTTTTGCGCCCTTGGCCGTCGCATCGGCGATCAGTTCTTCCATTTTCTTGGCGGCATCGAGGCTGATCAGCGAGCCGAGCACGACATGGCCGCGCGGGTCGCCGGCCGGGAGCTGGCTGGCGCGGGCGGCGAGTTTGGCGACGAACTGATCGGCGATCGAGCTATCGACGATGATCCGCTCCGTCGACATGCAGATCTGCCCCTGATGCATGAAGGCGCCGAAAGTGGCGGCATTGACCGCGCCGTCGATATCGGCGTCGTCGAGAATAACCAGCGGGGCCTTGCCGCCGAGCTCGAGAAGGGCAGGCTTGAGGTGCTTGCCGCAGGTCTCGGCGATGATCTTGCCGACTTTGGTCGATCCGGTGAAGTTGACGCGCTTGACGGCCGGATGGGCGATCAGCGCAGCGACGATCTGAGGTGCATCTTCCGGCGCATTGGTGATGACGTTGAGGACGCCGGCCGGCAGGCCGGCTTCCGTCAGCACCGTTGCGATCAGCCGGTGCGTGCCGGGGCATTGCTCGGAGGCTTTGAGGATAGCGGTGTTGCCGCAGGCAATCGGCATGGCGATGGCGCGGGTCGCCAGGATGACAGGCGCGTTCCAGGGCGCGATCGCCAGGCAGACGCCGGCAGCCTGACGAACGCCCATGGCGAGCGTGCCGGGTTTGTTGGAGGGAATGATTTCGCCTGAAATCTGCGTCGTCATGGCGCCGGCCTCGCGCAGGATGTTGGCGGCGAACATGACGTTGAAGCCGGCCCAAGGCGCGGTGGCACCGGTTTCCTCGATCATCAGCCGGGTAAATTCGTCCACCTTGGAATCCATGATGTCGGCGGCCTTCATCAGGATCGCGCGGCGCTGACCGGGGCCGGTCTTCGACCAAGCGCCGAAGGCGGCGGACGCGGCGTCGACGGCGGCGGCGGCATCCTCCAGGCTCGCCGCGGCGGCGCGGCTGGCGAGTTTTTCGGTGAAGGGATCGATGCGGTCATAGGTCCGGCCGTCGGAGGCCGGGCGGTCCGCGCCGTTGATCAGGAGGGAAATATTCATCATGGGTCTCCTTTGATAATGACTAGAAGCCGAGGACGTCGGCATTGATGGATGCTTCGAGGCCGCCGTCGGCGGCAAGATTGGCACCGTTGATCCAGCGCCCGCCATCCGAGCAGAGGAAAAGCACGGCGGGTGCGATATCGGCGGCAGTGCCGGCGCGGCCGACGCGGGTGATGTCGCTGTCGACCCTGGCATCGCCGAGCACGGCGCGGAACTGTTTAAGGATCGGCGTTTCCACCGGCCCCGGGCTTACCGCATTGACGCGGATACCGCGGTCCTTGAACAAGGGCTGGTGCGCCGCGCGCATGGTCCAGAGCAGCAGCAGCTCCTTGGAAAGCGGATAACCTTCCTCGTCCCTGAGGCCGTGTTCGGCGGCGACCGCCGAGACATCGGGAAAGCCTTCAATGCCGGTCAGGATCTTTGCCCGATCGAGATTGGCGCGCCAGCCGTAGCCGGCAATCGAGGCGACGTTGACGATGGCGCCGCCTTCGCGCAGGCGCGGCGCCACGGCTTCCGACAGGGCGCGAAGGCCGTAGAAATTGACGGCGAGCGTCGAGACGACGCCGGTATTGCCGGAAAGGCCGGCGACATTGGCGAGCGCATCGAGCCGCGCCGGGAGCCGTGCAGCGATCTCGGCTACGCCCGATGGCGTGGACAGATCGCCCTTGATGAAGGCGGCACTTCCATTCGCCGGTTCGCGGACATCGACGCCGATCACCTCGGCCCCCATCTGGCCGGCCAGTTCAGCCGTGCGCGCGCCGATGCCGGAGGCGACGCCGGTCACCAGGATCGTTTTACCAAAAAGCATGGATGTCACCTTTCGCAAGAGAAACTGGAGGCGGGCTCATTCTTCCCATTTGATCTTGTTCGGACCAGGAAGTTTCAGCCGGTAGCCGACGGGCAGGAGCTGGAAATCGAAGCGGCGTTCGATTTCGCCCCAAAGGCCGCGTGGCAGGTAGAGGGAGAAGATCAGGGCGGTGGCGCCGAGGCCGATCAGATACCAGACGCCGGCTCCGCCGAAGAAGGTCTCGATGAGGAAGAACAGGATGGCGCCGAGGATTGCGCCTTCGAACTTGCCGATCCCGCCGACCAGCACCATGAAGATCATGTAGGCCGTCCACTGGACACTGAAATAGGTCTTCGGCTGGAAGGTGGTGGCGGTCGCCAGCCACAGGCCGCCGGCGATCGCAATGCCGAAGGCGGCGAGCACGAAGAGCAGACGCTTGGTTCCGGTCACCCGCACGCCGACCGAAGTCGCCGCCTCTTCATTGTCGCGGATCGCCTGCATGGCGGCACCGGCGCGGCTGCGCATCAGCATGAAGAGGGCGCCGAGCAGGGCCGCCATCGACGCCAGCGAAAGCCAGTAGATCGTTGCCCGCCGCATGCCGCTGTCATAGAGGTTGAGCGAGATCAGCGAGGTTCCGGTTTCCCCTTGGATCAACCGGTCGAGATTGACGAGCAGGTGGGCGAGCTCGGCCACGACCCACATGCCGATCGCGAATTCGCCGCCCTTCAGCCGCAGCATGAAGAGCGAAAGCGGGATCGACAGCGCGCCGGTCACGATCGCGGCGGCAAAGACCGAGACGAAGGGGTCGAGCCCGGCATCGGCGAGCCGAATGGTGAAATAGGCGCCGAGGCCGAAGAACACCTGCTGGCCGACCGAGACCAGCCCGCCGAAACCGGCGAGCGCATTCCACATCGCGGCAAGGATCACGTAGATGAAGAGGGCCGTCAGCCTGTCGATCGCGCCGGCGCCAAGCACGGCGGGGGCGAGCGCCAGCAGGGCAAGCACTGCGGCCATCGAGCCAAGCGCCAGCCGCGAAGCTCTCGTCCAGCGCTCTATCGATATTCCGTTGGAGACGAATGTCATGTCGGGCTCCGAAGACGGGCGCGAAAATTCAAGAACGCGCCGAGCTTGTCGAGTTGAGGCATGCCGAAGCGGGACAGCCTGACGAAAAGGACCAGCAGAAACACGGCATGGCCGCCGATTAGAAAGCCTTGCGGGTGCAGCTGCGCGCCGAGCGATTGGGCGAGGCCGAGAATGATGCCGCCGGCAAGCGTGCCCCAGAGAGATCCCGCTCCGCCAATCACGGCCGCCTCGAAGGCGAAGAGCAGCTGCGGGCCGCCGGCATAGGGGCTGAAGGTCGCCCGCATTCCGAGAAAGGCGCCGGCGATCCCGATCGTCACCATGGTGATCGCGGTGGCGACGGCGTTCACTCGGCGCGCATCGATGCCGGCCAGCCCCGCCGTATCGGGATCTTCGGCCGTAGCGCGGATGGCGCGGCCGAGCGCAAAGCGGCTAAGAAAGAATTGCAGCGCGCCGAGAAGGAGGACCGCCGTCAACATCATCATCACGGCAAGCTTGCCGACGAAGATGTGGCCCGGCAGCTGCCAGGACGCATAGGACAGGTTGCCGATGAAGGGTGCGAGCGACCGTGTATCGGCGCCGAACTGCTCGAACAGCAGATTGTCGATGACGATCGACAAGCCGAAGGTGGTGAGGATCGGCAGCAGCGTGCCGCCGCGGGCGCTGCGTTCGAGGATGAAGCGCTGCAGCAGCCAGCCGATCGCCGCCATGACGGGCAGCACGATCAGCAGGCCGGCGAAAGGCGGGATGCCGGCCTTGGCGGCGAGCAGCCATAGCCCGTAGGCGGCGGCGACCGCCAGGCTGCCGTGGGCGAGATTGATGATCCGCATGACCGAAAACATGAAGGACAGGCCGCAGGCGATGACGGCGTAATAGCCGCCGAGCAGGATACCCTGGATGAGGGAGTTGATCATGATGGGCTCCTTTCGCCGGCTGCCCGGTGCAGCCCGAAATAGGCCTGGGTGACGTGTTCGCGGGTGACGGCGCCAGCCGGCCGGTCGAGCACGATGCGTCCTTCCAGCATGCAGATAACGCGGCTTGCGACGCTCATGGCGCGGGCAAGGTCCTGCTCGACGAGCACGATGGTCGTTCCCGAGGTCAGCAATGCCTGCAACTGGGCATAGACGCGGTCGACGACGAGCGGCGAAAGCCCGAGCGAGACTTCGTCCAGCAGCAGAATATCCGGGTTGCTCATCAGCGCACGGCCGATGGCGGTCGCTTGCTGTTCGCCGCCCGAGAGGTGCCCTGTCTTGGCATGGCGGCGGGGTTTGAGGTTCGGGAAGGCGTCGAGGACGCGATCGATGCTCCACTCGCCCTTGCGGCCGCAGCTCTTTCCGAGAAGCAGGTTCTCTTCGACCGTCATCTGTGAAAACAGCCGCCGGCCTTCCGGCACCAAAGCGATTCCCTTGGCGATCCGTTTGTGGGAAGGCACGGAGGCCAGGTCTTCATCGTTGAGAAGGACCTGCCCGGCAGACGGAAGGTGAGCACCGGCGATCGAGCGCAGCAGCGTCGTCTTGCCCGCGCCGTTGGCGCCGACCAGCGCCAGCACCTCGCCCTTGACGATATCGAAGCTCACGCCGCGCACGGCCTGCAAAAGGCCGTGGCGGACGTCGAGGTTGCGAATGGAGAGAAGGCTCATGCCGGCGTTCCTCCGAGATAGGCCTTGACCACTTCGGCGTTGCTCATGACCGCTTTCGGCTCGCCATCGGCGATGATCCGGCCGGCATCCATGCAGATCAGCCGTTCCGCCACCTGCAGGAGGATATGAACGATATGCTCGATCCAGACGATGCCGATACCGCGGCGGCGCAATTCGAGGATGGTTTCCACGAGCTCGCTCGCCTCGCCATCGGTCAGGCCGCCGCCGATCTCGTCGAGCAGCAGCAGCCGCGGCTGCGTGGCAAGCGCACGGGCAAGCTCCAGGCGTTTGCGATCGAGAAGGCCGAGCGTGTCGGCCGGGCGGTTGGCGACGCCAAGCATGCCGCAGAGCGAAAGCGAATCCACCACACGCTCATAGGCTTCGTCGCGGCTTGCGGCATGGCCGTGCGATGCGGCGACGAAGACATTTTCGAAGGTCGTCATGCCGCTGAAGGGTTTGGGCACCTGATGGGTCCGCACCAGCCCGGACCGGCAGCGCTCCGCCGCCGTCCGGCCCGTGACGTCGGCGCCGTCGAAGGTGATGGTTCCAGCACTTGGCGGGAAGGCGCCGGCGAGCACGGAGAGCAGCGTGGTCTTGCCCGCGCCGTTCGGCCCGACGATGCCGACCGCATCGCCATCGCCCATGGAAAAGTCCAGGTTCTCCAGGACGACGAGGGCGCCGAACTGCTTGTGTATCCCTTTGGCCGAGAGAAAGGCTCCTCCCGGCCGATTTTGAGCTAGCTGCTGCACCGTGCGTTATCCGTTGTAAGCGATAAGCTTGGCGCCGACCGGGACGTTGGGATCGGTGGCGTTTTCGGTGACGACGTAGTCGAGCGCGAATTTCGAGCCTTCGGCCGCCTTGACCCATTGCGTGCCGATGATCGGTCCGGGCGAGACATTGGCGACGGGACCGCTGGTGAAATCGACCTTGCCGGCGATCGTGGTGGTTTTCAGCTTGGAAATCGCCTTGGCGACGGCTTCCTTGCTCTTGACGTCGCTGCTCGCTTTCAGCGCATCGAAGCCGGCATCGAGAAGCGCCAGGCTGGCGCCCAGTTGCTGCGTCCACTGCTTGCCGCTCGCCGTTTCGTAGCCGTCTGCGAGTTCGGTTCCCGACACGCCCGTCAGCGTGGATTTGTAAGGGAAGGCCTTGTGCCAATAGGCGGCGCTGCCGATGTTCATGCCGAGATCGCCGAGCGCCTCGATGTCGGAGGGAAACAGGCCCGTCTTGGCGACCTGGCAGATCTTGATCTGCTGGGTGAGTCCCTGCTGTGCGGCCTGGCGCCAGAAGGCAGCGAAATCGGGCGGGATCGGGAAGGAGTTGAAGATCTCCACGCCCTCCTGCCGGAAGAGAGCGATCTGCGCGGTAAAATCGGTGGTGCCGGTTTCATAGGCGCCGGGATCGACGATGGTGAAGCCGGCCTTGGCAAGGGCCGGCGCCAGATGGGCGCGGATCGCGTTGCCATCGGCGTCGTTCGGATACATCACGCCGACCTTCTTGTTGGTCTCGATCAGGTTCCACTGCGAAACATAGGCCTTGTGGAATTCTTCGACGCCAAAGCCGAAATGATAGGTCCATTTGAAGGGGGAGGGCGCGCCCGGCTTGGCGCCACGGCCGAAATACCAGGCCTCCCAGGGCATGACGGTGGACAGGCAGGGAACGCCGGCCGCCTCGCAGGCGTCGGCCACCGGGTTGATGGTTTCCGGTGTCGACACCGCGAGCATCAGGTCGATCGCCTGGTTGTTGATCAGCTCCTTCGCGAGCTGGCCGGCGCGCGACGGATCGGACTGGGTGTCCTGGTCGAGAATCTCCACCTTCCAGGTCTTGCCGCCGGCTTGCAGGCCGTTCGCCAACGCCTTGCGTGCGAGGTCCAGCACATAGCCATCCGTCTCGCCGAAGCCGCCGAGCGGGCCGGTGCGCGGGCTGATGAAACCGACCTTCAGCGTATCGCCGTCAGCGAAAGCCGTGCGGCCGGACAGCGCCAGTGCCGCGCTGCCTGCCGCGGCCGATGCGATGAAAGAGCGGCGGGTCAATGTCGCCGCGTTGAGTTTTCCGTTCATGAAATCATTCCTCCCTCTCGATGCGGGCCTCCCGCCCGTTTCGCGTTCATTCCGGCCGACCTGTGGTTCAGATCGGGTATTGCCGTTTTCCCGATGCCATGGTGACCCATCTGAGCTCGGTGAATTCGTCGATCGCCGCCTTGCCGCCGAAGCGGCCGTAGCCGCTCGATTTGACGCCGCCGAACGGCATTTGCGGCTCGTCGGAAACCGTGGCTTCGTTGATGTGGCAGATGCCGGATTCCAGCCGCATGGCGACGGCAAGTGCCGCATTGACATCGGCGCTGAAGACCGCGGCCGAAAGCCCGTATTCATTGTCGTTGGCGACCGTTACGGCCTCGTCGATGCTGCCGACCCGGATGATCGCCGCGACCGGCCCGAAGCTCTCCTCCCGGTAGATACGCATGGCCGGCGTCACGTGATCGATGACGGTCGCATCCATCAGCGTGCCGTGGGCCTCGCCGCCGCAGACCAGGACCGCGCCCTTCTGCAGGGCATCGTCGATCAGCGACCTGACGCGGCGCACGGCCTCTGCATTGATCAGCGTGCCGAGCGGCGTATTGCCTTCCCCGGGATGGCCTGCGACGAGGGCGGCCGCCTTCGTCCTGAACTTGCCGACGAAATGGTCGGCGATCTCGTCCATCAGGATGATCCGTTCGGTCGACATGCAGATCTGACCCTGGTTCATGAAGGCGCCGAAGGCGGCGGCACTGACCGCCTCGTCGATATCGGCGTCTGCAAGCACGATGAACGGCGCCTTGCCGCCGAGTTCGAGCAGGCAGCGCTTCAGATGCCTTGCCGAGGATTCGGCAATGATCCTGCCGACACGAGTGGAGCCGGTGAAATTGACGCGGCGCACGGCCGGATGGGCGATCAAGGCATCGACGACGGCGGCGGCATCGCCCGGCGCATTGGAGACGACATTGACGACGCCGCGCGGGAAGCCGGCGTCGCGCATGATGTCGCCGATCAGGCCATGGGTCTTCGGGCAGAGTTCGGAGGCCTTGAGCACGACCGTGTTGCCGCAGGCCAGCGGCATGGCGATAGCGCGGGCGCCGAGAATGATCGGCGCATTCCAGGGGGCGATGCCGACGCAGACGCCGGCCGGCTGGCGCACGGCCATGGCGAGGCTGCCGGGAATGCCCGACGGAATGAGTTCGCCTGATATTTGCGTGGTCATCGCCGCCGCCTCGCGAAGAATTTCGGCGCCGAGCCCGCAATTGATCGCCGCCCATTGCGCGGTTGCGCCGGTTTCCCCGGTCATGGCGGCAGTAAGCACCGGCGTGCGGGCCTCCAGGAGATCTGCCGCGCCATTCAGCAGCCGGCGCCGTTCGACGGGGCCTGTCTGCGACCAATCGGGAAAGGCGGCAGCGGCGGCATTGGCGGCCCGCGTCATGTCGGCGACGGATCCCGCCGAGGCGACCGTGGCGACATCGCCGGTCAGCGGATCAATGCGTTCGAAGGTCGCCCCTTGGGAAGCCTCCATCGCCTCGTTATTGATCATCAGCTTTGCCGAAAACACCGTTATCCCCATCCTCCGCGAAGCAGCGCTTGCATTGTTGCCAGGGGGAGAAGACGCACGGACACAGCAGCCCAAGGCTGTCTCAGCGTTGCCGCGTCTGTCGGAATGCCTCCTCCCAAAGGCTGATGACGATCAGGTTACGCCGATCGATTGGGGATGGAATGCGATTTATTGGGTTAATATTGTAATTATCCGGCGATTGCCGCAATGTTTAGTGGCAAGCGGAGGGAGGCGTTGCTGACGGACGGCGGTATTCATCATTATGCCAGGGGTGAGTGGCATGCGCCGTCGCTGTCGCATCGACGCATCCGTCTTCAAAAGGGACTCTATGCCGACTTCTATCATTTCCTGCTGCTTGGTGAGGGGCGAGCCGAGCTTCATTTCGACAGTGGCGAAGATCGGATATTGCAGGGGCCGCTGCTTGCCTTCTTGCCGCCGCAGGCCGGCTGCGACCTGTCGATTTCTGCCGGAACTGCTGCCCATCTCGTCGGAGCCGCGGCGCAGGTCATGGTCGATGCGATCGGCGACAAGGTGGAATCCTATTCGCTGCGCATCTTCACCGAACAGCGCAAGCTGGTCGAGGCGACGGACCCCTTGCTGGTGGCCGAAATCAGTCCATTGATTTCGGGCTTCGTGCGGGAACTCGCCGATCCCTCCCGCTCTTCCTGGATGGTGGCTTCGGCCTATATGCGCCTGATCCTGATGACGCTATGGCGCGGTTCCGGCGGCGAGAGAAGCGAGCCGCGCGGGCAGGGCGAAACCGGATCGATCCTGCAGCGATATCGGCAACTGGTCGAGGCCGGTTTCCGCCGGCATCGCCCGATCAGCGATTATGCCGCAGAGCTGGGCGTCACCGCCGACCGGCTTCATGCAATCTGCCAGAGGGCACTCGGCCGCTCGCCGATCCAGCTTTTGCATGAGCGGGTGGTACAGGAGGCAAAACTCAGATTGGAGCGCTCGGCCCGCAATATCCAGGAAATCTCCGACAGCCTCGGCTTTCGCGACCCGACCTATTTCAGTCATTTCTTCAAACGCAAGACCGGCCTTTCGCCTGCCGGCTACCGCGACATCGCCCGCGCGTCGGCAGGCTCGGAAAACAGCATGCTGTCCTCGGGCTACGCCGACTGGCCTTAGGCTCAGAGGCCATTGGAAGATGGAATTTGCCGGTGTTGGATCGCAAATCACATTGATATGGAGGCCCCAACAGACGTAGGACTGCGATGCGCCAATAGTAACCGTCACAACGGATCGGGTGAACGACCGCTTCGGGGCCGATAGCGGACAGGCGGCTTGTCGATTCCCGATCTTGATAAACAGCCCTTTGGCGTGCTGCGCCGAGTGAAGATGAGGACTACGTCTAAGCCATCCCCTCTAAGGCACTCCTTTTGTGAGAATCGAGATCCGCGCGACCTGGCGCGGATCGAGCATTCAGTTTGACTCTTTGCTCATCATTCCGCGACCTATTTCGAGAGCGGCGCTACCGAAGCTGCTTGTTCGAACTCTGCCATGGATCGCGCGGGCGGACGACCGTAGACGTCCATCAAGGCATTCCAAAATCGGAACAGGAGCGCTCGCCGTAGTGATGGTGACCGAAGTAGGAGTGATACGCGCCTTGAATCGGTTCACCGATGGCGCCAGCGCAAAACTCGAGTAGATCGAGGATCACCGGCGTATCTGGTACTTCGTTCACAGAGAACGGCCATTCGATCCACGGCACCTCGGCGCTCGGTTCGCGCTCCCAATGATGCCTGTGCATCGATCGATGCAGTGCCTCGAAGGGTTCGGCGTCGTCCAGCAGCAACCCGTCCTTTGCCATGTACGCATAGTCCGTTGCCACCGCCGCGGCATACTCCAGTACCGCCTGTGCCTCTTAGTCTCCACGCAACCAACTAGGTGGGATCAGTGCGTCGTCGTCGCGCCAATTCCCTACCTCCTTGATGTTCTCGATGTCGCCCCAGGTATTGCGATCAGCGTGGTCAAGAATAATCACCTGAAGTCCGCCAAGCACCTTCTGGACGTGAGCGATTGCCTTGAAGATCTGTCTAGTGCGCTGCAGATCCAAGCTGCGGAGAGATGAATCTTGATCCCCATCCTTCTCAACGAACTGCTTATAGGTATCGCTGGGGAAATAGACCTGGCTTGGTTGGTCGATAACCAAGAAGCTCGGCACCGGGCTCTGCGAGCCTCGTCGCAGGAAAAGGGTGTGCAAGGAGAACATGGCAGCAAGGTGGTATGCCATCCAGTTTTCGCCGCTACCGATCTCCCAAAGGAAATCGGGTTTCTCACCTTCCGAACGCTGGAACTTGATGTTGAGCTCGCGCTGATCAAGGCTTGGCGTGCCGTCGGCACCATCGATTTCGAGCAGCTCTATGAAGCGCGATATGCCTTTAGAGATGCTCGTGTGAATTTGGATCTCGCGCTCTCGCTGCCGATTTTGGTCGAGCGCGCGATCGAGCTCCGAAATGCGATGGCGCAGGTCTTCCACCTGCTGCCTAAGGCCACCTTCGCTTTCAACCTCTCCGACCATTCTGAGTGCTTGCTCGGTGCCGCCGAGGAAACGATACACATTTTCAAGACTTTGCGACCGACCTTGCTCGGCGTCGACTGTTGCCTCCGCAGCGATACGAGTGCGGCGCAAGGTCAACAATGACTGCTCATCTTTTATGAGTTGCGCCTCGACATCCAAAATTTCCCGGTCGACGACCGGGGGAGTCGCCATTGTGCCTGCAATCAAATCTTCCAGCTCGGAGATCGGTCCTTCCAACTCCTCGAGCGCGCGCCGCGCCGCACCGGTGCCAGATCCGCATAGGATGCATTCATGCGCGACGATGGCTTCTTTGAACCAGCCGACGCCACGAATGCGCTGCTTCTGGTCGGCGAGAATGTCGCCATAATCAGCGACGGACCCCCGGAGACTGCGCAGACGCCGTAAGCGTCTCTTGCCGTCGGAAATGCTCCGGTCGGACGCGCGCTCCCTTTCTCGGAGTTCTTGCAACCGATCGACTGCTACCGAAACGCGCCCTGACGTGGTTACCGTCTCACCTCCTTCCGCAACAACCTTCTTGAGGATGTCGATGACTTCGTCGAGGGACTCAGGCAGTGGCCCGCTCGGAAGCAGACTGAGTTCCTGTGCGTGATAGAACGCAGCAGTTGCGTTTCCCCGCCATCGTTCGAGGGCTTCCCGCCGAAGATTCAGGTCCGCCTCCACCCGCCTGAGCTCGTCTCGTAGAAGTCGACGCGTGTGCAGTTTAACCAGATCCTCGTTCGCGAGAATCCCCAATGCCAGCGGCATGACGTTTCGAAGCTTTTCTCGGTGCTGAGAAGTGTCGGCCTTGAAAAACAGCGTATACGGGTTGGCCACGACGTGCTGCGGGAGAAAGTTGAAGGCCGCCATATCCCTGAAGCTCGCGCGTCCGCCAAAGCCACGCCCGCTGGGGTCGGTATCAAGATTTGACAGTTGCGACAGATCGTCGAACAACTGCTTGATGCGTTCAGTGCGAGCGTTAGGACGCGGTCTGCGTGGGAGCGATTGCGAGACTTCCTCGCCTTGCAATAGCCAATACTGGTCTGATACTTGTCGGAGCTGGGGCTTCTCACGGCCAAGCCGCATCAGGCCTACGTCGGTGTCGAGAGTGAGTCCGTACCACGATGCCTTGTCCCTGATTACACCTACTGGAATTGCGCTGGTCCCGGCACCGAGCACATAGTCGATGATCGAAATGACCGAGGACTTGCCAGTCGAACTCCATCCCGAGATCACGCTCAGTTTCTTGGGGTCGAAAGGAATGGTTCGTGGCTCGACATTCGGATCTTCCGGCCAAATGATGATTTCTTTAATGTGAAGTTTCACTAAAAGCGCACTCCCATACGGCCCCGAACGATTGCTAAATCCTCTCGGGCGAACCAGGCGCCTAGGCGCCTAGCGGCCGAGATGCCCGGACCAGTGGCGGCCTCAGCGTCACGAAGCGCCTTCGGCAGGTTCGTTCCTAAAGCAAGAAAGGTGGGTAACCCGTCCCCACTCTCCCTGCGAATGATTCCAGCGGCCACCCCTAATTGCAGTGCCTGAAGGCATGTAGGTAGCGCTGCCTCAAGTCTAGTTTGGCCCCCGGCAACAAGCTCGGGGACATCGGAAAGAGCTTTCAGCAACCCGCTATCAAACTTCATTGCGCGGATTTTTTCCACGCTCGCGGCATGAAAAAGCATGCTGGTGCCAATCACCATGTGTGTGAGGTTAGGCGATCGACCACTACCATTATCGGAGAAGGACCGCGCCAAGTTCCACAACAAGCACGCTAGGTAGGCAGGGTTTCGCAGAATCGACTCTTCATGATCTTCGCGCATTTCAGTCTCCCCGAAATTCCGGGTCCCACCAGACTAGGTTGTCGTCAGCCAGTCTGTGGTAATGACCGGACGTCATGTAGAGTTCGTCACAAGGCTGACCAGCAAGTGCTTCTCGGTGGTAGTACGTGGTTTCTGCAAATACATGTTTGCCGCGCTGGGTGCGGCTCTTGTCCGAATGATTGAGACGAACCTGTCGGGTGACATTCTGCCAACGCTGTTTGAGTCGGTTGCCCCGATCCGTCCATTCTTGAAGGGGAATTTCGCCTTCATTGGCCAGGCGATGCCGCTCTGCGTTGAACTGAACGAAATGCTCGATTGCTTGTAGCACCTCATCGTCGTCAACTTCGATACGGCCTAGATGGTCGACGAATTGCCTCCCCCTGGCATGTACGACCTGCGCGTCACCGACCAAGACCTCAGATGAGGGCCTAGGCAAGAATCTGCGGCGAACCAATCTCCTCTCGACTGCGTCGATTTGGCGAAGGCACGCTTCCTTTGTGATTATCCCTGGGGCGCCAGCACCCCAGGCGGTTTTGAGCGTTTCGACCACCCAGCCCATGAGTTCGGTCAGAACGGCATCACGCTCGACATCCGGGCTAATTCCTAGGCGTGTGGCAAGTTCTTGCCGCATACCATTGTAGTCGAAGTCTTCTACCATCTCGATCCTAGACGCGAGATCGTGCAAGTTATGGCTCGGCAACGCCATCACATCGTCGATGATTGCCTGAATCTTGGATAGCTCCTTTGGCTTGCGACTCTCACGCCCAGCCTGCGCAGCATCGTTCATCGCGGTTACGATCGCAGTTGCACGATCGGGTAAGCCAACAGCTGCACGCAGCGCGTCCGCGATCGTGCCGGTTGCTTGGGTGTTCGTCACGAGCAGATAGTGGGAACAAAAGACACCTGAAGCCCGGAAATCGTTCGTCCAAATCTGAAGCGTCCGCCATAGGTCGAGGCTACGATCGGCGAACATCCCTTTCTCGTCATCGAGCGTGTTCTTGTCTTGCTCACGCGTAGTGGCCTTGCCATTTTTGTGTCGCGAAACGTCATCTACCAGTTCCACGGCCACGGCCTCTCCATGACCGCAATGGCTCAAATGGACGAGGGCGCGTTCCAATTGCAGGAACACGCCCTGGATCATCGGTTCTGCAGAATGAGCGGATTGCTTTGCCACGATGATCGATATCTCCCGTTCCGAACACGTGTGTCGATTATCTATACTTTCCGAGAAAGTTGTAGTGTGCCGTCCACCGGTCCACAAATATTGGTGGTTTTACTCTAGGAGCTGTGGACACCTACCTGAGCCATAGGATTGTTGCGGCCAGAGCGATCGTAACTCGGTAGTTTCGCACGGTTTTCTGGGCGCGAAACAGCCGTTGAACTACCTGATATTTGATGATCGCTTCCGGCCGTTAGCGGAAACTGCTGAAGTTCACTTGACCTCGAGAGCAGAACAACCTCACGACAGGGCGAAGATTCTGACTTCCCTCCCGATACCCTGAAGTTCCGCCATCCGCGAGGCGGAGCTGATGCCGCTGTCGCGCAGGATCTCCGAGACATGGGCATCCCCGACGATTGCCTCCGTCGTCATGATCACATTGGGATCGGCGAGGCCCTGGACGCGGGAGGCGATGTTGACGGTCTGGCCGAAATAATCCTGCCGGTCGTTCAGGTTGACCGCCAAGCATGGTCCCTCATGAATGCCGATCTTCAGCAGAAGGTCATCGCTGCCGTGTTCGGTATTGAGCCGAAGCATCGCCTCGCGCATCCTGAGGGCTGCCGCCACCGCGCGGTCCGGGCTCGGAAAGGTCGCCATCACGGCATCGCCGATGGTCTTGACGACGGCGCCTGCCTCCGTGGCGACGATCTCGTGCAGAACCCTGAAATGGGCCCGCACCAGATCGAAAGCGGCAAGATCTCCGACGCGCTCGTAAAGCGCGGTCGAGCCCCTGAGGTCAGTGAACAGGAAGGTCAGGCTGGTGATCTTCAGGCGCTGGTCGACGTCGAGCGTGTCGGTCCGATAGATGTCGCGGAAGCTCTGGTTGGTCAGCAGGCGCTTGGCCGTCAGAAAGGCTCGCCGGCGGCCCAGCAGATCGTGCAGCTCATCGCCGGCTATGCAGACATTCGGCACCACCCGGCGATCCGTGTGGTTCTCGAGGGTGAGCCGCAGCAGGCCGGGGCGCAGCGTCACGGTTTCATTCAGCGCATGCCCCCGGCTGATGACCATCGACAGGTTCTGGCGTTCGTCTGTGGGTCCACCCTGCACGTCGATGAATTGCGCCGAGTGTGTGACCGCATCGAAGATGATGACGAATTGCGCCGGCAGTTTTAAGGAGACGAAAGCCTTCTCGCCCGGAGCCAGCTCGATCATCTCCAGCAGGATGCGATCGAATTTTGCTTCCAGGTCCTCCGGCAGATCGACACCGGAGCTGAAGAAGATCTGGCGGTAATATTCGAGCGGCGGCAAGCGATCCGGGTCGTGGGCGGCAATCCTGCGCACGCGCGGGCTGACCGTGAAGGTGACCTCGACCATCTCGTCGAGGGTCGGCTCGTATCCGGCCGCGCAGAGCGCGCAATGATAGGTGTCCTGGACGACGCCTTTGAGGGTTGCACCGCTATCGAGGACGCCGCCGCATCCCGGGCATAGCACGTTCCAGGTCATCTCGAAGGCGCCGATGCGGGCTGCATGCAGAAACGCTGCGATGGTTTTCTCTTCATCGAGATGATGTTTGCCGGCGAAGGCGAGCGCATTGATGCGATTGAGATCGCGATCGGCGCCATGCATGACCACGTTTTCGATACACTCGACCGTCTGCGGGTCAGCCGCCTGTCGCAGGGTGGCAAAAAGCACGTCCATTTCGCTCATGAGACAAGTCTCCGTGTGCAGAACCCACGGCGGACGACGCCTGGACCGGGATCATAACACGGGAGTTTCCCAATAGAAATCTACAGGCTTGGACGCTGTTTTTTTCCGAAGCGAAAGTGGGTTCAGCCGCCCTTGTAAATCCGCTTCAGCGCCACCAGCAGCCCATCCATTTCATCAGCCGAAAACAGGTCGATGAAACGCTGTTCATGCGTGTCGATCAGCTTGCGCGCCCGCGCCAGCATCGCACGTCCGGTCTTCGTCAGATGCAGTTCCTGGCGCCGGCGGTCGGCCGCGGAAGGGCGGCGCTCGATGAAATCGCGGGCCGCCAGCCGGTTGACGAGGGCCATCATCGTTGCGCGGTCGGTGCCGAGCGTATTGGCAAGATCGATCTGCGATGCGCCCGGATTGCCGGCGATAAGTTCCATCACCGCAAGCTGCTTCTGCGTCAGCCCAAGCTCCTCCATGGTTTCGGCGAAGTCGCGATAGATCGCCACATGTGCCATGCGCAGGTGAAAACCTAGGAGATCGCCGAGCCGGCCGACGTCGAGCGGCGGCGTTGCGGAAGCCGCCTCTGCCTCAATTTCGTCCTGCGGTGGTTTTGCGGCCATCATTCGTCTCGCTTCGTTCACGCGCCATAACCATCAAAATCAGCGGGTTAGTCAATATCTTCGTGTTTCCGGCAGCCGGGAAATTTCCCGCGCCGCCTTCGAGGACCCGGATTTGTCGAAAACAGCCTCTTGCATCTCGTCGAAAAAAGATATTAGTATGTGTTGCATACAAATTTGATGCCTGCAGCGGAGGAGCGGCGGGCATGGGAGGAGAAAATGGCGCATTCCTTTGCCGGGATGGCATCGTCGGCGGATTGCGGGCTGGTGACGGATGATCCGATCCTCTACCGCGCCCGCGTCGCGCCGGACCGTCAGGCTCTGTTCGAGATCGCCACCGGCCGGCAGTTGACCTATGTCGAACTCGATGCGCGGATCGCCCGTTGCGTCGGCCTTTTGAGCGCGATGCTCGGGGTAGGGCGGGATGGAGCGCGTGTCGCCATGCTGGCGCGCAACTCGATCGACGCGATCGTGCTTGCCTTTGCCTGCCAGCGCGCCGGCGCCATCTATGTCCCGCTCAACTGGCGCCTCAACGCCGCCGAGCTTCGGCCGATTCTTGCCGATTGCGCGCCGGCGCTCCTGGTCCACGACGAAGAGTTTTCGGCGGCAGTGACGAGCCTTGCCGACGTCGATCCCGAGATGATGGTGATCTCGACGGCAGGTGACCCGGGCGGGCTTGCCGCCCGGATCGAGGCGAGCCACGCGGTGAAGCCCGTGCCCGTCGATGCGGATCAGCCTTGCGTCCTTCTCTATACGTCGGGCACGACGGGACAGCCGAAGGGCGTCGTCATCACCCGCCGCAACGCCTTCTTTGCCGCGGTCAATTTTTCCTTCGTCGGCGAGATCGGGCCGGCTTCGGTCGCGCTCTGCGATCTACCGTTCTTCCACACGATCGGCCTGATCGCCGTGGCGCGCACCACATTGATGCTGGGCGGTACGCTCGTCATCTCGGACCGGTTCACGCCGGCGCGAACGCTCGCAGCCCTTGCCGACCGCAAACGCGCCATCACCCATTATTTCGCCGTGCCGCAGATCGCGCTCGCCTTGCGTGGCGACTCCTCCTATAGCGCCACGGCTCTTTCCGGCCTGCATGCTCTCTTCGTCGGCGGCGCGCCGCTGACGCAGGCCTTGATCGAGAGCTATCTCGCCGACGGCGTGGCGCTGGTCAACGGCTACGGCATGAGCGAGGCGGGAACGGTGCTGCATGTGCCGATCGACCGCCGCGCGGTGCAGGACAATCCCGGCAGCGTCGGTCTGCCGGCGCCCTTGCTCGACATCCGCATCGTCGGCGAAGATGGTCGCGATGTCGGGGAAGGTGAGATCGGCGAACTCTGGCTGCGTGGCCCCGCGGTGACGGCCGGTTACTGGAACAAGCCCGAGGAAACCGCTGCCGCCTTCGCCGACGGCTGGTACCGCACCGGCGATCTCGGCCGGCGCGAGGTAAACGGCTTCTATCGCATCGTCGACCGGCTAAAGGACATGTATATCAGCGGTGGCGAGAATGTTTACCCGGCCGAGGTCGAAGCCGCGCTCGCAGGCCATCCCGATATTCTCGACGTGGCGGTCGTCGGCATTCCCGACATCAAATGGGGCGAATGCGGCATTGCCTATATCGTGCTGCGGCCCGGGGCTGCGGTAACGGGTGAGGCGATCGCCGGCCATTGCGCCGCAAGGCTCGCCGCCTTCAAGCGCCCGGCGCGTATCCTCTTCGTCGAAACCATTCCCCGCACCGCCTCCGGTAAGGTGCAGAAGCATGTTCTGCGCCAGCTGCATTCCGACGAAACCCTTCAACGACAGGCCTGATGACGCGGCCCCGGCATTCAATGCCGAAACCAATGGAGTAGCCCCATGACTGATATGAAATCGCCGGTTCTGGTCGAATTCGACAATGGCATTGCTTTCGTGACCCTCAACCGTCCTGAAAAGCGCAATGCGATGAACCCGGCTTTGAACGCCCGGATGATGGACGTGCTCGATGAACTCGAGGGCGACGAGCGCTGCGGCGTCCTCGTCCTGCGCGGCGCCGGCGAGTCCTGGTCGGCCGGCATGGATCTGAAGGAATATTTCCGCGACAATGACGACAAACCGCGGGATGCGACGCTGAAGGCGCGGCGCCAATCCGGCGGCTGGTGGGGCCGGCTGATGTATTTCGAAAAGCCGACGATCGCCATGGTCAACGGCTGGTGCTTCGGCGGCGCCTTTACACCGCTGGTTTCCTGCGATCTCGCCATTGCCGCCGAGGAGGCGAATTTCGGCCTTTCCGAAATCAATTGGGGCATCCTGCCGGGCGGCAACGTCACCCGCGCGGTTGCCGAGGTGATGCGCCATCGCGACGCGCTCTATTACATCATGACCGGGGAATTGTTCGGTGGGCGCAAGGCCGCCGAAATGGGCCTCGTCAACGAAGCGGTGCCGCTCGCCGAGCTTGAAACCCGGGTCCGCAAGATCTGCGCCAGCCTGCTCGAAAAGAACCCGGTGACGCTGAAGGCGGCCAAGGACACTTATAAGCGCGTGCGCAACCTGCCCTGGGATCTCGCCGACGACTACATCTACGCCAAGCTGGAGCAGATGCTGTTTCTCGACAAAACCAAGGGGCGCGACGAGGGGCTGAAGCAGTTCCTTGACGACAAGACCTATCAGCCGGGGCTCGGCGCCTATAAGCGCGGCCGCTGACGGAGGCCAGGCGTACCGGGCCGTTTCGTGGGCAATCATCGGGAGGAGGAAACCATGAAGATTCATGCCGCAGTGGCGCGTGCGCCGCATATGCCGTTTTCGCTGGAAAGCCTCGATCTGGAGGAGCCGCGCGAGGGGGAAATCCTGGTTCGCGTCGTCGCGACCGGGGTTTGCCACACCGATATCGTCATGCGCGACCAGCACCTGCCGGTGCCGCAGCCGGTCGTGCTCGGTCATGAAGGTGCAGGCATCGTCGAGCGTGTCGGGCCGGGCGTTGCGAAGGTGGCGCCCGGCGATCACGTGGTGATGACCTTCAATTCCTGCGGTCATTGCCCGAGCTGCAACGAGCACGAAGAGACCTATTGCCACGAATTCTTCCCGCGCAATTTCTTCGGTTCGCGCGCCGATGGTTCGAGCGGGCTCTCCTATAGAGGGGAGCGGGTGAACGGCAATATTTTCGGGCAATCCTCTTTCGCCAGCCACGCGCTCTGCCATGAGCGCAATATCGTCAAAGTGCCTGAAGATGCCGATCTGGCGCTGCTCGGGCCGCTCGCCTGCGGCATCCAGACCGGCGCCGGCGCGGTGATGAATGCGCTGAAGGTCGAACCCGGAAAAGTGCTTGCGGTTTTCGGCATGGGTTCGGTCGGTCTTGCCGCCGTGATGGCGGCGCGGATCGTCGGCGCTTCCAGGATCATCGCCGTCGACGTCAACGAGGCGCGGCTGTCGCTTGCCGCCGAACTCGGCGCGACCGATATTGTCAACGGCAAGGCGAACGATGCCGTTGCCACGATCATGGCGCTCACCGGCGCCGGCGTCGATTATGCGATCGATGCTTCCGGCGTGCCTGCCGTCATCGATCAATGCGTGCGGGTGCTCGCGCCGCGCGGCACCTGCGGCATCGTCGGCGCCTCGCCGCATGGCGCGACGCTGACGCTCGATCTCACCCATATCCTCTCCGGCGGACGCCGGGTGCGCGGCATCGTCGAGGGCGATTCCAATCCCGATGTGCTGATCCCTCTGCTGATCGACCTTCACCGGCAGGGCCGCTTCCCCTTCGACAGGCTCGTCAGCTTCTATGATTTCGCCGACATCAACCAGGCCGTGGAGGATGCGGAAAGGGGCATCGTGCTGAAGCCGGTCGTGCGCCAGCCGGCCGTCTGACATCGTTCAAGGGAGGAAAGAATGAACACCGTCACCCCAATCGCCACCGATATCAGCCCCGATGCCATGAAGGCGCTGCTCGATCGGCAAAGGGCGTCCTTCCTGAAGGAGGGGCCGCCTGATATCGACACCCGCATCGATCGCATCGACCGCGTCATCGCCCTTCTCGTCGACCACAAGGACGCGATCGCCGACGCATTGTCGGAAGATTTCGGCAGCCGCAGTGTCGAGGCAAGCCTGCTGCTCGACGTCTTCACCTGCGTCGGTTCGCTCAAATACGCCAAGGCCCATCTCGCCGAATGGCTGAAGCCCGAAGAGCACGAGGCGCTATTCCCGGATGCGGTCGCCAAGGTGGTCTATCAGCCGAAGGGCGTTGTCGGCATTCTCAGCCCCTGGAATTTTCCCTATCAGCTCGCCTTGGCGCCGCTTGCCGGCATTCTGGCTGCCGGCAACCGCGCCATGATCAAGCCGTCGGAGGTGACGCCGGCTTCGTCAGCACTGATGGCGGGACTGATCGCTGGCGCCTTCGACGAGACGGAAATCGCCGTCGTCCAGGGCGGGCCGGCCACGGGGACGGCCTTTACATCGCTTGCCTTCGACCACCTGATCTTTACCGGCGGCACCGCGATCGCCCATCACGTCATGCGCGCGGCGGCGGAAAACCTGACGCCGTTGACACTCGAGCTCGGCGGCAAATCGCCCGTCGTCATCGGCCGCTCGGCCGACCTTGCGGACGCCGCGCGCCGCGTCATGACCGTCAAGACGCTGAATGCGGGCCAGATCTGCCTAGCGCCGGACTATGTCTATGTGCCCGAGGAAAGTGTCGAGTCCTTTGCCGAACACGCGGTCGCCGCGGTCGGCTCGATGTATCCGGAGCTGAAGGAAAATCCTGATTACACCTCGATCGTCAATGCCCGCCATCATGCCCGCGTCCAGGGCCTGATCGACGACGCCAGGGCCAAGGGCGCCCGCGTCGTCGAGATCAACCCGGCGGCGGAGAATTTCTCCCAGCAATCGGCCCATCGCATGCCGCCAACCCTGATCCTCGATCCCACCGAAGACATGCGCGTGTTGCGGGAGGAAATCTTCGGGCCGGTGCTGCCGGTCATTGCCTATCGCGATATCGCCGACGTCATCGATCGGATCAACGCCAAGCCGCGCCCGCTCGCTCTCTATTACTTCGGCCAGGATGGCGAAGAGGAACGCCGCGTGCTCGACAATACGACCTCCGGCGGGGTGACGGTCAACGACTGCATGAGCCATGTCACCGCCGAAGGCCTGCCGTTCGGCGGCGTCGGCCATTCCGGCATGGGCGCCTATCACGGCAAGTTCGGCTTCCTCACCTTCTCGCATCCACGCGCCGTCTATCACCAGAGCAGGATGGTGGAAGCGGAATATATGATGCGGCCGCCCTTCGGCGAGGCGATGCGCGGCTTCCTGGCCGCGGCGATTTGCAAGTAACGGAGAACCTGCCCGGCGGGCGACGCCGGGCCCCTTGTTCGAACGCGAAGCGTCCGCGAATTTCGGCGGACCGGCAGCGGAACGCACTGCAACTATCGGCAGCTGCGAGCCTTTTGATCGCGCAATAATAGTCTGATTGCGCAGGCATATCCGAATAACGCATTATTGCGCCGCCGCAAAACGCGTCCAGACAAAGAGGAGGGCGGTTGTTAAGCATGCCTTATAACAGGCATGTCAGCCTGGCTTGGTCGATACTCCATGCCGCCCCATGAGTTCGGTTTAACCAAGCCCAAACCAGTTTCGCCTATGATGAGTTCGTTACATGTATTGGAAGGTGGATCCAGCGCGGTGAATGGCAATTGGACGCAATTCGGTGGCAACCTTTCCTTTGTGTGCCTGGCAATCTCGCTCTGGGCGCTTTTTTCGATCCAATTTCAACGCCGGTCCTTCCGGCAGGAAAAAATCGCCTTCGGGATCATAGCCGGCGGCGCCTCCATCGGCTCGATATTGCTGGCCGTTGAATTTCATCCCGGCATCTATATCGACCTGCGCTTTTCGCCGCTTGCATTGGCCGGCATGTTCGGAGGGCCGATCGCCGCGGCCTTTGCCGCAGTTCTGGCGATGGCCTTTCGTTTCGCCGTCGGCGGCACGGCGATGGTCGACGGGATCATCACCATGGCCCTCGCCACAGGCATCGGTTTGGCCGGTCATATCTGGACCCGCAAGAGATCGCCGGGGTTCATGGACGTTGCGCTGCTGAGCCTCGCCCTTGGCGTTGCATTGGTCGTGTCGATGGCTGTGCTGCCGACCTTGGTGAATGCCCATGTACTCAGCGGCGTTGGTTTTCCCTTGATCGCATTGAATTGCCTGGCGACCGTTCTCGGCGGTTGCGTTCTCCTGAAGACCCAGCAATGGGAGCTGGAGCGAAGCATATTGGTGACCGCGTTTTCGCAGTCGCCCGATTATCTCTATGTGAAGGACCGAAACAGCCGGTTCATCACCGTCAATGAAAACATGACCCGCCTCTTCCGTTTCAGGACGACGGCGGAGATGACCGGATTGTCGGATTTCAATCTGATGTCGCGGCCGCTCGCCGAGGAATTATATTATCTCGAGCAGCAGGTCATAGACACCGGCGTACCGCTGATCGATTCCACCGAATATATCGAAGGAAGATTCCTGCTCGCCTCCAAGGTTCCGCTGCGGGACAAGCAGGGGCGAGTGATCGGCCTTGCCGGTGTAACGCGCGATGTTACGGAGCGTACTGCCCTGGAGCGTGAATTGCGCGAAAGCAAGAACCTGCTCTCGCATGCGATGGCCGGTATGTCCGATGGGATCGCCATGTATGACAGCAAGGGCTTTATCCTCTTTTGCAACGATCAGTATCGCGATGCGTTCCCGCTCTCCGGCGATGCCCGCGTGGTCGGCGCCCATATCAGCGATATCCTGCGCCGCGTCGTCGAAACCGGCGAGCGGCCCGGTATCCCCGAAGGGGATATTGAAGGTTGGATCAAGGCCGCCGCGGCTTCCCTGCACAGCAACAAGGACGAAGAGGTTCAGCTCCATAACGGCGACTGGCGCAGCATCCGGACAAGGCTTGCGGAGGACGGCACGGCAATGGCCGTCGTCTCCGACATCACGGCGACGAAACAGGCCGAAATCGCGCTCAGACTGTCGGCGGAGCAGCTGAAAAGCCTTGCTGAGACGGATGGGCTCACCGGCATGGTCAACCGCCGCGCTTTCGACGAAGCCTTCGCCCGCGAGACCGCGGGCAGCGCCCGGAAAAACACGCCGTTCAGCCTGCTGATGGTCGATATCGATCGCTTCAAGGCCTATAACGATACCTATGGTCATCCCGCCGGAGACCAATGCCTGCGGGTCGTCAGCACATGTCTGCGCCAATCCGTCAGCCGGCCGGCGGATATCGTCGCGCGCTACGGCGGCGAGGAATTCGTGGTGTTCCTCCCCGACACCAGCGCCAAAGGGGCGATGATTGTCGCCGAGCAATTCGCCCGGCGCCTGGCTCAGGAGAATATCACGCATTCCGGTAGCGAATTTGCCCGGGTGACGGCGAGCATCGGCGTATCCTGTGCCACCGGCGCCGTCCTGCGGACCAACCCGAACCGCCTCCTGACCGAGGCCGACGCGGCGCTCTATGACGCCAAGACACAGGGCCGCAATCGCATTCTGGCTCATTCGCCAAACGGGGACCGACACACCATCAAGGAAGCCGGTTAAATCGAGATCCTTCTTTGATAGGTTTTTTCTATCAAACCATCGCGCCTGTGGCCTTGATGTTTTCCGCGCTTCGACAATAAGGGCGCATGGACACAAAATTCATTGGCAAGAAATCGGCGGCTGCCGGCGGCTGGGGCGCTTTGAAGAGCTGCGGCAAGCAATTGCTGCAAAGCGGTATGCCCGTCTCGGGCGCGCGCACCATGCTGAAGGCGAACCAGCCTGATGGTTTCGATTGCCCGGGCTGCGCCTGGGGTGACCCGGAACATGGATCGTCGTTCGAGTTCTGCGAGAACGGCGTGAAGGCGGTCGCCTGGGAAGCGACGGAGAAGCGGGCAACGCCCGCCTTCTTTGCCGAGAATACGGTGTCTGAGCTTCGCCGGCTGACGGATTATGAACTCGAACTCAACGGCCGCCTGACACATCCGATGCGTTACGATGCGGCGAGCGATCGCTATCTGCCGGTTTCGTGGGAGAATGCCTTTGCCGAAATCGGCGGCATTCTGAAGGGCCTCGACACCCCCAACCGGGCGGAATTCTACACCTCGGGCCGGGCCAGCAACGAAGCCGCCTATCTCTACCAGCTGTTCGTGCGCGTCTACGGCACTAATAATTTCCCCGATTGCTCCAACATGTGCCATGAAGCAAGCGGTATCGCCATGCGCCAGGCCATCGGCGTCGGCAAGGGCACCGTGCTTCTGGAGGATTTCGAGGAGGCCGACGCGATCTTCGTGATCGGGCAGAACCCGGGCACCAACCATCCGCGAATGCTCGGCGACCTGCGCCGGGCGGCGATCCGCGGCGCGCGCGTCGTCGTGTTCAATCCGATCCGCGAGCGCGGCCTGGAGCGCTTCTCCGATCCGCAGGACAAGATCGAGATGCTGCGCGGCGGCTCGACCGATATCGCCAGCCTTTATCTGCAGCCGCAGCTCGGCGGCGACATGGCCGCGGTGCGGGGCATGGCCAAGGCCGTGCTGGCTAGGGAAGACAGAGCGGTCGCCGCCGGTCTGCCCGCCGTTCTCGACAACGCATTTCTCACCGAACATTGCGCGGATTTTCAGGCGTATCGGGCTGCGGTCGAGGCCACAGGCTGGGCTGAGATCGAGGACCAGTCGGGACTGAGCCGGCAGGAGATCGAACGGGCGGCCGATGTCTACATCAACGCCGAGCGCGTCATCTGCACCTGGGCGATGGGCGTCACCCAGCATCTGCATTCGGTCGCGACGATCCGCGAGATCGCCAACTTCATGTTCCTGCGCGGCAATATCGGCAAACCGGGCGCCGGCCTTTGCCCGGTGCGCGGCCATTCCAACGTGCAGGGCGACCGTACCGTCGGCATCAACGAAAAGCCGGAGGACGATTTCCTCGATGCGCTGGAGAAACACTTCCGCTTCACCGTTCCCCGCGACCATGGCCACAACGTTCTGGCCGCGATCGGCGCGATGCTCGACGGCTCGGCCGAGGCTTTCATCGGGCTCGGCGGCAATTTCGCCCGCGCCACGCCCGATAGTGCCCTCGTCGAAAAGGCGCTTCGGCAGCTGAAGCTGACAGTCAACATCGCGACCAAACCCAATCATTCGCATCTCATGCCCGGCGAGGCGGCCTTCATCCTGCCCTGCCTCGGACGCACCGAAATGGACCTCAACCAAGCGGGAAATTCCCAGCTTGTCAGCGTCGAGGATTCGATGAGCATGGTGCATGGCTCCGCCGGTATCAATCGCCCGGCCTCGCCGCATCTTCTTTCTGAAGTCGCCATCATTGCCGGCATTGCGGAAGCGACGGTCGGTTCCGCCCTGGTCGGTTGGGCGGCGCTCGCCGACGACTACGACCTTATCCGCGATCATATCGCGGCGACCATTCCGGGTTTCGACAACTACAATGCGCGCCTGCGAAAGCCGCGCGGTTTCCACCTGCGCAACGCAGCAAGCCATCGGGAGTGGGACACACCGGCAGGCAAAGCGTCATTTTCGTCCGAGGCGCTTCCCGAGGAGACGGTCCATCAGCGGGCGCGAAAGGGCGGGGGACGTCGTTTCGCCCTGCAGACATTCCGGTCGCACGATCAATACAATACGACGGTCTATGGTCTCGATGACCGATATCGCGGTGTCTACGGAGAGCGGCAGGTCATTTTCATTCATCCAGACGATCTGAAGGCGATGAATGCCGCGGCCGGTGACCGCATCGACGTGGTCGGCGAGCATGACGACGGCATCGACCGCATCGCTGAGAATTTCCGTCTGGTGCCCTATGACATTCCGAGGGGCAGCATCGCCGGTTATTATCCGGAGCTGAACGTGCTGGTGCCGCTCGGCAGCGCCGGCAAGGAAAGCGATACGCCCACCTCGAAATCGATCATGGTGTCGTTGCGCGGGCGAAACGCCGCGTGAGCGAAGAGCCGTCCGAGGTCGATCGGTTTCTCGCCCTTGTCGCTGCAGCGCAAGAGGGGGACGCCAGCCTGACAGCCATGCAGGCCGCTCTCCTCGTTGCCGCTAAACTCGACATTGCGCGTGACAGCCGCTCCTTTGGCCGCACGCTCGGGATCGCGCATTCTCTTGTGCTGCGGGAGCTCAACGCGCTGGCGGAGCGCGGAGGCGTGCTTGAGATCGTCAGGCGGGATCCGAGGACGATGAGAGTGCACTACACATTGCCGCCGTGTTCTTCGCGGTAACCCGGCTATATACGGCAGACGCGCTTCCTGGTGTCGGAAGGATATTCTCCATAGGTCGATTTGTAGACCGCTGAGAATCGTCCGAAATGAAAGAAGCCCCATTTGAGACAGATGCCTTTCATGGTCTCCTTGCTCTCGGGATCGAGAAGGTCCTGCCGCGCCGAGCGCAAGCGGAGCGTCAGCAGATAGGCGGCGGGTGAAGTGCCCCTGAAGGCGCGAAAACCGGTTTCGAGCGCCCGGCTGGAGACGCCGGCCGCTTCGGCCACTTTCGGCATGGTGATCGGCTGATCGATATTGGCCTGCATGAAATCGATCGCCTTGCGGACATGCCGGGGAGCGATGAGGGCAGGCCCCTTGTCGAGGAAGTGCGACAGCCGGTTCGGCACCATGCGCACGACAAGATCGGCCAGCGCCTGGGTCATATGTGCCATGGCGATCGGCGACTGCAGCAAGGGGCCGTTGTCGCGCATGCCGATGGCGATCGTCTCCGTCAGGTTGCCGATCGTCCGGCCGACCGGCGTCGACAGATCCAGTTCCGGCAGCAGATCGAGAGACCCGCTGAACGGTATTTCGAACGTCTGGCCGATCGTCTGGAGGATCACCGACCAGTTGATCAGCAATTCGTCGATGACATTCGACTGGCCGTGCATGATGACGCTGTCTGGCTCGAAATTGTTATAGAGAAGCAATTTCCCTTGCCCCGCCTCGGCGATGCGGGATCCATAGGTCACCCCCATGCCGCCGCTGCGCGGCACGACAATCGACAGATACTCCGCCGTATCGGTGGTCGGCTCGATGTTGAATTGAAACTCCGCTTCGTGATAACCGGTGAGCAGGACAGCGCTGTCACTTGCGGAGAAATCCAGCCCCCAGTGGAAGTCCTGAGAGCGGCCGACAGGCTCGGCATCGAATGCGCCGAAGGCGCCCCCGAGCGTTTCGACCATGTTGTCGAAGGACGAACCGCGAAACCGGAACGAGAATGGCTGAGGACTATTTTCGGACATGCTGTTCCCCCTGTTCAGTGCGGCGGCGATGACCTGCCCTTCTCAATTGTTCGCTCCCGTCGCGACGCGCGCTCCGGGCTGCCAGATTGATGTGCGTAACTCTTTCGGCCCTGCCGATAGTCATGATCATCATCTCCCCGCCAGTCAGTGCTTGCGGGCAGGATTAATGGGCGAAACTTGGCTATATGCTAGCCGATCGAGGCCTGGAGCGCAGCAGGCAGCGGCGGAGAAGGTCGATCTCCGCGCGGTATCGGCAGTGGGATCAGCACTTTGCGCAAGCCGATAAAGGCCGCCGAATTCGGGCGTTGCAGGCGTCAAAAAAACCGACCCATTGAATGCATTATCGACAGTCCCCATCCCATCGGTTTTCGCAACCTGAGGGCAGGAACTGGCAGAACTCGCAACAATAGGCAAGCGTTCGCGCCACCGGCTATCGGTGATAAAACGATTACGCAGAGGGGCAAAATTATGGGGTGTATCCGTGATGCCACGAAAGGCTCACGCGGCGATCCTGCCGAGATACGCGTCATCATCTGAAGCTGTGGAGAATATCCGGATCCAGCATCAGCGCAGTCGCCTGCCGAAGGTTTATAGTGGACCGCTTATAGCCTTCGGCAGGCAGACAGGCATGCAGGCACACGCACGGGATGGGGTGCGTATGTACGGTCCCTTCCATCCTTTTGGGGGTGATGGATGAACGGGCTTGGCTTGAGGACCGCAAACCATCATGGCCTTGGTCGAGAATCATCTTATTGCTCTGTAGCCATCGAGCAATTGCCGGCCCCCGATAAAGTCGGCCCAGGAGCTTTTCGCGACGCAGTCTGGACTGGGTTTGCGCAAAATGTATAGGGAGGCGCTGGCTGGAGGCATGGTCGCGCCGCAGCTTGCGCAAAGTGGATAGAGATCTTGAATGTCTCTTTTGGCAAGCAGGAAGAGCTTGCTCGGGACGCAATGCCAATGCGGCCCGTCTCCCTCATGGAAGGTATGGGCGCTCGGCATGGGGGCGGCGCGGTCTCCGACCTCTATGGCATCGATACGCTGCGAGCGCAATTCCTGCCCAGCCAATGTTGTGACCGGGCAGGCCTCACGAAGCCATCTGAAATCAAGCGTCTTCGCGGTTCGGCGGCAGCCGGGGTGCTCGGTGCCGCCAGCGGAATGGAAAGACGGCCGCATTAGAACAGGATGATTTTAGGCCCGGTCGGCCTAAAATCTGAATCCTGTTTCAAGTTAAAGGGTTAGAGCATGATGTCATGAGAAAACCGCTCACACTTTTCGACATCATGCTCTAGGAGCTTCAGAGAGCGACCGACAGGGCGCTGTCGCGCTGGGGAGCCGTCTCCTGCGAGTTCACCATCGCACTTGCGAGCTGGCGGAAGGTGACGAGACCCAAGGTTTCCCCGGCAGGCGAAACCACCCTGGCATCGCCGTCCGGCGCCGATGACAGCATGCGGACGGCCTCTTCGACGGTCGTTCCCGCCACAATCGCCAGTCCGACCGGCGCCGCACCGGAGTGCAGCGGCGTCATGACGGCTTCGACATGGATGACCCGGCCGCGATTGACTTCTTTGACGAAGTTGGCGATGTACTCGTCGGCCGGACGCAGGACGATGTCCTGGCTGGTGCCCTGCTGGATGACTTCGCCGTCGCGCAGGATGGCGATCTGGTAGCCGAGCCGCAGTGCTTCGTCGAGATCGTGGGTGATGAAGACGATGGTTTTCTTGATCTCTTTCTGGATGTCGAGAAGCACCGTCTGCATGTCCGTGCGGATCAGAGGATCGAGCGCCGAATAGGCCTCGTCCATCAAAAGGACCGGCGCATCGTTGGAGAGAGCCCTGGCCAGGCCGACGCGCTGCTGCATGCCGCCGGAAAGCTGGTTGGGATAGCGCTGCTCGAAGCCCTTCAGCCCGACCCGCTCCAGCCAGCGCATGGCGACGTCGACGGCTTTCGCCCGCTCCATGCCCTGCACTTCGAGACCGAAGATGGTGTTGTCGAGCACGTTGCGATGCGGCAGCAGCGCGAACTTCTGAAACACCATCGCCGTCTGGTGCCGGCGAAACGCCCGCAACTCGGTCTCGTTCATCTTCACCACATCGACGCCGTCGACCAGCACTTCGCCGGCGGTCGGATCGATCAGCCGGTTGATGTGGCGGATCAGCGTCGATTTGCCCGAACCCGACAGGCCCATCACGACCTGGATGCGGCCGGAGGGAATCTCGACATTGATGTCCCTGAGACCAAGCACATGACCGTGCTTTTCGTTGAGCTCGGTCTTCGACAGTCCTTTCTGAACCGCCTCGACATGGGCGGCGGGGTTGGGGCCGAAGATCTTGTAGAGGTGGCGGATCTTGATGCCGCCGAAATGCTGCTCAGCCATGGACGGTCTCCCGATGCTTCTGGAGCCTTTTGCCATAAGCCTGGCTGACTCGGTCGAAGATGATGGCGATGCCGACGATGGCAAGACCATTGAAGATACCCAGCGTGAAATACTGGTTGGCGATTGCTTTGAGCACCGGCTGGCCGAGGCCCTGGACGCCGATCATCGAGGCGATGACCACCATGGCCAGCGCCATCATGATCGTCTGGTTGATGCCGGCCATGATGGTCGGCAACGCCAGCGGCAGTTGCACCTTGAACAGCTTCTGCGATCGCGACGTCCCGAAGGCGTCGGCGGCTTCGAGCACGTCCTTGTCGACGAGCCGGATGCCGAGATCGGTCAGGCGGATCATCGGCGGGATGGCGTAGATGACGACGGCGATCAGGCCGGGCACCTTGCCGATGCCGAGCAGCATGACGACGGGAATGAGGTAGACGAAGCTCGGCATCGTCTGCATGACGTCGAGGATCGGATTGACGACGCGCTGCAGCCGGTCGGAGCGGGCCATCAGGATTCCCATCGGAATGCCGATGGCGATGGACAGGATCGTGCAGACGAAGATCATCGAGACCGTCCGCATCGTATCGTCCCACATGTCGAAATAGCCGATCAGCATCAGCGTCACCAGACAGCCGATGACGATCTTCAGGCTGCGGCTAGCAAACCAGGCGATGGCAAGGACGATCAGGGTGATGATCGGCCATGGCGTCTGGGTCATGAAACGCTCGGCGGCGATGAGGAAATGCTGCAGCGGCACGAAGAGGGTTTCGATGCCGTCGCCATAAGCGCGGGTAAATCCGCGAAAGCCGTCGTCGATCGCCTTCTTCAGATTGCGAAGCGCGTCGTCATCCATATGCGGAAACTTATAAAACCATTCCATTCGGATCCCCTTTTTTCAATGAGCCGCGGCAGTCTTTTTGTTTTTGTCGGCTGCGAGGCGGTGCGCTTTTGGCGCACCGCGATAGTCAGTGTTAAAGGGCAGCTTCGATCTTCGTGGCTGCCTCAGGCGAAACCCACTTGGACCAGATGTCCTTGTTTTCTTTCAGGAAGTGCTTGGCGCCGTCTTCGCCGGTCGCCTGGTTGTCGGTCATCCACGACATCAGCTTGTTGACCGTGTCGTTGCTCCAGGAGCGCTTCGCCAGGTAGTCCATGACCTCAGGCCCGACCTTTTCCGAGAAGGGCTTGGCAACCAGGGTGACGACGTGATCGACCGGCCACGAAGCGGGCTTCGGATCGGGGCAGTCGGCAACGGTGATGCAGCGCTTCCATTCGGCGGCATCCTCCGGCACGCCGGCTTCGAGCTTGACCATCTGATACTTGCCGAGCAGCGCGGTCGGCGCCCAGTAGTAGCCGGCCCAGCCTTCCTTGCGTTCGTAGGCCTTGGCGATCGAACCGTCGAGGCCGGCGGCGGAGCCGGTATCGACGAGGGTGAAGCCCGCCTTCTCGGCTTCAAACGCCTTGTAAAGCTGCGAAGTGACGACCGTGCCGCCCCAGCCCTGCGGGCCGTTGACGATGGCGCCCTTCTTCGGATCCTCGGGATCGGGGAAGAGTTCCGGATGCTTCAGCACGTCGCCGATCGTCTTGATATCGGGATGAGCATCGGCGAGATATTTCGGAATCCACCAGCCCTGCACGCCGCCGTCCGGCAGCGGCGAGCCGACCTGAACGATGCGGCCTTCTTCCGTGCCCTTCTTGACGACGTCGGGCAGAAGGTCGATCCAGGCTTCCGGCGCGATATCCGGCTGGCCCTTTTCGGCCATGGAGGTGATCGTCGGGACGGTGTCGCCGACGGTGATGTCAGCGCTGCAGCCATAGCCTTCGTTCAGGATGAACTTGTCCAGGTTGGAGAGAACTTCGGCGCTCTGCCAGTTCATGCTGGCGATGGTCACGCTGCCGCATTCGGCAGCGCTGGCGAATGACGCGCCGCCGATCAGGCCGAACGTCAAACACGTCGTTGCAAGTAATTTTTTCATTTCTCGTTCCCTCTGTTTAGCGGCTTGTCTTGCCGAGCGGGGTGCCGCAGTACCCGCCCCAACGGTCGTCAGGAAACCTTTCCCATACTCACCGATTTCTGAAATGCTGCCGATAATCCCTTGGCGACCGAAGCGTCGAACCCCGCCGCCCGCATGCTGTCGATGGCCGCCGCAGTGGTGCCGCGATAGTCGAGAAAGGTTTGCACGACCTCCTCAGGGCTCTCGTCGCGACGCTCCAAAAGGCGGCCGGCGCCCGATATCACCGTATTGACGGCGCGTCGCGCAATCGCGGCCGGCAGGCCGCGGGCGACCGCGTCGCGCATCATGGCGGCCGCAAGCAGCGCCGGGAACGCCGGTCCGGAACCGGAAAGGCCGGTGAGGTAATCGATGTCGCTTTCTGTTGCGACCTCGTCCTGCGATCCGCATGCCTCGAAAATGGCGCGGACGACGGCGCGGTCGCCTTCCGTGAAGTCGCCCGCAGCAATCCAGGGCGTATAGGACCTGGCCACTTCGGCGCCGGCATTCGGCAGGGCGCGGACGACACGGCCGGTCTTGTGGCGTCGCGAAAGGGCGGCAAGACCGATGCCCGCCATGACCGAAATGACGAGCTTGCCGCCGGCATCGACATCAAGGGTGGGCCAGTCATCGGGCCGGACGGAGAGAAGAATCACGTCCGAGCGGTCGGCAAGCGCCTGATTGTCGGACGTCCAGAAGGAATTCGGGAAGCGGTCCGGCTGCTGACTGCGATAGGAGAGCGTGAGATTCCGAGGCTCGACCAGGCCGGCGTCGACAATCGAGCCGGCGATTGCTCCGCCCAGCCAGCCGCCGCCACCAATTATGCCGATCCTCAAGGAAACGCTCATCCGAGCCTCCTCTAGCCGGGTCTGTAGCCATGCCGGGAGAAGAAGCGGTCGAGCTCCCTCTGCTGCGGCACGACGCCCGTATAGATCGCGATATATTCCGGAATCCGTTTCATGCGGACGGCAAGTTCCTCCTTTGATTGCATGGAAATATATCCGATCTGCACGAGGTAAGTTGTTCGCGCTCTGACATCCGATGTCGTTTCTGGTAACCCGAACCGCATGAACATGCGCTTCAGCGCCTCCAGCCGGATCTGATCGGCCTGCTGGACTTCGGCGAGAAGCTCGTCGGACTGCAGCGCCCAGCTGCGCACGGCAAACTCGAACTTCGCGTCGAACAGATCGTTGTCGAGCCAGCAATCGAAGACGTTGAGCATCGCCTCGGCCAGCGATTCCGCATAGGCTTCGGACCGCTTGACGATGTTGCCGGTGTTTTTATCGCGCCATAGCGCCACGAGTGCACTCAACAACTCCTCCCGATCCTTGAAGAACCAGTAGAAGCTCGTGCGCGAGAGATTGAGCTTCTTCGCCAGCGGCAGAATTTTCACCGAATCCACGCCGGATTCCAGCAAGGAGTGGTAAGCTGCTTCCAGCCATCCCTCCTGCGATCCGCGCCAGCCGGTGTCGTTCAAAGCCTGATCCATGCCTTATCTCCTATCAAATTATGAGGCCGCGCACAAGAAAAATGTACATATGTGTCAAAAATAACGACTTAGATGTTTTCATCGTTGACACATATGTACATTACCCTTAGCGTTTCCCTCGATGTTTTAATCCGGAACCGCGACCCATGTCGAATGATCCTCTTCTGCAGCCCTATCAGCTCAAGCATTTAAAGTTGCGCAATCGCATCATCGTGACGTCTCACGAGCCGGCCTATCCGGAAGACGGCATGCCGAAGGAGAAGTATCGCGCCTATACGGTGGAGCGGGCCAAGGGTGGGGTGGCTTTGACGATGACGGCGGGCTCGGCGGCCGTCTCCAAGGACAGCCCGCCGGTTTTCAACAATCTGCTCGCCTATAAGGACGAGATCGTACCCTGGATCAGGGAAATGACCGACGCCGTGCATGAAGAGGGTGCGGCAATCATGATCCAGCTCACCCATCTCGGCCGGCGCACGCGCTGGGACAAAGGTGACTGGCTGCCGGTCGTCGCCCCGTCTCATCATCGCGAGGCTTCGCACCGCGCCTTCCCGAAGAAGTTGGAAGATTGGGATATCGAGCGCATCATCAAGGACTTCGCCGATGCGGCCGAGCGCATGAAAGCGGGCGGCATGGACGGCGTCGAACTCGAGGCCTACGGTCATCTGATCGACCAGTTCGTGTCACCGCTCACCAACGAGCTCGATGGCCCCTATGGCGGCTCGCTCGACAATCGTCTGCGCTTCTGTTTCGACGTGTTCAAGGCGATCCGGAAACGGGTGGGTGACGACTTCATTCTCGGCCTGCGCTATACTGCCGACGAGTGTCTTCCCGGCGGCACCGCCAAGGCCGAAGGCATCGAAATCTCCAAGCGCCTGAAAGAAAGCGGCCTCATTGATTATCTGAACGTGATCCGCGGCCACATCGATACCGACGCCGGTCTGACCGACGTGATCCCGATCCAGGGGATGGCGAATTCGCCGCATCTCGACTTCGCCGGCGAGATCCGTGCCGCGACCGACTTCCCGACCTTCCATGCGGCGAAGATCCCCGATGTCGCCACCGCCCGCCACGCGATCGCGGCCGGCAAGGTCGACATGGTCGGCATGACCCGCGCCCACATGACCGATCCGCACATCGTCCGCAAAATCATCGAAAAGCGGGAAGACGATATCCGTCCCTGCGTCGGCGCCAATTACTGTCTCGATCGCATCTATCAGGGCGGGGCCGCCTACTGCATCCACAATGCCGCCACCGGCCGCGAACTGACCATGCCGCATATCGTGGCGAAGGCCGAGGCAAGGAAAAAGGTCGTCATCGTCGGCGCCGGCCCGGCCGGTCTGGAGGCAGCGCGCGTCGCCGGGGAGCGCGGCCACCAGGTCGTCGTCTTCGAAGCGGCGAACAATGCCGGCGGCCAGATCCGGCTCACCGCCCAAAGCGAGCGCCGCAGGGAGATGATCAGCATCGTCGACTGGCGCATGAGTCAGTGCGAGAAATACGACGTGACCTTCCACTTCAATACCTGGGCGGAAGCCGACACGATCGAAGCCGAGAACCCCGATGTCGTCATCATCGCGACCGGCGGCTTGCCGCATACCGAGGTTCTCTCGCGTGGCAACGAGCTGGTGGTCTCGTCCTGGGACATCATCTCCGGCGACGTGAAACCTGGAACCAACGTGCTGATTTTCGACGATGCCGGCGACCATGCCGGTCTTCAGGCGGCGGAGTTTCTCGCCAAGGCAGGCGCCAAGGTGGAGATCATGACGCCGGACCGCTCCTTCGCGCCCGAGGTCATGGCCATGAACCTGGTGCCCTATATGCGCTCTCTTCAGAAACATGACGTGACCTTCACCGTCACCTACCGCCTGGAGGCTGTGGAGAAGAGCGGCAACCAGCTCGTCGCCCATGTCGGCAGCGATTACGGCGGGATTGCCAAGCAGAGCAGCTTCGACCAGATCGTCGTCAATCACGGGACCATTCCGCTCGACGAGCTCTATTTCGAGCTGAAGCCCAGCTCGAGCAATCTCGGCGAGATGTCGCACGACCAGCTCCTGTCGGGAGAACCGCAGTCCGTCATGCGCAATCCCGAGGGCAAGTTTCAGCTGTTCCGGATCGGCGATGCTGTCGCTGCGCGCAATACGCATGCCGCCATCTATGACGGTCTGCGCATCGCCAAGGATATATGATCGCAGGAGCGGCCGCCCGTCGGCCGCTCATTTCGGGGGGTGATATGAGTTTACGGGAGGAAAGCCTCCAGCTTTTCGTGGACGCCGCGTCTCTGGCTTTTGGTCAGTTCGCGAAAGCCCCGGAGTCCCTGCGCTCGATCCGTCAGTTTTTTGCGGCGCTGGAGCGGCCGGGGGTCGCACGTGCGGGGCAGGGAAGCCGGTTGCCCGTCTGCGCTCAGCTTGATGTGGCGCTTGCGGTCGATCCCTCCTATGATCCTTCACTGGCACGATTGATCGAGGCGTTCAAAGGCATCGAGCCGATGCTTGAATGGCGTCGGCGCACCAAGTATGACCACACGGCCGGCGACAATTTCGTCGATGGGCATGCCAATGCCATGATCGTCGGCCCGGGAGGATTGGAGGAGCGGAGCGACCTGTGGCTCGGTGTGACATTGCTGGCGCCGCGCGTGCGCTATCCCGATCACGACCACCCGCCGGAGGAAGTTTATCTCGTGCTTTCCGAGGGAGAGTTTCAGCAAGGGGAGGGGGACTGGTTTTCGCCTGGTATCGGCGGATCGTTCTACAATAGCCCCGGGATCAAACATGCCATGAGGTCGGTGGACACACCGCTCTTCGCCCTCTGGGCGCTGCTTGCCGAACGGCCGCACTGATGGCCGGCAGTCTAGACATAAAGGGGTTTTGCAAATGAAGATTCTCGTGCCCGTCAAGCGCGTCGTCGACTACAACGTGAAGATCCGGGTGAAGCCGGATGGTTCCGGTGTCGAGCTTGTCAATGTGAAGATGTCGATGAACCCGTTCGACGAGATCTCGGTGGAAGAGGCGCTGCGGCTGAAGGAGGCCGGCAAGGCCGAGGAAGTGGTGGTGGTTTCGATCGGCCCGGCCAAGGCCGAGGAGACGCTGCGCACCGCGCTGGCCATGGGTGCCGACCGGGCGATCCTGGTCGAGACCGACGATCAAGTCGAGCCGCTTGCCGTTGCCAAGATCCTCAAGGGCGTGGCCGATGCCGAGCAGCCGGGATTGGTCATCGTCGGCAAGCAGGCGATCGACGACGACAGCAACCAGACCGGCCAGATGCTGGCCGCCCTGCTCGGTTCGGCGCAGGCGACCTTCGCCTCGAAGATCGAGATCGGTGACGGCAAGGCAACGGTCACCCGCGAGGTCGATGGCGGCCTGCAGACGATCGAGATCAAGCTGCCGGCGGTGATCACCTCGGATCTGCGTCTCAACGAACCGCGTTATGCCTCGCTGCCGAACATCATGAAGGCGAAGAAGAAGCCGCTCGACAAGAAGAGCCCGGCTGATTTCGGCGTCTCCACCACGCCGCGGCTGAAGGTGCTGAAGACCGAGGAGCCCTCGGGCCGCAAGGCCGGCGTCAAGGTCAAGTCGGTCGCCGAACTCGTCGACAAGCTGAAGAACGAAGCCGGCGTGCTTTAAGGCAGGAAAGAGAGAACACCATCATGACCATTCTTCTTCTGGCCGACCACGACAATGTCAGCCTTTCCGACCAGACCGCCAAGGCGCTGACGGCCGCAAGCCAGATCGGCTCCGATATTCATATTCTCGTCGCCGGCAAGGGCGCCAGGGCTGCGGCCGATGCCGCGGCCAAACTCGCCGGTGTCTCCAAGGTGCTGCTGGCCGAAAGCGACGAACTGGCTAACAATCTGGCCGAGCCGCTCGCCGACCTGATCGTCTCGCTCGCCGGTGCCTACGACACCATCCTCTCGGCGGCGACCTCGGTCGGCAAGAACGTGCTGCCGCGGGTCGCAGCCCTGCTCGATGTCGCCCAGGTCTCCGAGATCATCGAAGTGATCTCCGCCGATACCTTCAAGCGGCCGATCTATGCCGGCAATGCCATCCAGACGGTGCAGGCAAGTGATGCCAAGAAGGTCATCACCGTGCGCACCGCCTCGTTTGCCTCGGCATCCGAAGGCGGCTCTGCTGCCGTCGAAGCGATCGCGGCGATCTCCAATCCGGGCCTGTCGCGTTTCGTCGGCGATGCGCTGTCGGCTTCCGACCGTCCGGAACTGACCTCGGCGAAAATCATCCTTTCCGGCGGCCGGGCACTCGGCTCGGCGGAGAAGTTCCGGGAAGTCATCCTGCCGCTTGCCGACAAGCTCGGGGCTGCCGTCGGCGCATCCAGAGCCGCCGTCGATGCCGGTTATGCGCCGAACGACTGGCAGGTCGGCCAGACCGGCAAGGTCGTCGCGCCGCAGCTTTATATCGCCGCCGGCATATCAGGCGCCATCCAGCATCTGGCCGGCATGAAGGATTCGAAGGTGATCGTCGCCATCAACAAGGACGAGGAGGCGCCGATCTTCCAGGTTGCCGACTACGGCCTGGTCGCCGATCTGTTCGAGGCTCTGCCGGAACTGGAAAAGGCGCTCTAAGCGAGGGGGCAGAACGTGGCGCGCGCGGTAGGACGTCCAATCAAACGGGGGGCAGACCTTCTTCTGAACGATGAGGAAAAGCCGGCCTATATACGGCTGCACGACATCGGCAGGGAAAGGCGTCCTCAGCCGCTGCAGGAATTCCTGAACGATGTCGGCGGTCTGATGTTGTCGGCCGACGCCCCTGCCGTCGCCAGTTTCGTCGCGGGCAAGGTTCTGCAGAAACTGCTCAAAACCGGCAAGGTGCGCCCCCTGGAGGGCGCGCCTCTTCCCGGCGCGCCCGAAGGGCTTGATGACGCCATCGGCCATCTTGCGAAATCAGGACGGAAATACGAGGCGATTGCCGGCCAATTCAGAAGTCTTGCCGACAGCCTGCTCTGGCGGCGCGGCCGCTCGGGTCCGTTTGCAAGCCTGAATTTCGGCAATACGCATTCTCATGCCGTCGTGGTCGGCCCCGGCGGCATGGAGGAGCGCGCCGATCTCAGGGTCGGCGTGATCTATATGGACCGCTACACCCGGTTTCCCGATCATGTTCAGACGCAGCCGCGGGCCTTTATTCTGCTGTCGCCCGGAGAAATCTGCCTTGGCAATTCCCAGTGGTTTTCTGCTGCGACCGGCACTGTTTTCGCAAACGATGCCGGGCAATCATTCGCGATAAGATGCACGGCCAGGCCGCTTCTTGCGGTCTGGTGCCAGGTTGAGCCCGAGACGTGAGGGGGCAGCTATCGGCGAAGGCCGATGAGAGGCCAGCCTATCGAATTATCTAGCAGTCAGAATTTAATTTCAGAGGAAGGATATCAATATGGACGTTCGCGCCGCCGTAGCCGTTGCCGCCGGAAAACCGCTCGAAGTGATGACCGTGCAGCTGGAAGGCCCGCGGGCCGGCGAAGTGCTGGTCGAGGTGAAGGCGACCGGCATTTGCCACACCGACGATTTCACCCTGTCGGGCGCCGATCCGGAAGGCCTGTTCCCGGCGATCCTCGGCCATGAGGGCGCCGGCATCGTCGTCGATGTCGGCCCCGGCGTCACCTCGGTCAAGAAGGGCGACCACGTCATCCCGCTTTATACGCCGGAATGCCGGGAATGCTATTCCTGCCTGTCGCGCAAGACCAACCTCTGCACCGCCATCCGCTCGACCCAGGGCCAGGGTCTGATGCCGGACGGTACCTCGCGCTTCTCGATCGGCAAGGACAAGATCCATCATTATATGGGCTGCTCGACCTTCGCCAATTACACCGTGCTGCCGGAGATCGCCCTTGCCAAGGTCAATCCCGACGCCCCCTTCGACAAGATCTGCTACATCGGCTGCGGGGTGACGACAGGCATCGGCGCGGTGATCAACACCGCCAAGGTGGAGATCGGTTCGACGGCGATCGTCTTCGGTCTCGGCGGCATCGGCCTCAACGTGCTGCAGGGCCTGCGGCTTGCCGGCGCCGACATGATCATCGGCGTCGACATCAACAATGACCGCAAGGCCTGGGGCGAAAAGTTCGGCATGACGCATTTCGTCAATCCGAAGGAGGTCGGCGACGACATCGTGCCGCATCTGGTCAATATGACCAAGCGCAATGGCGACCTGATCGGCGGCGCCGACTACACCTTCGACTGCACCGGCAACACCAAGGTGATGCGCCAGGCGCTTGAGGCCTCCCACCGCGGCTGGGGCAAATCGATCATCATCGGCGTTGCCGGCGCCGGCCAGGAGATCTCCACCCGGCCGTTCCAGCTGGTCACCGGCCGCAACTGGATGGGAACCGCCTTCGGCGGCGCGCGCGGCCGCACCGACGTGCCGAAGATCGTCGACTGGTACATGCAGGGCAAGATCCAGATCGACCCGATGATCACCCACACGATGCCGCTCGACGATATCAACAAGGGCTTCGACATGATGCACAAGGGCGAAAGCATCCGCGGCGTGGTGGTCTATTGAGCCATGAAAACCATCTCGACCGAGAAGTCTTACGGCGGCACTCAAGGCGTCTACGTCAATCGCTCGCAGGCCTGCGACTGTGACATGACCTTTGCGGTCTACGTGCCGCCGCAGGCGGCCGAGGGCAATTGCCCGGTTCTGTGGTACCTCTCCGGCCTGACCTGCACGCATGCCAATGTCATGGACAAGGGCGAGTATCGGCGGCTTGCCGCCGAACTCGGACTGATCATCGTCTGCGCGGATACCAGCCCTCGCGGCGACCATGTTGCCGACGAGCCCGACAACTGGCAGTTCGGCAAGGGCGCCGGCTTTTACGTCGACGCTACAGAGCCGCCCTATTCGGCGAATTATCGCATGTACAGCTACATCGTCGACGAGTTGCCGCGGCTCATCGCCGAACATTTCCCCGTCGACATGGACCGCCAGGGGATCTTCGGTCACTCGATGGGCGGCCATGGTGCGATCACCATCGCGCTCAAGAATCCTGACCGCTTCCGGAGCTGCTCAGCCTTCGCGCCGATCAGCCATCCCTCGGTCTCCGGCTGGTCGAAGCCGGCCTTGCGGAAATATCTCGGCGCGGACGAGGCGACCTGGCGGGCCTATGACGCCTGCTCGCTGATCGAGGACGGGCATCGGTTCCCCGAACTGTTCGTCGATCAGGGAACGGCGGACAGCTTCCTGGAGGATGGCTTGCGTCCCGACGAGCTCCGGCAGGCCTGCGAAGCGGCGGGCATTCCGCTCAAGCTGCGCATGCAGCAAGGCTACGGCCACTCCTACTTTTTCATTTCGACTTTCATGGAGGACCATCTGCGCTGGCACGCGCAGAGGCTGGGAAATTGATTGCAGAGCTTGGCCGGGCATAACGCAAACGGCCAGGGAGGGAAGGAGAACATCAATGAGCATAGCCATTCATCCGGCAGTGGATTCAGGTTTTCGAGCGACTGACGCCGCCTTTTCAGGCGGGACGCTGGTGTGCAAATGCACGAGCAACCCCGTCAAGGTCAGGATCAAGGGCGATATCGCCCATAATCACGCCTGCGGCTGCACCAAGTGCTGGAAGCCTGCGGGTGCTACCTTTTCGGTCGTGGCGGTTGCGCCGACCAAAAACGTCGAAGTCCTGGAGAACGGCGACAAGCTCGCCGTCGTCGATCCTGCTGCCCTGATCCAGCGGCACGCTTGCAAGGAATGCGGCGTGCATATGTATGGGCCGGTCGAGCGCGAACATCCCTTCCAGGGATTGTCGTTCGTCCATCCGGAGCGCTTCCAGGAAAGCGGCTGGGCAAAGCCCGGCTTTGCGGCCTTCGTCTCGTCGATCATCGAAAGCGGCTTCGATCCTGGCAAGATGGACGCGGTCAGAGCGCAGTTGAAGGCATCCGGTATCGAGCCGTACGATTGTCTCAACCCCGGCTTGATGGACGCTATCGCAACCTGGACCGCCAAGAAGAGCGGCGTGCTCGCCTCGTAATCCACCGGGGAGCGCCGGCTTCGGCGCCCCCCGGCCACCCGCCGCTGTCCGGATGTCGACATATTCCGCGGTGGCCGCGCACCGCCGACTTGCCGGCGCCCAGGCTTCGGACGCCTGATGATCGACTTGGATGCAAAAGCGCATCGATGTCGACTGCAGAGAATTCTCACCCCACGATAAACCGCCTGACGAGAAATCCGGGGTGCCGCCGCGGAGCTTTTCGCTGTGGATGTCTGCTCACCCGTCAGCCCCGCCAGTCTCCCGCCTTCGAGAGAGCTGCTTTCCTCTCACGTCCGCGCTATTGTGTATCTTGGGAATAATAATTGTGTACGCAAAGTACACAATTATTGACTCCTCCCAAAAGGCATGCCATCTTCAGGGCGTAGAGCAACAAATGGCCGGAGATCGACGATGGCGAAGACACCGAAGAGCAATCTCTACGACGACCTGAAACGCCAGATTTTGACGATGGAACTCGATCCGGACGCCGATCTGGATGAGGCCAGTTTGAGCGAGCGGTATGGGCTCTCCCGGACGCCGGTGCGCGATATCTTCCGTCGCCTTGCTGGCGAGGGTTATATCGACATCCGCGAGAACAGGGGTGCGCGGGTCATCCCGATGAACCACTCCACGCTTCGCAATTTCTTTCTCGTCGCACCGATGATCTATGCGGCGATCGGCCGTCTCGCGGTGCAGAACTTCAAGCCGGCTCAACTGGCGGATCTGAAGCAGACGCAGGAACGGTTCCGCGCTGCCAGCGAGAACATGGACGCCTTGGCGATGGTTCTTGAGAACAATCGCTTTCACGAGATCTTCGGAGAGATGTCGGGCAACGTCTATCTGCAGCCGAGCCTCGGCCGGCTGCTGATCGATCACGCGCGCATCGGCCACACGTTCTTCCGGCCGAGGAACGAGGACATGAAGCGGCGGCTGCAGGTGGCGGTCGACCACCATGACGGCTTCATCGCAGCGCTTGGCGCTCACGACGAGAATGCCGTCGTCGATCTCGTTTTCGAACACTGGGAATTGTCCCGCGAGAACATGGAGATGTTCATCGCTCCGCAAGGCCTGAAAGCGGACGCCTTCCTCGGCGGTCCGGCCACGCAAGTATTGGAGAAGTCGTCGTGAAGTTTGAGGGGATCTATACGCCGGCGGTGACGCCGCTCGACAAGAATGGTCAGATCGACCGGGCCGGATTTGCCGCCGTGCTCGAGTCGCTGATCGAGGCGGGCGTCCACGGCATCATCGTCGGCGGCTCGACGGGCGAATACTACGCCCAGAGCAGCCAGGAACGTCACGAACTCGCGGCCTATGCGAAGGACGTCATCGGCACGCGGCTGCCGCTGATTATCGGCACCGGCGCCACGCGCACCGAAGATTCGGTCGAATACGCCAAGGCGGCGAAGGAAGTCGGCGCGGATGCGATCCTGGTGTCGTCGCCGCCCTATGCATTGCCGACCGAACGCGAGAATGCGGTCCATGCGCTGACGGTCGATCGCGCCGCCAACCTGCCGATCATGCTCTACAACTATCCCGCCCGCATGGGCGTGGTGATGGGCGAGGAGTATTTCTCCCGCGTCGGCAAGTCGAAGAACGTGATCGCCATCAAGGAAAGCTCCGGCGACATGGGCAATCTTCACCGGCTCGCCCGCAAGTTTCCGCACATTGCGCTGTCCTGCGGCTGGGATGACCAGGCGCTCGAATTCTTCGCCTGGGGCGCGAAGAGCTGGGTCTGCGCCGGCTCCAACTTCCTGCCGCGCGAGCATGTCGCCCTCTACGAGGCCTGCGTCCTCGAAAAGAATTTCGACAAGGGCCGCGCGATCATGAGCGCGATGCTGCCGCTGATGGACTTCCTCGAATGCGGCAAATTCGTTCAGTCGATCAAGCACGGCTGCGAGATCATCGGCCTCAAAGCCGGCCCGGTGCGGGCGCCGCTGCGCGGACTGAACTCCGAAGAGAAAAGAACCCTTGAGACCGTCGTCGCCACATTGAAGCGCACAGTCGCCCAGATCACGTCGGGAGCCAATCATGCATGAACCCTTGACCGCCGCCGAATATAAGGCGATCGCCGCCGAACTGCAGTTTCCGACGAATGCCTTCATCGACGGCGCATTTCGTCCGGCAAATTCCGGCAAGACTTTCACCTCGACGAACCCTGCGACGGGCGAGGTTCTGGCCGAAATCGCCGCCTGCGATTCCAGCGATGTCGACTTCGCCGTTGAGAAGGCGAGGCAAGCGTTCGACGACGGACGTTGGCGGCTCCGCTCGCCGGGCGAGCGCAAGGAAGTGCTTCTGAAACTTGCCAAGCTCCTGGAGCGGAACAGACACGAGCTCGCCGTCCTGGAAAGCATCGACAGCGGCAAGCCGGTGCGCGAATGCCAGACGGTCGACGTTCCCGATACCATTCATACGCTGCGCTGGCATGCCGAGCTGATCGACAAGCTTTATGACAACACCGCCCCGGTCGGCGCCAATGCGCTGACGATGATCGTGCGCGAGCCGATCGGCGTCGTCGGATGCGTGCTGCCGTGGAATTTCCCGCTGCTGATGCTGGCCTGGAAGATCGGCCCGGCGCTTGCCGCCGGCTGCTCGGTCATCGTCAAGCCGGCGCAGGAAACGACGCTGACCACGCTGCGCGTCGCCGAACTCGCCCATGAAGCCGGTATTCCGGCTGGTGTGTTCAACGTCGTCACCGGCTCCGGCCGGGAGGTCGGCGAACCGATCGGCCTGCACAATAATGTCGACATGGTGGCCTTCACCGGCTCGACGCCGACCGGCCGCCGCTTCCTGCGGTATGCGGCGGACTCGAACCTCAAGAAGGTCGTGCTCGAATGCGGCGGCAAGAACCCCGCGGTCGTTCTCGACGATGCCGAAGACCTGGATCTCGTTGCCGAGCAGGTCGTCAACGGCGCTTTCTGGAACATGGGCGAGAATTGCTCGGCCACCTCGCGTCTCATCGTCCATGCCAAGGTCAAGGACGAGCTGATGAAGCGCATCGGCGCCTATATGCGCGAATGGAAGACGGGCGACCCGCTCGATCCTGAAAACCGCATCGGCGCGCTCGTCAGCAAGTCGCATTTCGAAAAGGTGAAATCCTTCCTCGACGACGCCAAGACGGAAAAGCTGTCCGTCACCCAAGGCGGCGAAACCTATAACGGCATCTTCATCGAGCCGACGCTGGTCGAGGGTGTGCCGCCGGCCAGCCGCCTGTTCCAGGAGGAGATCTTCGGGCCGATCCTGTCGGTCACGACGTTCAACACGCTCGCCGAGGCGACCGCTTTGGCCAACGACACCAATTACGGCCTGACGGCCTCCGTCTATACCGGCAGCCTGCGCAATGCGATCCGGCTGACCCGCGACATCAGGGCCGGCCTGATCACCGTCAACTGCTTCGGGGAAGGCGACGCCACCACGCCGTTCGGCGGCTACAAGGAGTCCGGCTTCGGCGGCCGCGACAAGTCGGTCTTTGCCCATGACAATTACTGCGAGCTCAAGACCATCTGGATCGACATTTCGGAGCGCTCCGTCGACGAGACGATCCGATGACCCGCCATGTGATCAAGCACCTGCCGACTGACACCGGCGTTTCGGGATGGGAGGCGACCAGCGAACGCGCCTTTCCCGTAACGGCGCTTGAACACGACATTACCGCCGACTGGCTGATCATCGGCGGCGGATTTGCCGGCCTGTCGGCGGCCCGCCGCCTCTCGCAGTCGCGGCCCGAGGACAAGATCGTCGTGCTGGAGGCGCGCGAACTCGCCAAGGGCCCGGCCGGAAGGAATTCCGGCTTCATGATCGACGTGCCGCACAACCTGTCCTCCGGCGAGTATTCGGTCGCCGACGAAGATTCGACCAAGGACGAGATCCGGCAGAACCGTCTGGCGATTTCCTTTGCTGCCGACGTCGCGGCCGAATACGGCCTGTCCCGGGAAACTTTCGATCCCTCCGGCAAGGTGAACGCCGCGGCCTCCGAGCGAGGGATGGGCTTCAACGACAATTACAGGAAGTCGCTTGAGAAGATCGGCGAGGAGCATCGCGTTCTCGATGCCGAGCAGATGCGGGAGATGACCGGCTCGCACTATTATCGCGGCGGCCTCTACACGCCGGGCGCGGTGATGATCCAGCCGGCCGATTATATCAGAGGCCTGGCGCGTGGACTCCATTCGAAGGTTGCGATCCACGAGCACTCGCCGGTGCTGGAGCTTTCGCGCGAAGGCAGGAGTTGGAAAGCGAAGACCGCCCGCGGCTCCGTTTCGGCGCCGAAGGTCATTCTCGGTGTGAACGGCCATATCCAAAGCTTCGGCCATTTCCGCGGAAGGCTGATGCATATCTTCACCTATGCGTCGATGACCTCGGCCTTTTCCCAGAACGAATTCGCAGGCGATGTCACCGGTGTGGATCGCTGGGCGCTGCTGCCGGCCGATCCGATGGGTGCGACGGTGCGCAAGATCACCAAGGACGGGCTTTCGAGGATCGTCGTCAGGACGAGGTTCACCTATGACCCGAGCCTGAAAGTGTCGGAGAAGCGCGTCGCCGGAATCGCTGCCGAACAGCGGCGGTCGTTCGATGCCCGTTTTCCGGGGATGGAGCGCCTGCCGATGGAATATAGCTGGGCGGGCGCGCTCTGCCTCTCCAGAAACCATGTGCCGGCATTCGGCGAGGTCGAAGAGGGGCTCTTTTCCGCCTGCTGCGAGAATGGTCTCGGCACCGTCAAGAGCACCTTTGCCGGCATGATGGCCGCCGATCTCGCGACCGGCGCCGCCAGCCCTGAGCTTGAGAAATACAAAAACCAGCCGGAGCCGACCAGGCTGCCGCCCGAACCCATTGCATGGCTCGGCGTCAACTCGGTCATCCGCTTCCAGGAATTGCGGGCAGGCCGCGAGGGATGATCCCTCGGCCGCGCAATGTGAAGACTGCCGCCTGCAGACTTCGATGAGTACGGGAACGAAAACCAGGAGTAAGAACAATGAAGATTTTGTGGAAGGCGCTTTGCGCCGCTGCGGTGATCGGGATGAGCATTCTTCCTGCTCGCGCTGAGGAAAAGACGATCACTCTCGGCACGATGTCGTGGGAAGATCTGACGCCCATCACCGGCATTACCAAGAAGGTTCTCGAAGATGCCGGCTACACCGTCAAGGTGACCGAGTTCTCCGAATGGGGCATTGCCTATGCTGCTCTTGCCAAGGGCGATATCCAGGCTCTCACCTCGCAGACCGATTACGTCGCGCAAGACTACTGGGACAAGAACAAGAACCGTCTCGAAAAGATTTCGCCGGTTTCGCACGGCCTCTATCAGGGCGTCGCCGTTCCGAAATACGTTCCGATCGACTCGCTCGAACAGCTCAATGAAAACGCCGACAAGTTCGGCGGCAAGATCATCGGCATCGAACCGGGTGCGGGCCTGATGCGCGATACGGCGAATGCGGTCAAGGATTACGGCCTCAAGCTCCAGCTCGTCGAAGGCAGCACCGCCGCGATGACGGCGGCGCTGAAGTCTGCCTACGACCGCCAGGAATGGATCGCGGTCACGATCTGGGAGCCGTCGTGGATGGTCCAGAAGTACGAGGTCAAGTACCTCAAGGATCCGAAGGGCGTCTTCCCGCCGCCGCAGAGCTACTACTGGATCGGCCATAAGGGCTTCTCGGAAGAATATCCGCATGCCCGCGAAGTCATGGCCAGCGTCTACATGCCGATCGCCGACATCACCACCATCAACGGCGAAGTCAAGGATGGCAAGACCATGGACCAGGCCGTGCAGGATTGGATCGGCAGTCACGCCGACCTGATCAAGCGCTGGGAAAACATCAAGAAGAAGTAATCGCATCGTGGCCGCCCGATCCGTCGGGCGGCCATCTTCAAGCCGAATGAAGAAGCCAGCGCCATTGGCTCAAAGGGGATCGCTATGAAAGCCGCCAATATCGATGCCAAGGATGTCCTGATCGACTGCCAATCCCTCTGGAAGGTCTTCGGAGGCAAGTCCGCCGCCGCGATGAAATCGATCAAGGAGCGCGGCCTCGGCAAGACAGAGGTCCTCAAGGAATTCAACTGCGTCGTCGGCGTCTCCGATGCGAGCATCGAAGTCCGGCGCGGCGAAATCTTCTGCATCATGGGACTGTCGGGAAGCGGAAAATCGACGCTCATCCGCCTTCTCAACAAGCTGATCACGCCGAGCTCCGGCAAGGTCCTCGTCAAGGGACGCGACCTCGCCAGCCTGTCGCCGGTCGATCTCAGGCAGATGCGCGCCAAGAACATCGGCATGGTGTTTCAGAGCGTCGCGCTGCTGCCGCACCGGACGGTGCTCGAAAACGCGGCCTTCGGCCTCGAGGTCCAGGGCATTGCAAAGGCGGAGCGGAACAAGACCGCCGCTGCCGCCCTTGAGAAGGTCGGCCTCGCCGACTGGCTGAGCCGCTATCCCAGTGAGCTTTCCGGCGGCATGCAGCAACGCGTTGGGCTTGCCCGCGCGCTCGCCTCCGATCCCGAGATCATCCTGATGGACGAGCCCTTCAGCGCGCTCGACCCGCTGATCCGGCGCCAGCTCCAGGATGAATTCCGCCAGCTGACCAAAGCTCTCGGCAAATCCGCCGTCTTCATCACCCATGATCTCGACGAGGCGATCCGCATCGGCGACCGCATCGCGATCATGAAGGACGGCGTCATCATCCAGACCGGCACGGCCGAAGAAATCATCCTCAACCCGGCGGACGCCTATGTCGCCGAATTCGTCGCGGGTATCTCTCGCCTTCATTTGATCAAGGCGCATTCCGTCATGCGCAGCGTTGCCGAATTCCAGCAGGGTGCGCCGAACTTCGACATCGCCTCGCTGGCCCGCACGACGCCGGACGCCGATATCGACGAGCTCATCTCTTTGACGATGCAGTCGGAGCGCGACGCTATCGCCGTCGTCGACAATGATCAGGTCGTCGGCGTGGTCACGCCGCGCAGCCTGCTGATGGGCGTCAAGGGAACCTCCGCCCACGATCTCACCGCGGCGTGACCCCAACTGGAGGTGATTGACATGGATAGTTCAGCCTTCACCGATGTTTTCGACGAATGGACGGACGCAGCACTCGAATGGGTGAGCGACAATGGAGAGTTCCTCTTCGACTATATCAGACAGGTTCTCGAAGGGCTTTATGACGGCATCCTCTGGCTGCTGCAGCTTCCGCCATTCTACGTGATCGCTCTGGTCGTGGCGCTGATCGGCTGGCGGCTGGTCAATGTCTGGTTCGCCCTCTTGAGCGGCGTCGCCCTGGCGCTTTGTTTTTCGATGGGGCTCTGGCCGGAGACGATGAGCACGCTCGCTCTGGTCCTGACCGCGACTGTGATCGCCTTGGCGATCGGTATCCCGATCGGCATCGCCGCCGGCTTCTTCACCGCCCTCGATCGCTTCATGGAGCCGGGTCTCGATCTGATCCAGACGCTTCCACCCTATATCTACCTGCTGCCGGCGATCGCCCTGCTCGGCTACGGACCGGCGACGGCGCTGATTGCGACCGTGATCGTCGCAGTGCCGCCGGCCATCCGCCTGACCTCGCTCGGCATCCGCATGACTCCCAAGGAATTCATCGAACTTGGAGAGGCGCTCGGCATGACGCCGGCGAGAATGTTCTTCAAGATCCGTCTTCCCTTCGCGCTGCCGAGCATCATGGCAGGCATCAATCAGAGTCTGATGATGGCCTTCGGCATGGTGGTCATCGCCGGCATCGTCGGTTCCGGCGGGCTCGGAGAAACGATCTACGGCGCGATCAGGACACTCGACATCGCCACCTCAATCAATGGAGCGATCGCTATCGTGGTATTGACCATGGTGATTGACCGGATAACCCAGAGTGCCGCTCGCTTGGGAACAGGGAGGAAAGCATGAATCTTTCGACCTTGCAGTTTTCGCCGGGCGCCTTCCTGGCTCCATCGGTCGATTGGCTCAACACCAATCTTCACCCGCTGTTTGCGGCCATCAGCTATCTGGTGGAAACGGTGCTTTCGGCAATCGAGGCGGCGCTGCTCATCGTGCCGCCCTATGCTTTGATCGCGATTGTCGTCGTCCTGGCGTTCTTTGCCGTCAGCCTGCGCGCCGCGATCCTTGCGGGGCTCTGCCTCGGTTTCTGCCTGCTTGTCGGGCTGTGGACGGCATCGATGCAGACCCTTGCGCTGGTCAGCGTCGCCGTCATGATCTCGGTGCTCATCGCCTTTCCGATCGGCGTCCTGTGCTCGCGGCACAAGACGCTGGAGGCGGTGGTTCGCCCGATCCTCGACGTGATGCAGACCGTGCCGCCATGGGTCTATCTCATTCCTGCGGTGATGATCTTCAGCCTTGGGCGCGTGCCCGCGATTATCGCCACCATCGTCTACGGCATTCCGCCGATGCTGCGCCTGACGACGCTGGCCTTCAACCAGGTACCGAAGGTTTTCATCGAACTCGGCAGCGCCATCGGCGCGCCGCCGCGCTCGATCCTCTGGAAGATCGAAATCCCTCTGGCCAAGCAGACGCTGCTGGTCGGGCTCAACCAGTGCATTCTTCTGTCGCTGGCGATGGTCGTGCTGGCCGGCCTCGTCGGCGCAGGCGGGCTCGGCGCCGAGGTGACGCGCGGCCTGACGCGCATGGAGATGGGACTTGGCCTGAGAGCAGGCCTGGCGATCGTCGCGGTCGCCCTTCTGCTCGACCGGTTGTCCCGCGGCCTGCTCGACCGCGACAGGCTGCCGAAGGCGAGATGAGCAAGGATACGAGGATGAGAAACAGCTTCTTCTGCATCGATGCGCATACATGCGGCAACCCCGTCCGCCTCGTTGCCGGCGGCGGCCCGCTGCTTCCGCACCTGCCGATGGGCGAGCGCCGGGAGATCTTCGTCCGCGACCACGATTGGGTCCGCAGGGCGCTGATGTTCGAGCCGAGGGGGCATGACATTATGTCGGGCTCGATCATCTACCCTCCCTACCGGGAAGACTGCGATTTCGCCGTTCTGTTCATCGAGGTCAGCGGCTGCCTGCCGATGTGCGGCGCCGGCACGATCGGCACCGTGACCGCTGCGATCGAGGAGGGGCTGGTCAGGCCGCGCGAGCCCGGCAGGGTCGCCATCGAAACGCCGGCCGGCAGAGTTGATGTGACCTATGAGGAGAAGGGCGGCTATGTCGATTCCGTTCGTCTCCACAATGTGGCGAGCTATCTCCATGAGGCCGATGTCGAGGTCGATGTGCCCGGTATGGGCCGGCTGCGTGTCGATATCTCCTATGGCGGCAACTACTATGCAGTCGTCGAGCCGCAAGAGAACTGGAGCGGGCTCGACGGCATGTCAGCATCCGATATCGTCGGCTGCAGCCAGAAGCTGAGATCAGCGCTTGCCGATGTCTGCGATCCCGTCCATCCCGACGATGCCAGGATCCGCGGCGTGCATCATGCGATCTGGTGCGACCGTCCCGTCAACGACGTCTCGGACGGACGCTGTGCGGTCTTCTACGGCGACAAGGCCATCGATCGGTCGCCGGGCGGCACCGGCACTTCGGCGCGCATGGCTCAGCTCCATGGCAAGGGGCGGCTCGATGTCGGGTCGAAATACCGTCACGAAAGCATGATCGGAACCATTTTCGAGGGCCGGGTCGAAGCCGAGGCGAGGGTCGGACCTTATCGCGGCATTCTTCCAAGCATTGGCGGCTGGGCACGGGTCATCGGCCACAACACCATTTTTGTTGACGACCGTGATCCGCTGGCACACGGTTTTCAAATTCGATGAGCGCATTTTCCGAGTTTTGGGAGGCGGCAAGGAGATGACTATGCGACCGGAGCAGCATCGGCAGGGAGACGGCGCCGCGAAACCCGGTGCTCGGCTTAAAGTGGGATTCGTGCTGTCGCGGTCATTTACGCTGTCGGCCTTCGCACTCTTCATCGACACGCTGCGGCTTGCCAGCGACGAGCAGGATCGCTCCGGGAGGGTGCTTGCAGATTGGCAGGTGATCGGCAGCACGCGGCATCTGATCACCTCGAGCTGCGGCGTTCAGGTTGCCCCGACCTCCGATTTCGTCGATCCGTTGAAGTTCGATTACATCGTGGTCGTCGGCGGGCTTCTGACGGTGGAGAACCCTGTCGACCAACAGACCATCACCTTCCTGAGGCAAGCGGATGCCAAGAAGGTGCCGCTGATCGGCGTTTGCACGGGCTCGTTCATTCTTGCGGCCGCTGGCCTGATGAAGCGGCACGAGTCCTGCGTGAGCTGGCTGCATTACAAGGAGTTTCGCGAGCGGTTTCCCGATCATGGCGTTCGCTCCGACCGGCTTTTCAATCTCGACCGTCAACGCGGATCCTGCGCCGGCGGCAGCAGTGCGGCCGACATGGCGGCGTTGCTGGTCAGGAAATATATCAGCCGGGATGCCGAGCGAAATGCGCTTGAGGTGCTTCAGATCGAGAAGGCCCGGGCGCCGGCGGATATCCAGCCCCGCCGTCCGCTGTATGACGACTATGACGACGCCCGCGTCAAGGCGGCGATGATTACGATGGAACAGTTCGTCGACGGCAGCATATCGATCCAGAAGCTCGCCGGCATGGTTGGCCTGTCGAGGCGGCAGTTGGAGAGAATTTTCATCGACAAGACGGGAATGTCTCCTGCCAAGGCCTATAATCGGGTTCGCATGGAGCGGGCAAAATCCATTCTGGTCCAGTCGAAGGCGCCGCTGATCGAGATCGCGCTTGATGTCGGCTTCGAGAATGCCTCGCAGTTCACGCGAACCTTCAAGCGGACTTTCGGGCAGACGCCGTCACAGCATCGCGCAGCCGCTTTGAGAGCGCACTAAAGCGCTTCGCGATCTTTCAGATTCGCTCCTTGCGCTTTAGGTCTTTGTTTTTTCGCATGTCGTTGCCGCAAAAGCGCTTCGCGCTTTGCCTGGCAAAACCGCAGCACACTTTTGCGCGACATGCTTTAACCGCACCTCAGATCTCTTCCCACGGAAAGGTGTCCAGCCGCTCCGCGCCCTTTGATGTGATCAGGGCCTGGGTCTCCAGCTTGATGCTCTCCGATCCGGCTTCGGCGATCAGGCTTTCGACGTTGAGCACCATGTTCTCCTCGATGATGCCGCTGAAATCGGGATCGAAATCCGGATGCAAGAGCACGCCCGGCCATTCGTCCGCCATGCCGGTGCCGTGCAAGGCGAGCGTGTAGCGATAGGGCTGATATTTCTCCGGGATCTGCCACGACAATTCGTTGAATTCGCGGAACGTCATGCCGGGCCGGATGACCGACAGATTGTGTTCGATCTGATCTCTGGCTGCCGCGTAAAGCTCCTTCTGTTTGGCATTCATCGCGACATGGCCACAGGTCCATGAGCGCGAGAGGTCGGCGCAATAGCCGTAGGGGCCGATCATGTCGGTGTCGAAGGAGATCATCTCGCCGCGCTTGACGACGTAATCGGAACATTCCTGATACCAGGGATTGGTTCTCGCGCCCCCGGTCAGCAGCTTGGTCTCCAGCCACTCGCCGCCGCTGCGGGCATTTTCGAAGTGCAGTTCGGCCCAGATCTCCCGCTCGGTGCGGCCGGGCTCGGAAACCTCGTACATCCGCGCCATGCCGGCTTCGCAGACGCGGATCGTCCAGCGCATCAGCTCGATTTCGTCGGCGCTTTTGATCGACCGCGCCCGTTCGGCGAGCTCCTGGCCGTCGAGAAGGGTAAAGCCGCGTTCGGTGAGTTCGAAGGCGCCTGATGGTTCGAGCCTGTCCACGGCGATGCGCCTGTTGTCACCATTCCCGGTCACCAGGTCCGCGACCTCGTCTGCCCAGGCTTTCAGGCGGGGTTCGATGAGGTTGCCGGCGGTGAAGAAGATCCAGGATTTCGACGGCCGGATCTCGTCGATGCCGGGCAGCCCGTCATCGACATGTTCGGCGCCTTCGAATTCGAACATGATGGCTGGGCCGTCGGCCAGGATCAGCGCGTAACGCGACGGATTATGCATCGTCCAGATGCTCATATTCGACGAGTCGAAGGCATAGCGGATGTTGACGGGATCGTAGAGCAGCAGGGCGCCGCAATCCCATTCGCGCATCTTCATGCGCAGCCGCGCCAGCCGGTAGCGGCGTGCCCGGTCGAGTGTGGCCGCCGGCACCGGACTGATGAGCGGCCGGTCCGCGCCATCGGGATTGAGGTAGGCCTGCTTTCGCTCATCCTTGAAGACGGTCGAGCCGCTCAGCTCGACGGAATCGTTGTCGTCTCGCAGCATCCGCGTGATTCCTGTTGTTGGTGATTGACGCGGTGTCGCTCAGCGTTCGATGACGAGATCGCTGAGCGGCTTCGAGCAGCAGGGCAGGAAAAAGCCGGCGTCGATTTCCCTCTGGCGGATGCCGCCATTATGGTTCATGTCGACCGTGCCTGACGTGAGCTTCGACTTGCAGGTGCCGCAGACGCCGTTGGCGCAGGAGGATGGAATCCTGACACCCGACTTCTTCGCGCAAGAGAGCACGCTTTGATCGCCTGTTACCTCGATGCTGCGGGCCTGCTTGGAGAAGGTGACCTGAAAGACCTTGGCGGCCGCCTCCTGAACGGCAGGTATTTCCGGTTCGTCGATGACGGCGGCGTCGAAGCTTTCCTCCAGATAATGCGCGGCGGGAACGCCGAGTTCGGCAGAAATGCTGCGTGCGGCCGCCATGAACGGGGCGGGGCCGCAGCACATCACCGTCCGCTCGGCGATATCGGAAACCGCAAGCCTGACATAGTCTGCCGAAATACGCCCGGTGAGACCCGGCCAGGACGCCTCGCCCGCAACGGTCTCCGGCAGGAGGTGGAGCCGAAGGCCCTTCAATCTACGGGCGATGCAGGCGAGTTCGTCGCGGAAGATCAGATCCTGCGGCGTGCGCGCCGCATGCATGAAGACAACGTCGGCGGGTTCGCAGCTGTCGGCAAGTTCCCGCAGAATGGACATGACCGGGGTGATGCCGGAGCCACCCGAGAGCAGCAGAAGTTTTGGCTTCGACGCCTCCGACCGGACGAAATGGCCGAGCGGGCCGTTCGCCTTGACGGAGGCGCCCGGAACCAGCGTATCGTGCAGCCAGTTGGAGATCTTGCCGCCCGGAACGCGCTTCACCGTGACGGAGAAGGCGTTCGTGCGATGCGGCGAAGAGGAGATGCTGTAGCACCGGCTTTCCGCCTCTCCATTGTGCTCGAGGTCGAAGAGAAAATACTGGCCGGCCTTGAAGGCGAAGCGCTTGCCGTTAGGGGAGGCGAAGGTGAAGGTCTTGACGTCGTGGGTCTCCTGCTGGACGTCGAGGCAGACGAGCGCATCGTCTTCCTCAGGATTCCAGACGTCGTGACGGGCGGCCTTTGCGAGCAGCACTTGCGGGGTCCTAGTATCCATGAGCGCGCATCCGGTCGATGTACCAGGTGGCGAACTTGTCGAGGTTCGTCTCGGAAAAGCGGGAATAGGGGCCTGGCCGATAGGCGGGATCGAGAGCCCCGGCATGGGAACGGGCGACGAGATCGGCGTCCTGGTCCGTCGTTGCAACCCAGACATCCGTCAGCTTGTCGAGATCGTAATCGACCCCTTCGACGGCGTCCTTGTGCACCAGCCACTTGGTTCTCACCAGCGTCTTGCCGGCCGAGAGCGGGATGACGGTTGCCACGACGGCATGGTCGCCCATGAAGTGGTTCCAGCTGTTATGACCCCAGAGATGCGTGTCGCCGAGATCCTTACGGATCATCTGCCCGAGGAGCTTCGACGAAGCGGCGGTGGCGTCGTGGGTCTGGGATTCGCCTGCGCCCGATATGATCAGCCGTTGCGTGCGGAAATTCGTGGCGCAGTCGGAAAGCTGCTCGACGGCAGCCGACGGGAAGCCATCGGCTTCCCATGCCTGCGTGCGCGCCTCGTAAAGCCGGAAATGCTCCTCGGCCTGTTCGCGATCTTCCGGGCTCAGCGTTTCGGGATCGAAGCCGAAGTCGAGATCGACGAAGGAGACGCAAAGCTCCGGATGGTTGGCGGAGCAGTGATAGCACTCGCGATTGTTCTCCATCGTCAGCTTCCAGTTGCCGTCCTCGATGACGTCGGTCTGGTGGGCGATCTTGGCATTGCGGATATCGTAGGGCGCGAGGCGCTCGACCATTGCCTGTTCGAGGCCGGCAATGTCCTCGGGTGGATTGTCGGACAGGCAGACGTAAATCAGGCCGCCGATCGATTTGAAGGTAACGGGCTTCAGACCGTGACAATCCTTGTCGAAATCCTTGCCCATATGGGGGGCGTAGCTGAGCTCGCCCGTCGGCTCGTAGGTCCAGGTGTGATAGGGACAGACGAGCTTCGAAACGATCGTCTTGCCCGGGTTGAGAAGACGGGAGCCGCGATGGCGGCAGACATTGTGCAGCACGCGGATTTCGCCGTCGTCGTCGCGCAGCAGGATCAGGCTCGTCTTGCCGATATCGATCACCGTGGCGTCGCCGGGTTCGGGAACATCACAGTCGAGGCCGACGCAGATCCAGTGCTTGTGGAAGAAGACATCGATATCCGCTTCGAACACGTCCTCTCTGACATAAAGACCGGCCGGCAGCGAATGGCCTTCCGCGCGGGAGTCGAGCAGGGCCGAAATGGAAGAAGGAAGCCTGTTTAGCATGATAACCTCTTATGTGAGAGTTTCCCTAGATTGCTCTTGCAGCATCGGGCTTTCAACGGCATAAAAAATCACGTTCGCATAATCTTTTCTCATGTGAAAAGGCCATCACGATGCAATTTCGAAGACGGCTTCCGTCGCTGACGGCGCTGGTGACCCTGGAGGCGGTGCTGCGCAGGAAAAGCTTCACCACGGCCGCAACCGAGCTCGGCGTCACCCAGGCCGCGGTCAGCAGGCAGATTGCGCTACTGGAAGAGGAGTTCGGCCAGGCGCTGTTTGTGCGCAAACACCGGGCGATCGAGCCGACGGCGGCGTGCATCAGCCTTGGAGCGACGCTCGCAAAGAGCTTTGCCGATATCGCCGAAAGCGTTGAGGCGATGCAGTCGCGCAGCCAGGACGTGGTGACGATCGGCGCGACCGTCGCCTTCTCTTCGTTCTGGCTGCTGCCGCGGCTTGCCGAATTCCGCCGGGCCAATCCCGGCATTCTGGTGCGGGTGATATCGCAGGACAGCCCGATTGCGCTCGACGGCGGAGAGGTCGATGTGGCGATCCGCTACGGCCTGCCGCCCTTCAGCGACGGCACCGTCATCGCCTCGCGCGGCGACGTCATTTCCCCCGTCTGCTCTCCGGATTATCTCAGGCGCCGAGGAGATGGGCCGCTGGGTTCGGCCGAGGAATTCATCGAAACGGACGTTGTCGATCGGTCCTGGTACAACTGGTCGCAATGGGTTTCGCTGATTGGCGCCAATATCGAAGTCAAGCCATCGCTTCGGTTCAACCACTATACCGAAACCATCGCCGCCGCCCGTGCCGGGCAGGGGATCGCGCTGGGATGGCGCATGCTGGTCGGCACGTTTCTGGAGGATGGAACCCTGGTGCAGGTCGACAGCAGCGAGCTTGCCGCCGAAGGCCGTTACAATGTCATCGTGCCCGTCAAAGCCAAGCGCAGCAACGCCCGCGATCTCGCCGCCGCCTGGCTGACGGCATCGCTGCACGGTTGATGGAGAAGGCCAAAGCTACAAGCCCAACCCCGGAGTTGCCGTCCGGTGCACGCCCTTCGGCACGAAGGCGAAGCGATCCGACAGGCCGAGGAAATCGGCCGCCAGGTGAATGACCGAAAGCCACATTTCCGTGCCCTGCAAGCTCGGTTCGCCACCGTCGGCGAAAGGGAATCCTTCGCCATCCCGCCATCTATCCGGGGCTCGTGAAATGAGATTGCGGGCAATCGCCTCGCCATCGGCCCGCCGGTAATCGGTCTGCCGGGCAATCAACAGCAACGGATGGATCGTGTCGAGTAGGTTGCAGGCATTGTATTTCTGAGCCGCGAAGCCCTTGTGATTGCGGTAATTGAGGTGAACCGTTTCGAGCGCGGCGTGCGGGTGCGGGAGCGGCATGCCGAACTGCGCGTAGGTGCCGCGTGTCAGACGGTAAAAGCCGTTCACCGGCTGGAGCCACCCTTCGAGCGCCGTCGGTTCGCCCCATAGGCCCGAGACTCTGTTGGCATGGCGGCTCAGCCACTCGAAGAGCAGCCGGCGCGAATCTCTGATGCCGAAAGACTTGGCATTGAAATAGATGGCGGTTCCGATGGCGTCGACCACGCTGCCGGCGTGCCATGCCCGGCTCGACCAGGGTAGGGCGCCTAACCAGTGCTCCAACTCGTCAGCATCGAGTTGCGCCGCTGGGAAGGGATGCCGTGGCCCGGAGCCGAGCAGTTCAAGCGCATAGCCGACCGAAAGCACATTGTAGAGCGCTTTCGGATCCTCCCTCAACGTCCGGCCATGCACGTGCGAATGCTCTTCCGGGAAAAGGCCCGTCTCCTCGTCCTGGAGACCTTGGAGAAGGTCGATGGTCTCCGACCGATCGAGCCCGGGCGGCATATGGCCGAAGCCGGCTGCGATCTCGATTGCATCGCAGAGATGCCGGATCGCCGGTCGCCTGATGCCGTCCGCTTCCAGTGATTCATAGGCCTCAGGTGTTTTCCAGCGTGCGAGAATGTCCGGCCATTGCTCTTTCGCTTGCTGGCCAAGCCTGAGCAACTGATCTTCGATATCCGCAGCGCCGGATTTCCTGGCCGCCGCACCGCGGCGCCGCAGCACCTTTGCCGGCACGCCGCCGGCAATAGACAAGGCGGGGATGTCCTGCGTGACCACAGCCCCGGCGGCGATCACCGCGCCGCTTCCAATGGTGACGCCATCGAGGATCACGCAATTGGCGCCGATCCAGACATCATTGCCAATCACAATGCCGAGGCTGACGACGCCCTGGCGATGGATGGGACGATCAGGATCATCGAAGCCATGATTGAAGCCGACGATCGACGCATGCGAGGCGATCCGGACCCCATTGCCGCAGGTCACCTTGCCGGAAACGCAGGCATAGGGGTTGATCGAGCAATCGTCGCCGAGGATCACATCACCCCGAACCAGCGCGTGCCCCGCAATCCAGGACCGCTCGCCCACCGTCAGGCTTTCGGTGAAGATCGCGGCCTGTTCGGCTATATAGGACGTGTCGGCCAATTCGGCGCCGCATGAGCGCCTGAGTTCTGCCTTGCGGGCGAGGTGAGCGGGGTGATCGAGATCTGCCGCGATGCGCTCCCAGGGAAGAAATTGAAGCCTCCGCGCTTCCCGTTGCTCGTTCGCCGATGCTTGCGGGCTGTTGGCGTGATCCATCTGTTCCTCACTATCGATGTCGACCGCCGACCGTCCGTCTGGCGTCAGCGACCCTGCCTTGCAGTGCATCAGATGGTGTGATTCGTGCGAAAGCAAGACCGGATCGAGCGGTCGATTGGACAAAGGGGCGCAACCTGTTGCGCCCCTAGATCACCGGCCATTACCGAGCGCTGTCGATGATGGCGCCGCCGTCCGGAGTAAGGCTGTAACCGGTGATGAACTGCGAATCTTTGCTGGCAAGGAACAGGACGACCGGCGCAATGTCCTCTTCCGGCGAGCCGAAACGAGCGAGGGCATTTGCTGGCGGAGGAACCTCCTTTTCGGCAGCGCCCCAGGTGTCCGCGATCGGCAGGACGTTATTCACCGTGATCTTGTCGGCCCCCCATTCGCGTGCCGCCGTGCGGGTCAGCGCGCGCACTGCCTCCTTGGCCATGTTGTAAGGGCCATAACCGGCCAGTCCGCTGGTGGCCGCCATCGAGCCGAAGTTGATGATACGGCCTTCTCCGCTTTCCCTCAGGTGAGGATAGCAAGCCTGCATGAAGCGCAGATAGGCGATCGGCCCGGTGTGGAAGTTCCGTTGCAACTGCTCGACCGAGAGGTCGACAACCGAAGACAAGACCGCGGAACCATCGAAAGCGTTGTTCACGAGAATGTCGATGCGGCCATATGCGGCGACAACCTTGTCCACCGCGGCCGTGATCCGGTCGGTCTCTCCGACGTCGCAGATGACGCCGAGTGCCGCGCCGCCCGCTTCGACGATCTCTGCGACGACACGTTCGACGCCTTCTGATGTTCGCGAGAGAATTGCGACCTTTGCGCCTTCGGAGGCAAAGAGCTTTGCAGTGGCGCGGCCAATGCCGCGGCTTGCGCCTGTGACGATGGCAACTTTTCCATTGAGTCGACCCATCTCTATCTCCTTGATTGGGGTTGGGGTTATTGGACGTCAGCGCATAGCGGCGTGAACGTAGGGGGAGGGGACCATGCGGGCGTCGTTCTGCGTCATGAACGAGGTGACGAGCAGCGCCAAGCCGATCGCCGCGGGCAAGGCGCCAGCGGGTTTTCGAACGCCGATATGCGCGAGGCCCGAGAGCAGCAGGTGGAAGAAGATGCCGGCATAGGCGAGATCGCTGAGCGGCATGCTGACGCGTGAAAGGATCGCGACCGGGCCGAGAACCTTGATGACGATCATGAATGGAATGAGATAGGAAGCCTTGTATCCGAGTTCCGCCAGAACCTGGCGAACCCAGTCTCGCTTGGCGACATAGATGGTGGCTGAGGCGAGGTAGAGCGCGGACAGAAGTGCCGTGCTGATCCAGTAGACGTAATATTCAGGCATGAATTCATCCCTGCCGCTGCCCACGCAGCAACATTCCTCTCGTCGAGTCTGTCGGTTTGTTTTGAGAGGCGCTTTTCCTGCGCTCCTCTGTGCATGCAGAGAAATGTCGTCTAATATTTATATTTGCAAGTAGGATGATTTACTTGCTGTTAGTATGGAAAAGCAGACTATGGGCGAAGAAGAAGTCAATATGCATGAAGAGATGCGGCGAGCCTTCGCGCTGCTTTCCGGCAAATGGAAGCTGGAAATCATGTGGCTGCTCAATCAGCGGATCTATCGGTTCGGCGCATTGAGAAAGGCTATCCCCGGCATCACCCAACACATGCTGACGGCGCAACTTCGCGAACTCGAAGCGGACGGTTTGGTATCCCGCACCATATTCGCGGAGGTTCCTCCGCGCGTCGAATATGAGATCACGCAAAAAGCGCGGGGCCTCGGCCCCACGATGGATGCTTTGACGGCATGGTGGAACGAGTACGGCAAAAGCGTGCCGGTAAAGCCGAGCGCACGCGGCCGGAAAGCGAGAGATCGCTGAACTGCTTCACATTCACGAAAGGCTCGAACCGAATTTGTCCCAGCCTTCCTTGATCGTCTCCATCGCGACATTGGTCGAGGTGTTGGCAACATGGGGCAGCGTCGAGATGCGTTCGCCCAGCACGCGGCGGTAGCGGCCGATGTCGCGGGTGCGGATCTTCAGGAGATAGTCGAACCGGCCGGCGATCATGTGGCACTCCTCGACTTCCCGGATCTTCTTGATGGCGTCGTTGAAGCTTTTCAGCGCATCCTCGCGGGTATCGGAAAGCTTCACCTCGACGAAGGCGATGTGGTCGAGCTGCATTTTCGACGGGTTGAGGACGGCTTTGAAGCCTTCGATGTAGCCGTCACTGATCAGCCGCTTGAAGCGGATCTGGCACGGCGTCTTCGACAATCCGACGCGCGCGGCGAGATCGGTGATCGACAGTCTGCCGTCCTCGGCGAGCGCGGCGAGGATCTTTCTGTCGAACTGGTCCAATTCACTAAAGATGTCGGTTTCTGTGGCCATTTGAACTCTCGGTGCTCGATTTATAAGTTCATACAGCTTGAAAACTGTTGAAATCAAGTGAGATCGCGATTTTCGGCTGTGGTAGATTATGCATCGGCAATCGGAGGAAGGGCGCGGCCGCTCGGCGCATTGCCGAAATCGGTCGCCGCGACGCGCAAAAAAGGGGGATCATAGATGCATGAAAGAAAAGCGGATGGCGATCAAAAACCGGATCTGCTCGCTCACTACCGGCCGGTGGCGATAAGAGCGGTCGCAGCCGCATTCACCCTCAAGCGCGACAAGCCCCATGCGCGTCCGCTTCACGAGACGGAATATTCCGGCCCGATTTTTACGGATAGTGACACCTGGGACGACGAGCCCGGTGTTCCATTTATCCGTTAGACGCAACATTCACTAATCAGGGACTCCCATGTTGAACGCAGCGATCGACCCCGCTTCCTCCCAAGAACCCGCTGGCGGCGCGCCCTTCGCCGCCTTTGCCCCGCCGATCCGGCCGCAATCGGACCTTCGCCAGGCGATCACGGCAGCCTATCGCCGTCCGGAAACCGAATGCCTGCCGCCGCTCGTTGCGGCCGCGCGCGTTTCCGAGGCGAAACGTTATGACATCCGCAGCACCGCCCGCACTCTGATCGAGGCGCTGCGCGCCAAGCATAAGGGCACCGGCGTCGAAGGGCTGGTGCAGGAATATTCGCTGTCCAGCCAGGAAGGCGTGGCGCTGATGTGCCTTGCCGAAGCGCTGCTGCGCATTCCCGATACCGACACCCGCGACGCGCTGATCCGCGACAAGATCGCCGAGGGCAACTGGACCTCCCATATCGGCGGCGGCAAATCGATGTTCGTCAACGCTGCCACCTGGGGCCTCGTCGTCACCGGCAAGCTGACCTCGACGGTCAACGACCGCAGCCTGTCGGCGGCGCTGACGCGGCTGATTGCGCGCGCCGGCGAGCCGGTCATCCGCCGCGGCGTCGATATGGCGATGCGCATGATGGGCGAGCAGTTCGTCACCGGCGAAACGATCGAGGAGGCGCTGAAGCGCGCCCGGCCGCTCGAAGCGCGGGGCTTCCGCTATTCCTATGACATGCTGGGCGAGGCTGCGACGACCGCTGCCGACGCTGAACGTTATTTCAAGGACTACGAAAAGGCGATCCATGCCATCGGCAAGGCGTCGGACGGACGCGGCATCTATGACGGCCCTGGCATTTCGATCAAGCTTTCGGCCTTGCATCCCCGTTACGTCAGGGCGCAGGCCGGCCGGGTGATGGGTGAGCTGCTGCCGAAGGTCAAGGCGCTCGCCGTTCTCGCCAAGTCCTACGATATCGGCCTCAATATCGATGCGGAAGAGGCCGACCGGCTGGAGCTGTCGCTCGATCTGCTGGAGGAGCTTTGCTTTGCCGCTGATCTCGCAGGCTGGAACGGCCTTGGATTCGTCGTCCAGGCCTATGGCAAGCGCTGCCCCTTCGTGCTCGACTATGTCATCGATCTCGCCCGCCGTTCCGGGCGCCGGGTCATGGTGCGCCTTGTCAAGGGCGCCTATTGGGATGCGGAGATCAAGCGCGCCCAGCTCGACGGTCTCGACGATTATCCGGTCTATACCCGCAAGATTTATACCGATGTCGCCTATATCGCCTGCGCGCGCAAGCTGCTCAACGCACCCGACGCCGTCTTCCCGCAGTTTGCCAGCCACAATGCGCAGACGCTGGCGACGATCTATCATCTCGCCGGTCCCGATTTCGCCGTCGGCAAATACGAGTTCCAGTGCCTGCATGGCATGGGCGAACCACTCTATGACGAAGTCGTCGGCAAGGAAAAGCTCGATCGGCCCTGCCGCATCTATGCGCCTGTCGGAACGCATGAGACGCTGCTCGCCTATCTGGTGCGGCGCCTTCTGGAAAACGGCGCCAATTCCTCCTTCGTGCACCGCATCTCCGATCCGAATGTCTCGGTCGAGGCGCTGATCGCTGATCCCGCCGAAACCGTCGCGGCCATGCCGGTCGTCGGCGCGCCCCACGCGCAGATCGCCTTGCCGAAGGCGCTTTACGGCAGTGCCCGCGCCAATTCCGACGGTCTCGATCTCTCGAACGAAACGACGCTTTCCGATCTGGCTGAGACGCTCGCCGCCTCGGCTACCAGCCCATGGCACGCGCTTCCGATCCTTGCCGATGGTTCGACGGATGGGGTGACGCGTGACGTCCTCAATCCTGCCGATAACCGCGACGTTGTCGGCACGGTCACCGAGCTGAAGGTCGAAGAGGCGGCCCGGATCGTTGCGATGGCGGCCGAGCATGCGCCGCAATGGGCCGCGGTGCCGCCAGCCGAGCGTGCCGCTTGCCTGGAGCGGGCGGCCGACATCATGCAGGCCCGCATCAGGACGCTGATGGGCATCATCATGCGCGAGGCCGGCAAATCCGCCGCCAATGCCGTCGGCGAGGTGCGTGAGGCGATCGACTTCCTGCGCTATTACGCCGAACAGGCGCGCAAGACGCTTGGTCCGTCCCATGCGCCCCTCGGCCCGATCGTCTGCATCAGCCCGTGGAATTTCCCGCTGGCGATTTTCACCGGGCAGGTGGCCGCCGCACTGGTGGCCGGCAACCCCGTTCTTGCCAAACCCGCCGGCGTCACGCCGATCATCGCCTCGGAGAGCGTCAAGATCCTCCATGAGGCGGGCGTGCCAGTGGCCGCCCTGCAGTTCGTGCCCGGCAGCGGCCGCCTCGGCGCCGGGATGGTGGGTGCTGCGGAAACGGCAGGCGTCATGTTTACCGGATCGACCGAAGTCGCTCGGATGATCCAGGCGCAACTGGCCGAACGGCTGTCTTCATCAGGCAAGCCGATCCCGCTGATTGCCGAAACCGGCGGACAGAACGGCATGATCGTCGATTCCTCGGCTCTCGCCGAGCAGGTGGTGGCCGATGTCATCGCCTCGGCCTTCGACAGCGCCGGCCAGCGCTGCTCGGCGCTCCGCGTTCTCTGCCTGCAGGACGATGTGGCCGACCGGACCCTCAACATGCTGAAGGGCGCCTTCCGCGAGCTGACGATCGGCCGCACCGATCGGCTGAGCATCGATGTCGGGCCTGTCATCAATGATGGCGCAAAGGCCGAGATCGACCAGCATATCGAGCAGATGCGCGGCGCCGGCCGCAAGGTGGATCAACTGCCGCTGCCCGAAAGTGCCGCGGCGGGGACCTTCGTTCCGCCGACGATCATCGAGATCAAGGCCCTGTCGGACCTGACCAGGGAGATCTTCGGACCGGTCCTGCATGTCGTCCGCTTCAAGCGAAACGGCCTCGACCGTCTGATCGACGACATCAACGCATCGGGCTACGGCCTGACCTTCGGGCTTCACACCCGGCTTGACGAAACGATCGCGCATGTGACCAGCCGCATCAAGGCCGGCAACCTCTACGTCAACCGCAATATCATCGGCGCTGTCGTCGGTGTGCAGCCGTTCGGTGGCCGCGGCCTTTCGGGCACCGGTCCGAAGGCAGGCGGTCCGCTCTATATCGGCCGGCTGGTGCAGCGTGCTCCGGTGCCGCCGCAGCAGGATTCGGTTCATACGGACCTTGCCCTTCGCGACTACATCGTCTGGCTCGACAAGAAGGGCTTGCCGGGCGAGGGCGAAGCGGCGCGCGGCTATGCGAGCCGCTCGGCGCTCGGGCTCGAACGCGAACTCACCGGTCCGGTCGGCGAGCGCAATCTCTACGCGCTCCATCCCCGCGGCCGCATTCTTGCCGTGCCGCAGACCGAAAGCGGGCTCCATCGCCAGATCGCCGCAGCCCTGTCGACCGGCAACCACGTCGTCGTGGATGCCGGCTCGCTGGCGAAATCAGTCCTGGCGGAATTGCCGGCGTCTGTCGCCGGCCGGGTTTCCTGGACGTCGGATTGGGAAAAGGACGGGCCGTTCTCCGGCGCACTCGTCGAAGGCGATCGCGACAGGGTTCTGGCCGTCAATCGGAAGATCGCTGCTCTGCCCGGTCCGCTTCTCCTGGTCCAGGCCGCGACGTGCGAGGAATTGGCCGGCGATCCCGAGGCCTATTGCCTCAACTGGCTGTTGGAGGAGGTGTCCACGTCGATCAACACCGCCGCTGCCGGCGGCAATGCCAGCCTGATGGCGATCGGCTGAGAAAAGCGAGACGAGGGCGCGCAAATGCGCCCTCGGTCGCCGTTTCGCATGTCCCGAAAAACTCGACACTATTGACCATTTTTTTAAGAGTTCTGGCTATCGTCACGATCTGGCGCGACGACTGCCAATTGTGGTCACTCCGACATGACCGCCGTGGCTGTATGTCGATGTGAGTGGTTGCGCCGGAGAAGCAGGCAATTTCCTGAGGTGGGGGCTTCCTTATGGCGTTGATTGACCGACTGTTGCAGCGTATGCGGATCGTGACGAAGGTGCTCATCTTCGTGGTGCCGCTGATCGTGCTGATCGCTGGCATCGGTCTTTTCGGCTATTTCACCGCCGGCACGCTGAACGGGCAGATGACCCTGACCCGGCAGACGATCGATACGCTTTCCAGTTTTCAGCAGCTGCGATCTGCGCTGACTGCCTTTACCGATCTTCCCAGTGCGGCCACGCGCGATCGATTGATCGCCAGCATCTCCGATCAGCAGAAGGGCGCGGCAACGCTCGATGCCATGCTGATCGATCCTGCGCAAAAGCAGCAGATCGCCGCGGTGCGCGAACTCGGGGCTAAGATGCAGGGCGGCGCCGACGCGCTTTGGGCCGTGTCGCAGGAGCGCGTCAATACCGAACAGGCGGTCGACGACGCAGTGGCCGGGCTGTTTAAGGAAAGCCAGACGGCGCGCAAACAGCTCGACGTTCTCCAGGATCAGGCGAATGGCAAGGAGGCCTTCGTCCGAGCGCTTCTTCTCGATGCCTCGGCCTATAAGAATCTCGCGGGACGCATTGCGAAACTGCGCAAGGCGACCGCAGCGGCAGCCGACCCTCAGAAGCTCGGCCAGGCTATCGGCAGCCTTCTGCCGCCGCTTGTCAAAGAGGTCGCCGACAGCGGGGCGCTTGCCTCCGACAAGGCCCAGAGCCAGATCGCTGCGCTGAAGCCCGTCCTGGACAAGCTCGCCCCCATGGCCAAGGACAGCAACCTGACGCTCGAAGCTTACGCTGCCGTCGATCAGGATCTGCAGGGCCTTCAGGAGCAATTTGCAAAACTCGCTTCCGGCAATGCGGACACGGCGATCGAGCGTTTTACCGGCATGGACGCGAGCATATCGACACTTCGTTCGATGGTGGCGATCGTCAATGCCGCCTTCAAATCGATCGACGATCTGCGCCTGCACCTCAGCGAACTGAACAGGCGGGTGGATGCCGCGTCGCGGGATGCGGTTCTCGCCGATCTCAAGGCATTGCGCGAGAGCGCTGCAAAGCTTGTCCCCCTGAGCGGGAAGAATGCCGCACTGCAGGATCTTGCGAAGAAGATCGAACCGTCTCTTGCGACGATCGAGAAGGACACGTCGCTGCTGATATCGATTGCCGACCGGTGGCGCGCGGACAAGGAGACGGCGACAGCGCTTGTGGCCGACGCAAGCCACACGCTGGAACAGTTTGTCAGCACGGCGCAGGAGAGCGGCAGGGAAATCAGCCAGCGCTCGGCGACGATGTCGCTCGCGGCGATGATCGCCGGCACTGTGCTTGCGATCATCGGCGGCCTCATGCTGATCGAAACTCTGCGCGGGCCGCTGAAGCGGATTACCCAGACGATGATGCGGCTTGCCGACGGCGATCTGAATGTTCCGATCGGCGACGGCAAGCGCGGCGACGAGATCGGCGACATGATCCGCTCGGTGACTGTCTTCCGCGACCAGGCGCTTGAGAAGACCCGGCTGGAAGAGGTCGCCGAGACGAACAGGGCGCGCGACGAACGGGAGCAGTCCCGCCGCGCCGCCGAGCAGGCGCGCATCGAGGCGGAGCAGAGTGAGGCCCTGAACGCGCTCTCCGACATGCTCGGCAAGCTTGCCAGCGGCAACCTCGCCGCCGAGATGAGCGAGGATCTGGCCGCGGATTATGTCGCCATGGCGCAAACCTACAATCACGCCATCGATGCGCTGCGGTTGACGCTCGCCGAGGTTCGCAACACCACCTATGAGATCGCCGAGGGCAGCACCAATCTTTCAGGCGCTGCCGACGATCTGGCGCGGCGCACGGAACAGCAGGCCGCAGCACTCGAGGAGAGCTCGCGGGTGCTCGGCGAACTGACCGACAGCGTGCGGACGACCGCCGAAAACGCCCGCCAGACATCGCTTTCGGTCGCGGAAGCCCACCGCCAGGCGGAGCATTCCGCGGCCGTCGTCGCCAAAGCCGTCGACGCCATGGGCGCCATCAACCGGTCATCCGAGAAAGTCACCAGCATCATCGGCGTGATCGACGAAATCGCCTTCCAGACCAATCTTCTGGCGCTGAATGCGGGCGTGGAAGCGGCGCGCGCAGGAGAGGCCGGCAGAGGTTTTGCCGTCGTCGCCCAGGAGGTGCGCGAGCTTGCCCAGCGCTGCGCCAAGGCGGCCCGCGAGATCAAAGATCTCATCTCCAACAGCGCATCGCAGGTTGGCGCCGGCGTCACGCTCGTCGAGGAAACCGGCCACGCGCTTTCTGCCATCATGGAGCACTTCACCTCGATCAACGGCCTGGTGCAGGTCATCTCGGCCTCGACGACCACGCAGTACAAGGGCATCGACGAGGTGAACAACGCCGTTCGCGACGTCGAGCACATCACCCAGCACAACGCCGCCATGGTCGAGGAAAACACCGCGGAAATTCACCGGCTTCGGCAGCAGGTGGAACTATTGAACGAAAGAATTTCCCACTTTCAAACTGCTGACGGCCGCAGGGTCTCGCCTGCCAGCATCGTGCGGATGGCCGTGGCCTCCTGACGGAAGCCCTCGGAGACCTCCCCATGGTGATCAAGCGTCGTCGACACTGACCGGTCGAGGTGCCATTTTCCCCTCTACCGCACCCCGCCGCCGTTAGGTTCCGTACTGGTCCTTTGGCTGCAGCAAACGCCGTTTCACGTTCTCGATCCCAAGTACCGGGCTTGTCAGAACTGGAAGACCGTGGTCGATGCCCTGCACCGCACGAGCCATTGAGGCTTGGGCAAAAACGATCACATCGACCTTCTGCGACAGTTCTTCCAGCGCTCGACGGATTTGCGCGTCATGCGCTTCGACGTTCCCGTCGGTAAGGAATTGAAACGCTTCCTGAACAAGCACATCATCGATCACGACATTTTTGCCCAGCTCGCATGCCTGGCGCCTGAGCAAATCTACTGTCGGCACCAGCGTTGTGGATAATGTCGCCAGGACGCCTATGCGGTTTCCGTGCTCGACAGCGGCTTTGGCCATGCCTTCGTCAATACGGAACAGCGGCTTAGGACAAAGCGGCGCAATGGCATCGACCGCCGGTCCAAGCGTTGAGCATGTGACGACAATCGCATCTGCCCCGGCGTCGACTGCGGACCATACGTAGGTGGCCAGCCTCCGTTTCGTCAGATGGGATAACGACCGGCGCTCAATGGTATTTCTCAACAGGCTCTCGTCGAGGATCGCGAACGGCTTCCAGTCGGGTAAAAGTTCTTTAGCAAGGGCCCGGAACTCGGAAACAAGGTCGGACACCGTGTGGATGAAAGCCAGCTTTCTGACAGAGGCACTCGCAGTTTGAATTGACATATGGTTTTCCATCCAAGTGTTGGAAGCTGAGTTGGCGGAACGAGATACTTGCATCAGTTCGCCAAGCTGATCCGGTGTGCGAATGCTCCCCTGCGGGCAAGATCGCGTTTGGACCCAAGGGAAATGGCCAACTCGCGATCGCTCGGCGCCTGTACTTCCACGCGAATGAATTGCGTCAGATGGCGCCAACCTCAATTTTCGATCTGTCCCTGAAACGCGACAGGCGGAATGGTGTCGGATCGACGATTGCCGTGTCGCCCGCGACCAGATCCGCCGCCAGGTGGCCAATGCCAGGGCCGGCCCCGAAGCCGTGTCCGGAACAACCTGCGGCGACAAACACTCCGCCGATACTGTCCACCGGTGAAATCGCGGGTATGGCGTCCGGGGTGGAGTCGACATATCCACCCCAAGCAGACGTGACGCCGGCATCGGCCACGGCGGGGAGCAAGGCTCTTATCCGCGCCATTATGGTAGCCGTCATCCGAATGTCCGGAGCAGGATCGAGCACGCGAATGCGTTCGAAGGGAGTCGGCCTATCGAGGCGCCAGCGCCCGAGTGTTTCCGGACCCTGGAAAAACGAGCGGCCTATGCAAATCTCGACGGCCCTCCGTCGTTTCAGGAACATCGGCAGAAACGGGCGAGCATAGCGGATGCTCTGCGGTGTGAGCTCGAGCGTCGCTCTGCCGCTGACGGCTATCGTGTAGCTGCCATCGATGCGGCGCGTCAAGGCGCAATCAGAAGTATATATTGCGCCTCCAAAGTCGGGTGCGGGACCGGTCCGCAAGGCGGTCTGACGGACACTAGCCTGCGGCAGGGAAACCGCATGCATGCGCAGAAAAGCAGAAGCCCAGGCGCCGGCGGCACATAGCACCCTATTGGTGCGGATAACGCCTTTCTCGGTGACGACGCCGCTTACTTGGCCATTGGTGATATCCAGGCCGCGCGCCGCGCAGTTCTGATGAATGGTTGCGCCATGTTTGCGCGCGCCCTCGGCTATCCGAGGAGCGGCGAGCCAAGGCTCAGCCTTGCCGTCGTCCACTGCGTGGACACCGCCCAGCCATTTGCGGCCGCCGGCCGCTGGAACAGCGGCGGCGGCCTCGCTGGCGGTCAGCATTCGGGTATTGACGTCAAACCTTCGGGCAACCTCGCGCCAACGTTCCCATTCACCGAGCTGCTTTGGATCAGCGGTTGCATAGAGGAGCCCGCAACGGCGAAAGCCAAGGTCATGCCCGATCTCTACGGTCAGCTCTTCCCATAGGCGCAACGCCAGATCGGCAAGCGGCAATTCACGTTCATCCCGGTTCTGTCGACGGCACCAGCCCCAGTTCCGACTCGACTGTTCGCAGCCGACATATCCCTTTTCGACAAGCGCTACCGATAGACCGCGCCGTGCCAAGAAATAGGCTGCGCTGGCGCCAACAATCCCGCCCCCGATGATGACGACATCTGATGACGTGGGCAGAGTTTCATCGCTGCTGATGTGGTGGATTAAAGGGGACATGGCGGCCTCAAGGTGAATGATAGCCGGCAGTATCAGGGAAAGGGTGCGGCAGAATGCACTGGTTGCAGCGGATTCGCCGTATTTTGCATCGAATATCGTCGGTCGGAAAGTGACGGCGACTTTGAGCCGGCAGGCGCTTCGCAGCATCCCAAATCTACGTGCCCGACAATGCCCTTGATCTCGGTGAATTCCTGCAATCCGAACTTCCCGTAGCGGCCGTTGGCTGCTTATAGCCGCCGAGAGATCAAAAGTCGGCCACTTTGCCCCAGGCGGATGTCTCGAAGCGGTCCGGGTGATAGGGCCGGGGGTCGACGATCGGCTCATCGCCCGTGACGATATCGGCAATCAGATGACCGGCGCCCGGTCCGATGCCGAAGCCATGGCCGCTGAAACCCGCGGCGAGGATGAAACCCGGAAGCGTGGCGATCTCGCCGATCCCCGGCACACCATCGGGCGTGCTGTCGATATAGCCAGCCCAAGTCGCGTTGATACTGGTTTTCTTCAAGGCGGGTAGAAGCTCGAGCGCTCGCGCATGCGTCAGGCGGATGGTGGCCTGGTTGATTGCCGGGTCGAGGATGCGCATACGCTCCATCGGCGTCGGCCTGTCGAGGCGCCAGCGCGCAAGAGACTCGTGACCGGAACGAAATCCCTCCAAGCCGCCAGGTGCAAGACTGCGCCACCGCCGGGCGAACATCGGCAGGAACTGTCGTGCGAAGCGGAACTGCTGCGCGGTGGGATCGACACGGCCGCGGCCGCTGATCGCCAGCGTATAGCCGCCATTGCTGCGGCGTGTGACGGAGACCGCGGATGTGTGCAGCGCATCCGGCAGGCCGGCGGCACCCGGCGAAACGGAAAGGATCGACGAACGGATCGATGCCTGCGGAAATCGAATGTCGAGCTGGCGGCAGAAGGAGGAAGCCCAGGCACCGCCTGCCAGGATCGCAAATTTTGTCCGGATCGTGCCGTGTTCGGTGACGACGCCGGCGATCCGGCCGCCTTCGATGTCGATGCCACGGGCCGCACAGGATTGATGCACCGTGCCGCCGAGCTTCAGGATGGCCCGCGCGACGGCCGGTGCTGCACGGGCCGGATCGGCGGTGCCGTCGGTCGGCGAAAACACCCCGCCTTTCCACGAGGCGCCGGTGGCGCGCCCGCGTTCGGTTGCCTCTGCGCCGCTCAGCATATGCGTCGTGACGCCGACCGACCGCGCGAAATCCCGCCAGCGCGCCCAGCCTGCCAGTTCCTCGTCGCTATTGCTCAGATAGAAGAGGCCGCAGCGGCGAAAACCGGTATCCTCACCAGTCTCGGCAGCGAAGCGCTCCCACAGATCGAGGCTCTTCGTCGACATCGGCAGCTCACGGGCGTCGCGGTTCTGCTGCCGGCACCAGCCCCAGTTGCGGCTCGATTGCTCCGCCCCGACAAGGCCTTTCTCGACGAGGGCAACCTTCAATCCGCGCCCGGCAAGATAATAGGCCGCGAAAATGCCGACGATGCCGCCGCCGATCACCACAGCATCGGCGGCAGCGGGCAGCTCCGGCGTGGTATCGACGCGATCGAGCGGTGCAGGCATGGCGGTGTCTCCGTTTCATACTCTGGAGCGGGTTCAGCCTTTCACCGAAGCGCAGAACCTCTCTAACATTTTGTTTTTACATGATTCCCGGGCGGAACGTTGTCGGACAAACGATCCGGTGACCCTCATTGCCGACAATAGGCCCGCACCAGTTCAGGATCCTGCTGGAGCCCGTCGAGCCAAGCCGGATCGAGCGTCGGCACCGAGGAGAAGAGCAGCTGCGAATAGGGGTGCGTCGGCGCCTTCACCGTCGAGGGCGTGATTTCCTCGACCTTCCGGCCGCCATACATCACGACGATCTCGTCGCAAATTGCCTCCACGACCGAGAGGTCATGGCTGATGAAAATGTAGGAGAGGCCGAGCTCGCGCTGCAATTCCTTGAGCAGGTCGATGACCGCGGCCGCGACCACCGTGTCGAGCGCCGAGGTGATCTCGTCGCAGAGGATCAGCTTCGGATCGGCGGCGAGTGCGCGAGCGAAGTTGACGCGCTGCTTCTGGCCGCCCGAGAGTTCTCCCGGCCGGCGATGGCGCAGGCTGCGGGGCAGGCGCACCATGTCGAGCAACTGATCGATCCGGGCACTTCTCGCCTGCCTGTCCATGCGGTGGTAGAAAACCAGGGGCCTAGCGAGGATGTCCTCCACCGATTTTGCCGGGTTGAGAGCGGTATCGGCATATTGGAAAACGATCTGCATCTCGCGCAACTGGTCGCGCGAGCGCTCGCGGGCGCTGCGGCGCAGTTCGGTGCCGTCGAAGACGATCTTACCGATTGCGGCCGGCAGGATGCCGGCGATGGTGCGGGCAAGCGTCGACTTGCCGCAACCGGATTCGCCGATAATGCCGAGGTTTCGACCTTTCTCCACCTTCAGGCTGACATGCTCGACGGCGCGAACGAGAGGCAGGCCGTCGGCCTGGCGCTGTCCATAGCCGGCGACGAGATCTTCGATTTTCAGAAGCGGCGCCGTCACATTGGCGGCCAGTTCGGCTGCGCCGCGCGATTTCGGCTCAAAGGCTGCGAGCAGCTCTCTGGTGTAGGGATGCTTCGCGTTGTTGAGAATCTCGTTGGTGGTGCCGGTTTCCTGAGCTTCCCCGCCTTTCAATACGATGATGCGATCGGCGATCTGCGCGACGACGGCAAGGTCGTGCGAGACATAGACGCCCGCTATGCCGCCCTTCTTCATCACCGACTTGAAAGCGCGCAGCACTTCGATCTGGGTCGTCACATCGAGCGCCGTCGTCGGCTCGTCGAAGATGACGAGGGTGGGGTCGCCGATCAGCGCCATGGCGGCGGCCAGGCGCTGCAGCTGGCCGCCGGACACCTGATGCGGATAGCGGCTGCCGATCGTCTCGGGTTCCGGCAGCGACAGCGCCCGGAAAAGCTCGACTGCCCGGGCGCGCGCATCGTCCGGCGACATCAGCCGATGAATCCGCGTGACTTCGATCACCTGGTCCATGATCGTTGTCGCCGGGTTGAAGGCGGCGGCGGCGGATTGCGGGACATAGGCGACTTTGGTGCCGCGGACCTTGGCGCGCTGCTTCTCGCTGAGCGTGACCATGTCCTTGCCGCCGACCGAAACGCTGCCGCCGGTGATGCGGCAGCCCGCACGGGTGTGGCCCATGAGGGTCAGGGCGATGGTTGTCTTGCCCGAGCCGCTCTCGCCGATCAGCGCGACGATCTCGCCCTCGGCAACGTCGAGGCTGACGCCCTTGATGATCTCGACACGCCGGCCGGAATCGGTGGTGGCCTCGATCTTCAGGTCGCGGATTTCAATGAAATTGCTCATGACGTGCTCCGGTCGCGAATTTTCTGCGGCAGGTTGTCTATCAGCAGGTTGACGCTGATCGTCAGGCTGGCGATCGCAAGTGAGGGAAACATCACCGCCGGCGCACCGAACGGCAGCCCGCCGATATTCTCGCGCACCAGCGCTCCCCAATCGGCATAGGGCGGCTGTACGCCGAGGCCCAGGAAGGAAAGCCCGGAAAGGAGCAGAACGATGAAGACGAAGCGAATTCCGAGGTCGGCTAGCACCGGCCCGACGATGTTGGGCAGGATTTCCGAGCGAATGAGATAGAGGGTGCTTTCGCCGCGGATGCGCGCGACCGTGATGAAATCCATCGCATTGATGTTAACGGCGAGCGCCCGGGCGAAGCGATAGGCGCCGGGAATGTAGATCACCGACAGCGTCAGGACCAGGACCGGGACCGAGGAACCGACGGCGGCGACCACCACCAGGCCGAACAGCTTGCTCGGAATGGAATTGAGGGCATCGAGGAAGCGGCTGAGAATCGTGTCCGGCCAGCCGCCGGCGACCGCGGCGATCATGCCGAGCACGACGCCGCTGAAGCAGGCGATCGTCACCGCCGCCAGCGAGATGCCGACCGTGTATCGCGCGCCCATCAGAATCCGCGAGAGCATGTCGCGGCCGAGATAGTCGGAGCCGAGCCAGAGTTGCCGGCTCATCGGGCCGAAATAGTCGAGATCGACAATCTCGCCGACGGGATAGGGGATGATCAACGGCGCGAAGATCGCGACGAGCGCCCAGGAGAGGATGACGGCAAGCCCGATCGCGCCGACGATGTTGAAGCGATAGCCGAACGAGGTTCCGGACAGCCGGCCGGAGGTGGTTTCGGATGTGCTCATGGTCATCGGAGCCTCGGATTGGAAAGGATGGCGATGATATCGGCGATGGTGATCAAGAGCAGATAGCCCAGGCAGAAGATCATCGCGCAGCTCTGGATCAGCGGCAGGTCGCGGGTGGCGACGGCATCCAGCATCAGCTTGGCGATACCGGGATAATTGAAAATCGTCTCGACGATGATGACGCCTCCGAGCAGATAGGACAGGGACAGTGCGACGGCATTGACGATGGGGCCTAGCGCATTGGGCAGCGCATGGCGAAAGACGATGCGCGGCCGGGAGGCTCCCTTCAGCAACGCCATTTCGACATAGGGTGTGTTGAGAGTCTCGATGACGGCCGCGCGCGTCATGCGGATCATCTGCGCCGAGACGACGAAGGTGAGGGTGATCACCGGCATGGCATAGACGCGCAACATGTCGGCCAGGCTGTGGATTTCATTGGCGAAAGACAGCGCCGGCAGCCATTTCAGATAAACGGCGAAGATCAGCGCGGCAGAGGTCGCGACCATGAACTCCGGCACGGAGATGACGCCGATGGTGATCACGGTGACGATCCGGTCGTAAAGCGTGCCGCGCAGCATCGCCGCGGTGATCCCGAGCGTCAGCGCAATCGGCACGGAGAAGAGCGCGGTGACCCCGGCGAGTTTCAGCGTATTGACGAAGCGGCCGGCAATAAGATCGGCGATCGGCATCTGGTTGGCGTAGGAGGTGCCAAGGTCGCCCTGCAGCAGTCCGACGGACCAGCGCAGGAAACGAAAGAGCGCCGGCTCGTCGAGATGCATCGCCTTGCGAAGACCTTCGACGGCTTCCGGCGTGGCCGCCTGGCCAAGCAGGATCGCCGCCGTGTCTCCCGGCAACAGCGTTGTCGCGAAGAACACGGCGAAGGAGACGATCACCAGGGTGATCAGGGCGATGAGCAATCTGCCCAGCACAAGGGATAAGACCTGGTTGTTCACGCGCGGCTCCCTTTTGGCGTTCGAGTTGAGGTTCGGCGATCAAATGGCGGAGCCGGGGGCGCGTCTGCAGCCCCGGCTCCCGCGCTTATCAGGCTTCGAGCCAGACATATTCGGCGAACGCATATCCCATCTGGCCGCCAAGCGGGCTGGGTAGCAAACCCTTGAGCTTGGCGGTGGTGGCATCGACATTCGAAATATAGGCCGGAATGATGGTGCCGGCTTCCTGAGCGACCATAGCCTGCATCTCGTTGTAGATCGACTTGCGCTTCTCCTGGTCGAGTGAACCGCGCGCGTCGATCAGCATCTTGTCGAACTTCTCCGACTTGTAGTGGCTTTCGTTCCACGGGGCGTCCGAGCTGTAGAGCAGGGAAAACAGGATGTCAGGGGTCGGCCGCGGGTTGATATTGCCGAAGTGGATCGGAGCTTTGAGCCAGTAGTTGTCCCAGTATCCATCGGAAGGTACCCTCTGGACGTCGAGCTTCATGCCGATTTCAGCGCCGGCGGCCTGAATGATCATGGCCATGTCGATCGACGAGTTCGCCGCATCAGAGGCAATGATGGGAATCGATTGGCCAAGAACACCGGCTTTTTCGAAGTGGAACTTCGCCTTCTCGGGATCGAAGTCCCGCGGCTTCAGGTTCGGGTCATGAAAGAAGTTCGCCGGTGAAATGGGTTGGTCGTTGCCAACCTCTCCAAGTCCGCGTAGCGCCGACTTGACAATCTGCTCGCGGTTGACGAGGGACTTCATGCCTTCGATGAAGTCCCGCTTGTTGCCGGGCTCCATATCCAGCCGCATATTGAGGTTGGTATAGCTGCCGGAAGTCGTCTTCGACAATGTAAATCCATCGCCCTGAGCCTCGACGAGGCGCATGGAGCGCGGATTGATCGTGGCTGCGAGGTGGATGTCGCCGGCAAGCAGGGCATTGACGCGGGCGTTGTCGTCGCTGATCGCGAAATATTCGAAGGAATCGACGTTCGGGCCCGATTTCCAGTAGTTCTTGTTCTTGATGCCGACCGAGCGCACGCCGGGCTCGAACACCTCCTTGACGAAAGCGCCGGTGCCGTTCGCCTTTGAAAAGTCGGTCGTGCCGTCGGCAACGATCATAAAATGATGCAGAGACAGGATGGTCGGTAAGTCCGCGTTTGCGTTGGCGAGCGTGATCTCGGCGGTCTGTTTGTCGATCGCCTTGATGCCGGTCATCTGGGCGGCGATCTTGGCGACCTTCGAGCCGACGGCGGGATCGAGGTGGCGCTTCAGAGAGAAGACCACGTCGTCTGATGTCAGCGGCTTGCCGTCGTGAAATGTGACTCCGCTTTTCAGCTTCACCGTCCAGGTCTTGGCATCCTTGGATTCGATCGCCTCGGCAAGCTCCATCTGCGGCTTGCCGGTCTGGTCGAGGATAGTGAGGCGGTTATAGAAGGAGCAGCACCGGACATAGTCGGTGGAGAGCGAGGCCTTGGCGGGGTCGAGCGTATCGGCCGTCGAGGACGACCAGCCGGCTGCCTTGAGCGATCCGCCGGAAACCGGCGTCGCCGCAAGCGCCTTGCCGGCGCGGCCGAGCACGAGCCCGCCGGCCGACATGGCCACGCCGCCCGCGAGCAGCATATGCAGCAGCTCGCGGCGGGTCGCGCCACGACGGATGGCGGTTTCGATCATGGCGTCGTCAGAGCTGGTCCAATTGGTAATCTTGCTGTTCATCTCATTCCCCTTTTCTTCTGTGGCGGTTTTAAAGTCAGGCGCGTGCAGCAGCCACGGCATCCGTAAGGCCTGCCATGGACGTGAAATGGAAATCGGGTTTGGTGAACTCGAGCGGCTCGATCGTGCCGCCGTAACCCTTCTGGGCATGACGCCGCTCGATCCAGCAATTGGCCAGCCCGAGTTCCCTGGAAATGCCGATGTCGTGGTACTGGCTCTGGGCAACATGCAGGATGTCGGCCTTCGAATGGCCTTCCGCGGCAACGTAGGCGAAAACCCTCTCGAAGAATGCGGGATCGGGTTTTTCGGTGCCGGTATCGTCGGCGGTGAAGGCGGCATGAAAGGGGTTGCCGAGTTCCTTCTCGAACAAATCGAAGGCCCAGCGGCGGGCATTGGTCATCGCAACGAGGCGGTAATCCTTCGCAAGTGTGGCCAGCGCTGCGGCGCTGTCGGCGAAACCCTTCCAGCTCTTGGCCGAGTCCCGCAGCCGTTCGCCATATTTTGGATCGGCGGGCAGACCAAGCGTCGGCGCGATCGCGAGGTAGACGCGCACGAGGTCGTCGGGAAAGAGGCCGGCATCCTCGGCATAGCGGGCTGCGCGATAGAGGCGCAGCGCCTGCTCGCCGTCGACGGTGCCTCCCGCCTCCGCCGCGATCTCGGCGAGGCAGGTCTTCAGACCGCTCTCGAAGTCGATGAGCGTGCCGACGACATCGAATGTCATGTATTTGAATTCCGGAAGGCTCTTGCTCACGTGAATTCCCCAGTGTTCGGCCCCAGTGGGAGCACGGTTCTCGAAGAAGAATATTCTGTTCCGCAGGCGAGATCGTTGTCCCGCTCTTCTATAGAAGGCCTCGCATTTGCCGGGATCCGAGCCCTTCAGTGACCGTAGTTTGTCACCGGCACCGCGCCGGATTCTCCTGAAAGGCGCCATATGGCGGCACAAAATACCGAATCTGACCGTTTCGCGATATTCTGAGGCCTGCTTCGCCCACGCGCCCGCCCGCACCGTTCGTGTTTTGTTCACGTAACTTGGAGCGCGCTCGACGATCTTGCCTATCGTTTCGGCGCAGTACACGGCAGCCCATGACAAAGACGCCATGGCTGAATGCGGGGGATGACGAGGTCAAAGGCCGCGCATTCAAGCGCCGTGCTGAGATCGGCGGTGGCGGCGGGGTCCGTTTCCGCCGGCACTTCCGCCAAGCTGGAGATAGGTCAGTGCATCATCGCCAGCGCTGCCGCAAAGAAATCTTCGCCTCCGAAGTTGCCTGATTTCAACGCCAGAAGCATGTCGCCCTGGGCATTGCCGACCGTGCGCAGCACCGGCACGCCGGCCGCAATCTCCGGTCCGATCAAAAAGGCCGGAATGGCGAGCCTGTCGACTGCCGCTCCCGACGTTTCGCCGCCTGCGACCACGAGGCGCCGCACGCCTCTTGCCACCAGTTCGGCTGCGATGATCGACGTTGCGGTCTCGATCGCGTGGCCGGAGGCCTCCCGTCCATAAAGGGATTGCAGCCGGGTCACGGTTTCGGGGACAGCACTTGCGGCGACCACGACGGGGCCGGCGGCGATGCGGTCTCCGGCCCAGGAAATCGCGGCGGCGATCTCATCCGGACCGGCAAGCAGCCGTTCCGGATCGAGCCGCAGCACGGGCATCGACCGTTCGACGACGTCGAGCTGGTGCAGCGTTGCCTTGGAGCAGCTGCCGGCAACGATCGCGGAGAGCCCACCGACCGGCCGAATGGCATCGGCCGGCGCTGTACCGTCGGGCGATATCCGACCGGAGCGGACGAGCGCGCGGGCAAGGCCGAGGCCGAGCCCGGACGCGCCGGTGGAGACCGGTGTTTCCAATGCGATCTCGCCGAGCGTTTCCAAATCCCGCTCGAAAATCGCATCGGCGACGGCAGCGCTGACGCCTGCCGCGCGCAGCGCCTCGAGCCTCGTTTTGACGGCGCCGGGGCCGGCCGCGATGGCCGTGAGATCGATCAGCCCGACGGCGCCATGCGATTGCCGGGCGAGAACCCGCACGAGATTGGCATCGTGCATCGGATTGAGCGGGTGGTCCTTGAGCGGGCTTTCGTTCAACGGCTGTCCGCCGACGAAGAGATGGCCGAGATAGACGGTGCGACCCGTTTCGGGGAAGGCCGGTGTCACCAGCACAATGCCGCTGCCCGCAGCGTGGCTCAATGCTTCGGTGACCGGTCCGATATTGCCGGCATCCGTGGAATCGAAGGTCGAACAGATCTTGTAGAGCACGTGGCTCGCGCCCCGCCGACGCAGCCATCGTTCGGCGCTGGTTGCAGCCGTTACGGCGTCTGTCGCCGGAACGGAACGGATCTTCAGGGAAACGACGACGGCGTCGACGTCGGGCAGCGCCAGCGACGGATCGGGGATGCCGACCGTCTGCACCGTGCGCAGACCGTTCTTCGTCAGCGTGTTGGCGAGGTCCGACGCGCCTGTATAGTCGTCAGCGATTGATCCGAGCAAAATAGCCATTGTCTAGCTCCGTGCAAAAGGTCTGAACCAGCCGAGGCCGTCCAGTGTGTGGCCGCGCGGGACGTATTCGCAGCCGATGAACCCGTCGTAACCCAGGCGGTCGATTTCGCCGAACAGATAGGGATAGTTCAGTTCTTCCCCGTCCGGCTCGTTGCGGGACGGCACGCTGGCGATCTGGATGTGGCCGGTGATCGGCAGCAGGCGCCGCAACGCCATCGTGACGTCGCCATGGATGATCTGGCGATGATAGATGTCGAACTGGAGTTTCAGGTTGGGCAGGCCGCATTCGGCAATCAGCTTTTCGGCGGCGCCGAAGTCGTTGAGGAAATATCCCGGCATGTTCCGGCCGTTGATCGGCTCGAGCACGAGATCGATGCCTTTGTCCGCAAGCCGCCCGGCAGCATAGGTAACGGAGCGCCGATAAGAGGCGGCGGCGGTTTCGTCATGAGGGTCGGCGATGCCCGCCATCAGGTGGAGCCGCCTGACGCCGGTCGCCGCCGCATAGTCGAGTGCCCGCTCGACATCCGCCTTTAGCGCATCGAACCGTCCGGGAAGGGCTGCGATGCCGCGCTCGCCTGCCGCCCAGTCGCCCGGCGGCAGGTTGAACAAGGCCTGCTGCAGATTGTTGCGGGCAAGCCGTTCGGCGATTGCCTCCGGCGCGGCTTCATAGGGAAAAAGATATTCGACGGCGGCAAAGCCGGCATCGGCTGCGGCGTCGAAGCGGTCGAGGAATGTCCATTCGTTGAACATCATCGTCAGATTGGCGGCGAAAACCGGCATGGCTAGCGTTCCCCTTTGTTGGAACCGGGCAATTCGGCGCCGGAAAGCTGGGCATAGAGCCGTGCGAGCGAGGAATCGTCATCACGGCCCATGCCGGCGCCGGCGGCGGCCAGATACATTTGCAGCGCCGCTGCCGCGAGCGGCACCGGATAACGCTCGGAGCGGGCCATGTCCTGGACGATGCCGAGATCCTTGACGAAAATCTCGATGCTGCTGAGCGGCGTATAGTCTCCGGCCAGCACATGCGGCACGCGGTTTTCGAACATCCACGAATTGCCGGCCGAGGCCGTGATCACCTCATAGACCTTGTCGAGGTCGAGGCCTTGCTTGGCGGCAAAGGTTATGGCTTCGCAGGCGGCTGCGATGTGCACGCCGGCGAGAAGCTGGTTGATCATCTTGAAGGCCGCGCCTGCTCCGGCGGCGTCGCCGAGTTCGTAGACCTTGCCGGCCATGGCGTTGAGACCCGGCCGGGCGGTGGCGAAAGCCTGTCTGGAGCCGGACGCCATGATCGTCAGTTCGCCGCGCGCCGCCTTGGCCGCGCCGCCCGAAATCGGCGCGTCGAGATAGTGCAGGCCGAGAGCCTCCACCCTTTGTGCCAGATCGCGGGCGACGGCGGGATCCATGGTTGCCGACGAGATGAACACCGCTCCGGGTTTCATCGCCTGCGCGACGCCGTCAGGCCCGAACAACACGGCCTCGGTCTGCGCGCCGTTGACGACGACGGAGACGACGATGTCGGCCTCCTTCGCCGCGCCGGCCGGGGTCGCCGCCCCACGTCCGCCATCGGCGATGAACCGGTCCACGGCTGCCGGCGTGATGTCATATCCAACGACATCGAGCCCGGCGTGCTTCATCGACCGGGCCATTCCGAGCCCCATGGAACCAAGACCGATGACGGCAGCAACGACGGCAGGCCCCGAGTTTTCAGCAAATGGCGACATGAGGAGGTTCTCCAGTCTTGTGAGAAAAACTCTGTGCCCTCCGGGTGCAATCCCGGAGGGACTTTAGAGCGCCGTGCGTCTACAAGACGCGCTGAGGACGCTCTAACATTTTGAATTTGCGCATAATCCTTTCCGAAAATCGATTCCGATTTTCGGGGTTATGCGCGAGTTCAGCGATTGACGGTTTTCGCAGGAACCGTCAGCACGGCCAGCGAACCAATGATCAAGGCAGCCGCCAGCAGATACATGCCGGCGCTGTTGGTGCCGGTGAAGTCCTTCAGATAGCCTACCAGAAACGGCCCGAGGAACCCGGCAAGATTGCCGACCGAATTGATCCAGGCAATGCCGGCCGCCGCACCCGTGCCGGCAAGAAAGGCTGTCGGAAGCGACCAGAAGAGCGGCGCGCAACTGATGGCGCCTGCGGCCGCCAGCGAGAGGCAGGCGATCGAGACCGCCGTGCTGGTCGCCATCGTCGCCGCGACAAAACCACCCGCAGCGATGACGGCCGGGATGACGAGGTGCCAGCGGCGTTCGCGCAGCCTGTCGGCAGAGCGCCCGAGCGCCAGCATGACGACGAATGTGCAGATATAGGGAATAGCGGAAATCAGGCCGATATTGAAGTTTCCGCTGACGCCTGAGGCTTTCACGATTGAAGGCATCCAGAAATTCAGGCCGTATTGCCCGAGCACGAAGCAGAAATAGATCAGGCACATCAGCCAGACGCGGCGGTCGGTCAGCGTCGCCGCAATGCTGTGCGGGCTTGTCGTCTTGACCCGGTTCTCCGCCTCGATATTGGCGGTCAGCACGCGCTTTTCCTCATCGTTCAGCCATTTCGCGTCTCGGATCGTATCATCAAGATAGAAGAAGGTGGCGATCCCGAAAAGAATGGCCGGAATGGCTTCGATCAGGAACATCCACTGCCAGCCGGAAAGGCCGTGCGTACCGTGGAAACTGTCCATCAGGAGGCCCGAAAGCGGGTTGCCGAAAATCGCCGATATCGGGATCGCGGACATGAAGGTGGTGATGATCCTGGCGCGGCGATCGGCCGGATACCACGCCGTCAGATAGAGAATGATGCCGGGAAAAAAACCGGCTTCGGCAACGCCCAGCAGGAAACGCAGCAGATAGAAGACGGTTTCCGACGAGGTGAACATAAAGGCGGCGGAAATGATGCCCCAGGTGACCATAATGCGGGCGATCCACATCCGCGCGCCAACCTTGTTCATGATGACGTTGCTCGGCACCTCGAACAGAAAATAGCCGATGAAGAAAATTCCTGCGCCGATGCCATAGGCGGCTTCGGACAGACCGAGTTCGCTCGACATCTGCAGCTTGGCGAAGCCGACATTGACGCGATCGAGATAGGCGACCACGTAACACAGCATCAGGAATGGCACGATGCGCCAGAACACCTTGGCATAGGCGCGGTCTTCCGCCGTCCGGGCGGGATGTGCGCCAATGGGTGGCGCCTGCGTCTGTAGAGTCATGATTTTCTCCTCCAATTGTTGCCGCGGTCTCCAGTCGATCCTCCCGCAGCACGCCAGTCCATTTTTGGCAGCGCTGCCATTGTCAATAATCTATTTTGGCAGCGCTGCCAATGGCAAATTGGTAGCGCTGCCAAAAAATCCTTGCTTCTTCGCGAGAGCGGTGAAAAATGGTGGCAGCGCGGCGGTTGCTGGCGGATATGCCGGCAGCCATTCCAAAAAAGAGCTCGGGTTCAAACATAAGATGGAATTCAAACAGCAGGTGACGGTAACGCTTGCCGAGGTCGCGGACGCGGCCGGTGTCGGCGAGAGCACGGTGTCACGCGTGCTGCGCAATCACGGCTCGTTTTCCGGCAAGACGCGGGAGCGGGTGATGGCTGCCGTCGAGCGGTTGGGCTATGTGCCGAACCGGATCGCCGGAACGCTGGCCTCCACCGGTTCGCGTCTTGTTGCCTTCGTCATTCCCTCGCTGTCCAATATCGTCTTCCCCGATGTGCTGCGCGGCGCCAGCGCCGTCCTGGAGGAAAACCGGTACCAGGCGGTGTTCTCGGTCACCGACTATGATCCGGGCAAGGAGGAGGCGCTCGCTGCTGCGATGCTCGCCTGGCGGCCGGCGGCGGTCATGCTGGCGGGATACGAGCACACCGAGGGGACAATGAAAATGCTGCGTGCCAGCGGATGCCGAGTCGTGGAACTGCTCGATCTCGACGGAGATGCGCTCGACATCGCGGTCGGTTTCTCGAACCGCGCGGCCGGGCGGGAGAGCGCTGCATTCCTGCTGAAGCGGGGCTATCGCCGGATCGGCTATGTCGGTCACGATCTCAACCGTGATACCCGCGCCGGCAAACGGTTTTCCAGTTTCTGCGAAACGCTGGAGGCCGGCGGCGCGCCTCTCGTCGATCGCGAAATTCTCGCCGGCGCTTCATCCGTGGAAAACGGCAGGCTGGGGCTGGAGCGTCTGCTTGCCCGGACGGCGGATCTCGATGCGGTTTACTTTTCCAACGACGATATGGCGCTGGGCGGTTACTTCCACTGTCTGGCCGAGGGCATCGCTATCCCCTCGAAGCTCGCCATTTTTGGCTATAACGGCCTCGATATCGGCCGGGCAATGCCGCAGCCCTTGTCGACCATCCGCACGCCGCGTGTGGCGACCGGACAGATCGCCGCGCAGCTGGTCGTCGCCAACGCGCCGCCCCAGGCCGTCGATCTCGGTTTCGAACTGATCGACGGCGCAACCGCGTAATCTTGGAGGAAATGTCATGTCCGACGCGCGCCAGCGTGAAGAAATCTGTCGATACGGCCGCTCGCTGTTCGAGCGCGGGCTCACACCCGGTTCGTCGGGCAATATATCGTTGCGGCTCGAAGACGGCGGCTGGCTGGTGACGCCGACCAACGCCTCGCTGGGTTTTCTCGATCCGGCCCGGATCTCCAGGCTCGATGCGGACGGCCGGCTGCTCTCCGGCGACAAGCCGACCAAGGAAATTCCGCTGCACACCGCCCTTTACGACACGCGCGGCAGCGCCCGCGCCATCGTCCATCTTCACTCCACCCACGCGGTGGCGCTGACGATGCTGCCGGAGATCGATCCGCGCGCCGTCCTGCCGCCGATGACGCCCTATTATCTGATGCGCGCCGGCGAAACCGCTCTGGTGCCCTATTATCGTCCCGGCGATCCTGATGTGGCCGATGCCATCCGCGGGCTGGCGGGCAAGTATTCGTCGGTGCTTCTGGCCAATCACGGACCCGTCGTCGCCGGCGACAGCCTGGAAGCGGCGGTCTTTGCGACCGAGGAACTGGAGGAAACGGCAAAGCTCTATCTGCTGCTGCGCAACCTCAATCCCCGTTACCTCAGCCCAGGACAGGTGGCCGATCTGGCCGACACGTTCGGCCTCGACCTTCCATCGCATCACGACCACGACGACCATTGAACGGCCAAAACAGGATTCAGGTCGGGCGGCCAAACCCGCACACTTTGTCGGCGTCATGTCCTAATCGAGCGCCGACAACACCGATGCCGTGATCGCGTCCGTCTTGTCCCTGCCGGGACTCGCGCCGATGCCGCCTGCCGTCGTCGCCTCGATCGCGGCCATCACTTTTCCGGCGGTAGCCGTTTCTCCCAGGTGCTCCAGCATCATTGCGCCCGACCAGATGGCGGCGATCGGATTGGCGATGCCGAGATGGGCGATATCCGGCGCGGAACCGTGGACGGGCTCGAACATCGACGGCGCCGAGCGATCGGGATTGATGTTGGCGGAGGCTGCAAAGCCGAGCCCGCCCTGAATGGCGGCGCCAAGGTCCGTCAGGATGTCGCCGAACAGGTTGGAAGCGACGACCACATCGAGGCTCTCCGGCGCCATGACCATGCGGGCGGCCATGGCGTCGATATGATAGCTGGTCACCTCGACATCGGGATAGTCGGCGGACAGCCTCTCGGTGATCTCGTCCCAGAAAACCATCGAATATTTCTGCGCGTTGGACTTTGTCACCGAGGCAAGCTTGCCGCGCCGCGCCCGCGCTTGTTCGAAGCCGAAACGCAGGATGCGCTCGACGCCCTTGCGGGTGAAGATCGAGGTTTCCACGGCCACCTCGCTGTCGGTCCCCTGGTGGACGCGGCCGCCGGCGCCCGAATATTCGCCTTCGGTATTCTCACGGATACAAAGGATGTCGAAGTTCTCCGACCGCAACGGGCCCTGCACACCCGGCAGCAGCCGGTGCGGGCGGATATTGGCATATTGCACGAAAGCCTTGCGGATCGGCAGCAGAAGCCCGTGCAGCGACACGGAATCGGGCACTTTGCGAGGCCACCCGACAGCGCCGAGAAGAATGGCATCGAAGGAGCGCAGCGTTTCGATGCCATCACTGGGCATCATGCTGCCGTTCTCCAGATAGTAGTCGCAGGACCAGGGATAGCTTGTCGTCGCAAGCGAAAATCCGTTTCGCGCCGCTGCCTTTTCGAGCACGGCCTTGGCTGCCTCCGTTACATCGCGACCGATGCCGTCTCCTGGCAGAAGGGCGATCTTGTAGGTCTTCATGGCAGGTCCTCTCACCGGCTGATCAGCACATTCTGGCTCTGCGGGTTGCGCCGTGCGGGAATGACTGTAGAGGACGGCTCCGACTTTATTTGCCGAAAGCGGCCGGGATTTGGTCGATTGTTGGGTTTGCGCCGGCATCGCCAGTGCATTCTCTCGAACGATCTGGATCGACGGAGATCGATTGGGCGGGATCCTCGGCTGCCGGATTCAAGCGCCGGGACAGACGGGCGTGGAGGCCAGGGCCTGCCGGCGCTCGGATTCGGGGCGGAACGATCGGTATTGCCAAAGACCGTCCGGGGATTGCCGCCGGTAGACGGTCTCAAGCCAGAACACGGTGTCGTCGATCGGCAAGACCGGATGCCAGGCATACCATTCAGACCAGATCTTGCCGGCCTGTTTGCTCTCCATGGTCATCGTTTAACTCCGCATGCTTGGAGGCGTTTATGAGATCGAAAAGCAGGCGGTGAAAGTTGCTGCTGTCGCCGCTCACGGAACGCTTCTTCTCGTTTGATGGCCCCCTGATTCCCTCAGTGGATTTATTCCTCAATGAAGAATAACAATGAAAAATCATTCTTCAGCAGAGATTGTTTTCCCGCGCCGCGTGAAAATTCCTGGGCTGTATCGCGGCGCGTTCACGGCTGTCCCATCAGATCAGGAAGCACCTCGCCGGCTCCCAAAAGGGCTCTCACAGCGTCTCTTGAAATTATATCGTAATACGATATATTCAAAAGGGCGTCGATCGTTGAGGAGTAGCTTGATGGAACGCCGATTGCATCCCGCATTGCACCGCCCCGTGCCTTATCCCGCCGATGAGGCGTTTGAAAATCTCAGGCAGAGGGTTCATGCCTTGCTTGATAGTGGAGACGCAGGCCGCTGGGAGCTTTTGCGGGCGGAGTGGCGGTATGATGTGGCGCTGCTCACGAATGATTTTCGTCTTTGGATGCAACATCTCGACAGAGGCTTCGATATCGCCAAATAGGCGAGTGTTCGATCGTCGCCTGGAAAAGCCGAATGGCTCAGTTGATCGAACGAAAGCCGAGATAGACCGCCAGGCTGATGGCGGAGAGGGCGATCGTCAGTTTGGGTCGGGCATCGTCGAACATGACCGCCAGCAGCAGGCCGAGCGCCAGGATAGCGGATGTCGCCCAGAGGTTCTGATCGGAGACGGTAAAGGCCAGCGCCCCCAGAAAAATGGCGCTTGCGACGATCGTCACGGGCGCGGACTTCTCGGCGAGATCGCCGCCCGGGAGATAGGGCAGGAGAAAGCGTCGCATGCTCAGGCCGGAAGCGATGCTGAGAAGAAGACAGGTCAAGACAAGATGCGCCATGGGGTCGTCGCCGATTGATCTACGGATGGAATTGCCGTTGCAAACGCCGTGCCAGCTGCAAACGGTGTAATTTCCCCCTGAGTGGCGGCAATATCGGCCGCCCGTGGCTATTTCCTCGGCGCCGCGTTGCTTTTTTCGGCAACTGTTTCCTCTTCGCTAACGCCGGCAAATTATATCGCAATACGACTTGAGTGGTGGCGATGATTTTTGTATGGAGAATTATCTTTCTCCATAATTCCGGAAACGAGATCTTTCATTGGACCTTTCGTCGCTCGAAATATTCCTCGCTGTCGCCGGCGATCGCAGCGTTACCAAGGCTGCCAAGGCGGTCGGTCGGGTGCCGTCGAATGTGACGACGCGCATCCGGCAGTTGGAGGACGATCTCGGTGTTTTCCTGTTCAGCCGTGACGGCAAGAAGATGACGTTGACGCGGGAGGGGGAGACGTTCCTGGCCTACGCCAACCGGCTGATGGCGCTTGCGCTCGAAGCGCGCCAGGCCGTGCGGCCTCTCGCCCCGTCGGGAACATTGCGCGTCGGCACAATGGAAAGCACGGCGGCGAGCCGGCTGCCGGCGGCGCTGACGCAATTCAACCGGATGTGGCCTGATGTGTCGCTTCATCTGACGATGGGCGCATCCCGCGACCTCGCCCGCGCCGTTGTGGCCGATGCACTGGACTGCGCGCTGATTGCCCGCCCGCCGAAGACGATGCGCGGGGAAGACGCGGGTTTCGAGGCCGAGCTCAAGGCGCTGGAGATGGAGCCGGTCTTTGTCGAAGACCTGTTGATCGTGCTGCCATCCGGGCATCCCGCGGTCAAATCCGCTGCCGACCTGCGTGTCGGGTCGATTGCCGCTTTGGAGCCTGGCTGCACCTATCGCCGGATCGCCGAAAACTGGGCGCGCAAATCGACCGCCCTGCGGACGAGCGAGCATGGCTCCTACCATGCGATCCTGGCGAGCGTGGCGACCGGCAATACTGCCGGCGTCATGCCGAGATCCGTTCTCGACCTCATGCACTGGCCGACATCCGTCCAGACCCATCAGCTGGGGCTCGTGGAGACGCTGCTGGTCTACCGCAAGAACGATCGCCCCAGCGCTTTCAACGCATTCCACGAAGTCCTCAGCGCGACAAAAGGCAGGGATGCCAGACTGGCAATGAACTAGCCCGCCCCTCGTCTTCCCTCATCCCGCCGGATAATCCTCGCTTCAAATTGGTCTTGTCATGCAATCTCCCGTTTCCCCGAAGTTGGGACCGAGCCGCTTCCGCCGCTTTCGGCTGTTTTCACCGATCCTGGCCGGCGCGACCTTACGAGAGCGGCTGATCGCATGTCTCGGCGCTTTGCTGGCCATTGGCCTCACCGGCGTCCTCAGCGGCTATCTGTTCGGGCAGGGGCCGCATCTTCCCCTGATCGTCGCGCCGATGGGCGCGTCTGCGGTGCTGCTTTTTGCGGTGCCGGCGAGCCCGCTTGCGCAGCCTTGGTCAATCATCGGCGGCAATACGATTTCCGCTCTGATGGGTATCATTGCCGCCTATTTCATCCGCGACCCGATCATCGCGACCGGCGTCGGCGTCTCGCTTGCCATCGGCGCGATGTCCTTTACGCGGTGCCTTCATCCGCCTGGCGGAGCTGCAGCGCTCACCGCCGTGCTCGGCGGTCCGGTCGTTGCCGGCTGGGGGTTTCTTTTTCCCTTCGTGCCCGTCGCTTTGAACTCCTGCATCCTCGTCGGCCTTGGTCTGCTGTTCCACAAGCTTTCCAAGCGGAATTATCCGCACGTGGTTCCAAGGCCGGCTGAGAATACCCATCAGACGATCGACATGCCGTCGGCCGTGCGGGTGGGTTTTCGCGAAGAGGATGTCGATGCGGCCCTGGCAGCGCTCGATGAAACCTTCGATATCGACCGGGGCGATCTCGCCCGACTGCTGCAGCAGGTCGAGCTGCAAGCCGCCATCCGCTCAAACGACAAGATCAGCTGTGCCGATATCATGTCGCGTGACGTGATCGCCATCGGCGAAGCTGCGGAACCGGCTGCGGCGCGGCATCTTCTCCTGAAGCACAATATCCGAACGCTGCCGGTGAAGGATCCGGAGGGGCGTCTCATCGGCACCGTCGGCTTGCGGGAATTGTCCGAAGGCGCGGAGACCATCGCGCACGCGATCTCAAAACCGGCGGTAGCGAGATCTTCTGATGCGGCCCTATCGCTATTGCCCGTTCTGACCGATGGTCGTACGCATGCCGTCATCATTGTCGATGACGACTACCGCATTCTCGGGCTGATATCGCAGACCGATCTCTTAAGCGCGGTGGCGCGGCTGCTGCCGAACGACAGCGCCCCGATCTCGGCCGTGGCCTGAGCGGTAGTCGTGGATTGTCAAGCAGCGAGGAAATGAGCCAGTGTTGATCGAGTGCGATCCGAATGGGGATTTTATCCTGGATTCATCCGAACTTGCGGAACGGTTCGGCCTGTCGCTGACCGATCTCCGTCGTCATGTGCGACATGGCTCCCTCGTCAGCACCGTGGAAATCGGCACCGCTGAACACGAGGGCACCAAGCGGGTGTCGCTTCGGCTCGGCAACAGGCTTTGGCGCGCGGTGCTGAATGATGCGAATGAGGTTCAGCACGAGCAAATGACCGTGCTTCGGGGGAAGTCGGCCTGATGATGCATGGCCGACATCATTGATGCTTCGCCGCCGATTGCATGCTGGAGTTTTCCGTTTCTCCCCGAGGTACAGAAACACTGTATGATCAGTTAGGCCGCTTGTGAGTGATCATGCGATCGATGATCTGCAATGGATGCGGGATGCGCTTGCCGTCGATTTCCTTCACCTGAGAACGGCACGAATAGCCGGTGGCCATGAGGATATCGGCTTCGCCGGCCGCATCAAGCTCGGGCTTCCAGCTCATTGCGTAGAGACGTTCGGAGATCGGCCGGTTGCGGGCCTCGTGGCCGAAGGTGCCGGCCATGCCGCAACAGCCGGTTTGCGCTGCCCGAAGGTCGATGCCGAGGCTTGAGAATATCTTTTGCCATTGTGCGACGGAGGCAGGCGCATTGGTGCGCTCGGTGCAATGGGCCATCAAGCGGAAGCTTTTGCCTTCGGCAGCGGAAGGCGAGGCTGCAAGTCGGTCGAGATTGGCGATCAGCCATTCCTGTGGGAGCAGGACATTCGCCTTCAACATCCCCTTATATTCGCTGCGAAAGGCGAGCGTCATCGATGGATCGAGCCCGACGAGCGCCACACCTGTCTCGTCCAGTCGCTGGAGATAACGTGCGGTCTGCTTGGCTGCAGCCTCGAAGCGCCCGAGATAGCCATGAACATGCAGGGCTTTGCCATTGATATGGGAGGCAGCAAGAAAGGGCGTCAGTCCCATTTTTCGAGCGAGCCTGATGGCGGCGAGCGCGACATCGGGATCGAAGTGGGCGGTGAAGGCATCGGCGACGAAAACGACGCTGCGCTGCCTTGCCTCGCGCGACAGGGCTTCGATTGTCTGAGCGGTCGCAAGCGGCACGCCGAGGCGGGCAGCTTCTCTTGCCAGCGAGATTTGCGGCAGACGCGGCAGGGAGGTCAGCCCGGTCATGCGCATCATCGTCCTGCCGGCGCGCGTGCCGACAATGAGGTTATAGGCCGGCCGGATGCGTCGGACGAGCGGCAGGGTGGTTTCGATCGCCGCGACCAGCGGGTCCTTCAGCGGGCGGAGATAGCGTCCATAATAGAGTTCCAGGAATTTCGAGCGGAAGGCCGGAACGCTGACCTTCACCGGACATTGCCCCGCGCAGGCCTTGCAGGCGAGACATGTGTCCATTGTCGCGCGCACCTCGTGGGAAAAGTCGTCCCGATTGGCCGGATTCAGCGAATTGAAGGCGCGCCGCGCGAGGCTGGCAAGCGGAATGCTTCGCCGCAGGCGCGCCGCCTCCTGGCGGGGATCGATGCCCTTTTCCGCAAGCAGCCTCAGCCATTCCCGCATCAGGGCGGCGCGGCCCTTGGGTGAAAAGCGCCGGTCGCGCGTCGCCTTGTAGGAGGGGCACATCGGGCTCGTTTCGTCGAAATCGAAACAGGCGCCGTTGCCGTTGCAATAGGCGGCGTTGTCGAAGGCGGAGCGGATCTCGTTGCCGATGATGCGATCGATATCTCCGCGCAACGGAACATCGTCGATCTTCGTCAGCACTTCCGCGGAAGGGGTTGCGATCTTGCCGGGATTGAGCCGATTCTGAGGATCGAAAGCCCGCTTGATCTCCTGCAGGCTGGGATAAAGATCGCCGAAAAATTCCGGCACATATTCCGAACGCACGCCCTTGCCGTGCTCTCCCCAAAGCACGCCGCCATATTTGCGGGTGAGCGCCACGACGGCGTCGCTGATGTCGCGCACCAGCCTGATGTGGTCGTCGCGGGTGAGGTCGAGCGCTGGCCGCACGTGCAGGACGCCGGCATCGACATGGCCGAACATGCCGTAGGAAAGGCCCGCGCCATCGAGAAGCGCACGGAAGTCGCGAATATAGGCCGCCAGGTTTTCCGGCGGCACGGCGGTATCCTCGACGAAGGCGACGGGCCTGACCGGTCCTTCCACATTTCCGAGCAGGCCGACCGCCCGCTTGCGCATCGACCAGATCGCTTCAGCGTCGGCATGGCCCCGGGCGATCGTATAGCCGGCATGGCGGGCGTTCGCATCCGTGTCGAGGGCGGCGGTCACCTCCGCAAGCTTGCGCTCGAGTTCCGCTTCATCATCGGCCAGCACTTCGGCAATGTTGATGCCGTTGGTCGCGTTGCCCGCATCGTCGGGAAAGAAGCGGGCAATGCCGGTCCAGACGATATCGCCTTTCGCCAGCCCGAGGACTTTCTCGTCGACCGTTTCCACCGAGGCGACCTTCAGCGCCACCAGGCTGCGGGCATCCTCCAGGGCGGTGTTGAAGTCGCCGTAGCGGATGTTGATCAGCGCCGCATGGGCCGGGATCGGCAGAAGGTTGAGCTCGGCTTCGGCGATCATCGCCAGCGTTCCCTCCGAGCCGCAGAGAACGGCATTGAGGTCGAAGCGTCCGTCGCCGCGCCTGACATGGGCGAGGTCGTAGCCGGTCATGTAGCGGTTCAGCTTCGGGAAAATTTCGGCGATGCGTTCATGTTTTTCCCGGGCGATCCGTTCGACCGTCCTGTGAACATCGCCAACGCGGCCCTCACGCGCGGCGATCTCCTCGAACGCCTCCGCGTCCAGCGGGCGCGACCAGAAATCGGAACCGTCGGTAAGCACGATACGCAATCCGAGGACGTGGTTGCTAGTCTTGCCGTAGAGGCAGGAACCTTGGCCGCAGGCGTCGGTGGCGATCATGCCGCCGATGGTGGCGCGGTTGGAGGTGGAGAGTTCGGGTGCGAAGAACAGGCCGTAGGGCTTCAGCGCCCGGTTCAGCTCATCCTTGACGACGCCGGCCTGGACGCGCGCAACCCTTCGGACCGGATCGATTTCCAGAATGGACGTCATGTGCCGCGAACAGTCCACCACGACACCCGATGTCAGGGACTGACCGTTCGTGCCGGTGCCGCCGCCGCGCGGTGCGATGCTTGTCCCCCGGAAGGCTGGTTCCGACAGCACGGCCGCCACCAGTTGGAGGTCTTCGACGCTCCTTGGAAAAAGAATGCCGGCCGGCTCCACCTGATAGATGGAATTGTCGGTCGAAAATACAGTTCGGCTTGCTGCGCCGGTTTCGATATCGCCGGTAAACCCCGCCTCGATAAGTTGCTGGAAGAAACCAGCGGGCGGAAGAGGGATGGAAGCTTTGGGCTGGAGGCGTGGGATCATTTCGAAACTTTCAGAATGCCCTGGAGCTTTGCCAAACTTGACACACGGCCAAATAACGAGGTGGAACTTCGAAGAACCAGATCGCAATCATCGTTGGCGGTTCTTCCGGGTTCGGAGTGACGACCGCGAAGCTCATGATCTCGCATGGGCCACCGAGATCGATCGCAATGAGGAACTGCTTAGTTCGTCCGTTTCGACGCATCGCGGCGTCATGGGGTCGCCGGGGCGGGTCGTCAACGTGACCTTGGTCGATGCTTTCAAGGCCCACCCCAAAACGCCCATTATGCCGTCACCAAGGCGGCCGCCGTCAGCCTGACGAAATCCTTCGCCCAGGAATGCGCTAAGGATCAGATCTTTGTCAATTCCGTCACGCCGCTGGCTTTGCGACGGGCCAAGCAAAACAGCTCGGATTCGCCGACGATGAGCGAGCCGTCCGCTCCGGCATTTCGGTTATCCAGCGCCTTGATCGCACGGCAAACGATGCCGACACCGAGGCGCCAGTCTCGCCCCTCCAGGGAACCGAAGCGTGGCTCCGGCGTTCGACATGAAAGACGATGATTCCCACGTCTTTCCGGAGCGCCTGTCATGGAAGAGAAGACCAATATAATCAAAGACCTGAGCGTCGAGGAGCGCGAGGAGATCTTCGTCGACATCGCCCGTACGCTGGAAGACACGGCACGTGAGGCCCTCGTTGAGGGCGATGCGCAATTTGCAGAACTTTCCATCAACATGGCTGAAGCAATCCGCGTCAGCGCCGATGAACTCGCCCGTGACGATCCCGAGAATGCCGAGCGCGTGCTGCTGCGGGCGACGGCGATGATCTCGCAGTTCGAGGCCGTGCACCCCTATCGCATGGTGAGCATGGCCGTACATTGATGGCCGGGCGCTCCGGCTCCAGCCTCCACTCAAATCATGGCCATCGGCGGGAACTCTTGCAACTCGCGAGGGTTATCGAATCGCAACATCTGTGGATGGGTTGGAAGGATAACCGGTATGATGTCCAAATCCGCTACACCTCCGGAAAGCGGCACTGACGACGCACGCTCGGCCGACACACAACAGGCGGCGGATGATCGTCGCAGGACGTTGGAGAAGGCCCGCAGCAATGCACGCGCGGTGATAGACGGCGGCGACAGCGAAACCCCCAGCCTGAAACTTGCGACGGAATATCTCAGACTCGGTGGCCGCCGCCGGTCCAAAATTGACGACAACATCACCGAAGTCCGCCAATGGGATCAGGATCCGCCGGAGGCCGAGAGGTTCTGGCGGGAGCGGGTGGAGACGCTTTCAAAAGATGAGCGTAAACAGGTGGTGGATTTTCTTCCGACCATCAACACGCCCTGAGCGGCTCATTCAAATGTGCTTGGAGAAGATCATGGCTATAGACAAGCACGAGCAGATACGTCGCCGTGCCTATGAAATCTGGGAGGCCGAGGGCCGCCCGGATGGAGCGGACCAGCGCCATTGGCTGCAAGCCTGCGATGAACTGGCCGGCGAGGATGAGCATGAGACCCTGCAGGATCTGCTCGATGAAGACGACAGGGATGATGCGGCGCTGCTTCAGGGCGCCGGTGAGAGCGGCGATTTCGATCGGCGGTCGCCAAAGCGCGGCCAGGTTGCCAAGGTTCCTTCCGTGCCGGATTTGGAAATGACGACTGGCGAAAAGCAGTCCCAGCGGAAGATCAGGAAGACCGAGGGGCCGTAATCCGATGCAGCATCTCGACCACGCCATCCAAATCGCTCTCGAAGCGCATGAAGGGCAGGCTGATAAGACCGACCGGCCGTACTTCGAGCACTGCCAGCGGGTAGCACTTCTCGTTTCCGGCGACGAGACACGAACGGTAGCCTACCTTCATGACGTCGTCGAGAAGGCAAGCGGGTGGACGCTCGACAGGCTGAGGAAGGAAGGCTTTCCGCCGGCGATCGTCGCCGCGGTCGATGCTCTGACACGGCGGCCGGACGAGACAGAGGACGACTTCGTCAGGCGTGCGGCTTCGAACCCGCTTGCTCTGCCGGTCAAGCAAGCCGACCTCGAAGATAATCTCCGTCAGGCCGAACAGGCCGGCAAGAAAACGGAAAAATATCAGCGCGGCCTGGATCTCCTGCACGATTTGAGGAGCGTGCAGTGAGGGCGCTCGGCAGAGCGCGAACTCCGCCGCCTTCATCTCATGCGCCGGACGGCGGCAGCTTAGCCACCACTGCCCGGCTGCGGTCGTTGGGCCATTTCACGCTTTATTGGCAAACCACACGATCGGAGTCCCGAGTACCCCTCCCTTGCGCATCGCTGCCTTCAGCTCTTCCAGCTTACTGAAAGCCTGAGCCGCTTCCAGCGTGGCAAACTCGTGCGTTACGGTAATGTCGTTCGGGTTGTCCGTGGCCCGGTAGACGGCTTCCGCCGTAACGCCATTGGCCTTTTGCACCTGATGAAACGCATCATAGATCTTGCGCCAGGTGGCGTAGTCGGAGACCTCGTGCCTCACGAATAGAGTCGTCATTTCATCCTCCCGCGTTGCCCGTAGAGATGTGTGTTACGATTGCACCAGGATCATCATGGTCTCCGGCAGCACGCCATCACTCGCCATCGCATCGGCCGCGGCCTTGGTCTGCATGAAGGCCATCAACTTTTGCATGTCTGCAACCTCCATCACCAAGCCAACGCGGTTGGGCGTTTGAGGGTCTGTGAAGGTGCGAATATTCGTGACGCCGACGGGTTCCAGTACTTGCTTGCGAACAGGCGAGACGAGCCAGTGTTTCGTGTCTTTGACGTCGTGACAGACCATTACGGTAGGCATTGCATCCTCCTCCCATGGCTCCAAAGTGAAATCAGAGTATAACATCGGGATTCGCCGGATTTCACTTAAATAATCTTGCACTTAAAGAATGTTAAGTTATGTCATTGAATGGTTGGTATGATTACTACTGGTAATCATAAAATATTAATGGCGCGTGAGAAGATAAGCACATCAAGCTCGGCAAATCTGAAGGATCGGGACGCACTTTAGGGTACGATGGCAATATCAGTCGACGCACCATCGACAATCGAAGCTGCGCACGAAAGGTTCAGCAATGATCGAACGGCTGCCATTTGATCTCAAGGCCTATGTGCGCGGCATTGAAACAAGGCGATGTTTTATCTGCGGCTTGGTCAAGAACGACCCCACTTGCTTTCATCATTGCATTTTCGAGGATGATGAGACCATCATCTTTCTGAGCAAATATCCGACTCTTCCGGGTTATTGCCTTGTCAGTCCGAAGGAGCACCGCGAGGATCTGGCGCGAGATATATCGACAGACGAATATCTTCGATTGCAGGAGAAGGTTCACATCTTGTCGCGCGCCCTCAAAAGAGTGTTCGATGCCGAGCGAATTTATGTGCTTTCACTCGGCAGTCAGCAAGCCAATAGCCATTTACATTTTCACGTCGTTCCCTTGCCTTCGGGCGTGCCGCTTGAAAAGCAGCAATACCACGCGTTGATGGCTGAGCATGGCGTTCTGCAGATACCGGACGATCAAATGGCAGAATTGGCGGAACGGATTGCCGAGGCGTACGAGACTGAACGGACCGGATCATAGCAGAACGGCGTACATGGGGTCGACGCCGCCGCTTTAATTGGGGGCGCTGCCCGTTGTCACCGGGGCTGTTCGACGAGGTCAAGCGCCGTTTTGTTGATCTGGCGCGCGGACGACGTCATCGCGCCACTCCTCGCAGCGAATGATTGTGCCGCTGCAATGGGCCGCGAAGGACCCTCTAACCCTACGCTAAGACTGGAGAGCAAAGGCCGCCACGCGCACGCCGTGTTCACGAAAGTGCCGCCCCAGTTCGTCAAGGTCCGGGCAAACCGGCGGATTGGCGAGCGCCTCCGCCCAATTCCCGTGGCTCGGCAGCGCCATCGCCGCGGTGACCAGCACGGTGGTTCCCGGGCCGATTTCGCCGCGCAGCTGCGGCAGCAGGGTCTTGGCGTGGATGAGGTTGGTGTTCGGTATGGGGCTCATCGCGTGGCCGGCCCTCGGACGAAGCGATAGATCAACAATCGCGCTGACATCAGTCTGTCCGTACCAGACAGCCCGGCGTTCAGCCTGCTCGGAGCGATCGGCGTTGAAATCGGCCCGTTCGATCGCAAAACCGCCCTCGATGGTACTGAGCGGATGCGGCGTGGCGATCCGGTGGATGCGGATGTGCCAGGGGTTTGCGGGAATAAGCCAGGTCTCGATCGTGACGTCATTCCAGGGGCGCCACCGGGAATAGAGCCGGTCGCCTGCTATCAGTGCCTCTTCGAGGCTTTCGCGCATGCGAAAGTGGGTGCCGTCGTCGGAGAGGCCGAGCATGCCGTCGAAGCTTGCGGCGGCAAAATTGCGGTCGTCGGCTTCGATGTTGAAGGCATAGCGGGTGGAGTAGGCGAATTTCGAATATTTCTCGTTTGCGCCGCGCATCTTGTCGTGCTGCTGGCCAGAGGAGAGCACGACGACATTTCCGGGCGTATGCATGGCGACCATGCCGGCCTGCTTCAAAGCCACCGGCTCTGAGAATTCCGGCTGCGGCGCCTCTTCGGCGGTCCAGAAGGGGTGATCCTGAGGGAGGGCGAGCGGCAGGAAGAATTTCAGCGCCCAATAGGGCGAGCCGGGAGAGTTATAGCTCTCGCTCATCAGAAGGTTCGGATAGCCGTAGCCGATGGAGAGAACGCCATCGCGGTCGGCGATCGGCAGTGCCGACCACCAGCGGATATGGCGCATGTAATAGCCCTTGATCTCGGCCCAGGGCAGCGCTTCGAGGCCGGCAAAGGCAAGCGCGCCCCAGAAGCCGCCAGCCGCAAAGCGGTAGGTCTGGCTGCGACCGAAGGCAAGGGCGGCCCCGTCGGGGCCGAACCAGTGGCGGATATCCCGCGCGAAGGTCCGAGCGCGCTCGCGGAAGCGGTCCTTGCGCGCCTCGTCGCCGCGTGCCAGCACGGTATGGATCAGGCCGTAGAAATGCATGGCGAAGGGGATGTAGTGATCGACCCGCCGCACCGGTCCGTCGCGATACCAGCCTTCGCCGAGATCGAAAGCTTCCAACTCGTCGAGATAGGCGATGGTTTTCCCATGGTCGAATGCAATACCAACGCGCTCCAGCCCGAGATCGATGAGGACGCGGAAGAATTTCCAGTTGTTGTCGATGAATTCCAAGTTCCGTGCCTGGAGAAGATAGGCGGAGACCGTCTTCTTGTCGCTATCGCTCAACGGCTCCCAGATATGTTCCGGCACCAGCGCCAGCGCAAAGCCGACGGCGGCGAGTTCGACCAGCCGCTGGTTGCGGTCGGCGAGATCGCCCCAATATTCGGGATGATCAGGATTGGTCCCGTTCGCCAGCCCGCGCCGATAAAGATCCCAATGCGGGAAATGGCCGCCACCGGCGGCAAGGGGAACGATGCCCCAGAGCGGCCGCGCAAATCCCTCCAGATCCGCCGCTGCCCGGTCGAAGATCGCACCTGTGGCACCGAGCCGCACACGCGCGCCGCCTTCGGAGAAATAGGGCAGAAGGGGCTCGAAAAGGTCGATGACGGCCTTTGCCAGATCGTCGCGCGTCTTCAGGGGAATACCGCAAAGCGGGTTGGCCCTGCTGGGATCGTAAATCATTGTCGGCTCTGGTTTTTCTAAAACAGGATCGGCCGCGGGCCATCTGCTGGTCCGCGGCCGTCAGCATCTCGCAAGGTCTACTTGATGGCCTTCACGCCTTCGGTCATTTCCTTCAGCCCGTCGTCGATAGGGGTGTTGTCGGTCATGATCGCGTCGTGGACGCGGTTGAGCACGACCTCGATCTTGGCCGCGTTCGGGTTGACCGCCATTTCCAGATAGGCTTTAGCCGGTATCAGCGCCTCCTTGCTGGCCGCATCTTCAGGGAAGCCGGGTGTTGCCGCGATCTTTGCGCTGACGTCGGCGGTTTTAAGCGCCGGGAAGGTGCCTGTTGACGCGACGACGGCCGCGCCCTCCGGTCCGGTGACGAACTTGATGAAATCGAGCGCGGCATCCTTGTGCTCGGAATTGGCGTTGACAGCGAGCCCCGAGATCTGCGCAGCCGTCGTGCCGGCTGGCACGCCATCGGGATGCGGGAACTTGACGATGCCCCAGTTTTTGCTCTTCGATTCACCCGATTTCACCTTGGCGATCTGGGTGCCGACGAACCAAGTGCCCATCGGCAGCATGCCGATCGTGCCGTTGAAGAAGAGCGCCGAATAATGCGTGTTCGATGTCTTCAGGAAGGCATAGGAGGGGATGGCGCCATCCTTCTGCAGGGTAAGCGCGCGCTCGTACCAGGGTTTCAGGAAGGCGTAGTCGCCGTCGACCAGCGTGTGTTTTCCGTCGAGGATGCCGGGTAGCTGGACCGTCGAGCGCCAGGTATGCAGCAGCGCACCATAGGTCTTGTTGGTGCCCATGCCGCCGGCAAGCTTCTCGGCGGTCGCGTCGAACTGCGCCCAGGTCATGTCGTTGGTGGGGTAGGCGACGCCGGCTTTGTCGAAGATGTCCTTGTTGTAATAAACGATCCAGAAGTCGGAGCGGAACGGCAGCGAATAGACCTTGCCGTCGACGGTCAGTTCCTCGATCAGGCCGCCATAGGGCGCCGGATCGATCTTCTGATCCTTCACGAAGCCGCTGAGATCGGCGATGTTGCCGGCACGCACCAGATTGGTATAGCCCGGCACGTCCTTGATGGTGACGATGTCGATGTCTTTCGAGCCGCCGGTCAGCTGCGTCGAAATCATCTGCTGGTAGTCCTGCGAGCCGAGGTCCATCGGCTCGAACTTCACGTTCGGGTGCTTGGCCTGATAGGCCTCGATCAGCGGCTTGTAATAGGCGGTCTTGTCCCAGTCCCACAAAGCCCATTTCAGCGTCACGGCGTCTTGAGCGAGCGCCGCGCCTGATGTCGTTGCGGCCAGAGTGAAACCTGCCACGGCAAGTTTCACCGTCCTCCCGAATTTGTCCAAATACATTCCTGTTCTCCTTCCCTGGATCGTCTCTGTATCAGTTATTTTTAAAGTGTCGGTGTGGCTGCATTGCCTCTGGCAGGTCCAGAACCAACACCACCGCCCGATGGACGCCGAATGCGACGGCGAACATTCCGAGTGAAAAATTGAAGGCCGCCGGCATGAACACGGAAACCGGATAGAAGAGGATGTGCGCCAGCCACAGGGCGGCGTTGACGGCGAGCGCGGCAAGCGCCGGCAGCGGGCGGGCGACGGAGGCGAGCGCGGCGAGCCGCAGGAGCCGCAGCGCCGGCAGGTCGCGCATCACCATCAGCACGATGAGATGGCAGGCGGTGACCGCAAGGAAGGCGGTGGCAACAAGCGCGACCGCCAGCGGTGCGGCGAGCATCAGCTTGTCACGCGCGCCGGCTGCATAGCTGAAGATTGCATAGATGCCGAGTGCGAGCCCGCCCGTCAGCGCCAGACCCCAGGCGGTGGCGCGCCAGAAATAGTGCAGGAATGCTTCGGTGAAGTCGCGCAGCAGATAGGTGTTGCGATCCTCGACGAAGGCCACCGAGACCCGGGCCGTGGCGGCGATTGCCGCCGGCAGCGTTACGACGGGGAGGCAGGCGAGGATGAACAGGATGTTGAGCTTGACCATCTCCCACCATTCGCGGGCGAGGATGTCGGCGAAGAGGGCAAGGCCGGTCTTCGCAGGCGCATCCTTCGGAATGCCCGGCCCCTCCTGCGTCCACATGTCCCGCAACCACTGCATGGCCGTCTCCCCAGGCGCTCACTAAAGAATCGATCGTTCGGTTTCCTTGTCAAACAGCTGCGCATTGCTCATGTCGGCGACAAGCGTCGCCTCGTCGCCGATGTCAGGCCGGAAGCGCGGCGACACGCGGGCGATGAGATTGCGCCCGCCGGCCACCATGTTCAGGTGCACTTCCGAGCCCATCGGTTCGGCAAGCTCGACCACTGCCTTCAAGGGCGCGAGATTTTCGGCCGGGATGTCGGCCGGCGGCAGTTCATGGAAATTCTCCGGGCGGATGCCGAGCACCAGCTCGCGGTCCTCGTAGGGCGCGATCCTGCTCTGGTCGAAATGCGCAGGCAGCGGCAATTCCCGGCCGTCGAAGATGGCGACGTAGCCGTCACCCCGGCGCTGAATGGTCGACGGCAGCATGTTCATCTGCGGCGCGCCGATGAAGCCGGCGACGAACATGTTGACGGGGCGGTCGTAAAGGTTCTGCGGTGTGTCGACCTGTTGGATATGGCCGTCCTTCATGACGACGATGCGGTCGGCCATCGTCATGGCTTCCACCTGGTCGTGGGTGACGTAGATGAAGGTGGCGTTGAGGCGCTTGTGCAGCTTGGTGATTTCCGAGCGCATTGTGCCGCGCAGCTTGGCGTCGAGATTGGACAGCGGCTCGTCGAGGAGGAAAACGGCCGGGTTGCGCACCATGGCGCGGCCGAGCGCGACGCGCTGGCGCTGCCCACCCGAAAGCGCTTTCGGCTTGCGGTTCAGGAGATGGGTGATGTCGAGGATCTTGGCCGCATCCTGCACCTGCTTGTCGATGAAATCACGCGACACTTTGCGCAGCTGCAGGCCGAAAGCCATGTTCTTGTAAACGGTCATATGCGGGTAGAGCGCATAATTCTGGAAAACCATGGCGATATCCCGGTCCTTGGAGGGGACGTCGTTCATGACGTCGCCGCCGATCTTGAGTTCTCCGCCGGAGATCTCCTCGAGGCCGGCGATCATCCTGAGCGTCGTCGATTTGCCGCAGCCGGAGGGGCCGACCAGGATGATGAATTCCTTGTCTGATATTTCGAGGTCGATATCGTGGACGACGGTGAGCGCGCCGTAGGATTTGTTCAGCTCTTTAAGCGAAATGCTGGCCATCGGGTTCTCCTGACCTCACCAATAGGAAGACCAGCGGCGCGAAAGACGCGTCAAAGCTTCCATGTAATAATAATCTCCCCAGGAGACGCACTCATCGACGCCCTCGCCACGGCATGTGTTGAACGGCGATTTCTTCGAATAGGTTGCATGCAGCACCAGGCCGTTGGAGACGGTTGGATCCTTGACCGCATAGTGATCGGCAAGGCTCTTCACCATGCGCCGCGCCAGCACGCGGTAGCGCTCGGCGGTGTCGGCGTCGACGAGCTCGGCCATCTCAAGCAGGCCGCAGGCGGTGATCGAGGCCGACGAGCTGTCGCGCGGCTCGCCGTCGCCGTCGGAAAAAACAAGATCCCAATAGGGCACCATGTCGGCCGGCAGCCGGTTGAGGTAGAAGGCGAGCAGCCGGTCGAAGCTCCGGCGATATTCCTCGATTGGCTCGTAGCGATAGGAGATCGCCATGCCCGCTATGCCCCATGCCTGCCCGCGCGCCCAGAAACTGTCGTCCCGGTAGCCCTGCTTGGTGGCGCCGCGCACCGGCGCGCCGGTGACGGGGTCCATGTAAAAGGTGTGATAGGTGGAATCGTCAGGCCGCACCGAATGGGCAAGCGTCGTGCGGGCATGGGCGAGCGCGATCTCGCGATATTTCGGATCGCCGGTCTCGCGGCTCGCCCAGTAGAGCAGCGGCAGGTTCAACAGGCAGTCGATGATGTAGCGGTATTCCTCCGGCTTGCCTTTATGGCCCCAGGCCTGGATGAACTGGCCGATTGGCTGGAAGCGCTCGATCAACTGGTCGGCGGCAAGGATCGCGGCCTTGCGGCCATCCTCGTCCCCGACGAGCTTCCAGGCGGCGATGCAGGAGGGTGAATAGAGAAAGCCCATATCATGATGATCGGTCTCGATGCGGTTGACGATCCGATGCAGGAAGGACTGGACCTGGATCTGCGCGGCGTGGCGGAACACCGGATCGCCGCTATGCTCGAAGGCCAGCCACAGCTCGCCCGGCCAGAAGCCGGCGGTCCACTGGTCGTTAGCCACTGCGGGATAGACATTGTTCACGCTCGAATGGTTCTGCGCGGCATAGGTGAAATCAGGGAGATTGCGCCGGATCTGCGCGACGGCAAGATCGAGCGCGGCTTGGACCTCGTCATCGGTGATCGGTAGCGGGGAGACGGATGATACGGCGTTCATGGATTTACCCCTTCAGTCCCGTCGAGGCGATGCCCTCGACGAAGAAGCGCTGCAGCGCGAGGAAGACGATGAGAACCGGGATGAGAGCGACGACGGAAGCCGCCATGATCAGCCCGTATTCGGCCGAATACTGTGAGATGAACATGCGCAGGCCGATCTGGACGGTCTTCAGCTCTGTCTTGGTGAGATAGATCATCGGCCCGAGGAAATCATTCCAGGTGCTGACGAAGGTGAAGATCGTCAGCGTCGAGAGCGCCGGCTTCGAGAGCGGTAGCATGATGCGCGCCCAGATCTGATATTCGTTCATGCCGTCGATGCGGGCCGCCTCGCAGAGCTCGGTCGGGATCGACATGTAGAACTGCCGCATCAGGAAAACGCCGAAGGCGGTGAAGGCCTGCAGGCAGATCAGCGCCAGATGCGTGTTGTTGAGGCCGAACTCGCGCATCAGCAGGAATTGCGGCACCATATAGACCTGCCAGGGCATGGCGATGGTGGCGATATAGCCGAGGAACAGCGTGTTCTTATAGGGGAAATTCAGCTTGGCGAAGGCATAGGCGGCAAAGCTGGAGGTCAGAAGCTGCAGCAGCGTGACGATGATCGTCAGCTTCGAGGTGTTGTAGATGAAGAGCGCAAGCGGGATCTTCGTCCAGATGTCGACGTAGTTCTGCCATTGCGGCTGCGACGGGATCCACTCGATCGGGAAGGCGAAGACATCGCGGCTGAGCTTCAGGGACGCCGAAAGCATCCAGGCGAAGGGCAGCAGCATCACCACCGTCACCGTGATGACGATGGCATAAAGGAGGACCGTTTTGGCGGTGACCTTGCGTCCGGCGATCCTCATGCCTCATCCTCCCGCTGGCGGCGGAACTGGAAGACGGTGACCGCCAGCACGAGGAAGAACAGCACCAGCGAAACCATGCTGGAATAACCGAGATCCCAGGAAATGAAGGCCTCGTTGTAGACGTGGTAGACGAGGACGAGCGTCGAAGTGCCGGGTCCGCCCTGGGTGATCATGAAGATCTGGTCGAAGACTTTGAAGGACTGGATCGTCAGCATGACGGTGACGAAGAAGGTCGTCGGCCCGAGTTGCGGCACGGTGACGTGGATGAACTTCTGCCAGGAGTTGGCGCCATCGAGATCGGCGGCCTCGTAGAGTTCGGAATTGATCCCCTGCAGCCCGGCCAGATAGATGACCATGTAATAGCCCATGTTCTTCCAGATGCCGAAGAGGATCACCGTTACCATCGCCCAATGGCGGTCGGCCGACCATCCCGGCATGTTCTTCGGGTCGAGGCCGAGCGTGTAGAGGATCATGTTCACCGGTCCCATCTCGGGATTGAAGATCATGTTCCAGACGACGGCGACGGCGACCAGCGAGGCGACATAGGGGAAGAACATCGCTGTGCGGAAGAAATTTCGCCCGACGATTTTCTGATTGAGGAGAACGGCGAGGCCGAGTGCGCACAGCAGTGTCGCCGGGACCGAGGCGGCCGTATAGATGATCGTGTTCCAGAAGGCGGCGATGAACGCCTTGTCGTCGAAGAGCCGCCAGAAATTGTCTAGCCCCGCGAATGTGATCGCATTCGAGCCGTCCCAATGCATGAAGGCGAGGGCGAAGGCGAACAGGATCGGGCCGAGCGTGAAGACCGCGAAGCCGAGGAAATTCGGGGCGATGAAGGAATAAGCGACGAGCGCATTGCGGATCTTGCGCTGCCGCTTGGACAGGGCGGTGACCTTCCGGCGGGAAGCCGCTGGGGCGCCATCCGTCGCGATGACCGAATTCGATATGGACACCGATGCTTCCTCCTGGGCGGGCATTCTGCGGCTGGCCGCGAGATGCTTAGATCCTAAAATCCGGGCGGCCGAATGCCGCCAGTTCTTCCTCCTGCCAAGGACATAGCACATCTCCGGTATTGGTCAAACAAGTTCTGAATAGGTCATACAAATTTTATGGAAAGCGCCGAAAACATATGATAGGTGAGGACGAAGGCTAAGCGAGGTCAATGCTTTTCCGATGCGGGGAGGGACATGTTCAGCGAGATTTCAGGTGAGCTGCCGGATGTCCTGGGTGATTTTTTACCGGGTGCCGTCTGCTCCGATCGCGCCAGATGGAATGCTGTGCCGCCGGCGACGCGCGATCTGGTCGTGCGCGAAGCCGAAGCCACGCTTGCGCGGCCCTGGCCCCTTATCATCGCTTCGGATTACCGGCAGTACACCGAGACCGGCAATCGTTCGCGCTTCGAGGAGCTTTATTTCACGCGCCGCCGGATGCTGAACAATCTGGTGCTGGGCGAACTCGTGGAAGCCGGCGGCCGCTTCCTGTCTGCGATCGTCGATGGCATCTTTCTGATCGCCGAGGAAAGCGGCTGGCAGCTTCCGGCGCATAATGCTTATGAACGCAGCGGTGCGCGGCTGCCCCTTCCCGACAATTCGCAGCCCGTCATCGATCTCTTCGCCGCCGAAACGGCCGCCCTGCTGGCCACCGTCGTCGCCTTGCTCGGCGAGGAGCTTGACGGCGTCAGCCCCGAGATCGTGGCGCGTGTGGAGCGGGAGATCGAAGCCCGCATCCTGACGCCCTATCTCGGCCGGCATTTCTGGTGGATGGGCCGCGGTGACGAGCGGATGAACAACTGGACGGCCTGGATAACCCAGAACGTCCTGTTGACGGTGTTCTCCCTAAAAACCGATCAGCCGTCACGTCGCGCGGTCGTCGAAAAGGCGCTCGGCAGTCTCGATGCTTTCCTGAAGGATTATGCCGAGGACGGAGCCTGCGAGGAGGGGGTGGTCTATTACCGCCACGCCGCGCTCTGTCTGCGCGGCGCGCTGACCGTGCTCGATAGCGTGGCGCCCAGGCTGTTCGACAAGATCTGGCGGCAGCCGAAGATCCGCAACATGGCTGAGTTTATCGCCAATATGCATGTGGCCGGACGCTATTTTTTCAACTTCGCGGATTCCTCCGCCGTGGTCGAGCCCTGCAGCGCACGGGAATATCTGTTCGGCAAGGCGGTTGGTTCCGAGATGCTGGCGGCGTTCGCCGCCGCCGACCGGGCAGCAGCCGGGAGCCCGCATCTGCCCGGCGAATGGAACCTCTGGTACCGCGTGCAGGAACTGCTGGCCGGTTATACGATCCCCGCCGCCGAACCGCAGCCGGCATCCGGCCGCGATAGCTTCTATCCCGGCACCGGACTGTTCATCGCCCGCGACGAGCAGTTTTCGCTTGCGGTCAAGGGCGGCAACAACGGCGAAGGCCACAATCACAACGATGTCGGCAGCGTGACGCTCTACAAGAATGGCCGTCCCTTCCTGATCGATGTCGGCGTCGAGACCTATACGGCAAGGACCTTCTCGCCGTGGCGTTACGAAATATGGACGATGCAGTCGGCCTTTCACAACCTGCCGACCTTCGAAGGCGTCATGCAGTCCGCCGGCGAAGCCTTCGGCGCCCGTGACGTCGAGGTCGAATTCGGCGAGAGCGAGGCGCGCATATCCCTCGATATATCAGGTGCCTATCCCCCGGAAGCGAAGCTGCGCAGCTATCGGCGCGCAGTCTCCCTGCAACACGGTCGCCATGTCGAGATCGTCGATACTTATGATGGGGACAGACCGGCGGTCCTGTCGCTGATGACGTGCCTGCCGCCGATCGTCGCCCCTGACAAAATCGATCTCGCCGATCTCGGCAGCATTGTCGTCGACGGCGCCGGGCCGATTGAAGTGGACCAGATCGAAGTGGATGACATCAGGCTGAGAGCGGCCTGGCCCGAGAGGCTTTACCGGTTGCGCCTGCCCTTTGCCGGCAAGTTGTTGAGATTGCGGATCGTCTGAGGAGGGCGCGCATGGAGTTGACGCTGAAGATCGTGGATGCCGATGGCTTCGTGCTGGCAAGTCATACGGGGCAGGACGAGACGTTTCTGGTCTATCGCCAGAATTATGGTGAGGGCGACTGCGTCGTTGTCGAGGCTTCCGAGCCCGGACATGTCTTCCTCGCGCTGGACACCGCCATCCATCCTGGCCTCGTCTACATCAGGGAAAACGGCTATTGCCTCGCCGTGCCCTTCGGCGACAAGCGCAAGTGCTATTCGCCGAACGCCTTCAGGGGCGACATCCACCGGCTTTCAGCGCGAAGCGCGCGCCCTGACGAGATTGTCCAAAGGCGCAATCTCGCTGTCAATCCCTGGGACGATCACGCCAACCGGACGCTTTTCCCGCATGCGCGCGCCAATGTCGAAACTCGCGGCGAAGCGGTGTTTGCCGCGCGCAACGCGATCGATGGCGAAAAGGCCAACGACAATCACGGCTTCTGGCCTTACACCAGTTGGGGCATCAATCGCGATCCCAAGGCCGCCCTGACGGTGGAATTCGGCCGGCCCGTCCGGATCGATGAGATCGTCTTCTATCTCCGGGCGGATTTCCCGCATGATTCCTGGTGGGAGCAGGCGAGCGTCACCTTCTCGAATGGCGCGACCTCCTCCTTTCCGCTGGTGAAATCGGGTGCTGCGCAGGGTTTTTCCATCGAGCCCTGCATCGTCGAATGGGTGGAACTGCACGGGCTGATCAAGGCGCCGGATAGCTCGCCCTATCCGGCGCTGACGCAGATCGAAATCTGGGGAATGGAGGTGCCCGGTGCCGCAGCCGTCGAAGACGAGGCCCGGCACAGCGCTCGTCCTCCTGCTCTATGAATCCACGGCCGGCCTCGGCCGTGCCGCGCTCGGAGGGCTATCGTGCAGCCGGTTCCAGGCGCGGCGCAACTGCCGGGCCGAGCCGAAGCCGGCGCGCATTGCAACGGCTTCCATATCCAGCCTCGAGCCGGCGAGCATCTCGCGGGCGAGGGCGACGCGCATGCGGTTGATGAAATCCGTCACGCTCATGCCCGTCTGCTCGTTGAACAGCCGTGAAAGATTGCGCGGGCTGGCGCCGCTGAGGCGGGCGAGCGAGGCGACCGACCAGTTCTGGGCCGGATCAGCGGCCACTGCATCCTGTGCACGGTGAATGACCGGGTGGATGTGGTTGCGACCTTCGAGCCAGGGCGAAAGCTGTGGGTCGGAGCCGCCGCGCCTGAGATAGACCACGAGATACCGCGCGACCGCGACGGCGCATGCGTGGCCGGCCGCCTCAGCGACGATATGCAACATCAGATCTATGCCGGCGGTGATGCCGGCACTTGTCAGGCGCTCGCCATCCTCGACATAGAGCCGGTTGTCCCGGATGCGCGCCGTCGGCGCGAGCCTCGCCAGGTCCTGCATGCAGCCGTGATGGGTGGTGCATTCGCGGCCGTCGAGCATTCCGGCCTCGGCAGCGAGCAAGGCGCCAGAGCAGATCGAAACCAGACGAAGCCCTGGGCGCATGGCGCGCTTCAGCCACGCGACGATGGCGGCCTGAGCGTCGCGCTCCTGCTCGTCCCATGGGCGGTTGTTGTCCATCGGAGCGTCGGCGCTGCCGGCGATGACGACAAGCGCCTTGTCGGGCAAGCACTCCGGCAGGGCGGCGACGCCGGTAACGGCAAGGCCGATCGAACTGCCGACCGTTGCCGACGGACCGATATAGGTGACGCTGAAGCGCACCGTCCGCTGTTCGAGGTTCGCCTTGCGCAGCACTTCGATCGGGCCGGCGACGTCGAGCAGCAGCACGCGCGGCGGCACGACGACGAAGACGGGGATCTCGAAAGGCTGCGCAGCGTCTATCATGCGGCGAGTTGCTCTGCAGGCCCCGCCAGCGCCTGTTCGACGGTGGCGATCCTGGCAAAACGGCCCGACAGGACCAGTTCCGTGCGGCCGCGGATTTCGCCGGCGCTCCAGGTGCGGCCCGCCCTGTCGGTCATCGGAAAGGTCAGAGTCGCTTCGCCGACATAGTCGACCTGATAGCCGAGATCCGATGCGTGGCGGGTCGTGGTCTCGCAGCATTGTTCGGTGCGGATGCCTGAGACGATGATTCGACGCACGCCGTTCTCGGTCAGCCAGACGTCGAGCCCGGAGCCGACGAGCGCGCTGTGACGGCTCTTTCTGAAGGTTGCTTTAGGGGTGATCCGGAGTGGGGCGAGCGTCCTGACGAAGCCCGAGCTTTCCGAAAACGGCCCACTTCCGTCGACATGGAAGATCTGAATGACGGGTATCCCGCCGGCCTGCGCGCCGTCGATCAGAGCCTGCTGACGACCGATATAGGCGGACGCGGGGCTTTCATCCCAATAATCGCGCTGCCGGAAGGATTCTTGAGCGTCGATGACGAGAAGGACAGTATCATGGCCGGACATTTCTTGCTTCCTTGATGTTGATCATGAAGCCATATTCCGCGATCCCTGGACAGAGGGAAATGCACGCTCCGGACAAATAGCGGACAATTCACGCCAGCAGCCGGCAAGGCAGGGTCCGCTATGGTCGGAGAGATCAAACGCCTGCCGGCCTTGGATGCTTACGCTTCCGCGAAGCCCTCTGCCCATGCTAAGGGGAACGGATGAGACTGCTTGTGGTGGAGGACAACAAGGATCTGGCAGCCTGGCTGGGCAAGGCCCTGCGGCAGGCGCAATATGCTATCGATATCGCTTATGACGGCGAGGATGCGGAGCATCTGCTCAAGGTGGCGGAATATTCGGCGATGATCCTCGACCTTTCGCTGCCGAAGCTTGACGGTTTGACGCTTCTGAAGCGGCTGAGACAATCGGGGAACAAGCTCCCGGTGATCATCTTGACCGCCAATGCGAGCCTAGACGGCCGTGTGGCTGGGCTCGACAGCGGCGCCGACGACTATCTCGCCAAGCCCTTCGAAATCGCCGAGCTGGAGGCGAGGATCCGTGCGGTGGTGCGCCGCGGGCAGGATCGGGCATCGTCCGAGATCACCGTCGGGAACCTGCGTTTTTCCGGTGGTACACGGCAGTTTTTTGTCGGGGGCGAGCCGCTGCAACTGACGCCGCGGGAATATGCCGTCCTCGAACAGCTTGTCATGAAGCTTGGCAACACGGTCTCGAAAGCCTCCCTTTCCGAAAGCGTATTCGGTTTCGACGACGAGGCGGATCCGAGCGCAATCGAAATCTACATCCACAGGCTTAGAAAGAAGCTCGAGAGCAGTTCGGTTCAGATCGCGACCTTGCGCGGGCTCGGTTATCTCCTCCGACATGTCGAATAGCGTCGTCACAAAGACCGGTGCGACGATCGCGCGGCTCAGTCAGAGCCTGAGAGTACAACTGCTCTGCTGGGTGCTGCTGACGCTGTTCGGCGCCATCGGCTTCAATCTTTACGACAGCTTCTGGACGGCGGATGCGACGGCAAAGCTGGTCACGGATCGAACCCTTCTGGCCTCGGCCCGCGTCATCGCCGAGGCCGTGCGCGTCGACGAGGGTGGCAATGTTCAGGTGGACGTGCCGCCGGCCGCGCTCGAGATGTTTGACACGGGTTTCGGTGACCGCGTCTCCTATCAGGTTATCACCGCCTGGGGCAGCCTGGTGAGCGGCTTTCCCGATTTGCCGTTGCCGACTGTCCAGCGGGCCGGCGAGGATCGCGTGTTCCATGGCGCCGATGTGCGCGTCATGATGCTCGACCATCCCGTTGTCGGTCTTCCCGATGACGGCACCGTCTCGGTGAGCATCGCAGTGACGCATAACAGTCAGTATGCGATGCGAAGGCAGCTGTGGCTTTCGGATTTTTCGAAGCAGTTCGTGCTCGTCTTCGTCGCCAGCCTGGTGACCATCCTCGGGCTCCAACGCGGCCTGGCGCCGGCTCTCAGACTGCGGGACGCCGTGCGCCAGCGCGGGCGCAACCGTCTTGATCCGCTGCCGCCCGAGATGGTGCAGAGCGAACTGCGTCCGCTCGTCCATGCGCTGAACGACTATATGGAGCGTGTCCAGAACCAGATGGCGGCGCAACGGCGCTTCGTATCGAATGCCGCCCATCAGCTCAGAACACCTCTGGCGCTGATTTCGACGCAGGCGAGCGTCGCGGCTCGCGAGCAGGATGCGGCTCGCCGCGACGAGGCGCTTGTCGCTCTCCGGACCAGCACGCGGCAGATTTCGCGGCTTGCCAGCCAGCTGCTGACCTTGTCGCGCGCCGAGCCGGGAAGCAGGCGGCCACGCAGCGATGCGACCGACCTCAGCAAGGCTGCCCGCGAGATCCTGGAAGTGCATGCCGCAGAGGCGCTCCGGCGCAATATCGACGTCGGATTGGAGGCGGATCGACCCGTCATCGTCGAGGGCGACGGCACGATGCTGCGTGAGATGCTGGTCAATCTGATAGACAATGCGATCCGCTATGTCAGCGCGGATGGACGGGTGACCGTTGCGGTCCGGCAGGCAGATGGCAAGGCGGTCGTCACCGTCGAGGATAACGGGCCGGGAATTCCCGAGGGGGAGCGCGAACAGGTTTTTGAACGCTTCTACCGGATCATCGGGACGGAAGCGGAGGGCAGCGGCCTGGGACTTGCGATCGTCCGGGAGGTCGTGGAAGGCGCGGGAGGTTCAGTGTCGCTGGGTGATGCCGAAGGCGGCGGTCTCGTCGTGACTGTGCAACTGCCGCTGGCGTAAATCCGGGACGATCGAATGAAAGAAGGCCGGGCGTGGTTGCCCGGCCTTCGATGCGATCCGCCTTGGGAGGACGTCGGTCGTATTACTGCGTATCCATGTGCTGCTGCGGCCGCCACTTCGCCAGGCGGTTTTCGATCAGCGTCATGATGTATTCGGCAACGAGCGTGACGACCATGACGAGGAGGATTGCCGCGAACATGCCGGCCGCGTCGAAGGTGCCCTTGGCGATCGAGATGAGCTGGCCGATGCCGAAGCGGGCGCCGACGAATTCGCCGACGATGGCGCCGATGATCGCAAAGCCGAAAGAGACGTGCAGGCTGGCGAAGATCCAGCTCATCGCCGAGGGAATGACCACCGTGCGGGTCACCTGCCAGTCCGAGGCGCCGAGGATGCGGGCATTGGCGATCATGTTGCGGTCGGCCTCGCGCACGCCTTGGAAGGCGTTGGCGAAGACCACGAAGAACACCATGATGAAGGCGAGCGCCACCTTGGAGGGCAGACCGAGGCCCATGATCATGATGAAGATCGGGGCAAGCACCACACGGGGGATCGAGTTGATCGCCTTGATGTAGACGGAGAAGATATCCGAGAGGAAGCGGTTGCGGCCGAGGCCGATGCCGACGAAGACGCCGGTGATCGAGCCGGCGAAGAAGCCGATCAGCGCCTCTTCCATCGTCACCCAGAGATTGTACCAGAGCGACCCTTCGGTGGTGCCTTCGGTCGCCCATTCGTAGAGGCGCTCAACGACGCCGCTTGGGCTGGAATAAAAGAACGGATCGATCCACTGCATGTTGGAGGAGAGCTCCCACATGCCGATCACGAAGACCAGGATAGCGATCTGCCAGAAACGCACCAATAGTTTGCGCTGCCGTATCGCCTTCAGTGCCGACGCCTCAATTTCCGTGTCCGATGTGCCCGGCCGAAACATGGTGGCCGAACCGGCCTCAAGAGTGGTGTGTGCCATGATGTCCTCCCTCAGGCCGCTTCGCTGGCGCGGCGGTAGCTGGTTTCGACCTCTTCGCGCAGGTCCTCCCAGATCGTCTTGCAGTAGTCGATGAAGTTCTGTTCGTAGCGGATCTCCGACACGACGCGGGGGCGGGGAAGATCGATGGTGTAGACCGACTTGACCGTCGCAGGACCGGCGGTGAGCACATAGACCTTGTCGGCGAGCGCCACGGCCTCTTCGAGATCGTGGGTAACGAAGACAACCGAGGCCTTGCGCTCCGCCCACAGCTTCAGGAGCTCCTCATGCATGACGGTGCGGGTCTGCACGTCGAGTGCCGAGAAGGGCTCGTCCATCAGCAGGATCTCCGGCTCGTTGATGAAAGTCTGTGCCAGCGAGACGCGCTTGCGCATGCCCCCCGATAGCTGATGGGGATAGTGATGGAGAAACTTCGACAGGCCGACGCGCGCCAGCCAGTCGCGGGCCAGCTTCTCAGCCTCGGCGCGAGACTTGCCGCGGAACAGCGGCCCGGCCATGACGTTGTCGATGACGTTTTTCCAGGGAAACAGCGCATCGGTCTGGAAGGCGAAGCCGACACGCGGATCGATGCCGGTGATCGGCCCGCCCATCAGGCGGACTTCGCCGGCGGAGGGGCGTGCGAGACCCGTCACCAGATTGAGCGTCGTCGATTTGCCGCAGCCGGTCGGGCCGACGACGGCGACGAACTCGCCGCGGGCGACCGTCATGTTGAAATCGCGCAGCGCAGTCAGGGATTTTCCGGTCGGCGAGACGAAGCGCCGGCTGACATTGATCAGCTCGATCGCCGGGATCTGTTTGTTGTCCTGTTGCATGGTGATACCTGAGGCGTGCTTGAGGGCGCGCACGCAAAGCCCATGATCGAACGGAGGCCGCTCCCGCTTGGGAGCCGGGAGCGGCGCGACTGACTTACTGGACGTTCTTGACGAATTCCGTCGTGTAGGTCTTGGAAAGGTCGATCTGCTTGCCCTTGACGTTCTTGGAGAATTCCGAGAGCACGGCAAGCACGGTCTTCGGACCGTCTTCCGGCATCACGCCGTCCGGCGTGAACATGCCCTTGCCCTCGTCGAGAGCCTTGATGTAGCCGTCCTTGTCGCCGACGTAGAAGTCCTTCGGCATCTTGTCCGCGATCTCGGCGGCGGAATGCGTGTTGATGTATCGCAGCGTTTTGACGAAGGCGTTGGCGAGCTTCTGCGCCTCGTCCTTGTGCCCGTCGACCCAGGCGGTTTCCATGTAGAGCGAGGCGGCCGGATAGGTGCCGCCGAGCGCCTTTCGGGTCGATTCGACTGTGCGCATGTCGACGAGAACGCTGGCTTCGCCTGTTTTGACGAGGCGCGAGATCGTCGGCTCCGTCGTCATGCCGGCCTGGATCTGATCCTGCTGCATGGCGGCGATGAACGTGCCGCCGGCACCGACGGGAACGGTGACGACGTCACCCGGCTGCAGGCCGGCCTTCGAGGCCATGAAGAGCGTCAGGAAGTTGGTGGACGAGCCGAGGCCGGTCACGCCGAGGGTCTTGCCTTTGAAATCGGCCGGCGACTTGATGTCAGGATGCTTGCTCGAGACCATCTCGACCTCACCCGGCGCCTGGCTGAACTGGACGAGGGATTCGACGAATTTGCCCTTGGCCTGCAGGTCTACGCAGTGATCGTAGAAGCCGACGACACCCTGGACGGCGCCTGCCAGCAACTGGTTTTCGGCATCGACGCCGGCAGCTTCGTTCAGGAGCTCGACGTCGAGACCCTCGTCCTTGAAGTAACCGAGGGATTCAGCGAGTTTGGCGGGCAGATAGATCTGCTTCTCATAGCCGCCGACCATGATGGTGATCTTGTCGGCCGCGTGGGCCGCCGTTGTGGCAAAGGATGCCGCGGTCAGCAGCGCGGAAAAAGCGACGGTGTGAAAAAGGCTGCGTGAAGAACGCATTGATATCTCCTCCTGGTGGTGTGCTGCATCGTCGTCTCGCCACTTCGACCGTGTCTCCTCCACGATGCTGCCCTTTCCTATGACCTCGAAGCTTTCAGTTAGCTTTCAGCCGCAGACGGCGGTAAACAGTCCGCCATGCATCCCGGTGATGCGCGCTGGGCAGTGGCCATCACAATAAAGGCGGCTGCGTAAACCGGCCAGCAGCTTCGCTCCCCAAGCCCATGTTCAGATGGCGGGTTGGCTGGTGAATCCCGGAAAACCTGTAGCGCTGGCAGCGCTTCTCGCGGGCCTCAGCTCGTAAAGCTTCGCAGATCCTTCAGCAGGTTGCGGTATCTGGCCTGGCTGCCGACCAGATGCTCGCGCATGGCGTTGCGCGCCGCCTGATCGTCCCTGTCCGAGATGGCCATGACGATCGCTTCGTGTTCCCTGTGGATCAGCTTTCGGTAAGCGGTCTGCTCGGCGGTTCTCGTTTCCGGAACGAGCCGCGACTGCGGAATGATCACGGTTCCCTGCGATTCCAGGAAGTGCTTGAACAGCGGGTTGTTCGTCGCCTCGGCGATCGCCACATGAAGGTCGAGATCCGCCTCGCGGATGGATTGATCCGTCTCGATGCGCTGGAGGATTTTCCGGTGGCATTCGAAAATCGCCTCCTCCTGCGCCGGCGAGCGACGCAAGGCGGCAAGTCCCGCCGCCTCGATCTCGACAGGCGTTCGGATTTCGAGCACTTCCAGATCGGAGGCGACGCGGGCCTTGTCGACCTTTCGGCCTGACAGCGCCGGATCAGCGCCGATCACGAAAATGCCTGCGCCCTGACGCACCTCGACCAGTCCGTCGGAACGAAGCGCAGCAACCGCTTCGCGCACCACGGTGCGGCTGACGCTGTGCGTCTCGGTGAGTTCATGCTCGCTCGGAAGCTTGTCGCCGGCGGCATACTGGCCGCTGAGGATCGCCTGCCGAAGGCTTTCGCCGACCTGCGAGACCAGCGATCCCGTGCCTCTGCTGCGATCCTTCATCTGCATAGCCACGCCTTGACCCCCGCTCCGGCTTTGATCCGGATGCTGCCAAGATCGGTGACATGCGACATCCTGATTCATCACACATGTATGACAAATTTTCCTTTCTTTCAATGGAGGAAAAGAGCGCTACCATTCATGGGGTTCGACATTGGACATAATCGGAACCAATCACTATGATTGATTATGATTGAAAGGAGGTTTTGATGGAAACCAAAGTGCTGACTGCGCATGTTCCCCTGTCCCTTGCGCAAAAGGTCGATCAACTCGCCGCGAGGCTTGAGCGCTCGCGCGGCTGGATCGTCAAGCAGGCGTTGACGGCATGGATCGATCAGGAGGAGGAGCGTCGCCGTTTGACGCTGGAAGCGCTGGCTGATGTGGATGAAGGCAAAGTGGTCGATCATCAGTCCGTCCAGGCCTGGGCCGATAGTCTCGACAGTGACGCGCCGGTTTCGCTGCCTCGTTAATGGAACTCAAATGGACGAGCAAAGCGGTCTCGGACATTGGCCGCCTCTATGCCTTTCTCGCTCCGGTCAATCGACAGGCGGCGGCTCGGACTGTGCAGGCCTTGACGGCAGCGCCGCTGCGGCTGCTTGAGCAGCCGCGCCTTGGCGAGCGGCTGGAGGAGTTCGATCCTCGGGAGGTCCGCCGCATTCTCGTTGGTCACTACGAGCTACGTTATGAAATACAGCAGTCGGCCATCTATGTATTGCGGCTCTGGCATACGCGTGAAGACCGGTAAAAAACGACAGGGGTTGGGCACGTTATTGAAAGTGTCCTCCAGAAGCGCTGCCGGCTGAGAGTTGCTCAAAGCCGCCTGGTCGACTCCCCGCGCACGAATCTCGGCGTCAGGATAAAATCCTGCGGCGGCTCGGCGGCGGCCTCGGGGCTTGCGATCCGTGCCAGCAGGCGCTGGGCTGCGAGGTCGCCGAGCTTCTGGGCATCCTGCACGACCATCGTGATGCGCGGCGTGATGACGTTGCTCCAGGGCACGTCGTCGACCATCGCCAGCGATACGTCGTCGGGGCAGCGGAAGCCCATTTCCTGCATCACCTGCAATGCTGCCAGGCCCATCATGTTGTTGGCGCCGATGATGGCGGTCGGCCGGTCGCGGCGGGTGAGCAGCCGCATCGCCTGCGCATGGCCGCCGGTCCTGGTGTAGCCGCCTTCCACCACCAGCGACGGGTCGACATCCACGCCGGCGGCCGACATCGTATCCATAAAGCCCTTCAGGCGCTCATCGGCTGTATGCAGGCCGGAGGGGCCGGAAATGAAGCCGATGCGCCGATGGCCGAGTTGCAGCAGATGCTCGGTCAGGATGGTCGTCGTCAGCGGATTGTCGGAGCCGACGAAATCGCGTTCCGCGCCCTCCACCTTCTGGTCGAACATCACGATCGGGGTCTTGAAGTCGCGCAGGAACGCCGCGTATTCCGCGCCGTGGCCGTTTGTCGCCAGCGCGATGCCGGCGATCTTCTGCGCTTCCATCCGCTCCAGCAAGGCCCGTTCGAGTTCGGCCCGGCCGGAAGAATCGGCGATCAGGACGAAATAGCCGTGGTCGAGCGCCTGGTGCTCGATCTCCCGGCGGATGTCGCCGAAGAACATGTTGCCGAGATTGGCCGAAACGAAACCGATCAGCGAACTGCGGCCGCGCGCCAGCGTCTGGGCCACCGGATCGATGCGGTAGCCGGTCGATTTGATCGCTTGCTGGATGCGGTCGAGCGTCTCTGCGCCGACACGTTTCGGGCTGTTGAGCGCGAGCGAGACGGTCGAGATCGAAACCCCCGCAAGGCGCGCGACATCTCGTATGGTCGTCATGTCTATCGAACCGGTTCTAAAGCCTTGTTATGTCAGTTTCTATGTCCCGCTGCAACAGGCTTGCCTGAGATGGCCTCTCAAAGCCGGAAAACTTTTCGAAGGCAGTTGTGGTGGAATCGGCTTGACAGGTCGGACAGCAAGGAAGATGTTCAATCACCGAACCGGTTCGATATGATGTCGGGCCGGAAAACAGGGAGGAGAAACCTGTGACGAGTTCGGAGCGCCAGCCGCAAAATCAGGTGTCGGGAGCGGGTAAGCACGCCTGGTTCAGCCATGACAGACTGGGCATGTTCATCCATTGGGGCCTCTATGCTCTCGGAGCCCGGCACGAGTGGCTGAAAAACCGCGAAGAGCTGACCGACGAGCATTACCAGCGCTATTTCGACAATTTCGATCCCGATCTGTACGATCCCAAGGAGTGGGCGCGCCGGGCGCGTCTCGCTGGCATGAAATATGTCGTGGTGACGACCAAACATCACGAGGGCTTCTGCCTCTGGGACAGCAAGGCGACGGATTACAAGGCGCCGAACACGCCCTGCGGCAGGGATCTGCTGACGCCGCTGGTCGAAGCCTTTCGCGCCGAGGGGCTGAAGATCGGCTTCTATTATTCATTGCTCGACTGGCACCACCCGGACTTCCCGATCGACGTCCACCATCCCTTGCGCAACCATCCCGAGGCCAAGGCGCTGAACGCCGGCCGCAACGTCGCCAACTACGCCGCCTATATGCGCGAGCAGGTGCGCGAGCTTCTGACCGGATTCGGCCGTATCGACATCATCTGGTTCGATTTCAGCTATCCCGGCCGCGAATATCATGGCTTGCCAGGCAAGGGACGCGCCGACTGGGAGAGCGAGCGGCTGATCGATCTGGTGCGAGAGCTGCAGCCCGAAATCATCGTCAACAACCGTCTCGATCTGCCGCCGGGCAAGCTGCCCGATGTGACGACGCCGGAGCAATATACGCCGCGCGTGGCGCCTGCCATCGCCAGCCAGGGCGTGCTCTGGGAAGCCTGCCACACCTTCAGTGGCTCCTGGGGCTATCACCGCGACGAGGATAGTTGGAAGAGCCCGGAACAGATCATCCAACTGCTGATTGATTCCGTCGCGCTCGGCGGCAATCTGCTAATGAATGTCGGCCCGACCGGGCGCGGCACCTTCGACGCGCGCGCCGTCGATGCGCTCGAAGTCTACCAGAACTGGATGGCGGTTAACGCTCGCTCCATCTACGGCGCCGGCCCATCCGATTTGCCGGTGCCGGCCGGATGCCGCTACACCGAGCGCGGCAACCGTCTCTATCTGCACGTCTACAACTGGCCCTACCGCCACATCCACATCGAAGGCCTCGCCGACAGGATCGCTTATGCGCAGTTCCTGCACGATGCCAGCGAAGTGCGCTGGCTCAGCCATACCAAGGATGTGGATTCCAATATCGGCGTGATGGTGCCTGAAGGCATGATCATGTTCGAACTGCCGGTCCGGCGACCTGACGTTACCGTCCCGGTGATCGAGATCGTCCTCAAGGCGTGAACTCGGTCGCATCCGCGTGTTCATTGCGTCATGGAGGGAGGAGAAACCCATGAAGGTTTTGAAGAAAACGCTTTTGCTCGCCGCAATCGGCGGCAGTCTTTTCGCAACCACCGCATCGGCCGAGCAGGTGACCCTGACCTGGCAGATGTGGACCGGTTCCGATGCCGATACGAAGGGCTGGCAGCACCTGGCCGATATGGTCACCGCCAAGTATCCCGATATCAAGGTGACGCTGACGACGACGGGCTGGGTCGATTACTGGACAAGGCTGCCGGTGCTGGCGGCATCGGGCCAGCTTGCCGACATCGTTTCCATGCAGTCGCTGCGCATGCCGAATTTCTATTCGCTGCTTGAGCCTCTGAATGACCGGATCGCGGCCGACAAATTCGACGTCGGCGCTTTCACCCCCTCGATCATCGGCGGCATGTCCGTCGACAAGCAGCTTTACGGCCTACCTTACGATGTCGGCCCCTGGGTCATCTATTATAACCAGGACGCGCTCGAAGCCGCCGGCATTCCGTTGCCGAAGCCGGGCTGGACGCTTGCGGAATTCACCGATGCCGCCAAGAAGCTCACCAAGGACGGCAAATACGGATTCGGCATCACACCGCAGAATTATTCGGTTCTGGCGTCGGCCTGGGGCGATAAATATGTCAATGATTCAGGAGAACTCGACCTGACCAATCCGGGCGCCATTGCGGCGGCCGAGAAGGTGATCGGCTTTGCCGCCAAGGACAAGGTCGCGCCGCTGGTGCCGTCGAGCGCCGATGCCGGCACGGTCATCCAGGGCCGGTTCTATTCGGGCAATGTCGCCATGTATGTCGACGGACCCTGGTCGATCATCGGCATGAAGGACAAGGTCAAGTTCAAAATCGGTTCCACCTCCCTGCCGCGTGGAGAGGCGGAGCTTACGGCGGTCACGGCGGGCTCAGGTTTCGGCATCGCCACGACGAGTAAGAACAAGGATGCGGCCTGGAAGGCGATCCAGGTGCTGACCAGCCCGGAGGCATTGCAATATCTCGCCGAACAGGGCCGCGCGCTGCCGGCGCGCACGGCCTCGCAATCCTCCTGGTACAAGGTGGCGGCCAAGGACATCACCAATGGCGGCGAGGCGATCGACTATTCCCTGGCGCATTCCGTGCCCTACGTGATCACCAACAACTGGGCGGCGGTGGAAAACCTCTTCAACCAGTATTTCCCGCCGGCCTTCGGCGGCAGCGCCGGCGCCAAGCAGACGATGGAGTCGATCCAGAGCCTTGCGCAGCAATAGAGCATGTCACGCAAAAATATGCGCGGTTTTGCGATGACGGCGTGCGTGAAAACAAGGGCTTAAAGCGCGGCAGGATTGCCGCGCATGGAGGAAGACATGTCGCAAAGCGCCGTCGCCGAAATTCCCCTGCAGCCCGGCCGGCCGCGGCGCTTTCTAAAACCTGAGACGCAGACGGCCATGCTGTTCCTGCTGCCGAGCTTTCTCGGCTTCATGATTTTCATGGCCCTGCCGATCCTGGCGTCGCTGGCGCTCTCCTTCACCAACTGGCAACTGATCTGGACGCCGTCCTTCGTCGGATTTCAGAATTATATCAAACTCTTCACCGTCGATCCGGCCTTCTACGCCATCTTGCGGAACACGCTGTTCTTCGCCGTCGAGTATCTGGCTGTGAACATCATCGTCTCGCTGACTCTGGCGGTGTGGATATCCAGTCTGAAACGCGGTAAGGCGATCTTCCGGGTGATCTTCTTCCTGCCGACCTTCACGCCGACGATCGCAGCCTCTGTGGTGTGGCTGCTGATCTTCACGCCGGACGGACTGGCCGACACCATCATCCGCGCGCTCGGCCTTGGCCTGCCGAATTTCCTGCTGAGTTCGAGCTGGGCGATGCAGGCGGTCGTGCTCGTCACACTCTGGGCCAATGTCGGCTACAACGTCGTGATGTTCAACGCCGCCCTCGATCTGGTGCCGAAGCACTATCTCGAAGCGGCGACGATCGACGGCGCCAACGCCTGGCAGCGCTTCTGGCGCATCCGTCTGCCGCTGATCTCGCCGACCGTCTTCTTTGCGACCGTGATGACGGCGATCACCTCGCTGCAGGTCTTCGACGAAATCTTCGCGATGACGCGCGGCGGCCCGGGCTCGGCGACGGCGACCCTCGGCTTTGCCATCTACCAGAAGGGCTTCACCAACTTCCAGATGGGTTATGCCTCCGCTCTCGCCTGGGTGATGTTCGTCATGATCATGGCGCTCACCATCCTCCAGTTCCACATGCAGCGCAAATGGGTGCATTATGACGACTGACCCGACCTCACGGCATCCGCATTCCGTTTCGGCGGATCGGCGCCGCATCCTGCGGCGCATCGGCAGCTTTTTGAGTTATGCGGGACTTTCGCTGATCGCGCTGCTTTTCCTCTTTCCATTTTTCTGGATGGTGTCGAATGCGGTGCGCTCCAACGCCGAGGTGATGGCCGTGCCGGTCCGCATCTTCCCCGAGGAATATCAGTGGGGCACCTTCGTCGAAGCCCTGGTGTCCCTGCCGTTCGGCACCTTCCTGTTGAATTCCATCATCGTCGCCTGCGGGGTCACGGCGATCGTGATTGCAGTATCCTGCCTTTCCGCCTACGCCTTCGCCCGGCTGAGGTTTCCCGGCCGCGAGGGACTGCTGCTCACCTATCTCAGCACGCTGATGATCCCGCAGGTGATGCTGGTCATCCCGCTCTTCCTTGTCGTCAGCAAGCTCGGCTGGATCAACACCTATCACGGCATGATCTTGCCGGTCGCCTTCTCTTCCTTCGGCACCTTCCTGCTGCGGCAGTTCATCCTCGGCATTCCCAAGGATCTCGACGAGGCGGCGATGATGGACGGTGCCTCGCGCCTGCGCATTCTCGTCACCGTCATCGTGCCGCTTGCCATGCCGGCGATCGGCCTTTTGTCGCTCTTCACCTTCATCGCCCAGTGGAAGAGTTTCCTGTGGCCGCTGATCGCCACCAGCGGGGTGGAAAAAGCCACGCTTCCGCTCGGGCTCACTCTGTTCCAGACCCAGCAGGGCACGGCGTGGAACTACATCATGGCGGGCGCGACGATCTCCATGCTGCCGGGTGTCGTCCTGGCCATCGTGCTGCAAAGGGTGATCTATAGAGGCATCACCGTCAGCTCCGGCTTCGGCGGAAGATAGTTTACATAAAAACAGAGATTTAAGTGCATCGCGCGAAGTTCGAGGCGAAGCCGGTCAAGGTCGGCTGCTCGCCGCCGAAGAAGGCGCTTCCGCGCCGCAAGATCATATCCTCGCGTTTAACGTTCGCTTCCTCACGAAAAGTAAAATTTAACCAAAATTTGAAATAACGCGTTCAAATCGAATTGCGCAGGGGAATTCATGAAAACGGCCACGCTTGCATCCATCGCCTTGGCGATATCGGTCTCTGTTGCCAATGCACAGACGATCGGGGTTTCGATGACCAATCTCGACAAGTTCAGACAGATGCTTGTGAACGGCGTCGTCTCGCACGGGAAGACGATATCAGGCCTCAAGCTCGTCACCCAGAACGCCAATGGCGACAATGAACTGCAGAAGAAGCAGGTTCAGCAGTTTGTCGCCGACAAGGTCGATGCCATTATCATGATGCTGTCTGATGGCGATCTCGGGCCGCAAATGACCAAGATCGCCGCGGATGCCGGCATTCCGCTGATCTACATCAATACGACGCCCTCCAATCTCTCGGACTTGCCGGACGATCAGGTTGTTGTCGCCTCCGATGAGAAAGACTCCGGTACGCTGGAGACGAAGCAGGTGTGCTCTCTCCTCAAGGGCAAGGGCCGCGTCGTCGTGCTGATGGGCGAGGTCTTCCATGTGGCCGCCCGCACCCGCACCCAGGATATATCCGATGTCATCGCGACGCCGGAATGCAAAGGCCTTGAGATCGTCGAGCAGCAAGCGGCCTATTGGTCGCGCGATTATGCCGATCAGCAGATGCAGGAATGGCTGGCGGCCGGCGTCAAGTTCGATGCTGTGATCGCCAACAATGACGAGATGGCGCTCGGTGCGATCCGCGCCATGAAGAAAGCCAATATCCCGATGAAGGACGTCGTCGTCGGCGGCGTCGACGCGACCGACGACGCGCTCGCCGCGATGGTGGCGGGCGATCTCGATGTCACCGTTCTGCAGAGCGCCGTCGGGCAGGGCGCGGCGGCCGTCGATGCCGCCATGAAGCTCATCAAAAAGGAAAAGGTGCCGCGCGAAAACAACGTGCCCTTCGAACTCGTCACACCTGAGAATATTGCCCAATACCTGCCGAAGAGCCAGTGAGCATAAGAGGCCTATGATGTTGCATTTCTGGAATAAATTCGGCATTCGCGCGCAGATCACCGCAGGCTTCGTGCCGTTGATCCTGCTGATGAGTCTGCTCACCGTCAGCGCGATCTCCGGCATGAACGGGCTCGCCGCGATCTTCGCTTCCTACCGTGTCACGGCCGGCCAGAGTCTGGCCATCTCCGACTACAGCGACCAGCTGCACGAAATCCAGATGTCGGCGGAGGCTTTCCGCTCGACGCCGACACAGGCTGTCGTCGACAGCTTCCGCGCCGGTGTGAAGGCTTTCGAGGCGGACGATCCGCGTTTTGCCGGCAACAAGGACCTGCAGTCGGGGCTTGCAGAAATCCGCCAGGATATTGCCGCTTACGGCAAGGCATTCGAACAGATCGTCTCCCTGCAGGCCCGGCGCGACATATTGATCTCCAAGGTCACCGAATTCGGCCCCTGGACCAGCATCGCGCTCAACGACGTCGTGCGCAGCGCCTGGCGCCAGAACGATGTCGCCCTGCTGCAGATGACGGCGGCGACGCTGGAGGCCTTGAACCGCAGCCTCTATTTCTCCGAACGCTTCGTCCATTCCAACGATTTTGCGGCTTACGACACGGCGCAGGCGGCTCTCGCCGAAGCCGTGGCGCTCAATGATGCCGCCGCCAAGGCTGCCAAGAACGAGCTGCAGAAGAAGCGCCTGATGGGCGCCGGCCAGCTCATGCAGAACTACACCGCCCGTCTCGGCGACATGAAAGAGGTGCTGCAGGCCTCCGGCAATATTCGTCAGACGCAGCTCGGCGTGCTTGCGCCGAAGATATCAGGCGAGTTCACGGATTTGCAGGCAACGGTGACAGGCGCGCAGAAGAACCTGGATGGTTCGGTGGACGCGACGGTTGCCTCCGCGACCAGCACGACGCTCGTCATCAGCGGGCTGCTGATCGTCATCGGCCTCGTGCTTTCCTATCTCGTCGGCCGGCTGATTTCCTCGGCGGTGCGCAAGATGGCCCAGTCCATGGAGCAGCTTGCCCGCGGCGAGGAGGGGATTGCGATAACGGGTGTCGAGCACCGCCACGAACTCGGCGCCATGGCGCGTTCGCTGAAGGTTTTCCAGGAGACCGGCCGCGCCAAGCTGATCGCCGAAGCCAATGCCGAACGGGCTCGCCTGGCCGCCGAAGAAGAGCGGCTGCGCCAGCAGGCCGAGCGGCTTTCCGATGCGCAGGTGATGGAACATGCCTTCCGCCAGATCTCCGTCGGCCTCGATGCGCTGTCGAAGGGTGATCTCACCGTCCGCGTCGGCGAAGTCGACCATCGCTACGTCAGGATCCGGGATCATTTCAACAACTCGGTCGCGAGCCTCGAGGAAGCGGTCGACTCCGTCATTCACGCGGTCGCCACCATCCGGTCAGGCCTTGCGGAAATCTCCACGGCCTCCAACGATCTCGCCCGCCGCACAGAGCAGCAGGCAGCATCCCTGGAAGAAACGGTCGCAGCACTCGGCGACGTCACCCGCGGCGTCAACGGCACGGCCGAGGGTGCAGGCCGCGCCCAGGCTGTCGTCGCGACGGCCCGCACCAATGCCGAAAAGGGCGGCGAGATCGTCGCCCGCGCCATCGACGCGATGACGGAGATTCAAAATTCGTCGTCCAAGATCGGCAACATCATCAGCGTCATCGACGAAATCGCCTTCCAGACCAACCTCCTGGCACTGAATGCCGGCGTCGAAGCGGCGCGCGCCGGTGAAGCCGGCAAGGGCTTTGCGGTGGTTGCCCAGGAAGTCCGCGAACTCGCCCAGCGTTCCGCCAATGCGGCAAGGGAGATCAAGCAACTGATTTCCACCTCCTCGGCGCAGGTCAAAACCGGCGTCGAGCTGGTCGGCGAATCCGGCCTCTCGCTCGAACAGATCGTCGAGCAGGTCACCGCGATGAATGCAACCGTCGCCGAGATCGCCGTTGCCGCCCGCGAACAGGCGACGAGCCTGCGCGAGGTCTCGGCCGCCGGCGACCAGATGGACAAGGTGACGCAGCAGAACGCCGCTATGGTCGAGGAAACCACGGCGGCCGCCCAGAGCCTGACCCAGGAAACCGAAAGCCTTGCCGAGTTGCTGCGGCGCTTCAAAACCGGTAGCGGCCGGGCATCGGAGCAGCGGCATTACGCCATGGCGTCCTAATGCTCTGCTGATAGTGCGAGAGAACACCGCTGCCTCGAAAGGGCGGCGGTGAGCGCGCGTCAGTGGCTTCCGGATGCCGGGCCGTGCGGCACGCCGGCGATGCTCTTTCGCACATGACGGACAGCGGTCCAGACGGCGAAGAGCACGAGCGGGATCGCGCCAAGGACGGCGAGTTTTGCCACGTGCGGATCGACGCCGAGTACGGAAATGCTTTCGAGGCAGATCTTCACCAGGCCGACGGTATAGTAGGTAATGGCAATGACCGAAAAGCCTTCGACCGCCTGCTGGATATGCACCTGGATGCGCGCCCGCTCTTCCATCGACGTCAGCAGCGAGGCGTTCTGATCTTCGAGCTGAACCTGCACGGTGGTTCTGAGCAGGTCTCCGGCCAGGCTGACGCGTTCGGCCAATTCGTCGAGCCGCCGTTCTGCTGCATAGACCGAGCGGACAGCCGGTTGGAAGCGCCGGTCGATGAAGGTGCCGAGCCTCTGTCTTTGCTCGACCCGCTCTTCTCGAAGCTCCGACAGCCTGCTCGCCACGATCTCGGCATAGGCTTTCGTCGCGCCGAAGCGGTGGCGGGCGAGCGCCGAGAAGTTGAGCACATCGGAGGAGAGCCTCGTCACCTCGGACAGCAGCGCCTTATCGACTTTGACGGCGCTCTGCATGTGGACGATCAGGAGATCGAGGCGCTGGTCAAAAGCGGAAAGCTTCGACACGGTCTCGCGCGCCATCGGCAACGCCAGCAGCGCCATCATCCGATATGTCTCGATTTCCAGGAAACGCCGGACCATGCGGCCGGTGCGATAGGCGTTGAGGTTGCGGTTGAAGAACAGGAACTCGAGGAAGCCGCTGTCGGTCAGTCGAAAGTTCGAATGCACCTCGGCATCACCGCCGCCGACCCGCGAAGCGACATAGTCGAGTTTGGGTTTCTCCAGGATGCGCCCATCCTTTTCGTCACGCACCAGCACGCGCACGGCCGCTATGACCTTTCCGCCAATCTGGCTGCAGCAGGCCCGAAAGGCTTCCGGCGGGTTGCTGCCGGGTTCGGCCGATGCCGGCACGACGAAGGTGAGGGTGAGGAACTCGGTATGGGCCTCCCATTTCAGCCGGCCGTCGCCGACGCGGCCGATGCCGTGATTGCCCTCGCCGGTCGTGGTCACATCTTCCAATCCCGGCAGGGAACCGGGCGGCGAAGGAGGGCCATTCTCGCCGACGATAGCGACATGCCAGACATCGGTGTCGCCATCGAAATACAGCGACGGCCGGGCATGCAGCTCGTTGTGAAGCTCCCTGCGCAGCGGATGCTCGGAACCCATCGGCATGGAGATGCACCTCTATACGGTAGACAGTGGCTGGGTCGCCGGCGGAATGACCGGGTAATTTGATGTGGCGCCCAAGGCTGGCCCAGGCAGACAACGCCTATAGCCTCTCCCGAGGCTCCTGTCACGACGCCTTCGAAATCATCTGCCCGGCCGGCGTTCACAATGAGCGCCAGGCAAGGAAGCTCCCGAGCAGTTGCACGCTGCTGCCGGCCGACATCGCGACAATGAAGCCGGTTTCGGCCTCTCCGAGGAAGGCGAAGATTGCCCCGAGCAATAACACCTCGAAACTGGCAAGCCACTCGGATGTCAGTTAGCATCCAACGCGCAGTCGACCGCTGCGGCCACGTGAGCCATGGTGGTATCGATCAGTGGTACAGGACTGTCTTCTGCGCTGATCTAATGGCGCCATCCAACGCAATGGAGGCCCCGCCCCAAACCCCTCCCCACAAGGGGGAGGGGCTTAACCTGCGGCACCGCCTCACCCCAAAATCAGCGCCGCAAACGGTGTGATCGAGGAGAGGTCAACTGGTGCGGCATTCTAGCCCCTCCCCCTTGTGGGGAGGGGTTGGGGCGGGGTCTTCTGACACTCTCAATACGGCGCCGCTACCGGCCCCATGCCGACATAAACCGTCTTCAGCTCGGAATAATGCTCCAGCGCCGCGAGCGAATTCTCGCGGCCGAAGCCGGATTGTTTCGAGCCGCCGAAGGGGATCTCCACCGGGCAAAGATTGTAGGTGTTGATCCACAGCGTGCCCGCCTCCAGCCGGTCGACGACGCGGTGGGCGCGGGTGAGGTCGGCGGTGAAGACGCCGCCCGACAGGCCGAATTCGCTGGCATTGGCGCGTGTGATGACCTCGTCCTCATCGTCGAAATCGAGCACCGACATCACAGGCCCGAAGATCTCCTCGCGGGCGATGCTCATGTCGTCGGTGACGTCGGCAAACACCGTCGGCTGCACATAATAGCCTTCGCCGGAAACGTTGTTGGGAATGCCGCCGCCGGCGACAAGCGTTGCACCCTCGGCCTTGCCCTTTTCGATATAGGCGACCACCTTCTCGCGCTGCGCCCAGGAAACCATCGGGCCGATCTGCGTCGCCTCATCCATCGGGTCGCCGATCAGCATCGCCTCGGTGCGCGCTTTCAGCCGCTTCAGGAACTCGGCCTTAACAGCCTTCTGCACGAAGACGCGGGTGCCATTCGAGCAGACCTGGCCGGTCGAGTAGAAATTGCCGAGCATGGCGCCGCCGACCGCCGAATCGAGATCGGCGTCGTTGAAGACGATGAGCGGCGACTTGCCGCCGAGCTCCATCGTCACGTGCTTGAGGCTGCCGGCGGCGGCCGCCGCCACCCGACGCCCGGTCGGCACCGATCCGGTCAGCGACACCTTGGCGACATCGGGATGGTTGACGAGCAGCGGCCCGGTGTCGCGGTCGCCCTGGATGACGTTGAAGAGCCCCTTCGGCAGCCCCGCCTCATGCAGGATCTCGGCGATCTTCAGGGCGCCGAGCGGGGTATTCTCAGACGGCTTGAACACCATGGCATTGCCGCAGATGAGTGCCGGGGCCGCCTTCCAGCAGGCGATCTGCTGCGGATAGTTCCAGGCGCCGATGCCGATGCAGACGCCGAGCGGCACCCGCTTGGTATAGGCGAAATCCTGGCCGAGCGGGATATGCGAACCATTCAGGCCGGCGGGTGCGACGCCGCCGAAGAATTCGAAGGCATCGGCGCCCGAGGTCGGATCGGCGACGATCGTCTCCTGGATCGGCTTGCCGGTATCGAGCGTTTCCAGTTCGGAAAGCGCCCGGTTTCTCTCGCGCATGATCTCGGCGGCGCGCTTGAGGATGCGCCCGCGCGCCATCGGGCTCATCGCCGCCCATTCCGGCTGGGCGCGTCTGGCCGCCGCGATCGCTTGTTCGACGATCGCAGGCGTTGCCGCATGCAGGCGGGCGATCACCTCGCCGGTCGCCGGATAGAGGCTCTCGATGACGGTGCCGTCGGTGTCCTCGACATATTCGCCGTCGATGAAGTGCGAGGCGTTCGGCTGGGCTTTGAACTCCAATTTGCTACTCCCTTTTTCAATGTTCAGAGGCAAGCGCGACTGTTGGAAGACGTAGATAAAAGAGCCTGTCCTTGCGGGCAGGCAAGTGCCGCTCTTGGGAACGAATTGAGCGGGAGTGGTCTCAACGCGAGGACGCGTGAATTATGCCGGCGCGCCGGTGTCATGGTACACATAGAGGTTGGTTATCGGCTCGATCACGGTCCAGACCCCTTTGATGTCGGGCTTGATCGTTACGAAGTCGTCCTTCTGGACATCGAGGCTCGTGCCGTCGGTAAACGCAATTTTCGCCCGGCCCTCCATGACGCAGAACGACACTGCGCGGTCGTAATGAATTTCGAACGGCTCTGTGGCGTTCGCCTCCCATTTTGTCCAGGAAGCGATCTTCCTTTGGGCGTCGGGCGTCACGCGATCTCGCTGGATCCGGTCCGTTTGGAAACTACGATCTGACTGCATGGTCATGATATCCTTCTGTCGGGGCTTTGTAGTAGGCGACCTCATTTGCAGACAGCGGCATCCGGCCCCGGATGAGGTCGGATGCCTTTTCAGCGATCATGAAGGTCGTGGCATTGATGTTGGCGCTCGGGATCGAGGGAATGATGGAGGCGTCGACGATACGCAGGCCTTCTGCTCCGATGAGGCGAAGATTGAGATCGACGACCGAGCGAGGGTCTTCCGCCCGACCCATCCGGGCGGTGCCGCAGGGATGGAACGAACTGGTGACATCCTGTCGAATGAATGCCTCCAGCTCGGCATCGCTCCGGCATTGTTCGCCGGGAGCGTCTTCCCGCTTCCGATAGGGCGCGAATGCCGGCTGGGCCAGGATCTCCCTGCCGAGCTTGAGACCCCGCAAGGTTTCCTTGAGGTCCCGCTCCGTTGCGAGATAGTTCGGATCAATGAGCAGGGGTTGGTTCGGGTCGGAGGAGCGCAGGCGCACCGAGCCTCGGCTTTCCGGTCTCATCGGGCCGACGCCCAGACGATAGCCTCCCCGGTGCGGATCCGGGATCCAGTTCGGTCCGAAGAAGACAGGGAAGAAATGGATCTGAAGATTCGGGTGGGTGACGGCGCTGTCGCTCCGCAGGAAAGCGCCCACATGGCATTGGTTGACCGCCGCAACACCGCCCTTGAAGGCGAACCACTGGATGCCGGCGGCGACCATCTTATCGAGCCGGAGGTAGTGGTTGAGACTGTAGCTGAGGTCGCATTCGACCTGGATGTGGGTCTCGAAATGATCCTGGAGATTTTGCCCGAGCATCGGAATATCGAGCAGGGGCTTGATCCCCAGCCTTGTCAGGTCGTCCGCCGGCCCGACTCCTGAGAGCATCAGGATCTGGGGACTGCCGAAAGCCCCCGAACTCATGATGACCTCCTGCACGGCGAAGACATCGACCGTCTCCGAGCCGCGCCGGACGCGGACGCCGATCGCCCGATTGCCCTTGAACAGAACCTTCAGCACCTGGCAGCCGATGTGTATGTGCAAGTTCTTCCGGACCGGTTGTGAATGCAGATACGAAATCGACGAGCTGGAGCGGACGCCACGGCCGACGCTCATCTCGAACCGGCCGACACCCTCCTGACGGAAGCCGTTGAAATCCGAAACCTCTTCGAGCCCGGCCTGCTTTCCGGCATCGAGAAATGCCTGGTTCAGCGCGCCCAGATTTTCCTGTCGCTTGACCGGCACCATACCGCCGGAGGATCTGAACGGATCTTCAGTTCCTTCGCGGCGTTCGAGACGCTTGAAGTATGGCAGACAGTCGGCGAAGGACCAGCCCTTGCAGCCGTCATTATCGCGCCAGTCGTCGAAATCGCGTGGGTTGCCACGGAGGAAGGTCATGCCGTTGATCGACGACGAACCACCGAGCACGCGGCCGCGGGGTTGATCGATCTCGCGGTCATTGAGGTGGCGCTGGGGTGTCGTCTTGAACCAGTAATTATAGGTGCTGGTCGGCTTGAAAGCGGAGCGAAGGCCGGCGGGCATCCGCAGGATCCAGCTCCGGTCGGAAGGACCGGCCTCCAGCAGCAAGACGGAGGCGCCTTCGTCCTCGCTCAGCCGGCTTGCAAGGACGCATCCTGCCGTGCCCGCGCCAACGATGATGTAGTCGTATCCTTCAGCGCGAAACGTCCTCAAAGATAACTCTCCTCCAAAGGGCAAAAAGGTGGTGAATGGAGGGCCGGTGCACAGCGCCGGCCCTCCCGAAGTTCCGCGTCAGAGCGACGACTTGAGCAATTCCGCTGCCTTAGGAGAGACCCATTTGGTCCAGATCTCAGGATGTTCAGCGAGGAAATGGCGTGCACCTTCCTCTCCGGTTGCCTGGTTTTCCGTCATCCACGCCATCAGCGTGTTGACGGTCTTGTTGTTCCAGCTGCGCGCCTTCAGGTAATCGACTGCGGCTGGATCTGTGCGTTCGATGAAGGATTTCGACGCGAGGGTCAGGACATTGTCACGCGGGAAGCTGTTGGGCTTGGGATCGGTACAAGTATCGACCGATGTGCACCGTTTCCATTCGGCGGCGTCATGCTTCACCCCGAAGTCCACCGGCACCATGTCGTACATGCCAAGGAGGGAGGTCGGCTCCCAATAAAAGCCGAGCCAGGGCTCCTTCCGCTCGTAGGCCTTGGCCATGGAGCTGTCGAGGGCGGCGGCGGAGCCGGTGTCGATAACGCTGAAGCCTTTCCCGGCAACGTCGAAGGCCTTCGCCAACCGGTTGGTCGCGATTGTGCCGCCCCATCCGGTCGGGCCGTTGAAGATCGCGCCTTTCGAGGAATCCTCCGGCGACGGGAAATATTCCGGATGGGCGAGGATTTCCTCGATCTTGTTGAGGCCGGGATGCTTCTCGAGCATGTAGCGGGGAATGAACCAACCGGCTTGGCCGCCGTCCGACAATGAGGGCACCAGGGCAACGACGCGGCCCTCGGCCAAGGGGGCTTTCACCAGTTCGGGAAAGAGGTCGACCCACGCTTCCGGAATGATGTCGGGCTTGCCCTTTTCCACCTGGGAGGTAATCCCTGACGCTGCGTCGACGACCACGATGTCCGCGCTGCAGCCGTAGCCTTCGTTGAGAATGATCTTGTCGATGTTGGAAAGCACCTCGGCGCTCTGCCAGTTCATGCTCGCGATGGTGACTTCGCCGCAGCCCGCCATCGCTCCATGGCCGAAAAAGAGGAGGGGCAATGCAATCGCAGCGCCAGTAATCGTTTTCTTCATGTTCCTTGCTCCGTTGGTTTGTTTCTTGTTGTTTTTCTCCCGCGCGGGGAGACAGCCATCCAGGACTTCGCCCGGAAGGTTCACGCCTTGCCTATGGTGTTGGTGGCTGGTGGCCGTCTCCTGCCCTGGGAGGGTCAGTTGGATGCGGCCGGCCGTCGCTCAACCGTCTGATGAACCACCAGCCAAGGCGCCACCCAGTCGCCCTGGACGCGCAGCTCGACCGCGGCATCGTCCTCGACGACCTTGCAGACGGTCATTTCACCGGCGTCAGGCCCATAGCGGTCGCTCGCTTCCCGGAAGCGCGCGTGGCAGGCATCGAGCAGGTCGGAACGCGTGCCGGTCTCTTCGAGCAGTTCCTTGATCAGCCCGAGATCTTTCAGGCACAGTTTCAGCGGGAACGAGGGGTCGTAGTGACCGGCGAAGATCGAGGGAACGTCGTGCTGCATGACGAAGCTGTCCGCCGCGCCGCCCTTCATCACGTCCCACCAGACATCCGGCTCGAGGCCCGCCTGTTTGGCGCAGACCATGGCTTCGCCGATCGCCGCGGCATGGACTTTCCACAACTGGTTGTTCACCAGCTTGGCAACATAACCGTTTCCGTACCCGCCGACCTTTCTCAATTCGCCCATCGCCTCGATGACCGGGCGTGCCGCCTCGACATCATCGTCCTCGCCGCCGACGAACATCGGCATGTCGCCTCGGATCGCCGCATCGACCGAGCCAGTGACCGGGGCGTCGACCGGACGGCCGCCGGCTGCCACAAACGGTTTGATGAGATCGCGCATGAAGCGCGGCGACGACGTCGTCATGTCGATCCAGAGCTTGCCCCGGCAGTCGCCGCCGAGCAGCCCTTCCGGTCCGTTGAGAACTGCGTCCAGATGCGCGGGGCCGAAGACCATGGAGACGACGCAGTCGACACGGCTGATCATCTCGCCCGGGCTGTCGGCCCAGGTGGCGCCCATGGACAGATGATCCGCCGCCGCTTCCAGCCGCAGATCGAAGACAGAAGTTTCGAACCCCGCGCGGATGATGTTCTTCGCGGCATTGCCGCCCATGGTTCCCAGCCCGATAAAGCCGACTTTCATTCAACCCTCCCGGATGCATGTTGTCGGTGGAGAGACTAGACCGCAGCACCGTTATTGGTAAAATGAGAAGTTCCTATAGGTATGATTGAGTATCTTAATAATGATCGACATCGATATGAGACTGCTGCGATCGTTCGTATCGGTCGCGACCGAGAGGAACTTCTCCCGCGCCGCCGAGCGGCTTGGCTGCTCGCAGGCCACGGTGTCGCTGCGCATCAAGAGTTTGGAGGACATTCTCGGGCGACGGCTCTTCAACCGGAGCTATCATCTCGTCGAACTGAGTGTTGCAGGTAAAGAACTCCTGCCGCACGCGCAGATCATCCTCGACCATCATGATGCTCTCTTCGACAAGATGAGAAGCGGAAAAGTCTCGGGAAGCGTCAGCCTCGGTATCGCCGAGGATTACGGCGAGCCGTTTCTATCCCGTCTCATGCGCGTGATCGACAGTTCGTTCCCCGGGATCGAATTGAACGTGACATGCGCGATGAGCGTCAGGTTGCAGAAATTGCTGGAGTCGCGGAAGCTCGACCTTGCGATCGTCACATTGCCAAATCAGAGAGACCGCTCGACTCTGCTGAGCCGTCCGAAACTGGTCTGGGTCTCTTCAGGGGATTACGTCGTCGACAGGAAAAAGCCATGGCCAATGGCCTTCTATTCCGAAGGCTGCGCATTTCGTGCGGCCGCGGAGGCGGCGTTGAAACGGGAAGGTCACGCCTATCGTGAGGTACTGACCACAGGAAGCGGCGAGGCCATCAAAAGCGCGGTCAGTTCCGGGACAGCGATAACGGTCATGGCTGAAGGGATCGTGCCCTATGGTTTCTCTCTCCTTCAGAAAGAGGTCGGCCTCCCGGAACTTCCGGAGAGCTGTATTCAGTTGGTCGAACGGGAGGATGGCCTATCGAAAGCAGCGCAGCAGGTAAAAGTTTCGATCATGAAGTTGCTCGGCGTATCTGCGGATCATTCGGCGGCCCATTGGGTCTGAGTTTCCAGCTCGCGGTTTCCTTCCCGCCTGACGGCGGTGTGTTGGAACGGTCGTAGACAATTCGAAACGCCGGCGTGTGCAAGCAAAAAAACGATCAGCCACGGCCCGTTGCGAGGCCGTGGCTGATGCAGCGCGCATTCTGCGGAGGGCGCAGGCGCGGCCGATTACTTGTTGGCGGCGAGCGCCACGTTTACCTTGTCGACGTCGGCGCTCATCGCCTTGAAGGTCTCGTCGAGCGAAAGTTCGCCGACGATCAGCTGGCTCATGCGCTGGACGATGAGCTGGTAGATGGCGGACGATCCCTTGAGGCGTTCCAGGTCGCGGGCGGCCTTCGGTGCGCTGTCGCGGCTTGCGAGGAAGACGGCCATGGCGTCCTTGGCGTTCTTGCTCTCAAGCTTGTACTGCGGGTCCTTGATGTCGGCGCCGGTCAGGATGACGTAGTTTTCGGCGACTTCGCGCTGGACCTTTTCAGAGCCGAGGAACTCGATGAAGGAGGCGACGGCCTGCGGGTACTTGGTGCGCTTGAAGCCGACGATCGCGGTGCCACCCGGCATTGCGTAGCAACCGGCATCGCCGCAGGGCGCGCTGATCGCCGTCCAGTCGAAGGCGTCGCCGATCTTTTTCTGGAACGGATTGACCATCCAGTTGCCGGCGATATAGGTCACGACATTGCCGTTGACGAACTCGTCACCCATATTCTTGTACTGGGTTCCGCCGGCAGCACCCCACATTTCCTTCGGGAAAGAGCCGTCCTTAGTCCAGTTGTAGAGATCGGTGATGTAGTGTTTTGCGGCATCGTCGGGGAAGGCGAACTTGCCGTCCTTGACGTAGTTCGAGCCGTAGGAGAAGGCAGCACCCGAGAAGCGGTGGCCTGAACGGTCCATCGTGAAGGGGATCTGGGCGCCGGTCGCCTTGGCGACGCGAGCGGAAGCTTCGACGATGTCCTTCAGCGTGGCGGTCGGCTTCGGAAGCGGTTCTTTCGCCTGTTCGAACAGCGTCTTGTTGACGAAGGGCAGGTTGAAGGTCTGCGACGCGACATAGCCGTTGATCGAGTTCGGATCGTTGACGCCGGGAAAACGAAGCGTGTTCAGGCTGTCGCCGTGCAGCTTGGCGAAACCGTCCGGGTCTTTCATCAGCGGGCGCATGTCGAGGTAGTAGGGCGCCAGCTGCCAGTCGGTGATCTTGGCGACATCGGGGCCTTCGCCGACGGCAAGCTGCACCGGCAGTTGCTTGGCGACGGCATCATAACCGGAGGAGACGAAGTTGACCTTGATGTCGGGATGCGCGGTCTCGAATTCCTTGCTCAGCGCTTCCATTCGCTCGACGTAAGCCTGGTCGTCGTCGGTGAAGAGAAAGGTGATCGTCTGGGTTTCGGCCATGGCCACGCTGGACCATGCAAAAGAAACGGTGGCAAGCGCCAGTGCGAAAGCCCCTGAAAGATAGGTTTTCATTTTCATCCTCCCATGAAAACATTTTCATCAATCGCGGCCTCGGCCATCGATATGTAAATTTCATATACTTGACATTCGCGCCGTCAAGCTATTTTCTACGCGAATAGCGATGTTTTTGAGCAATTTTCAAAAATCACGCACCCAAATGACCTAATGAAAATATTTTCATAGGATTGCGGAGGAGGCGATCTGTGAAAACGGAAAGCATCAAGCAGCCGGACGATATGGCGCCGGCCTACAGCGTGGCCGAGGGCCAGACGATAACGGCATGGGCCGTTTCAGCCCTCATTGCCCGCTATTTTCCAGGCGAGCCGGCGCTCGCCGAAGATCGCGTCAACTACCGTTTCATCAACGGTTTCGTCGATGTCGGCGACCTGCCGTGCCGCAAGGCCTTCTGGTCCACCATGGTCGGGCGGGCGCTCATGCCCGACACGTCCTGGCCGACCGAAAGCCTCTATCTTCCCGGCTCGAACCGCCGTGTCGAGTTTACCAGCTTCTGGCATGTGCCCACACATGTCAGGCGATGGCTGAAGGGCACCTTCAGGACGGAAGCCCCACGCACGCTCAATCTCGCGCTCAAGACCTGCGGCGGCGTTCGCATCTGGGTCAACGGCCAGGAGGCGGTGCGCTTCGAGCCCTTCAAGCGCAATCTGGAAAGCGCAACCGAGATAGCGCTGTTGCTCGACGCCGGCGACAACGAGATTCTCGTCCATAGCGAAGACCTCGCCGAGCGCGACACGACCTGGTTCTTCGAGCTTGAAATGCTGGACAGCGAACCGCTCTGCGTGCTGCTGCCGGTATCGCTTGATCAGGACGAGGTACGCGAGTTGGAAGCTCTTTCGCGTGGCGTGCGACCGGCCCGCGATGTTTTCGTCAACCAGCCGTTGGAGATCATCTTCGACACAGCGCCGGAGCGCGACCTGCCGATGGAACTCAAGGTCGTCGGCCATGGCCACGAGCGGCCGGTTCTCGCCCATTCGAAACTGATCCTGCATGCCCATGAAAACAGCCTGACGGCCGACGATGTCTGCGGCATTGCCGACGGTTATCACGGCATCCACATGACGATCGGGTCCGGGCCGGGTTCGGTCACCCGCGTCATCGATGCTGCGTTCATGAGCAGCCTTTCGCCCTTGCCTGAAGAGACCTCGCTTTCCGCGCGCAAGCGCCATGCGCTGGAATACAGCGCCCGCTTCGGGGCCAACCGCGCCGGGCGTCTCATCGCGATGATGGAAACCGGCCATCAAGACCATGAAAGCTTCGACCGCATCATCGATGCGACGCTCGCCTCGATCGATGCGCGGGAGGATTGCTCCGATTTCATCATGGTGCCGCTTTTGTGGCTGCTCGGCGCCTATGACGACCGGATGCCCGAGGCGACGGTCGAACGCATCCGCCGTTCCGTTCTCTCCTACCGCTACTGGGTCGATGAGCCGGGCAATGACGCAATGTGGTTCTGGAGCGAGAACCACGTGCTCTGCTTCCATACCAGCCAGCTGCTGGCCGGCCTTCTGCTTCCCGACGCGGTGTTCTCGGCTTCGGGACGGACCGGACGGCAGCAGGCGGAACTCGCCGTCGAGCGTCTCGGGCGCTGGTTCGACAGCGTCGAAGCCCATGGGCTGGCGGAGTGGAATTCAGCGGCCTATTACCCGATCGACTTCATCGGCCTGCTGGCGCTGGAGCGCTGGGCCGAGCGCGGGATCGCCGATCGCGCCCGCGGTCAGATCGATCTTATCTTCCGGATGATCGCCCTTCATACGCTGGCCGGCGTTCCGGCCGGTTCGCAGGGGCGCTCCTATGACAAGGAACTGCGCGCCGGCCCGCTGACCGAGCTTGCGCCCTTCGCGCAGGTCGCCTTCGGCACCGGCTGGCTCAACAACGGCGTGGCGGCGCTGACGATGTTCTGCGCTGGCGGCTACGAACCGCCCGCCGATCTGATCGAGCTTGCGGCCCTTCCCAGGGGCAGAAACGTCGAGGCGCGCTACAGCCAGGGGCTGGAGAGCGGAAAGCTCGTGCTGTTCAAGAACGAGGCGGCGCAGCTTTCGACGGTCGTCGATCACAAGACCGGCCGGAAGGGCCACCAGCAGCATGTCCTCGATGTCAGGCTGGCCGGCCATCCGATGGCGAGGTTGTGGGTCAATCATCCCGGCGAGGACGATCCCTGGGGAAATCAAAGGCCGTCCTATTGGGCCGGCAACGGCATCCTGCCGCGCGTCGCCCAGCATCGCGACGTCGCCCTGCTGATCGAAGACACGGGCGATGCACGGCATGCATGGACGCACGCCTATATCGGCCGCGACGGCCTCGACGATCTCATCGTCGAAGACAAATGGCTGATCGCCCGTTCGGGCCGGGGATTTTCCGCTCTCTGGGCGTCGAACGGCCTGGAGCTGATCACCGAGGGGCCGACCGCCGGCCGCGAGGCGCGCTCCTATGGGTCTCTCTGCGGCTGGGCTGCCATCGTTGGATGCGGCAATGGCGACGCCTTCAAGGCGTTCCTTGAGCGCCTGTGCCAGACGACGGTTAGCTTCGATCCTGCGCTTCGGCATCTCTCATTGACGCCGCCGGGCGGCCCAGCGCTCTCGCTTTCCTATGCCGACGGTCTTTCGATCGCCGGCAAGCCCCGGCCGTTCATCCATGATCAGCCGCACCCGATCCTCACCCACGACAGTGCCGCTTCTGGTGCCGGCACTGACGGACCATTCTACTCCTGAAACATAGGTCTCCAGCATGAACACAACATCTGTCGATAACGCCGCGCTCCTGACGACGATCGATCGCGTGGCGACGGCTTTCAGCCGGCTCAGGGGCATCAAGGAAGGTCTGGTAACCGGAAGCACCACCTCCGGGATCCAGTTCGACGAATGGGACTGGGAAGTCGGCGTCGGCCTTTACGGGTTTTTGCGCCGCGCGATTTCCACCAACGATCAGAAGGCGTTGCAGGAGCTTGTCGCCTGGTATGCCGGCCAGATCGAACGCGGCCTGCCGCCGCGCCAGATCAACAGCACGGCGCCGATGCTGCCGCTGGCAATCCTCGTCCAGCATGTCGACCGTCCCGACTTCCGCGCCCTCGTCGAGGACTGGGCCGAATGGCTCGTCAAGGAATTGCCGAAGACCGAGGAAGGCGGCTTTCAGCACGTCGTCAAGGAGCGCCTGAATGAGGGCGAATTGTGGGACGATACGCTGTTCATGGCCTGCCTGTTCCTCGCCCGGGCCGGCGTGCTCTGCGAGCGCAGCGACTGGATCGACGAGGCCGTCTATCAGTTTGTCATCCACACACGCTATCTCTCCGATCCGGTCAGCGGCCTCTGGTATCACGGCTGGACCTTCAACGGCCGGCATAATTTCGCCAATGCCTTCTGGGCGCGGGGCAATGCCTGGATCACCGTGGCCATTCCCGAGCTCTTCGATCTCGTTCCGACGCTCGGCGAGAAGGACAAGCGCTTCCTTTCCAACGTTCTCGTTAGCCAGGTGCGTTCGCTGAAGGCCTATCAGCGGCCCGACGGGATGTTCACGACGTTGCTGGACGATCCGTCCTCGCCGCTGGAAACCTCGGCCACGGCAGGCATCGCCTATGGCATATTGCGCGCCATCGATGCCGGCATTCTGGACGAGAGCGACAGAGCCCATGCCGAGCGCGCGCTTGCGGCGGTGCTGGCGCAGATCGACGAGGAAGGCGTCGTCCACGGCGTCTCGGACGGCACGCCGATGGGGCACGACCTCGATTTCTACCGGCGCATCCCGAACATCCCGACGCCTTACGGCCAGGCGCTGACCATGCTGCTGCTGACGGAAGTCTTTCTCGAAGGCGGCCAGCGCCAATGACTTCAACCTCCCTCGTCGCGATTGAGGCGCTCGACGGCGACAACACAGAGCACCTGCAGGCGGCGATCGACAGTCTTTCGGCCTCCGGCGGCGGACGCCTGGAACTCCAGGCGGGCATTCACCTCTGCCAGGGGCTCCGGCTTCGCTCCGGCGTCGATCTGCATCTGGCCGCCGGCGCGATCCTGCGTCCTATTCCCGACTATGCGGCTTACGCGCATACGGCTGTTTCGGTGATCGCCGAGAGGTCGGACCGCGGCATGATCGTCGCCAAGGGCGCGCGGCGGATCAGCCTGACAGGGGAAGGGCGCATCGAAGCCGGTTGCGAGAGCTTCATCATTGGAGACGACGAGACGGTGGGGACCTTCATCCCGGCCGAATTCCGCCCCCGTGTCGTGGTCTTCGAGGGCTGCGACGAGGTCGAGGTTAGCGCGCTGCATATCAGCCGCTCGCCGATGTGGACGCTGCATTTCGTCGACTGCACCGATGTCAGGGTCCGGAACGTGACGATCGACAACGACCGTCGCCTTCCCAACACGGATGGCATCGTGCTCGATGCCTGCCGCGGCGCCGTCATCGAGGATTGCACGATATCGACAGCCGACGATGGCATCTGCCTGAAGACCAGCATCGGCCCTGATGGTGTCGCCATCGGCCGATGCGAGAACATTCTTGTCCGCCGATGCTCGGTTCAGAGCCTCAGCTGCGCGCTGAAGATCGGCACGGAAACGCATGGCGACGTCACCAATGTCGTGTTCGAGGATTGCAGCGTTTCATCCTCCAACCGGGGGCTCGGCATCTTCTCCCGCGACGGCGGCCGGATATCGAACGTCAGGTTTTCGCGGATCGCTATAGAGTGCTGCGAAACGCCCGATGGCTTCTGGGGCTCGGGCGAAGCACTGACAGTCAATGTCGTCGACCGTGTCACCGAGCGTCCTGCAGGCGCCATCGAGAACCTCATCGTCGAGGACGTGATCGGGCAGATGGAAGGGGCGATCACAGTCATCGCGGCCGGACCTGCAGGCATCCGCAATGTCTGGCTGCGGCGCGTCGGCATAGAACAGCGGCCGGGCCTGCTCGGCACTGGACAGACCTATGACCTGCGCCCGACCAACGCCGATCTTGCTCCGAAGGCAGACGGCGGCGGCCGCGCCAATGCCTGGACGCGTGGGGCGGACGGGCGGGTGATCGGCCTGCAGGATTATCCAGGCGGAATGCCCGCCGTCTATGTGGCTGATGTCACCGGCATATTGATGAACGAGGTGCGGATCACAAGACCGACACCGCTGCCGCAAGGCTGGAACGCAATCGACGTCGTCTTCGAAACGGCGGCACCTGATGGGAGTGGGGCATGGCAGAACTGAAACTTTCCAACGTCAACAAGTCGTATGGGTCGGTCAAAGTCCTCCACGACGTCGAACTCGATATCAAGGACGGGGAATTCGTCGTCTTCGTCGGTCCGTCGGGATGCGGCAAGTCGACCCTTTTGCGTGTCATCGCCGGCCTCGAAGAGGTCACCTCGGGGGCGATCGCGATCGGCGGCCGCGACGTCAGCGCGCTTTCGCCGGCCGAGCGCAAGATCGCCATGGTCTTCCAGTCCTACGCGCTCTATCCGCATATGAGCGTGCGCAAGAACCTCGCCTTCGGCCTTGAAAATCTCAAGTTTAAACGCGCCGAGATCGAGGCGCGGATTGCCGAGGCCGCCAGGATGCTGGCGATCGAACCTTATCTCGACCGGCGTCCGAAGCAGCTTTCGGGCGGTCAGCGCCAGCGCGTGGCGATCGGCCGGGCCATCGTGCGCGAACCTGATATTTTCCTTTTTGACGAGCCGCTGTCCAATCTCGATGCGGCGCTGCGCGTCCAGACCAGAGCCGAGATCACCAAGCTGCATCGCGAGATCAAGACGACGATGATCTATGTCACGCACGACCAGGTCGAGGCGATGACCATGGCCGACAAGATCGTCGTGCTGCGTGCCGGGCGGGTCGAGCAGGTCGGCGCACCGCTCGAACTCTTCGACCATCCGCGCAATCTCTTCGTCGCCGGTTTCCTCGGCTCGCCGCGCATGAACATCATCAAGGGCAAGGTCTCGAGCATCGGCGAGAGCGGTGTGGCCATCGATGTCGTCGGCGGCGGCACGATCGTCAGCGATGTCGGTCCCCAGGGCATCACGGTCGGGCAGGACGTGCTTGCCGGCATAAGGCCTGCGCATTTTTCCCGCTCCAGCGAACAGGGCCTGCCGTTCATCGTCCAGTATCATGAGGGCCTTGGCACCGAGACCTATGTCTACGGCAATCTTGCGGGGCAGGAGGAGCAGATCATCATTCACGAGGCCGGCCATTTCGCGCCTGTTCAGGGCGACCGGATCATGATCGATGCCGCTCCGGAACGTGTCCATCTGTTCGATCCCGAAAGCGGCCTCGCCTTTTTCAGGCGGCCCGGACAGGGGAGGGGCTGACCATGGCGGCGCTCAAGGCAGGGGCATTACTGGCTCAGGCAGGCGACACGGCGATGAGGGTGGTCGAGGCTCCGATGAATGCGATCGAACGCATTTTCGGCCGCAAGCGCATGCCGTGGCTGTTCCTGGCGCCGAACCTCGTTCTCTTCGCCATCTTCACATTCCTTCCGATTGCGATCGCGGTGGGCTACGCCTTCACCGGCGGCACCAATCTTTTCGTGTCGGAGCGGCCCTATGTCGGCTTGGACAATTTCCGCACGCTGCTTTCCTGCGGCAATTATCTGCAGCCGGGAACCTGCCAGGAATCGCTGTTCTGGACGGCGGTGTGGAACACGCTCTGGTTTGTGGGATTCAATGTCGTCGCGACATTGCTGGTGGCTTTGATCACCGCGCTGATCCTCAATCGGGCGATCTTTGCGCGCGGCTTTTTCCGGGCGATGTTCTTCTATCCCGTCTTGCTGTCGCCCGTCGTCATCGGCCTGATCTGGAAATGGTTCCTCGATCGCAACGGGCTGCTGAACGCCTTCTTCCAGATGATCGGCGTGCCGCCGGAGATCTTCCTGCTGGATGTCGGCTGGTCGCGCTTCTTCGTCGTCGTGGTGTCGGTCTGGTTTCACATGGGCTTCTACACGCTCATCCTGCTTGCCGGCCTCCAGGCCATCCCGAAGGAACTTTACGAGGCCGCTTCCATCGACGCCGCTTCGCCGCGCCGCACGCTCTTCAGGATCACGCTGCCTCTGTTGGCGCCGAACCTGCTCGTCGTCTTCATCCTTCTGATGATCAAGTCGGTGCAGATCTTCGATGAGGCCTGGGTTCTGACCAATGGCGGCGGCCCCGGCACGGCCAACAGCTTCATCGTCCAATATATCTACCAGATGGCCTTCAGCAGCGACCTCCGCCTGTTCGGACTGGCTTCGGCCGCATCGGTTCTCATGGGCCTGGTGCTTCTGGTTCTCACCCTCATACAGCTGCGCCTCGGCAAGCGAATGGAGTCCTGAGATGAACAGCTCTATGAACCCGATCCGCTTTCTCTCGCGCACGCGCCGGGCCGGACGCATCGACATCACCGATATTCTGTCATGGGTCTGGCTGATCGGCGGAACGCTCGCTGTGCTCGTTCCCGTCGTCTGGGCCGGCCTCTCCTCGCTGAAGCCGGCGGCCGAGATCACCCGCTTTCCGCCGACGCTGCTTCCGCGCGCCGCCGTGGAGCAGACCGTGCCAGGCTTCGACAAGCCGCTCAGCCTCTGGCAGGTCACTGTCGACGGCCAGCAGCGCGAAATGGCCATGGTGCGGCGCATCGGCCTCAAGGCGCAGATGGTCGATCCCGCAAATCCGGGACCGCCGGTCAGCGTCGACGTCAAGGGAATGACGCCGGTGCAGCATCTGACCGTCGCCACCGAGAACTACACTGATCCGCTGACGCGCTTCAACTTCCTGACCTTTCTAAAGAATTCGGTGTTCGTCACTGTGGTTGCGACGCTGCTGACGCTGATCGTCAACGCCATGGCGGCCTTCGCGCTGTCGAAATATAAATTCAAAGGCGACACGACGGTCTTCGTGATCATCATTTCGACCCTGATGATCCCGCTCGCCGTCGTCATGGTGCCGGCCTATCTCGTCATCGTCGGGGTCGGGCTCGCCGACAACCTCTGGGGCGTCATCCTGCCGACGGTCGCCTCTCCGACGGCAGTCTTTCTGCTGCGGCAATATATGCTGACCATCCCCGATGAGCTGATCGAGGCGGCGCGCGTCGATGCGGCGAGCGAATTCTGCATCTTCTGGCGCATCATCCTGCCGCTGACGGCACCCGCTCTCGCCGTGCTGGCGATCTTCTCCGTGCTCTGGCGCTGGAACGACTTCCTCTGGCCGCTCATCGTCCTCAACAGCCGCGAGAACTTTACGCTGCAGGTCGGCTTGAATGCCTTTCAGGGAGAGTTCTCCGTGCAGTGGCACTATATCCTGGCGATGACCTTCCTCAGCCTGCTGCCCGTCACCGTCGTCTTCCTGTTCCTGCAGAAATACATCACCACTGGTATCGCGGGAACAGGGATGAAGTGAAACGACCTGGCGCATGGAGACGTGGAGCAATATCCTCCCAAGCATTGAAGGCCGCATTCCACTCTCCCGCGCCGGCCAAAGCCCGCCGCATCCGACTTAATGGATGCGGCGGGCTTCCTGCCTTTATCTTTGCGCATGGCTTCCAGGGATGATGCCCATTTTCTGGGCGAAATTTCTCGTTCAGGCTGTACGAATTATACGGACCTATCCGAAATGCGCATATTATCGAGCGCAGGCGGCAACCCTCGAGTATCGTTTACACCATCTTAATTTCCGCGTGCAATTTCTGGTGTCAGACAGGCACAACAATAAATACGGCCATGATCGGCCGAAATATCTCTGTCATTTTCCTGGAATGATAAGCATCGGTGCGTGGAGCTGCTGGGGCGGCGGGTGTTTTGCATCGAAAATTCTAATAAATATCGTTCTAATATTCTATAAACGCGAAGATATATTGTCTGTGAAATGAATGCATGCTTCCCGTTGCCAGTTATGCAAGGCCGGAATGCGGAGCGGGTGCGCTTCTGGAATTCATTCAAATATCTGACGCACACGACTGGAACAGTATCATGATCTCCCTGAAGTCTCTCAAAATAGGTTCAAAGCTGCTGGGATTGACGACTTTGATCGTCATCATCGGGGTCGGCATCAGCCTCTATGTCTCGACACAGCTGCGGTCGATTGACGACACCTACAGCGCGCTTCTCGACATCGATGCAAGCGGGACCAACAGGCTTGCTGAAATTACCGGCAATTCGGACTCGATCGGGCGCGTTCTCTTTCGCCTCATTGCCGAGCCGGATGTGGACAGCATGAAGAAATCGGAAAGTGAACTGGCGCAGGTATTCGATGAAACCGCTGGATTCATCGCTGACGCAACAAGCCATTACCCCAGTGAAAAGGCGCGATTCGACGACCTTAAATCGGATCTGCAAGCTCTGAGGGCGACGACGCCGGCCATCGTGAAAGCGTCCATGGCAAGTGACAACGTCACGGCTCTGCAGCTGGCAGGCGAGGATTTCAAGACTGCAAGACTGAAGTTCGATGGCGACGCGACCGAACTCTACGATTGGGCAAAGGCAGAGTTGCAGCGGAAAAATGATGCTGCGAGCGCCGTGACCAATGAAACGATCGCCACCAGCTACATCGTGCTGGTGATCGGCGCGCTCATATCATTGGGCCTCGGGACCGCAATCAGCATCGGGCAGATCGTGCGACCGATCCGCGGCTTGACCGAAACGATGGGCGCCATCGCCGGCGGCAACCTCGCCCTCGATATTCCGGGTGCCGACCGCGGCGACGAAATCGGCGAAATGTCGGCCGCCGTCCAAGTCTTCCGGGCCAACGGCCTGGCCAACAGGCGGCTGGAAGAAGAGGCGGCCGCCAACCGCAATATGACCGAAGACGAGCGCCGCCAGAAGGCGGAGGCCGACAGGCTGCGCGCCGAGCAGATGGCGCAAGCGACCTCCGGTCTTGCCGATGGTCTGAAGCATCTGGCCGGCGGAGACCTCGGCTATCAGTTGGTCCAGCCCTTCGCGCCGGATTTCGAAAGCCTGAGGGCCGACTTCAACGCCGCCGTCAACCAGCTTCAGCAGACGCTCAGGGCGGTCGCCCAGTCGACTGGCCAGATCGACAGCGGCACACGGGAGATCAGCATCAGCGCCCAGGATCTTGCCAAGCGCACCGAGCAGCAGGCCGCCTCGTTGGAGGAGACCGCCGCCGCCCTCGACCAGATCACCGCGAATGTTTCGAACTCCTCGAAGCGCGCCGACGAAGCCCGCACGGTGGCGGTGCAGGCCAATACCAGCGCCGTTCAATCAGGTAAGGTGGTTGCGGACGCGGTCCATGCCATGCAGAAGATCGAGCAGTCCTCGAACCAGGTTTCCAACATCATCGGCGTGATCGACGAGATCGCCTTCCAGACCAACCTGCTGGCGCTGAACGCCGGCGTGGAAGCGGCGCGTGCCGGCGATGCCGGCAAGGGTTTTGCGGTCGTCGCGCAGGAGGTACGCGAACTTGCCCAGAGATCGGCGCAGGCGGCAAAGGAAATCAAGGACCTGATCCGCAACTCCTCGGTCGAAGTGGAGAGCGGCGTCAAGCTCGTCAGCGAAACCGGCCAGGCGCTGAAGACGATCGAAGACTATATCGTCACGGTCAACCAGCACATGGATGCGATCGCCACATCGGCGAAGGAACAGTCCCTCGGGCTTTCGGAGGTCAATACCGCCGTCAATCAGATGGATCAGGTGACGCAGCAGAATGCGGCGATGGTCGAGGAAAGCAACGCGGCGAGTGCAACCCTTGCCACCGAGGCCGGTCGCCTTCGCGATCTGATCGGCCGGTTCCAGCTCGGCGACAGCAGCATCTCCCAGGCCGCAGCCCTGCGCAAGACCGCATCGGCCATGGCATCGCCGGCGCGCGGCCTCAGTGCCAACCGCCCTGTCTCGCGCGGCAATGTGGCTCTGAAACAGGAAGAATGGGCCGAGTTCTGATATCGGCACCATGACACGGGCAGGGGCGTCTCGACCCTGCTGCGTCAGACAGGAGCGGCTCAGGCTTGCCTGGGCCGCTCCGAATTCGTTTTTAGGCAATGCCCGGGAATCCGCGTCATCAAGGGCGCGGCCGCGGGGAAAGAAATCACAAAACGGTTTCGAAGAGTGGGATCAGGGCTGCGCCGATTGCGCCGGGGGCGTCGATGATCTGTGCCACGGCAAGGCTGGGAACGTCGCGCAATACGCCATGCCGAGGCAGATTGTTGAATTCGGTCCGTTCGATAAGCATTCTCGCCAGCGAAGGCGGAAGCTCGCCGCCAAGGACGATGAGGGCCGGATCGAATATCGCGCAGATCGCATTGATCGCGCGATTGTGGGCCGGCATGACGCGGTCGACCCATTCGCGAACGCCGTCCCAATCTACCAGCGTTTCGTCCTTCAGATCCTTGAGGGTCAGGTCCGAGCACCCCTTGCTGCGAAGAAATTCGAGCAATTGGCCGAGTGCGGGACGGTCGTCGTAATCCTGACGCGCAAAGAGAACGGAGAATTCGCCGGCGTTGCCGAAACTGCCGCGAAACGGCATGCCCCCGGAAACCAGGCCGCCGCCATAACCATGAAGATGGGCGATATAGGCAAAATCCGCGACATCGCGGCCAACGCCGAAAATTGCTTCCGCCAAAGCGGCGGTCCTGGCGACATTGTCTGCCCAGACCGGCAGGCCAAGCCGGTTCCCAAGCAAAGGCGCCAAATCTATCAATGACCAATGAGCAAGCGGCAGAGGACAGTTGAAGGCCGTCTCCAGCATGCGGTGGCCGGCGACCGCGAGACCGACGCCGAGGACATCGCGCCGTGTGGCGCCGCGGCGGGCAAGAATGTCTTCGACCGCCGCTTCGATGCGTCCCAGTTCCACCGACAGCGAGGCGCCGGCTTGCGGGATTTCCATGTTTTCCAGAGGTTCGCCGAAACCCATGAGGCAAAGGCCGATCGAGCCGACATTCACGGAGATGCCAAGCGTCAGACACCAATCCTTTCGAAGGGTCAGCTCCGGACTGGGCGGACCCGGCCGCCGGCCCTCCGAATGCGAAAAGACGATCATACCGCGCTCGTGAAGCCGGGCGACGATCCTGTGCAAGGATTGCTGGGTGAGATCGAGCGGCTCGGTCAGGTCGGAGCGCTCGATCCCGGGAGACTTCCAGATCAACCGCAAGAGATCCCGTTCGTTGCGGGAGGCAACCCGCGCCGGTTGTACGTCTCGCAGAAAATGTGCCGCGACATGGTTTAGAGGAACGTACTTCATTTTCGGATCGTTTTGATTTACACTATGAGTGTGAAGCTATGGAGGGGACGCTTTATTTCCATCAGAGGCAAGGAAATTCATCCATGGTGTTGGTGATCCTGCTTACCGCATCAAGATTGGTCAGGCCAGTCCGAGATGGCGTCTCGTGTGGCTAGGGAAAAGAATCGAGTTGCATGATTTCATTGAGACCCGAGAATACAGCCCGCGTTCTTGAACCTGAGGGTTATGGGTTCGTGCCGACTCACGAAGGCACCAACTTCGAATCGATGGTTCAAGCGTTTTCGTCAGGATACGGGGTTTTCGGCGCGCAACCGCTGAGTGACGACCGGACTTTCGCCTGGGCGGCGGACCTGAGGAGGACCGAGCCATTCACGGTGATTCATTCGGTGTACCAGAGTTCCTGGAAACTCCGAACGCTCGACGAAACGCCACAACATCTTGCGTTTTACCTGCCGCAGACGGGATCTTTTCGATTGTCGATCGGAAAAAGGATGGTTGAAAGCGGGGCGGATCATCTTCTCATGGCCAACAACCATGAGGTCGGTGATCGCTTCATCCAAGGTCCGCACAGCTCGGACGTTCTCTTCCTGGATTGGCAGGTCGTCAGGCGGATGCTCGTTTCGCTGGTGGAGACGCCGCTTTCCGAATCGCTCGACCTTGAGCCCATCCTGGATCTCGCGACACAGTCGGGCCAGCTTATCGGCAATCTGGTGCAGACGGTCGTGCAGGGCATGCGCAACGGCGGTCCGCTTCTGTCTTCTCCTCTCGCCATGGCAACGATGAGCGAAACGCTCGCTCATCTTGTCATCCGATTTGGCCACCACCGTCTGTCCGGCCATCTGGAAAAAAAGAAAGTGTCGTTGGTCGCGCCCTGGCATGTCCGGCGTGCCATCGACTATATGCATGCCAATATCGCAGAGCCTCTCACCATGACGATGGTTGCCGACGATGTCGGCGTTTCACTTCGCGCGTTGCAGACGGGCTTCAAAGCCTTCAGGGGAACTTCGCCGGCGGGTTATCTGCGCACGATCCGGCTGCAAGCCGCCCGTGAGCAATTGCGGGATCCAACCAACCAGCGATCCGTCCGCGAAATCTGCATGATATGGGGGTTCGCACATGCGGGCAGGTTCTCCATCATCTACCGCAGCACCTTCGGCGAAAGTCCGCGGGATACACGCCTGCGGGCGGAGCGCCTGCGTTAGTGCAGGCATCGAGCCTTCAAGATTTTCAGACTTTCCGACAAGTTTTCAGCGCGGCGGTGCGATGCTGCCGCGCAGGACGAGGTGGCAACCGAGTTCCAGGCGATGGGCCGGCCGCTGCGGATCGTTGGCGATCAGCCTCTGTTCGATGAGCGCCAAGGCGGCGGCACCGAGCTTGTCGGTGGGGACGCTGACCGTTGAAAGCGGCGGACGGCTGAATTCGCCGGGGACGATATCGTCGAAGCCCAGCACGGAGATCGCTTCAGGCACGCCTATGTCGCGATCGGCCAATGCCTTCAGGCAGCCGAGCGCCAGATTGTCGGCGGCGCAGAAGACGGCGGTGGCGCCTTTCATCGTGGGATCGCGGTCAAGCAGCGCGTTGATGGCAGCCTCGCCGTGACGAGGCTCATATCCTTCGGCCTCGACGATCATGTCTTCGGGCACCGGAAGCTGCGCGGCGAAATAGGCATCGGAAAAACCGTCATATCGGCGCTGGATCGTCGTGCGGCCCTTCCAGGTCAGGTGCAGGATGCGGCGATGCCCGAGCGCCAGCAGGTGCTCGATGCCGAGCCTGGCGCCGAAGCGGTTTTCCGGTGTCACCGTATCGACCAGCATGGCCGGATCCTCGCCGTTGACGATGACAACAGGCATGTCAGGGGAGGAGAGGCTGCGGATGAGTTCCGGCTGATCGTCGTTCAGCACCACGATGCCGTCGGCGCGCTCGGAGAGCGCGATCTGCCTGACCTGAGCGCCGTCGATGCGCCGGCCGGTGCTAACGAAAGGCACGATCCGGATGCCGCGACGCTCGCACTCTTTCCTGAGGCCGTTGAGGATCGTCCAGCTCACCAGGTTGAGGTCGCTCTCCGGCGCGGCATCGCCGGGAATGGCAAGAAGCAGGACGCGCAGTGCCGCGATCGTCGCCTTCTTCCGGCGGCGGTCGAGATACCCCAGGCGTTTGGCCGAATCCAGAACCCTTTCGCGCACTTCGACCGTCAGCGGCGCGGTTCCGTTCAGCGCGTGCGAGGCCGTGCTCAGCGAAACGTCCGCGTCGCGCGCGACATCCTTGAGATTGACTTTGCGTTCCACCTTATTCCGTCGCGAATTGCGGTTGTACCTTTGAAGACAGAAGCTAACGCGATGTTTTCACATAAAGACTTCAGAAAAGCTACGTGCGCCTTGGCCTATTTTTTCGCTTTCGGCGAAAACCAGCCACAGCGCTGCGGCAAACGAGCAATGATCGCTGTGCTCGGAGCCCTTGGCGATCACTGAGGCTTGGCGAGCAGACCGTTGAACAGCAGGTCGAAATAGGTTCGCAGGAAGGCCTCCTTGTTGGGAGTGGGCACGCGGCGGTCGTCGAATATCAGCCGCAGCACCGTCGTCGTCAGGATGGGCGCGACCACGATCTCAGAAAATTCCACCGGAACTGGACGAAATTCGCCCGCCGCCACGCCCTCCAGGATGAGGGCGTCGATCTTGGCGATGATCGGCGCAATGAACTGATCGTGGTGGCGGTCGATCAGGTCGGGGAAACGCTGCCCCTCCGAAATGACCAGCCGCGTCAATTCGCGCGTCGCGCGGTCCTCGGGAATTTGCTCGTAGAAGAGGCCGAGAATGGACGTCAGTCTCTCGGCAGCGCTGCCGCTGAGCCGATCGGCGATCACCACCAGCTCCTGAAACGGCACGGAGAAGTGGTTGATCATGGCTTCGAATAGTTTTTCCTTGGTTTCGAAGTAGACATAGACCGTGCCCTTGGTGACGCCGACCCTGTCGGCGATGTCTTCGACACGCGTGCCGGCAAAACCGCATTTGACGAATTCCTCGAAGGCCGCATCCAGAATCTGGATGGGCCGTAGCGCCTTCTGTTCCGCGCGTGTGAGCTTCTTCTGAGCTGCCATTTCCCGCCTCCCTGCTGTTGTGCGCGCCCTCGTCCCTGCGACGCAAAGTTTCATTGACTAATGCGTCAGTCAATTATATAGCAGCTGCCGTTGAGAGCAAGAGGTCAACTATGAGAACCATTCTGATCGCCACTGCGATCGTATGCGCCATCGGTCTCGGATCATGCAGCGATTCGAGCGGGCCGACAGAGCCGATCCCGCGGCAGGTCGGCGTCGTCGTGGCCAAGTCTGAGCCGTTGGCCGAGGGCGGCGCGCTGACCGGTGAAGTCCGGGCCCGTATCCGGACCGATCTGTCCTTCCGCGTCAGCGGCAAGATCGTCGAGCGGCTGGTGGAGGTCGGGCAGAGCGTGAAGGCGGGCCAGCTGCTGGCGCGCATCGATCCGGAAGAGCAGAAGGCCGACCTGGATGTGGCCGCCGCCAATCTTCAGTCCGCTGAGGCGCAGCAGACCCAGGCGCAGCTTGCATTCGATCGCCAGCAGAGCCTGTTTCGAACGCAGGTGACGACGCGGGCCGCGCTCGATCAGGCGCAGGAGGCGCTTCTGACCGCGCAGGCATCGGCGAAGTCGGCGCAGGCACTGTTGGAAACCGCTCAGGACACTCTGTCCTACACGGAGTTGAAGGCGGATGCCGACGGTGTGATCACCGCCCGCAATGCCGAAGTAGGGCAGGTGGCGCAGGCAGCCCAGCTCGTCTTCACCCTTGCTCATGACGGCGACCGTGACGCCGTGTTCGAAGTGGTCGAAAGCGCGTTCCTGCGTCCGGTGGACGGCGATGGAACCGTGACCCTTCTGTCGGACCCTTCGCAGAAGATCACGGCGAAGGTCCGCGAAATTTCTCCGACGATCGATTCCTCCACCGGCACGATCAGGGTCAAGGTCGCGATAACGAGCGATGCTCCCATTCCGCTCGGCGCTCCCGTCGTCGGGCGATTCACCTACGTCCCGCAGGACGTCATCCAATTGCCCTGGTCGGCCATGACCTCCAAGGACGGCAAACCGGCCGTCTGGATCGTCGATCCGGCATCGTCGGCGGTTTCGGTCAGGGCGGTCGAGGTTGCCGGTTACGAGACCGGCAGCTTCATCGTGAAATCGGGCGTCTCGACAGGAGAGACCGTGGTGACCGACGGGACCAAATTCCTCAGGCCCGGTGAAATCGTGTCTTATCTCAAGGAAGCTTCCAAGTGAGTATTCGTCTCAAGATAGTCGCACTGACGGTGGGCACGGCGCTGGTTTCCTCTTGCGCGCCGAAGGAAGAAGAGGGCGGGGACGAGGCGCCTCGTCCGGTGTTGTCGATGACCGTCAAGCAGACGTCCGCTTCGAGGCTCAGCCTGACCGGCACGATCGAGCCGACGATCGAGACCGAACTCGGTTTCCGGATTCTCGGGCGAATGATCGCCCGCAATGTCAATGTCGGGGATGTCGTCAAGAAGGGTGACGTGGTTGCCGCCATCGATCCGCTGGGGCTGGAGCTTGCGGTGCGCAGCGCCCAGTCCGACGTGGAAAACAGCGACGCTCAGCTCAGAAACGCGGTGACCACCGAGCAGCGCCAGCGCGCATTGCTGGAGTCGCGTTCTGGCACCGAGGCCGCGCTCGAAGAGGCCGAGCAGGCGAGACGGACCGCCGCCGCTGCCGTCGCCAAGGCGCAGGCCAATCTCGACAAGGCCAAGGAGCAACTCGGCTATGCCCAGCTTCAGGCGGAGTTCGACGGGGTGGTGACGGCGACCTCGGCCGAGGTCGGGCAGGTCGTCTCGGCCGGCCAGACCGTCGTCACCATCGCGCGGCCGGACAAGCGCGACGCCGTGGTCGACGTGCCGCAGGGCGCCGCCCAGAGGTTGACGATCGGCGCGCCTTTCGAGGTGACGCTGCAGCTCGATCCCTCAATTCGCACGTCGGGAGTGGTGCGGGAGATCGCGCCGGAGGCGGAGACGGCCACACGCACGAGCAGGACCAAGATTGCGCTGAGCGATCCGCCCGAAGCCTTCAGGCTGGGCGCCGTGATATCGGCTTCGGCCACCGTCGCCGCCGATCCTGAGATCGTGCTGCCGTCTTCCGCAATCCTTGCCGCGACCGACGGCCAGAGCGTCTGGATCGTCGACGTGCCCGGCAAGAAGGTATCGTTTCGCCGCGTGAAGATCGACGGCGAAGTGGTCGACGGCGGCACCGTCCGCGTCACCGAAGGGCTTGCCCCCGGAGACAGGGTGGTCGTGGCCGGCGTGCATAAACTTGAGGATGGCCAGGCCATCAGGATCGACCAGGAGATCAGCCAGTGAAGTCCTTCAACCTCTCCGACTGGGCGCTCGAACACCGTTCGCTCGTCTGGTACTTCATGATCGTCTTCATTCTCGCAGGCGCTTTCTCCTATCTGAACCTCGGCCGCGAGGAAGACCCGAACTTCACCATCAAGACCATGGTGATCACCGCGCAGTGGCCGGGCGCCTCCGCCGATGAGGTGACGCGCCAGGTGACCGATCGGATCGAAAAGAAGCTCCAGGAACTGGAATCGCTCGATTACACCAAGAGCGAGACCGTTGCCGGCCAGACGACCGTCTTCGTCGAGCTGCTGCCGACGACCAAGGCCAGGGACGTCGCGCCGACTTGGCTGCGCATCCGCAACATGATCGCCGATATCAAGGGCGATTTTCCGACCGGTGTCGTCGGTCCTTCCTTCAACGACCGCTTCGGCGACGTATTCGGAAACATCTATGCCTTCACCAGCGACGGGCTGACCCAGCGCCAGCTTCGTGATCTCGTGGAAAATGCCCGTTCCGAGGTTCTGACCGTGCCGAATGTCGGCAAGGTCGATGTGGTCGGCGCGCAGGACGAGGCGATCTATCTCGAATTCTCCACCCGCCAGATCGCGGCCCTCGGCATCGACCAGCAGTCGGTCATCCAGACCCTGCAGGCGCAGAATGCCGTGACGCAATCCGGCTTCGTCGATGCCGGGCCTGAGCGCATCGCCTTGCGGGTGAGCGGACAGTTCACCTCCGAGGAAAGCCTGCGGTCGATCAACCTTCGCATCAACGACCGTTTCTTCCCGCTGACCGATGTCGCCACGATCAAGCGCGGCTACGTCGATCCGCCGTCGGCGCTGTTCCGTTTCAACGGCCAACCGGCGATCGGGCTTGCCATCGGCATGAAGCAGGGCGCCAACCTGCTGGAATTCGGCGAAGGGCTCGATGCGCAGATGAAACGCGTCGTCGCCGATCTTCCGATCGGCGTGGATGTCCACCGTGTTTCCGACCAGCCGCAGGTCGTCGATGAAGCGGTTTCGGGCTTTACCCGCGCGCTCTTCGAAGCGATCGTCATCGTGCTCGTCATCAGCTTCATCAGTCTCGGCCTTCGCGCCGGCATGGTGGTGGCGATCTCCATACCGCTCGTGCTGGCGATCACCTTCGTGGTGATGGAATATTCCGGCATCTCGCTGCAGCGCATCTCGCTCGGCGCGCTGATCATCGCGCTCGGGCTCCTCGTCGACGACGCCATGATCGCCGTCGAAATGATGGTGGCCCGCCTGGAGGCGGGCGACGATCTGAGGAAAGCCGCGACCTACGTCTATACGTCGACTGCCTTTCCGATGCTGACGGGAACGCTCGTCACCGTCGCGGGCTTCATTCCCGTCGGTCTCAACAACAGCGCCGCCGGCGAATTCACTTTCACGCTTTTCGTGGTCATCGCGGTTTCGCTGGTCGTTTCCTGGGTCGTGGCGGTGCTGTTCACGCCGCTTCTCGGCGTCACCATCCTGCCGAAGACCATGAAGTCGCATCACGAAAAGAAGGGCCGCTTTGCCGCCATCTTCTCCTGGCTCCTCGGGTTGGCGATGCGCTGGCGCTGGATCACCATCATCCTGACGGTCGGCGTCTTCGGCCTCTCGATCGGCGGCATGGGGCTGGTGCAGCAGCAGTTCTTCCCCAATTCCGACAGGCCCGAGCTGATCATTGACTGGAACCTGCCGCACAACAGTTCGATTGCCGAGACCAACAGGCAGATGGCCAGGTTCGAAAAGGAAATGCTGGCCGATAACAAGGATGTCGATCATTGGACGACCTATGTCGGCCAGGGCGCCCCGCGCTTTATCCTCTCCTTCGACGTGCAGACGCCCGACGTGTCGTTCGGGCAGACAGTGATCGTCACCAAAGGCCTCGACGTGCGCGACAAGGTGCGGGCGGAACTGCAGGATTATCTGACGAAAACCTTCCCAGGCACCGACGCTTTCGTGAAGCTTCTCGATATCGGCCCGCCGGTGGGTAAACCGGTCCAGTACCGCATCAGCGGCCCCGATATCCAGAGGGTCCGGGATGTCTCCCAGCAGTTTGCCGGCGTCGTCGGGCAGCATCCGCTGCTGTCGAACATGGTGCTGGACTGGAACGAGCCCTCGCGTGTGGTCAAGGTCGATGTGCTGCAGGACAAGGCGCGCCAACTCGGCGTCTCCTCCGAGGACATTGCGACTGCCCTCAACGGTATCGTCGAAGGCTCCACCGCTACACAGATCCGCGATGACATCTATCTGGTGAATGTCATCGGGCGCGCCAGGGCTTCCGAGCGCGACTCCATCCAGACGCTCGAGAATCTGCAGCTGTCGACCTCCAACGGCAAGGTCGTGCCGCTCTCGGCGGTGGCGAACTTCCGCTACGAGCTCGAGCAGCCGACGATCTGGCGTCGCGACCGGCAGCCGACCATCACGCTGAAGGCGGCCGTCATCGGTGCGACGCAGCCGGCCACGATCGTCGACCAGCTCAAGCCGAAGGTTGAGGAATTCCAGAAGAACCTGCCGGTGGGATACAAGGTGGAAGTGGGGGGCGCGGTCGAATCGAGCGCCGAGGCCCAGGGGCCGATCGCGGCGGTGGCTCCGCTGATGCTGTTCATCATGGCGACGATCCTGATGATCCAGCTGCAGAGCTTCAGCCGGCTCTTCCTGGTCTTCGCAGTGGCGCCGACGGCGCTGATCGGCGTGGTCGCGGCGCTCTTGCTCAGCAATTCCCCCATGGGCTTCGTCGCAATCCTTGGCATACTGGCGCTGATCGGCATCCTGATCCGCAACTCGGTCATCCTCGTCGTGCAGATCGAGCATCTGCGCGCCGAAGGTGTCGCGGCGTGGCAGGCGGTCATCGAGGCGACCGAGCACCGCATGCGGCCGATCATGCTGACGGCTGCCGCTGCCACCCTCGCGCTGATCCCGATCTCGCGCGAGATCTTCTGGGGACCGATGGCCTACGCCATGATGGGCGGCATCGTTGTGGGAACCGCGCTCACCCTGCTGTTCCTGCCGGCGCTCTATGTCGCATGGTTCAGGATCCCGAGGGATGAAACTGTCCCGGCCGATGCCGCGGCGGAGGCATGAACAGTTCATGCAGCCACGGCTTGCAACACGGACCGGGACGCAATGTACGGGATGGCAAAGGCAAAACCATCCCACACCGGAGCAGGGTGCGGTACCACGGCTTCGAAGAAGAGGGTCGATAGTGAAACGGCGTTTGAAATTACTGCCGAAAGCGGGCCCAGTGACGTTGGCGGCAGTCGCGCTGGTCATGCTATCGGGTTGCGCCACAAGGCCGTCGCCCGAGGTTCTGAAGCCGGTTCACCTGAATGAGGCGCTTCGTTCCGAAGTCAATTCGGACCGGGTGAGCGTTCTGGCTGCGACCAACCGGAGCCCGGATGCCGTGCGGGGCGGGTTCGGGAGCGCGTGGTCCGAGACCCTTACCTATGAACAATACCAATTTTCAGTCCCTCCCGGCAGGAAGGGAACGGTGATCAGCTATCCGACGTCAAAGCCCGATCCCGACCGGCAGTTTGCCGTTACCACCCGCAAGCAGCTGCCAAAGGATGCCTTCGTGCAGGAGGCAATCCGTTCGATGCAATCCGACGGCACCATCGGCATCTTCGTGCACGGTTACAATTACAGTTATCAGGAAGCGCTGTTTCGCACCGCGCAGATTGCCGCGGACGCAAAAATTCAGGGTGCGCCCATCCTGTTTTCCTGGCCCTCGGCCGCAGCCGTTGCCGGCTATGTCGCCGATCGCGACGCAGCGCTTTCCTCGCGCAGCGAGCTCGAAACCCTCGTCACCTCGCTCTCTGCTTCCGGCAAGGTGAAACGCATCATCCTCTTCGGCCATAGCATGGGCGGGTTCCTGGTCATGGAAACGGTGCGGCAGCTCAAGCTGCAGCATCGCGACGATGTCACCGGCAAACTGGCGGTGGTGCTGGCCGCCCCCGATATCGACGTCGATGTCTTCCGCTCCCAACTGGCGGATATCGGGCGAATGCCGATCCCCATATCCCTGCTCGTTTCCAAGGACGACCGGGCGCTCGTCGCGTCGAGCTTTATCGCCGGAGAGCGGCCGCGCGTCGGACGGCTCGACATCGACGATCCCGTCATCGAGGAGGCAGCCTTAAGGGAAAGGCTTCGGGTCATCGACATCACGTCGATCCAGGCGTCGGACGGACTGGGACACGACCGCTATGCGTCGCTCGCCAAGTTCGGTGCGCAGCTTGCCTCCTTCGAAAGCGGCAAGCGTGCATCCGCCGGCGATGTCGGCGCCTATGTCTTCGATGCGGCCGGCGCTGCAGTCGCAAGCCCGTTTCGCCTGGCCGGACGTGTCATCGGCGCGCAGTGAACAGCCCGGCAGGCTCAGGAGGATCTGTACAGCGCGGCCGCCGACATTGTGTACAATGTGACTATTAAATTGTCAGATGCCTAAATGGGGAGCACACTTTCATTCGTGGCCGAGTCGGCCTCAGGGGATATGGGAGGGCATTCATGAGCATTCGAAATCCATCTCCCTCGTTATACAACGAGGATCTTGCACCCGCCGAGGAGCGCAAATGGGGTGCGTTCAGTATCTTTAACGTCTGGACATCTGATGTTCACAGCCTCTGGGGCTACTATCTGGCGGCAAGCCTGTTCCTGCTGTGCGGCAGCTTCGTCAATTTCGTCATCGCCATCGGCATCGGCTCGCTGGTCATCTTTGTGCTGATGAGCCTGGTCGGTAATGCCGGCGTGCGCACCGGCGTACCCTTTCCGGTGCTGGCGCGCGCCTCCTTCGGCACGTTCGGCGCCAACGTTCCGGCCCTTGTCCGGGCGGTGGTCGCCTGCTTCTGGTATGGCGCGCAGACCGCCGCCGCATCCGGCGCCATCGTCGCTCTTCTGATCCGAAACGAGAGCCTGCTCGCCTTCCATCAGAACAGCCATATGCTCGGCCACTCCACCCTCGAACTCATCTGCTACGTCATCGTCTGGGCGCTGCAGCTGCTGATCATCCAGCGGGGCATGGAAACGGTTCGCAAGTTCCAGGATTGGGCCGGTCCGGCCGTCTGGATCATGATGCTGATCCTGGCCGTCTATCTGGTCGCCAAGTCCGGCACCTTCTCCTTCGGCTCGGAAATCCCGCGCGACGTGCTGATCGAGAAGACCAAGGATGCCGGCGTGCCGGGCGAGCCCGGCTCGATCGCAGCACTTGCCGCGGTGGCCGCCACCTGGATCACCTATTTCGCAGCGCTTTACCTGAACTTCTGCGATTTCTCGCGTTACGCCACGAGCGAAAAGGCGCTGCGCAAGGGGAACCTCTGGGGTCTGCCCATCAACCTCCTGGCGTTCTGCCTTGTCGCGGGTGTGACGACCACCGCCGCCTTCACCGTCTATGGCGAGGTCCTGCTGCATCCGGAAATGATATCGGCGAAATTCGACAGCTGGTTCCTGGCGCTGCTTGCGGCGCTGACATTCGCCATCGCAACGCTCGGCATCAACGTCGTGGCGAATTTCGTCTCGCCGGCCTTCGACTTCGCCAATGTCTTCCCGCGCCAGATCAACTTCAAACGCGGCGGATACATCGCCGCATTGATTGCGCTGGTGCTTTATCCGTTTGCTCCCTGGGAAACGGGGGCGGCGCATTTCGTCAACTTCATCGGGTCGACCATGGGGCCGATCTTCGGCATCATAATGGTGGACTACTATCTCATCCGGAAGAGCCAGCTGAACGTCGAGGCGCTCTACCATGAGAATGGCGAGTTCCGCTTCCAGAGCGGATGGCACGGCAATGCCTTTATCGCATTCGTGGTCGGTGCGCTCTTCTCGTCGATCCTGCCGACCTTCACCTCGATCCTGCCGGATTGGTGGGGCACCTATGGCTGGTTCTTCGGCGTCGGAATTGGCGGAGCGATCTATTTCGTGTTGAGAATGGGCTCCCGCCGCAATCCGGCCTTTGCCTCCTGACAAACGAAAGGCGCCCGGCAATGCCGGGCGCCTTTGTATCGAGTGCCTGCTGCCGTCCGTGTCAGCGCCGTGCGGCAACCGCATGCACCGGTGCACGGGCCGTGGGTTGCGCCATCGTTCTCGCTGTCGAGCGCAGGGCCGCGGACTGGCCGGAAGCGGCGTCGTCGAGCTTGAACTGGGCGATAAGCTCGCGAAGTGTCTGGGCTTGCTGGGCGAGTGAATCGGATGCCGCCGTCGACTGTTGCACCATGGTCGCGTTCTGCTGCGTGGTCTGGTCCATCCGGTTGACCGCGACATTGACTTCGCTGAGTCCGATGGACTGCTCTTTCGCAGAGGTGGCGATCGAATCCATATGGTGATTGATCTGGGTAATGAAGCCGCCGATGGTCTTCAGGGCCTGGCCGGTATCGCGGACGAGCTTGACGCCGCTTTCGACTTCCTTCGAAGAGTTCTGGATCAGGCCCTTGATTTCCTTGGCAGCACTTGCCGAGCGCTGGGCGAGTTCACGTACTTCCTGGGCGACGACCGCGAAGCCCTTGCCGGCCTCACCGGCACGGGCGGCTTCCACACCGGCATTGAGGGCGAGAAGATTGGTCTGGAAGGCGATTTCGTCGATGACGCTGATGATGTTGGAAATCTGCTGCGACGAGGTCTCAATGCGCCCCATCGCCTCTTCGGCATGCGAAACGACTTCCGCGGAGATGCCGGCGCTGCGATTTGCCTCGGTGGCCACCGTCCGCGTCTCCTCGGTCCGTTTGCTGGAGTTCGCCACGTTTGCAGTGATCTCTTCCAGTGCGGCTGCCGTCTCTTCGAGTGATGCCGCCTGCTGCTCTGTGCGCTTCGACAGATCACTCGCGCCGGAGGAGATTTCCCGTGTGCCTTCGTCGATCGTGCCGATGCTGTCGGAAATTGCTCGGAGCGTCGCGCCAAGCTGGTTGACGGACTGGTTGAAGTCGTGGCGCAGCGCCTCGAAGTCGGGCGCGAAGGCCTCGTTGAGCTGAAAGGCAAGGTCGCCTGCGGCCAGCCGCTTCAGACCGGCGGCGAGACCCGAGGTGGCGATGCGCAGCCGCTCCGAGGCATCGGCCTCCGCCTGCTTCTGGGCTGCCATGCGATCGGCCTCCGCCCTGTTGCGGTTTTCCTCGGCGTCCAGCGCCATCCGCTTATTCGTGATCGCGGCTTGGCGGAAGATCTCGACGGCTCCCGCCATCGATCCGATTTCGTCAGCGCGGTCGGCAAACGGAATCTCCGCATCGGTGTCGCCGTCGGCCAGCCGCCGCATCGCAGCAGTGATGCCGGTAATCGGATTGGCGATGCCCGTCAGCACGAAGGCGACGGCGCCGATAACGACCAACCCGGCAACGCTGATTGCGACGAGCAGATAGAATTCGATGGAATCGAAGGTTTCTTTGCTGAGCGCCGCAGCCTTGTTGCTGCCGCTGACGTCCAATTCGACCAGGGTCGTCGTGGCTTCCTTGAGCTTGTCCGAATAGGAGCGCATCTCGCCGCCCAGATATTGCCCGGCCTCTTCAGTCTTGTTGGCGCGGGAAAGGGCGAGCAGCTGCGAGCTGCTGCCGATGTAGCCACCGACGCTCTCCTTGATCGTCTTGATCAGTTCGCGTTCGTGGTCCGATGATGCCAGCGGGAGATAAGCATCCACCGACTTGCCAACCGTATCCTCCGCGACTTTAATGGCCTCTTCGCGTGTTTTCTTTTCCGCCTCTGTCTGAGCGATAATGTGATCGCGGTAAGCGAGGCGCAAATTCGTCATGGCGAGATTGATTGATTGCGAAGCCTGCACGCTCGGCAGCCAATGGGTCGCTATTTCTTCGGTGGAGCCGTTCGTGTTTCGAAGACCGTCGACCGCAAGATAGGCGACGAGACCGAAGAGAAGAGCTATGCCGCTGAAAATAAACAGCAAACTCGATTTAATGTTTGGACGACGCATTGAAAGTCCTCGATCGAACGGTCCGGCCACATGCCGCCTGGCTAGGGACTTTTGTACAGAAAAAAATTTAACGATTTGCTCAATTTGTAAAATGCCGCTTAACAGCCTGACGTCGCTTTTGCGCAGAACATATCCCCATCGCGCCGGAAATGTTTATCGATGCGTCAGAGAGTTGAGAGGAGCCAGACATAATGAAGTCGGTTGACGCCTCTCCCCGGGCGGAGCAGGCCCACTCAGCCTCGCATAGAGACGGATGCATGTTTTACAAAATAGCATTATGATTGACGTGACGCCTGCCGGGCGTCGGGTGCGGATACGTTCCGCGCGGGAGCGGGAGGACGGCAGGATTGGAACGGCTGAAGGATCTGGACAGTGTTTCCCCGCAGGCCGGCAGCGGCACTGCATCGCCGCCGTATGAGCGGCGCGGCGTCGTGGCCGCCGCCGTGTATCAGCACGGGCAGCGCATTCGCGACATCCGCATAGAAGAGGCGGGCGAATGGCGCAGTCGGGAGAATGCAGTCGTCTGGATCGGTCTGCACGAGCCGGATGAAGTGCTGCTGCATCAGGTTCAGGCCGAGTTCAATCTCCATGCCTTGGCGATCGAGGACGCGGCACAGCCCCACCAGCGCCCGAAGCTGGAGATTTATGGGGACGCAATGTTTATCGTCGCCCGGACCGCCCATATGAAGGATGACGAAATCATCTTCGGCGAAACGCATTTGTTCGTCGGCCGCGGTTACGTCGTCTCGGTTCGCCACGGGGATTCGTCCTCTTATCTGGCGGTGCGGCAGCGATGCGAGGCAACGCCCGCGGCGCTGGCTCACGGCGAGAATTACATTCTCTATTCCATCCTCGATTTCATCGTCGACAACTACATGCCGGTCATCGAGGTCGTGCATGAGGAGGTCGAGAAGCTTGAAGATCTGGTGCTGCGCGAACAGCTCGCAAAGGCCGATATCGAGCGGCTTTACCTGTTACGCCGCAAGCTGCTGCGGCTGCGCAATGCGGTGGTGCCGCTCGTCGACGTCTGCCGGCGCTATGAGCATATCGATCTTCCCGGCATGGATCCGACGCTGCAGTCGCTGTTTCGCGACGTGACCGATCACGTGCGCCGGGTTCAGGAAGATATCGACGCGTTGCGCGAAGTGCTCGCCTTTGCCTTCGAGGCCAGCGTGATGATCGGCCAGACGGAGCAGACGGCGATTGCCCGCAAGCTTGCCGCCTGGGCGGCGATCCTCGCCGTCCCCACGGCGATCGCCGGCATTTACGGCATGAATTTCAGCGATATGCCGGAACTGAAAACCCAGTATGGCTATTTCGTCGTGCTCGGCGTCATCGCCGTCTTGTGCCTCGGCCTGTTCGGCTTCTTCCGCCGGAGGAAGTGGCTCTAAAGCGCGTCGCGGTTAACTTGATACATGCGACGCGCTTTAGCTCTTTGTTTTATGCATGTCGTTATCCGGGAACCGCTGCACACGTCCCGGCGACATGCATGAGAACAGGATGGTTTTGGCCCGGGTCGGCCTAAAAGTGAAAGGCCACGCCGATGATCGGTCCCTGCTCGACGACGTCGAAGACAAACCCGTCATTGTCGTAATTCACACCGACCGCCCGGTAGCCGGCGACCGCCGAGATCGTGTCGTTGAATTTGTAGCCGAGGGCGAGCGAGACGTCCCAGTCGAGATCGGCGCCGCCGGCGCCCACCAGGCCCCATCCGGTCACATAGATTTCGGGCGTGAAGAAGTAATTGCCCCGGACACCGGCGACGGCGTCGACCCAGGTCGCACCGTCGTCCGCTTCGCGGCCGCCGAGTAGGCCGCCATTGAATCCTATCGTCGTGTCGACCGACCAAACACGGACGCCGCCGACGATGTCGAGATGCCCTGACTGGTTCTCGATCACGGAATATCCGGCCCCGAGCAGTCCCGCGAAGGTCTTCGAGGTGACGTCGACGCTGTCGGCCAGGATTCCGTTTCGCGTGCTCGCGTCCGCTCCGAGCTTGGTGTACATGATGTCGGCAAAGATGCTGAAACGGTCGTAGCGGGCTTCACCCGCAGCCATGAAGGCGAAGTCGAGGTTCTCCAGTATGTCGTCGAAGCTGGAGTCGATGTGGACTTCCGGCAAGCCAAACTGCGCCATGTCTCCCGACAATCCGGCAGCCCAGAAGTATGGGGCGGCCGTATAGGTCCAGCCGCTTTCGCTCTCAATCACCTTGGCTTCCGGAATGCCTGGCGCGATGTCGGCTGGATATGCTGAAGACGCAACGCTAAGGCCGGCGCACAACACCGCGGTTCGCAACAATAAAATCCGCATGCAGTCCCTCATTTGGCCGAGACGGAATCGTTCCGTCTGTGTCCCCCATCAAAACATGCAGTAAAAAGCTGCTCATAGCCATGTATATTACAGTAGTCTCTGTCCGCGACGTCAGCGTTTGCAGCCCGGAGCCGGTCGGGTCTCGTCGCAATTTTGGGGCGCGGTCGGCGAGGTGCCGCCTGTACCCGCGAGGCTTCCTACGTGGGTTGCGTAGTTGTCGCGCGTGTCCTGATCGACCACGGCGACGGGCGCGGCCAGAACCAGACCGGCGACATTTCCGGCGGCCGCCGCCGCCCCAGTTGTTGCAACCAGGATCTGGTCCCCCAGTCCGACCCTGCTATCCGTCAACGTCTGCCCCTCGGAGATGCGCTGGCCGATGAGCTGGACGATCTCAGGCGATTCCGCGAACTTGCCATGGTTCATCCTGTCGCCGGATTTGATCTTGGTGAGATCGATGACCATGATCTTGTTGTCTTCAAGCTCCTTCTTGTAAGGAGCTTGCTCCGGGTCGATCGCGCCAAGCCGGGAGACGTCGCCCCAGACGCGGCGCGAAAACGCCAGCGCTTTGTCGTCGCGCGATACGAATAGTGTAAACTGCGGATGCTGCTTGCCCATGTCGGCGATTTGCTGGCTGAAGACATCGACGTCGACGTCGGGTGCCGCGAGCATGACGTTCTTGAATTTCTGCGGCAGGCGGCCGTTGCGGATGGCCATCTGGCGCAAGGACTCCAGCGCCAGCCAGTTGCCCATCGAATGCGCGAGGATAGAGACCTCCTTCACCTCGGCGTCTTTAGCCAGATATTGGAAGAGCGTTTCCAACGCGTTGCGCGTGTAGTTGGTGCTCTCACGGTCGTAGCCGTAAGCGAGCAGACTACCGCGCGAGGGCCATGTGACGAGTATCGGTGCGCTATGGACGCCGGAATCGTGGACGATTTGCGCGAAACGGTAGACGGCATCCTCGAACCGATTGTTGAAACCATGGATGAACACGAGGACGCTGCCGTCGGGCGTTTTCCTGACGCTCGTGCTCAGCCATTTCTTGGCTGCATCGATGTCGAGATCGTCGGCCTTGACGGTGGCGAAGTGGGTGGCGGGATTGGCCGGCAATCTCTTCGGCCAGGCGACCTGTCCTTCCTTGCGAACTTTGCCCGGCGGGATGGATATCGTCATGTCGGCGAAGGCGGGTGCCCGCGCGCGTTCTCCGTTGAACATCTCACCTGGAACCGCCGACCGGGTGCGGGTCGTCGCAATCAACATGTCGACTTTCGTCGACTGTGGAGACGTGTCGGCTACCGGAGTCAGAACGTCCTTCGGATGGCCGCCACATCCTGGAAGCAGGACAGTGACGACACAGACAACAAACCAACGACACCAGCTCTTTGGAGCCGACACTCCCCCACCACCAATGCGCACAGATTGCCCTCTGTTGAAACCGAACACACGCAAAGCCATCAACCCACTCCGGCCAACCCGCTCAGGCAAGAAAACCTAACGCTCAAAGTCGTCGGGCGCCCGTAACTTCTGGTATGTTCTGTGGCGTGACGGCCGTCCTCGAGGTGGATCCTCGAGAGAATGACGCCGAAAAAGTGTAAGTGGTTTTCGGACGACATCCTGTCTAGGGCAGAGAAAATGGGCGCCTCTCTGCCGGAAGCAGCATCGACGCCTGAACCTCGTCCACCGCAGGCAGTCCGGCCTTCCTGATGTCGGCGATCAATCTCGCCCGATCCGCGGGCTGGAAGTTGCGCGATTTCAGCTCGGTCACGATGTTCGGAATGAAGTCGGGACGCAGTTCGTTGAACCGGGCGGCCTCTCGGCGGGCCTCGTCCATCATGTCGGCGTTTACGTAAATGACGGCCGCAACCGCATGATAAAGCGGAAACTTCTGCATATCCGCCTGCCGGATCTCTAAGACTGCAGTTCTGTTGTCATGTAGCATGTAGGCGGCGAGGGCACGCGTTCCGTGATAGAAGCCGCCGCCACCGGGGTTGAGTTCCAGTGCACGATCCAGCAACGCTGCCCCGCGCTCCCATTGCCCGCTCTGGGCGACACGCGTGCCGAACTCGCCCAGAAGCTCCGTATCGTTCGGGTTGGTTTCCAATGCCTGTTCGCCGACCATGAACGCCTCGGCGACCTGCTGGTTGAAGAATAGCGCGGTCATCAGAGCCTGCAGTGCGCGGGTATTGCCTGAGTCCAGTTGAACTGCGCGCCGAGCGGCGCTGAGGCTGCGCTCGACCGGTGTCGGTATGCCGGACCTTGTATTGAACCGGAATCGCTCCTCGTCGAGATAGAGGATCGACAGCATAGCCCAGCCTGTGGCCAGCGTCGGGTAGCGTTCGACCGCCCTCTCAAGGCAACTCCGCACCTTGGCATGCAGATTCATCGTCAACTCCGCGCGGTAGGCGTAGAAACTCTGGGTGCAGGTGTAGACGCCAACATTGTCCGGGGGAGGATTGACGGCATCCGCCTGGGCCATGATTCCATATGGCTGGGCAACCGTGGTCGCAACTTTGTTCGCAACGTCGGACTGAATGCTGAACAAGTCGCGGGTGTCGGTGTCGTCGTCATAGGTATCCGACCAGAGAATCTTGTCGGTTTCGGTATCCACCAGGCGCACTGCCACGCGCACCCGCTTGCCTGAAACACGCACGCTGCCTGCGAGCAGAAACCGCGCGCCAAGCTCTCCGCGCACCTGGAAGGCGGGCACGCCGGGTGACAGCGATTTGGACGTCTCACGCCCGAACACCTGCACTTCCTTGAAGCGAGGGAGGGCCGTCAACAATTCCTCGGTCAGGCCGGCCGAGTAGAGTTCCGCTTGCCGCCCGTCGCCAAGATCGGCGAACGGGGCGACGACCAATGTCGGACCCCCATGCGATAGGAGCGTGTTCGGCCCGCCGGGCAACAGGTGGGTGGACAAGGCCAAGACGACGACGCCAATACCGAGCATTACGCCGGCTCCGACACCGGCCGGCGTCAGGTTGTGCAAGCGGAAGCGCAACCCTTGAGTTGCCGCTGAGATGACATCCTGCGTGGGGAGGTGTTCCACCTCGTCATTCCAGGCGAAGGAAGGTGCGTATCCTCCTTTGGGAATGTCGATCCTTATGGGATCATGCTGCCCTGCTACGAGGTAATAGCGCTCCAGCAAACGCCGCAGACGCCCAGCCTCTATCCGCACTACGGGGTCGTCCTGTTTGAAATCTTCGTTACGCTTGAAGACTTCGACCGCGATGGTGTAGCCCTTAATGCGTTCTGCGCGGCCAGCGAGCGCTTCTTCTGTCACATAGGTCAGGAACGCGGCGCTACGACCAATATGGGGGAATTCGGGACTGGCGATGATGATCGCGAGTTGATCACGAATATCATCGGGAGCCGGAGCAGGGCGTGACAGGGACGGCGCATCTTCGCCTCCCATCGGCAATTTGTTCTGCACGGCCTGCACCTCACCCGCTCTTGAGGGACATTTTTTTGCTATATCACCGTTTGCGAATATAGCCTACTGCATAAACCGGTCATCGTCCACAAAGGTCAATTGAAGGGCTGCCCTAGGTTCGTTGAGCCCCAAGCGAGGTAGCCTGTCGCAATGGCGGCCTCCATGCCGGAGTTAGTGCCGCGGGACCGTATGTTACCGTTACATACTTGCGCTTTTGCCCTCGCGGTTCACAGCTTGACGCGAACTTTCATTCCCAAGGTCAATCGCACTCGAGGGCAAGACATGCGCAGGGCAAACCGGGTCACAATTTTGCTTTCCTCAACGATCCTCGCAGTGGCTGCGACCGGAGCTGGCGCCCAGGAACGGCACGCATACTTCGGGCAGACCCACCAGCACACGAGCTGGTCGCTTGATGCCTACATCATCGGAAACACGGTGACTGGGCCGGAAGAGGCTTACCAGTACTCCATGGGGCAGACGATCAAGCATCCGGCGGGCTTCGACGTGAAGATCAAAACACCCCTCGATTTTCAGGGCGTGACCGATCACTCGGAGTATGTGGGCGTCGTTCGTCTTGCGAACGATCCCACATCGCCGATCAGTAAGCTTCCGATCGCCGAGAAGCTGAAGGTGACCAAAGAAAATAGCGCCACGAAGATTTTCTCGTTTCTGGCCGACAGCATTGCAAGCGGCAAACCGCTCACGGAGCTGGTGAAGCCGGAACTCGCCGGGTCTATCTGGAAGCAGAACGTCGCCATCGCCGACAAGTACAACAAGCCCGGCCAGTTCACCGCCTTCTGCTCGTACGAGTGGACATCGATGCCCAATAACCAGAACATGCATCGCAACGTCTTCTTCAAGGACTGCGCAAAGGTCCCGGTGATGCCGTTCTCTGCCCTCGATTCAGACCATCCCGAAGACCTATGGGCGTGGATGGACGGCCAGCGCAAGGCCGGGAACGAGGTGCTGGCCATCTCTCACAACGCGAACCTGTCCAACGGGATCATGTTTCCGACTGACGTCGACAGCAAGGGCAATCCGCTCGACGCCGCCTGGGCGCAACAACGCATGACCAACGAGCCGCTGACGGAACTCAAGCAGGCAAAGGGGGCCTCCGAGACGCATCCTGATCTCTCGCCGAACGACGAGTTCGCCAACTTCGAGATCATGAATTACCTGATCGGGATCGACAACAGCACGTCCAAGCTGCATGGAAGCTACGCGCGCGAAGCCTACGAGAACGGTTTGGCCATGCAGGCGACCCGCGGCTACAACCCCTACAAGTTCGGGGTGGTCGGGGCCGGCGACTCGCACAACACCGTCACCGCTTACTCGCAGTCCAACTTCTTCGGCGATCACGGGCTCGTCGACGCGACGCCGGCCGCACGACTGGCCGGCAAAGTTGCGTCCGGCATGAACATTATGGAGACTGGGACCTCGGGTTTGACCGTCGTTTGGGCGGAACAGAACACGCGTGATTCCATCTTCAACGCCATGCAGCGCAAGGAGGTCTATGCCACCAGCGGCGTGCGGATCCAGGCACGCATGTTTGGCGGCTGGGACTACGACAAAGGCGTTCTTGCCAACGCGGGCTGGGCAAAAACCGCATACGCCGGCGGCGTCCCGATGGGCGGTGATCTTCCTGCGGCCGATGACAAGGTTCCCACCTTCATCGTTGCTGCGGTGAAGGACCCCGACGACGCCAATCTCGATCGTATCCAGATCGTCAAGGGCTGGACCAAGCAGGGCCAGATCTTCGAAAAGATATTCGACGTGGCCTGGGCAGGAAGTCGTCAACCGGATCCGGTGACCGGCAAACTCCCTCCGGTGGGAAGCACCGTCGACATCACCAAGGCGACCTACACCAATGATATCGGCGCCGTGGAACTGAAGGCGGTGTGGAGCGACCCGGAGTTCGAGCCAAGCCTGCATGCCTTCTATTACTCGCGTGTCTTGCAGATCCCGACGCCGCGCTGGAGCACGTACGATGCCGTCAAGCTTGGCATCCTGCCCCCGAGCAGCGTGGCGGCGACGGTTCAGGAACGCGCCTGGACGACACCAATCTGGTATACGCCGACCCCTGCGGCCGTCGCCAAGGCCGAGCGCGGGCTGATCGTCGACGATCTGACCAAGGCAGGAGCCGTCGCGCTCACCAACGATCAACTGAAGGAACTCGTCGTTGGGAAGACGTTGAAAGTACGCAACAGGGTCACCAACCAGAATTTCGATGTCCTGTTCGGTGAGCATGGTCAGCGCGTCATAACCGAGCTGAACGGTGGTCAACCCAGCGTGGATGACGTTCTGCAGATCATGCATCCGAGCACGTCGGGATCGTCGGCCGATTATGCAATCAAGGACGGCCACATCATCACGACGATCGATGGTACTCCGTTCGAGTTGACGGTCTATTCGTCCGGCGACAAGTACGTGGCCGCCAGGAGCGATGAATTCGGCTATGCGAACTACGAAGTCCAGGCCGTAATTCGATAAGGAGGCGGGCCAGTGAAACTGCCTCCTGAAGAAAGGCCTGAGCCCTTCGGCAATGCAGACGGCGGCGACCATAACGCCTCGGGGAGATTGCGGCGACTTGTCAGCGAGCCGCTGCTCCACTTCGTCGCCGCCGGAGCCTTGCTGTTTGGAGGCTATTATGTGCTGACGCCAGCGCGGGATGGCGCGGCGACCATAAACCGGATCGTTTTGACCAAGGACGACGTCCGGCAACTGGCGATAAGCTGGCTGGCGCAGGGAAGGTCGACCCCGACGCCGGAACAGGTGCGCGGCCTCGTCGATCAGAAAGTGACGCAGGAAATCCTCTTTCGGGAAGCCGTCGCCCTCGGGCTTGATCGCGACGACGAGGTGGTCAAGCGCCGGCTGGCGCAGAAGATGGACTTTCTCGCCAGCGACGTAGCCGCCCTGCAGGAGCCGACCGACGCGGAGCTGAAGGACTGGTTCGAGAAAAATTCGGATACCTTCGCGCTCCCTGCACATGCGACGTTCCGACATCTCTATTTCTCGACGGACCGGCACGGGAAAGAAACCAAGGAGGCGGCCGCAGCCGCTCTGGCTCTAATCGAGGGGAATTCTCCCGAATCCAGCGAAGTGGCCGCAATCGGCGATCCCTTCATGTTCCAGAGCAATTACGGCGACGCCACTCCCGATCAGATGGCGAAGGAATTCGGGCCGGAGTTCTCCAAGACACTCTTCCAGCTCGCTCCGGGGAAATGGGCCGGACCGGTCAAATCGGGATACGGCTGGCATCTCGTCTGGATCGACTCCATCGAACCAGGCCGGATCCCAACCTATGCCGAGGTGATGCCAAACGTGAAGGCGGGCTGGATCGACGACAAGTATCGCGAGATCAAGAACTCGGCGCTGGATGAAATGCGGTCGCGCTACACGATTGTCGCGCCGCCCATCGACGCCGCCGACTTTCAGGACTTGCGGGTGCCGCCAGGCTTCAACCTCGGGCTTGAGGTGTCGGCGCAATGAGGCGCGCGTGGATATTGTCCGGGGACCTTGGGCATCTGCTTTTCGGCGTCGTCGTCGCCGTCCTTACGCTCGTTGAAGCCGCCTGCGCCCACGAGATACGGCCTGCCTACCTCCAGATCGATGAGATGGCAGCAAACCGCTACAAGGTCGTTTGGCGGACGCCCATGCTATCGGGCATGCGCCTCCCGGTTACGATCAGATTTTCGGACGGTGTGCGCAACGTGACGATGCCGGCAGAACGTGATCTTCCAGATTCGCTTGTCGAAACGCGGGTGATCGAGACGGATGGCGATGGCCTTGCAGGCAAGCAGGTTGAGTTCGTCGGCTTGCAGGCGACCATCACCGATGTACTGGTTCGCGTTCATCTGCAGGATGGCACCGTCGAGACGACGATGATCCATCCATCTCAGCCCTGGATCGACTTCGCCGCCAGCCGCAGCCCACTTGCTGCGGCGAGAGTGTACTTCGTGAACGGCATCCAGCACATTCTTCTCGGCATAGATCATCTGCTATTCGTCTTCGGTCTGCTCTTCATCGTCCGCTCGCGGTGGATGCTGGTGAAGACGATCACCGCTTTTACGGTCGCCCATTCCATCACTCTCGCGGTCGCGACGCTGGGAGAGATCGCTGTTCCGGCGCTGCCGCTCAATGCGGTGATTGCACTGTCCATCCTGTTTCTCGGCCCCGAGATCGTCCGGGTATGGCGTGGGCAGACGAGCTTTACCATCCGTCACCCGTGGATCGTCTCCTTCGCCTTCGGGCTGTTGCACGGGTTTGGATTTGCGAGCGGACTGACGGCGCTGGGCCTGCCGCAGGGCGACATCCCGTTTGCGCTACTGATGTTCAATCTTGGGGTCGAGGCTGGCCAACTGGCATTCGTGGGACTGATCCTGCTGCTTACTGCCGCCTTGAAATCGATCGAGGTTAGATTGCCGCGCGGCCTGGAACTGATGCCTGCCTATGTAGTCGGGATATTGGGCGCCTACTGGACCATTGATCGCATCGCAGCAATGTTGGGGGGAGCCGCATGAGAGGCGGATCAAATCGGAATACGGGTCTTGTCGTCACGGCGCTTCTCCTTTCCGCGGGCGTTGCCGAGGCGCATGTCGGAACGGGAGGCGCATCGGGTTTGGCCGTCGGCTTCCTTCATCCCATCACCGGGCTCGATCACGTCGTGGCGATGATCGCGGTGGGTCTGTGGGGCGCGCAGTTGGGCAAGCCGGCAATCTGGCTGCTTCCCATCACCTTCCCCTTGGTCATGGCATTCGGCGGCTTCCTCGGCCTTCTCGGCGTGTCCCTATCGGGCGTTGAAATCGGCATAGCACTATCTGGTATCCTGCTGGGGGCGGCTGTTCTGGCCGAAATCCGGCCGCCGCTCGTCGCTGCAGCGATCCTCGTCGGAGTATTCGCGATCTTCCACGGTTACGCACACGGTGCCGAATTGCCTCCCGGTGAAAACGCACTGTTCTTCAGCCTCGGCTTCGTGATCGCCACGGGACTGTTGCACGCGACCGGCATCGTCATTGGACTGCTCTACCAGTGGCCGTGGGGCAAGATCACCGTCAGGGCCGCAGGGGGAGCGGTCGGCGCAGTCGGCGCACTCTTTTTGTGGAATGCACTCGCATGACAGAGGCTGGGGCTCCCGGAAGAAAACGCGTTCGCGCTGCGTTGGCGGCCGCCGGAATTCTTGCGAGTCCGGCGGACGCCGGCGCTCATCTGGTCAATACGGGATTGGGACCTGTCTACGATGGCGTCGCGCATTTTGCGATGTCGCCGGAAGTCATTCTGCCCATCATCGCGCTTGGCATATTGGCCGGACTTCGAGGGCTGGCCCATGCCCGGGCCTCGGTGGTGATCCTGCCGACCGCGTGGGTCGTATTCGGGTTCGTCGGGATGTTGCTCGGCCCACTCGCCGTCAGTCCTGCCTACGAAAGTCTGCCCTTGCTCATGCTGGGAGGACTGGTGGCGACCGACATTCGAATGCCCGCCTGGTGTTTGGCGTTGCTCGCGATACTGTTCGGCGCGTTTGAAGGGTACAATTTCGGCTCGGCATACTTTGCCATCGGCGACGGTCCGGCTGCGGTCATCGGGTCAGCTGGCCTTGTCTTCGTTTTGATCACCCTCGTCTCGGCTGCCATCCTGAAAGCGAAGTGGAACTGGACACGCATTGCAATGCGGGTGGTTGGCAGCTGGACGGCTGCGAGCGGCATGCTGCTTCTGGGGTGGGGGTTGCGTTGAGAGGCATTGCCGCGTCGATACTGTTTGTAACGGCAAGATACAGTGCCAAGCGAGAAGTTTGGATCATGATGTTTTGCCATCGCCTGCTGTGAGGCGATGGACGCGGATGGATAAACCGGATGGAGAACGGTGTTGGATTCGTAAAAAGCGTCTTTAAGGAGCGCGCCGATGTGATCGAGGAACTCGCCGCCCGCAGCGAGGGGTTCCGCGATCTCTGCGACGACTTCGCAATGGCAAACACCGAGAAACAGAAATGGGAGCAATCATCCGATCCGGAGCGAGATGAACGCGTCACTGAGTACCAGGAGCTTATAGACAGCATGCGGGTCGAGATCGAACAGGATATTGGCAGGGCCGCAATCGTCCCGTTCAAATCGCCACGAAGATAACCCCACTGCGCATATCGATAGATGATCACTCCGGAACGATTGGATATGTGACATAAGCGGCAGGCGGGACGCAGCGAGCCGCGTCAGGACAAAGCCTTCAGCAGTCGATCCCGATGCCTTCTGATATAGTCGATATCGCCGAGATACAGCCGGGCGTCTCCCGCAGCCACGTCCTCCGCGAAGGTCTCGTCTCCGGCCGAGGCGCTCGCCTGCATGAAGTCGACGAGCGCCTGAAGCCGCCGGCAGATCATCTCCGGGAGCTGGCGCCGTTCTTTTGCCGTCGTTCCATAGGCGTTGCAGAAGATTTCCGCTCGCCGCAGCTGCTCGTCGGGGCTTGATGTCACGCCGGGATGGGAGGGATCGGACAAGGGTGCCCAGCGGTAGACCGTATAGGCCAGATCCCAGAGGCGCGGGGCGGGATGGGCGGTGTCGAAATCGATGATGCCGACGGCCTCATGCTCTGCCGTGGCGACATTGTACGGTGCATAATCTCCGTGGCAGACGATCTCGCGCGGTTCCTGCGGCGGCAGCATCCATGTCTGGACCCCTCGATCCGTTGCCAGAAACCCTTCGGATGTCGAATGAAAATCCCGCAGAAGCCTGGCCGCAGACAGCAGCATGGTCTCCGACCCGACAAATGGATCCGCCAAGTGTTCGCAGACGCGCCCGGTGACATAGCTGACAACTTCCTGGTTTTCCCCCGTGATGCCGACCGGCATCGGCGCCGCCAGAAAACCGCGGCTCCGGAGATGGCGCAAAAACCGATGCACGGTCGGCGTCCAAGCGCCTGCCGGTCTGATGACGGTATCGCCGTCGCGCCAGATCTGCCCGGTTCGCCCGCCTTCCAACGGTTTCACGTCATCGCCTCCCACCTTTATGCGGATTTCCGTTTTTCGATGTGGGCCTGAACCGTGGCGCCAAGGTTGGTCTCATGGCAGTTCCGGTAGAAGGTCGCCGTATCCGCAGGCATCCCGTCGGGGATGGCGACGAAGTCTTCAAGCCGGAAACCGCTTGAACGGGTGAGCCGCCCATCGGCCAGCTGGCGTTCGCTCAACCCGTCGACACGATCGGCCAGGGCCTCGAAATAGGCGAGGTTCGCCTTCACCGTCGAAGGCGAAGATGTCTGGCCATGCGCGGGGATGATCAGCCGCGCGTCGAGATCGCGGATTCGCTGCAGCGAGGAACGGATCAGGCGAAGATCGCCGGCAGTTCTGCTCCAGACCTCCGGAATGGGGTATTCCACTGCGTCGACAGCCAGGCAGGTGCGCAGTTCGGGAATCCACACGGCGATATGGTCGGGCGTGTGCCCGGGTGTATGGATGAGTTCGAGCGTCAGATCGCCGCCGTTGAGGACCATCGCGCCGGAGAAGGTAATGTCGGGGCCAATGAGTTCGACATTCTGAAACCGCGATTCCTGGTTCATCTTGTCTTTGAGGAGTTGCTGCGCCGAGGGGTCGCGCAAACGATCGAGCGCTGCGGTATGCGCGATAATCGGAGCGCGCCCCGCAATGGCGGCATTTCCCCAGAAGTGATCCCAATCCATGTGCGAATTGATGACGATCAGCGGGCGGGCTGCAGCCTTTTCTTCAAGCAGATCCAGCGCCCTCAGGCATTGCTCTGGCGTTCCGAGCGTATCGATAAGGACGTTGAATCTCTCGGTCAGGACAAACACGGCATCGACTTCCTCCCCCGCCCGAACGATTACGATCCGATCGTCAAGTTCGGGATAGGAGCATAATTCTACCGGTGCGTTCACGTCTGGTCGCCTCTATAGGAGTCGGAGTGCTTTCATTCACTACATCAAATCCTGCTCAGGTACCTGCCCTTTAAGGATGGTGTGGCTTCCGCTGTACGGGGACATGGACATCCCAATGGCTCATCACATCATTCGGCACGGCGGTTGCGCATATCACCATCACGCTGGGTTTCGAGCGGCCGAGGCTCTTCGGCGTCCATTGTGACCGGAGCGGGACCGCGCATCGGGGTACCAGCACCTTCGCGTTGGGCTCCAGCACCTCCCATGGCTGCTGCCCTTTGGTATTCTCCCGCTCGACGAAGTGCCTGGCCTCCTCGCGGATTTCGAACAGGCCGTGTTTGTACTCTGTGGAACGATCGGTCTCGATGCTCCAGGAGGTCAGGCACAGGACGCAGGCCGAAAGGGTTGTGGCGCAGAGTATCGATCGAAGCATGGATGCGCTCTCAACGGCCAAACGACTCACCCCCCTGGACAAGGGGAGACTACTCGGATGCGGCTGGAATTCTCAAGGTCTCGTCGTCTCACGGGAAAGTTTTGAAGCTCGAAGAAGCGCGCCCCGTCGATCCGGCGCCGATGCGACCGATGATTTCGTACAGCCGCGAATTGGCCGTGCCGGTGGAACAACAACCGCCAAAGGTAGTTTGCCTGAAAAGCAACTCGAGGCGGCGGCCGATGTCATTTTCTGCGAACGGGGGTGTGTTGAGCACCCCACCCCGGATCTATTATGTCAATCCGCTCCTTCTCCAGGGCATCGATACATGGCGCGAGGTTTTCGACCATGCGGCGGATACCGGTTTCGATCATGTGCTGACGGCACCCCTCTTCGATCGGGGCGGGGAGCGCAGCGTGTTTGCTTCCCGGGATTTCGACCGCCTCGATCCTGAACTGTCGCTCGCAAGCGCGGTCGAGGATGGGGTGGCGCGCCTGGCGGAGGCTGGCCGCAAGAGCGGTGTCGCCTTGATGATGGACCTGATGCTCGACGGTAGGGCACGCGACGCCCAGGCGGGCTTTCGCCCTGTCGACCCGAGACGTTCGCCGCTGGACCCGGTGGAGCCGCTGACGGCGATGGGGGCGGAACGGCAATCGCAGCTGTTGGCGGAATGGACCGAACGGCTGCAGCGGCTGAGCGGTCTTGGTCTCTCCGGCTACCGGATGCTTGGGATCGATCGCGTCGCACCGACACTTTTCAAATCGCTGATTGCGGCGGTGCGCGAAAAGACCGAGGCGCAATTCTTCGCCTGGACGCCCGGCACCGATTTTGCGGTGAGGGGCGGGATCAAGGGAACAGGTTTCGACGGTTGTTTTTCGTCGATGGCCTGGTGGGATTTCGACGAGAGATGGTTCATCGACGAGCATCGCGTACAGCAATCGCTAGGCTGGCAGGTAGCATTTCCGGAGCCGCCTTTCGCGCGGCGCATCGCGCATGGAACCGAGAGCCGCGAGATTCTCGAGCGGCGCGCCGTCAGAGCCTTGCACCTTGCCGCTTCGCTCGGCGGCGGCCTGATGGTTCCGATGGGTTTCGAATATGGTGCGGCCACGCCGCTCGATCCGACGCACGGAAACAGGTCGGGTCTTCGGGGACTGCGCCACGACCTCGCTTTCGATCTTTGTTCCGAAATCCGCCTTGCGAATACCGAAATCGGCAAGGTCGAGAATGCGCCGGCCTCATCGCTGCGCCTGATCCGCAACGCCAATGGACCGGTCTCGGCACTTCTGCAGTCCGAGGTGCTGGATCTGCGGAGCGCTGACAATGTGCGGTTCATCCTGCTGAACAGGGACCTTCGGAAAAGCGCACCGGCGCCGGTCACCGCACTTCGCGAAGCGGCCTTCGGTTTTCTTCCCTCTGCCGCCGACGGCGCGGCTCTGCGTTTGCGGGCAGGGGAGGCGCGGGTCATCGAAGGCAAGACGCCGGCGCCGATCATCTCCAGGCCCGCTGTGGAGATCGCGCAGGCGACGGCATCGCCAAGGCTTGCCATCGAAAACATCATGCCTCGCGTCGATGACGGTCGTTTCCCGGTCAAGCGGGTGGTCGGTGACGTCGTAACCGTCGAGGCCGACATATTCGCCGACGGCCACGACCCGATCGCTAGCGTCCTGCTCTGGCGTCCGCTCGATGCCATGGCGGACTGGAACGAGACGGAGATGCATCTGGTCGAAAACGACCGCTGGCGTGCCGACTTCCTGCTGGAGCGCACCGGACGTTACGAGTTCGCCGTCGAGGCGTGGAAAAACCCGTTTGCGATCTTTCGCTACGAGCTGACCAAGAAGAACGACGCCCGGCTGGACCTGAAGCTCGAGCTGCAGGAAGGGCTGAACCTCGTCCGTTCGGCAAAGGTCGCGGCGCCTGCAGCGCTGGGCGCCGATTTGGACGCTCTTGTCGACCGCCTCGAACAGGCGTCGGATGCCGAGCGCACGGCGATCCTGCTCGAGCCCAAGACATCGGAATTGATGAACAAGGCCGACAGGCGGCCGTTCCGGCTTCGCTCCATGGCAAGCGCCGTCGATGCGGAGCGCAAGGCCGCCGGCTTTGCCAGCTGGTACCAGATTTTCCCGCGCTCGCAGAGCGGCGATCCGGACCGGCACGGCACGTTCGACGACGTGATCGCGAGATTGCCTGCCATCCGCGATATGGGTTTCGACGTGCTCTATTTCCCGCCGATTCATCCGATCGGTTCGACCAACCGGAAAGGCCGCAACAACAGCCTGAAAGCCGGGCCTGACGATCCCGGAAGTCCCTATGCGATCGGCTCCGAGGAGGGCGGTCACGACGCCATCCATCCCGAGCTCGGCGAATTCGAGGATTTCCGGCGTCTGGTCGAGGCGGCAAGCCGGCATGGGCTGGAGATCGCCCTCGACCTCGCCATCCAGGCATCACCGGATCACCCCTGGCTGAAGGAGCATCCCGGCTGGTTCGACTGGCGGCCGGACGGCACGATCAAATATGCGGAAAACCCGCCGAAGAAATACGAGGACATCGTCAACGTCGATTTCTACACCAAGGACGCGCTGCCTTCACTATGGGTGGAGCTGAGAGACATCGTCCAGCTTTGGGTCGACCAGGGCGTCAAGCTGTTTCGCGTCGACAATCCGCATACCAAGCCCTTTCCGTTCTGGGAATGGCTGATCGGCGATATCCGGGCGCGTCATCCCGATGTGGTCTTCCTGTCGGAAGCCTTCACCAAGCCGAAGGTGATGTACCGGCTGGCGAAGATCGGCTTTTCCCAGTCCTATACCTATTTCACCTGGCGCAATGCCAAATGGGAACTCGAGCAATATATGCGCGAGCTGACGGAGACGGAGGCGAAGGAATTCTTCCGCCCGCATTTCTTCGTCAACACCCATGATATCAATCCGGATTTCCTCCAGAACGCGCCGCGTCCCGCCTTCCTGATCCGCGCAGCCCTTGCCGCCACCCTTTCGGGCCTGTGGGGCGTCTATAATGGTTTCGAGCTTTGCGAAGGGCGACCCGATGCCAAGCGCAAGGAATATGCCGACAGCGAGAAATATGAGATCCGCGCCTGGGACTACGATCGGCCGGGCAACATCATCGCCGAGATCAGCATGCTCAACCGCATCCGGACCGAAAACACCGCGCTGCATTCGCATCTAGGGCTGACGCTGCTGAACGCGCGCAATGACAATATCCTGTTCTTCGAAAAGGCAAGCCGTGCGCGTGACAACGTCCTGCTGATCGCCATCAGTCTCGACCCTCACAATTTCCAGCAAAGCGATGTCGAGCTGCCGCTCTGGCATTGGTCGCTCGGGGATGGCGGCACGCTAGATGCCGAAGATCTGATCGGCGGGCATCGTTTCAACTGGACCGGCAAATGGCAGAACATCGGGCTCAATCCGCACGTTCTGCCCTATGCGATCTGGCGTATTCGCTCAAGGGAGGCATGAATGGACACGATGAATGCCGATGGCTCGCACCAGCCGCTGCTGTGGTACAAGGATGCGATCATCTACCAGCTGCACATCAAGTCGTTCTACGACGCCAATGGCGACGGCGTCGGGGACTTTGCCGGCCTGCACGCCAAGCTCGATCATATCGCCGCCCTCGGCGTCAACGCCATCTGGCTGCTGCCTTTCTTTCCCTCGCCGCGCCGCGACGATGGCTATGACATTGCCGATTACGGCAATGTCAGCCCTGATTACGGGACGGTGGAGGATTTCCGCGCCTTCGTCGATGCCGCCCACCAGCGCAATATCCGTGTCATCATCGAGCTCGTCATCAATCATACCTCCGATCAGCATCCCTGGTTCCAGCGCGCCCGCCAGGCGCCGGCCGGATCGCCGGAGCGCGACTTCTATGTCTGGTCGGACACCGATCAGAAATTTCCGGAAACGCGCATCATTTTCATCGATACGGAAAAATCCAACTGGACGTGGGATGCGGTGGCCGGCGCCTACTACTGGCACCGCTTCTATTCCCATCAGCCCGACCTGAATTTCGACAGCCCGCTCGTCATGGAGGAACTGCTGAAGGTGATGCGGTTCTGGCTGGAAACCGGCATCGACGGTTTCCGTCTGGACGCGATCCCCTATCTGGTCGAGCGCGAGGGCACGATCAACGAGAACCTGCCGGAAACCCATGCAATCCTGAAGCGCATCCGCGCTGCTCTCGATGCCACCCATCCCGGCGTGATGCTGCTTGCCGAGGCCAATCAATGGCCGGAGGACACGCGCGAATATTTCGGCGAGGGCGATGAGTGCCACATGGCCTTCCACTTCCCGCTAATGCCGCGCATGTATATGGCGATTGCCAAGGAGGACCGCTTCCCGATCACCGATATCCTGCGGCAGACGCCGGAAATTCCCGAGAATTGCCAATGGGCGATCTTTCTGCGCAACCACGACGAGCTGACACTCGAAATGGTGACCGACGCCGAGCGCGACTATCTCTGGGAAACTTATGCATCCGACAAGCGCGCCCGCATCAACCTCGGTATCAGGCGGCGCCTGGCGCCGTTGATGGAGCGCGACCGCAGACGGATCGAGCTGATGAATGCGCTGCTTCTCTCGATGCCGGGAACGCCGGTCATCTATTACGGCGACGAGATCGGCATGGGCGACAATATCTATCTCGGCGACCGGGATGGGGTGCGGACGCCGATGCAATGGTCTCCGGACCGCAATGGCGGTTTCTCCAGGGTCGACCCGGCGCGTCTCGTCCTGCCGCCGGTCGCCGACCCGCTTTACGGTTTCGAGGCCGTCAATGTCGAGGCGCAGAGCACGGACGCGCATTCGCTGCTCAACTGGACGCGCAAGATGCTGGCGCTGCGCGGCCGGCATCCGGCCTTCGGCCGTGGTTCGCTGCGGTTCCTCGCGCCGGAGAACCGCAAGATCCTCGCCTATCTCAGGGAATATGACGGCGAGACCCTGATGTGCGTCGCCAACCTCTCGCGGCTGCCCCAGGCCGTCGAACTCGACCTCTCAGCCTTCGAGGGCCGCGTTCCGATCGAATTGACCGGCATGTCGCCCTTTCCGCCGATCGGGCAACTGACCTATCTGCTGACACTGCCGCCCTACGGCTTTTTCTGGTTCCAGCTGGAGGCCGATGCCGACCCGCCGGCATGGCGCACCGCGCCGCCCGAGCAGCTTCCCGATCTGGTGACGATGGTCACCCGTCGCGGCCTGCTCGACCTTGTCGATGAACCCAAGCTTGCCCGTGTCCTCAGCAATGAAATTCTGCCTGCTTATCTGGCGAAGCGGCGGTGGTTCGGGGCAAAGGACCAGCCGCTGCAGGCGGCGCGTCTGATCTCCGCAACGCCGATTCCGTTTGCCGACGGGATCGTCCTCGGCGAACTGGAGGCGGTGCTGCCGAACCATAGCGAATCCTACCAGCTGCCGCTGGCGGTTGCCTGGGACGACGCGCAACCGTCGGTCCTGACCCAGCAGCTCGCGCTCGGACGGATCCGCCAGGGCAGGCGCGTCGGCTTCCTGACGGACGGATTTGCCGCTGAGGCGATGGCGCGCGGCATCCTGCGCGGGCTTGGCGACCGCTCCCGCATCACCGGCCGCACCGGCATGCTCGAATTTCTCGGCACGGAGCGGCTCGATCGTCTCGCGGTCACCGACGACCTTCCGGTCCATTGGCTCTCGGCCGAGCAATCCAACAGTTCGCTGATCGTCGGCGAGCTCGCGATGATCAAGCTGATCCGGCACATCTTTCCCGGTATTCATCCGGAGGTCGAGATGACGCGCTATCTGACCCGCGCCGGCTATGACCACACTGCGCCCCTGCTTGGCGAGGTCGCGCATACGGACTCCAGTGGACGCCGCTCGACATTGATTATCGTCCAAGGCGCCATCCGCAATCAGGGCGATGCCTGGAACTGGATGCTGAACAATCTGCGCCGCGGGGCAGACGAACTCGTGCTGAACGACCCAGCCGTCCAGCCGGGCGACGACGTCTTCCAGCCGCTGATCAGCTTTGTCGCGATGGTTGGCCTGCGGCTCGGCGAACTGCATGTCGTGCTCGCCGGCGAGACCGCGGACGAAGCTTTCCGCCCGGTCGTTGCCGGCGACAGCGAAGTCGAGGCAATGAAGAAGGCGGTTGCCGGCGAGGTCGACTATGCGATGTCGAAACTATCCGAACGCGAGGAAAATGCCGATCCGGTGATCGACCTGCTCGCAGCCCCGTTGCTCAAGCGCCGCTCCGAACTCGTCGAACTCGGCGCGACGCTGGCTGAGGCCACACGCCATACGCTGATGACGCGAACACATGGCGATTTCCATCTTGGCCAGATCCTCGTCAGCGAGGGCGATGCCGTCATCATCGACTTCGAGGGCGAGCCTGCGAAAAACCTGGGCGAGCGCCGCGCCAAGACCAATCCGCTGCGCGATGTCGCCGGGCTTTTGCGATCACTGAGTTATCTCGTCGCCACCGCCAAGCTCGACAACGATGCCGTCATCGAACACGAGAACGAAGTCCGGCGCGAGGCCATCGCCCGCTTCGGACACCAGGCGGAAGAGGCGTTCCTCGATGCCTATTCACAGGCGGTTTCGGCATCGAAGGCGCTTGACATGCCAGCCGATCAACGACGGAGGGTCCTCGATGCCTTTCTTCTCGAAAAGGCCGCTTATGAAATCGCCTATGAAGCCCGCAACAGGCCGAAATGGCTTCCGATCCCGCTCTCCGGCCTCACCGAAATCGTATCGCGCCTGGCGGGAGTCAAGGCATGAATGTTGAGCGCACGGAACTTCTCGCCGGCATCGGACAGGATGCACTCTGGGCCCTGATCGAGGGACGCCACGGCGATCCTTTCTCGATCCTCGGCCCGCACGAAAGTGGCGGCATGACGATTGTGCGGGTCTATTTGCCCGGCGCCGAAGCCGTCGATTTGATCGAGGCAGCGAGCGGCCGGGTAGTGGCGCCCTTCAGTATCGCCCATCCCGCCGGCCTGTTTGCGGCGGCAACCGGTTTGAGGACCGGATACCGGCTGAAGATCACATGGCCGGATGCGGTGCAGATCACCGAGGATCCCTATAGTTTCGGCCTGCTGCTCGGTGAGCTCGACCTTCATTTAATATCGGAGGGCACGCATTACAGTCTGAGCCGCACGCTTGGCGCGGTGGCGATGCCGATCGACGGCATAGCGGGCGTTCGTTTCGCGGTATGGGCGCCGAATGCCCGCCGAGTCTCGGTCGTCGGCGACTTCAATGCCTGGGATGGGCGGCGAAATCCGATGCGGCTGCGCCAGTCGGCGGGCGTCTGGGAGCTGTTCATTCCCCGGCTGGCGCCCGGCGAAAGATACAAGTTCGAAATCGTCGACGCCGAGGGAACCTGCCTGCCGCAAAAGGCCGATCCGGTGGCGAGGGCGAGCGAAGCCGCCCCATCCACCGCCTCGATCGTTGCATCGTCGACGCCGTTTCGATGGAGCGACGACGGCTGGATGAGGGACCGCTCCCGCCAGGAAAGGCTGGAAGGCGCGATGTCAGTCTATGAGGTGCACGCCGGCTCCTGGTTGCGCGACGGGCGGGACGGCAACAGATATCTCGACTGGGTCGAGCTCAGCCAGCGGCTCGTTCCCTATGCCAGCGACATGGGATTCACCCATATCGAACTACTGCCGATCATGGAGCATCCGTTCGGCGGCTCCTGGGGCTATCAGCCGCTCGGCTTGTTTGCCCCGACCGGCCGCTACGGCACGCCGGAGGATTTCGCCTATTTCGTCGATCGCTGCCATAGCGCCGGGCTCGGCGTCATCCTCGACTGGGTGCCGGCCCATTTTCCGACGGATGTCTGGGGTCTTGCCCGCTTCGACGGCAGCGCGCTCTACGAACACGAGGACCCGCGTGAAGGCTTTCACCGGGACTGGAACACACTTATCTACAATCTCGGCCGCAACGAGGTCAAAGGCTTCCTGATCGCCAGCGCGCTCGAATGGCTCGAGCGCTACCATGTCGACGGCTTGCGCGTCGACGCCGTGGCCTCGATGCTTTACCGCGACTACAGCCGCAACGAAGGCGAGTGGGTTCCCAACCAATATGGCGGCCGCGAAAATCTGGAAGCGGTGGAATTCTTCAAGCATCTGAACAGCATCATCCACGAGCGCTGCCCGCATGCCATGACCATCGCCGAGGAATCGACGGCCTGGCCCGGCGTTACCAAGCCGCCCGAGCAGGGCGGCCTCGGTTTCGACATCAAATGGAACATGGGCTGGATGCACGACAGCCTCAGTTATATCGAGAAGGATCCGGTCTACCGCAGCTATCACCACGGCACGATGACCTTCGGCATGATCTATGCCTATTCCGAGCGGTTCATGCTGCCGATTTCCCATGACGAGGTGGTCTACGGGAAAGGCTCGCTGCTGACGAAGATGCCGGGCGACGAATGGCAGAAATTCGCCAATCTGCGCAGCTACCTCGCTTTCATGTGGGGCCACCCCGGCAAGAAGTTGTTATTCATGGGAAGCGAGGTGGCCCAGCCGGGCGAATGGAACCACGACGCTTCGGTGAGCTGGGATGTGCTGGACCGGCCGGTGCATGTCGGCATTCAGCGCCTGGTGAAGGATCTGAATGCGTTTTATAGCGACGAGCCGGCGTTGCAATTCGGCGATTTTCATCCTGAAGGCTTCGAATGGGCGGCTGCCGATGACGCCGTCAATTCCGTTCTTGGCATGCTTCGTTATGCCAGGGACCGCTCTTCATCCGTCCTCATCGTATCGAATTTCACGCCGGTGCCGCGTTACGGCTACAGGATCGGCGTGCCTGATGATGGCGTGTGGATCGAGCGGATCACGACGGATGCACGCGAATATGGCGGCTCCGGCCTGGTCAACGGCGCGCTGTCGAGTGAGCCAGTGCCGGCCCATGGCCGGCCATTCTCCTTATCGCTGACGGTGCCGCCGCTGGCGACGGTCTTTCTCGAGGGACCGTCGCGTTGATGGGATTCATCAGGCGTGCGGCGCCGGATGAATGAAAGGCCAGGGGCTTGCCTCGGATGCTTTTTCGATCGGAACCTCGATGAGCACGGGTTCATCGAGCGAAAGGGCTTTCTCGATCGTCTCTCTCAGTTCACTGGGGCTCGTCACCTTGAATGACCGGACGCCGAAGCTTTTCCCGAGCGCGACAAAATCAGGATTGGTGAGGTCCGAGCCGAGATAGCGGCCGTCATATGCCTGCTTCTGGTCGCGCAGGACGTTGCCATAGGCCGAATTGTTGAAGACGATAGCGACGACATTGATCTTGTGCTGGACGGCGGTTGCAAGCTCCTGCACGCCGAACATGAAGCCGCCATCGCCTGAGACGGAGATCACGGCTTTGTCGGGATTGGCGACCTTTACCCCCAGGGCTGTGTTGAAGCCAAACCCCAGATTGTCCTGATAACCGCATGTCACGTATTGACGCGGGCCGTAGACCGGGAAGGCAAAGCGGGCGGTAAAGCCCATCTGGCTGACCTCCTCGACGAAGAAGCCATCCCTTGGAAGAGCCTGGCGAATGGCATCGAGATAGGCGAGCTGCGGCTGCACTTCTGAGAAACGAGATCTGGCCGCTTCGTTGACCTCGGCGAATTCGCGCGTGCGGTCCTCGCGGCTGGCGCCTGCCAGCGCATCGAGCAGCGCCCGGGTTCCGGTCTTGGCATCGGCGACGATGCCGACATCAGGCTTGAGGCGGACCATCTCGGTCGGATCAATATCGATGCGGATGAGCTTGAGATCCTTGGGAAGCCACTTCCATCGCATGAACTGCAATTCGAGCCGGCTGCCGATGCCGATCAGAACATCGGTGTTTTTCCAGTATTCATAGGCGGCGACGAAATTCAGATAGTTCGGGTGGTCGTCGGCGACGACGCCCTTGCCGGATCGATGCGAGGTGACGGGCGACTGCAGCAGTTCCGCAAGAGCGGCGATCTCGGCGCCGGCATCCGCCGCACCGCCGCCAACCATGATCATCGGGTTTCTGGCACCCGATATCAGCGTCGCCGCGGCAGCGATCTGATCGGAGTTGACGGTTGGGTGAGGGGCTTTCGTGCCGACGGGAATGTCGACTTCGGGGCCGGATTGGCCAAACACGTCCCATGGGGCTTCGACCGCTCCCGGACCCTGGCGGCCGGACAGCATTTTACTGACGACCTCGGCCATCACGGGGCCAGCCTCGGACGGATGATTGATGCGTTCCGCGGTCTTGGTAAGCCCGCGCATCGTCGCGAGCTGATCGGGCAATTCGTGCAGCTGTCCTCTGCCCCGGCCGATCAAATGGGACATGATGTTGCCGGTGACGCACAGCACCGGCGCATTGGCGCCGTAGGCGGTGCAAAGAGCCGCGCCGGAATTGAGCACACCGGGGCCGGGGACAACGGTATAAGCGCCGATCCGGCCGGTGGATTTGGCGTAGCCGTAGGCCATATATCCGGCGCCCTGTTCGTGCCTTGTGTGAACGAAGCGAACTTTGTCGCGGGCGCCGTAAAGGGCATCGTTGAAATCATACATGTGGGCGCCCGGGATGCCGAACACCGTGTCGATCCCATGGGCGATGAGCGAACGGGTGATTGCCTGGCCGGTTGTTTCCTTCTTGCTCATTTCAAACAACCTTCAGCGCGAAGTGCGGCGACGATGGCGCCGGCATCGGCCGGCTGCATGCCCGCGAGGTTCATCCGGCCGGAATCGGCCATGTAGATGCCGTGCCTGGCGCGCAGCGCCACCGCCTTTTCTTTCGACATGGAGAGATTGGAGAACAGACCGCGCTGCCGGCTGATAAAGGCCAGATCGGGGGCTGCGGCGGCGAGCGCGGCGCGGTTGCCGTTGACACGTTCGCACATTTCTTCGAGCTCGGCGCGCCACATGGCCGACATTTCGGGGCTTTCGAGGATGGTCCTGACGATTGCGGCGCCATGATCGGGCGGCATCGACCAATTCACGCGGGCAAGCGCGGCCATATTGCTCTCGGCCTTGCCAATGTCGTCGACATTGCGGGTCATGACGTAGAGCGCGCCGACACGCTCGCGATAGAGACCGAAATTCTTGTCGCAGGAATAGGCGATCAGCGCCTCGTCGACCGCATCGAGGATCATCCGGGTCGGTGCGGCGTCCTGCTCGAGGCCGTCACCGAGCCCCTGATAGGCAAGATCGATGAACGGCACCAGCCTGCGCGCAACGAGCAACTCGGTAATTTCTAGCCACTGCTCCATGGTGAAATCGATGCCGGTGGGATTGTGGCAGCACCCGTGGAGGAGAACGACGTCGCCTTCCCCAGCGGAAGACAAGACGTCTACGACACTGTCGAATTTGACCTGCTGCAACGCCAGGTCGACGAAGGCGTAGTCCTTTACGGCCAGGCGCGCCGAGGCAAAGATCGGCGCGTGGTTCGGCCAGCTCGGCGTTCCCAACAGAACCTTTGCGGAGGGATTGGCCGTCTGGATGAGCTCGGCGCCGAGACGCAGCGCGCCGCTGCCGCCCGGCGTCTGAATGCCGACAAGGCGGTGACCGAATGTCGGCGATGTGCCGAAAATGATGGGCTGCAGCAGGCGGACGAATTGCAGATCGCCTTCCGGGCCGAGATATTTCTTGCTGTCCTGGGTATCGAGAAGAGACTGCTCCGCCGCCTTGACGGCGCGCATCACCGGGGTGCGGCCCATGGCGTCGCGATAAACGCCGACGCCGAGGTCGATCTTTCCGGAGCGCTCGTCAGCCTGAAAGGCCTTGATGAGGGCAAGCAGGCTGTCGGCTGGCCGATTATTCAGTTTCTCAAACACAAGTCCACCTCCGTTTCCAGGATTTATGCGGAGACTAACTGAACTCTTGCGGCGAATTTCTGCGATTAGCTGCCTATCGCGGCGCATCGATGCAGACATTCGGCGTCATTCGGTTATTCTATGCGGAAATTCTCCTTCTCTGTGGGGTGGGCCATGCTTGACCAGTTCGATATCAAATTGCTCGCCGCCCTCCAGCAAAACAGCGAGGTGACACAGGGTGAGTTGTCGCAGAAGGTCAATCTCTCCGCGACCCAATGCGCACGCCGTTTGGAAAGGCTGCGCAATGAGGAGTACATCCAGAGCGTCGTCGCCATTCTCAATCCGGTAAAACTGGGTTTTGCCGTCGTCGCTCATACGCTTGTCAGCTTGCGCGCGCATACGGAGAGCGGCAACGAGCGGCTTCATCGCTTCATCGAAACTGCGCCTGAGATTCTGGAATGCTATTCGCAGACGGGCGACGCCGATTTCCTGATGAAGGTGATGACGCGTGACCTCGACCATCTTAGCCAGTTTCTCGAAAGAATGATCCGGGTCACCGACAATCTGGCCTCGGTCAAGTCGAGTATCGTCCTGAAGACGATCAAAAAGACGACTGCCTTGCCGCTGCAGATCGTTACGTGAGAGCGTCTCCAGCCACTCTCATTTGAGATAGTGGATATGCGGGCGTGAATGATAGGGGGAGCTTTCGACGCGCGCCTCGATGAAAAAGACCTCGCGCAGAAGCTTTTCGCTCAGCACGTCTTCAGGTGCGCCCGAGGCGACGATCCTGCCCTGCTGCATGATGATCAGTTCGTCGCAGAACATGGCGGCATGGTTGAGATCATGCAGGGCGACGATGCTGGTGATCGGCAGGCCGGAGACGAGCCGCATCAGGCCGATCTGATGCTGGATGTCGAGATGGTTTGTCGGCTCGTCGAGGATCAGCTCCTGCGGCGATTGGGCAAGCGCCCTGGCGATATGGGTGCGCTGTTTTTCGCCGCCCGACAGGCTCTGCCAGCGATCGTCGCGCTTCTGCGCCATGCCGGCGCGCGTGAGTGCTGCCTCGACCGCCTCTTCGTCAGCCTTCGTCCAGCCCGAGAAGATCGACCGGTGCGGGAAACGGCCGAGCTTGACGACGTCGACAACCTTCAGATTGGCATTGGTCGTCGCATGCTGCTCGACGAAGGCGATGCGCCGGGCAATCGAGCGGCGGCTGATCTTGCCGATATCGCTCCGGTCGAGCATAACGCGGCCGGAATGCGGCCGCTTCAGGCCGGCGAGAAGCCGCAGCAGCGAGGTCTTGCCGGAGCCGTTCGGTCCGAGAAGGCCGAGCATCCGGCCCGGCTGCGCCTCCAGGGAAACGCCGTCCAGGATGGTCTTCCTGCCAATTTTCCAGGTGAGGTTGTCGGCCTTGATGCTCATGACGCGCGCTGGAACCGGTAGAGGATGATCGAGAAGAAGGGAACGCCGACCAGCGCCGTGACGACGCCGATCGGCAGGATCTGGCCGGGAATGAGGGCGCGGGCGGCGATATCGGCGAGCACCATGAAGATTGCTCCCGCAATGGCGCAGGCCGGCAGCAGGCGGATATGCAGCGGCCCGACGACGAAGCGCGCGACATGCGGCACGACGAGGCCGACGAAGCCGATCGAACCGACCATGCTGACGATCGTCGCCGTCATCATCGCCGTCAGCGCGAAGAGCACCATGCGGGCGCGGCCGACATTGACGCCGAGCGAGGATGCCGCCTCGTCGCCGAAAGCGAAGGCGTCGAGTACGCGGGCGTAAAACAGACAGGCGGCAAGGCCGAGACCGACGATGATCGAGACCAGCGCGAATTCCGGCCAGCGCACGCCGCTGAAACTGCCGAGCAGCCAGAACATGACGTCGCGGGCCTGCTGGGCATTGGCCGAGGTGGTGACGATATAGGAGGTCGAGGCGTTGAAAAGTTGCGAGGCGGCGACGCCGGCAAGGATGGTGCGGTCGGCGCCGCCGCGGGTGCCGTTCGAGAGCAGCGCCACGAAGAAAAAGGCGGCGAAGGCGCCGGCAAAGGCCCCCGCCGACAGCGACACCGCGCCCGCGCCGAGCCCCAGGATGACGATTGCCACGGCGCCCGTGGAGGCGCCGGCGGAGATGCCGAGCACATAGGGCTCGGCCAGCGGGTTGCGCAGCAGCGACTGCATGACGGCGCCCGACAGCGCCAGTCCCGCGCCGCAGAAAGCGGCGACGAGCGCGCGGCTCAGGCGATAATCCCAGATCACCGTCTCATGGATGCGGTTCAGCTCGACCGCGGTCCATCCGAGCCGACTGGTGACGGCCGAAAACGTGGTCGCAAGCGGAATCGGCAAGTCGCCGATCCCGACGCTGATGCCGATAGCGACAGCGATGAGGCAGAGGGAGGCGAGCAGCAGCGCGGTGACCGCTCCCAACTGCCGGAAGAGACGGCCTGCGTCCGTCACTTCAAAAGACCGAGAGCCTTCAGCTGCTCAGCCACCTGCTCGGCGCCGTAGATCGTGCGGATGGTCGGGTTCATCGCCTGGCCGTCCATGACGACGAGCGCCTTGTTCTTGACGGCCGGAGTCTGGCTGACGGCCGGATCGGTGTTCAGGAAGTTGATCTTGGCCTCAGGCTTATCGAGCTCCCAGCGGTTGCGGTCGAGGCTGGCGACGACGATAACGTCGGGATTGGCGGCGATGATGCCTTCCCAGCCGATGGTCGGCCATTCCGCGTCCGCTGATATCGCATTGTGTCCGCCGAGCAGGTCGGCGATGAACCCGGAGGCGCTGTTCTTGCCGCCGACATAGGCATCGGCCGAAGGGCTGGGGCTGGAGAACCAGAAGACGTAGGAGAGGTTCTTGCCATCCTTGGAAACGCTTCCGCGAAGCTTGGCTTCGCGCGCCTTGAAGTCGGCGATGAGCGCCTGGCCGCGATCGGCGACGTCGAAGATTTGCGAAAGTTCGTCGATCTCCCTGTAGAGAAGATCCATGTTCCACAGCTCGGCGCGGCTGCCGTATTGGTCCTTGACGTCCTTGGTGCTGAGGCAGGTGCTGGGCGAAAGGTAGCTCGCCACGCCGACCTTGTCGAAGTCTTTGCGTTTGGCGACCTTGCTGTTCGGCCCGACCAGGCTCGGCAGCGCGGCGGCGACGAAATCGGGATTTTCGGCGAGGATCGATTCGAAGGTCGGCATCTCGACGGTGAGAAGCTTGACCTTGGCATTGGCTTCGGCGAGCTGCGGCAGCACCTTGCTCGGCCAGAAGGCGGTGCCGACCATCTTGCCCTCAAGGCCCAGCAGCAGCAGGATCTCGGCGCTGTTCTGGCCGAGACCGATCGCCCGCTCCGGCGCCTTCTTGAAGGTCACCTCGGCGCCGCAATTTTCGAGCGTCAGCGGGTAGGCCGTCGAACCCGCCAGCGTGGGAGTTGCGGCAAGGCCGATCAGGGCGGAGAGGCCGCAGGCGGCCAGAAGCGATTTGAGGTCGGTCACGAAGAAATCCCCGGTGCGTGAATATATGCGGCCGGGGTATAGCCTCAGGAGCGGCCGGAAAACAAGACTGAATAAATCAACTTATCGCAAAAATCGACAGGCAGTCGTGCCTCGACAGTGGCTCCTCAGCTTGCTTCTCCGGTTTCCATGCGGGCGGCCCTGCGTGTGGCATGGACAAAGGCGCCAATGAAGGCGATCGCGAACAGAAGCACGATGGTCGGGGCCGGCGCGCTGTCGATAAAGAAGGAGAGATAGACGCCGGCAAAAGCCGTGATCACCGCGATTGCGACCGACAGAGCGAGCATCGTACTGAAGCGGCGCGTCAGCAGATAGGCGATGGAACCTGGTGCGATCAGCAGCGAGATGGCGAGAATGATGCCGACCGACCGCAGCGCTGCCACGATCGTCAATGAAAGCAGGCAGAGCAGGCCGTAGTGAAGCAAATTCACCCTCAGCCCGACCGCCCTTGCCTGCGCCGGATCGAAGGCGTGCAGCAGCAGGTCACGCCACTTGACGGCGATGATGGTGGCCGCCAGTGCCGCAACGGTGCCCGTCTCCACAATGTCGGGAAAGCCGATGCCGAGCATGTCGCCGAAGAGGATGTGATCGAGATGTACCTCGGATTGGATCTTCACATAGAGAACTAGGCCGAACCCGAACATGCCCGAAAATACGATGCCCATCACCGTGTCCTGTTTGATGCGGCTGTTCTCCTTCAGGAAGCCGGTGGCAAGCGCGCAGGCCATCCCGGCCGCGAAGGCGCCGACCGCTAAGGGGAAGCCGACGATATAGGCGATGACCACGCCCGGGAAGACGGCATGGCTCATGGCGTCTCCCATCAGCGCCCAGCCCTTGAGCACGAGGAAGCAGGAGAGCAGCGCTGCGGGGATGGCGATCAGCACCGAGATGATCAGGGCGTTGATCATGAACTCGAACTGGAATGGCACCAGCAGGGCGGGGAGATCGTTCATGGAGATGTCTCCAGCGCTTGAGCGGCCCTGCGCCGGCTCGCCAGCATTCCGTGCTTGGGCGCCAGGAAGAAGGCGGCCAGGAAGATCAGCGTCTGGAGGACGATGATGATGCCGCCGGTCGCGCCGTCGAGGAAATAGCTCACATAGGCGCCGATGAAGCTGGTCGCGGCCCCGATCGCTACGGCGATGACGAGCAGCCGCGGGAAACGATCCGTCAGCAGGTAAGCCGTCGCACCCGGCGTCACCACCATGCAGATGACCAGAAAAGCGCCGACGGTCTGGAGTGCGGCGACCGTGGAAGCGGACAGCAGCGTGAAAAACATGATCTTGAGCCGCGTCGGATTGAGCCCGATCGAACGGGCGTGAGTCTCGTCGAAGAAGACGACCATCAGATCTTTCCATTTCACCAGCAGGATGGCGAGCGAAACGAAGCCGATGATGGCAAGCTGGAGCGTGTCCTCGGGCGTAATCGCAAGGATGTTGCCGAGCACGATGGTCTGGATGTTCACCGCAATCGGTCGGAGCGATACCATAAACAGGCCGAGCCCGAAGAAGGAGGAGAAGATCAGGCCGATGATGGCGTCTTCCTTCAGCTTGGTGCGCTGGTTGAGGAAGAGCATCGCGGCGGCGGCAAGGCCGCCGGAGAAGAATGCACCGATCGAGAAGGGCAGCCCGATCATGTAGGCGCCGGCGACACCCGGCACGATGGAATGCGAAAGTGCGTCGCCGATCAGTGACCAGCCCTTGAGCATGAGATAACAGGAGAGGAAGGCGCAGACGCCGCCGACAAGAGCCGATACCCACATGGCGTTCAGCATGTAGTCATAGGTGAAAGGTTCGAGAAAGGCGGCCATCAGCCTTGCTCTCCGCTTCCGTTCGCAGAGACAGGCGCGAGCAGCTTGCCCTCCCGCAGGATCAGAGGTCTCTCGTCGTCGGTGAGGATACCGACGGGATATGGCTTGCCGCCGGCCCCATTCAATATGAGATGGCGAAGCACGCCGCCGAAGGTTCTCTCGAGGTTTTCCTGGGTAAAGGTCTCATCTGTCGGTCCGTAAGCCAATACCGTGCCTTTGATCAGCACCGTGCGGTCGCAGAATTCCGGCACGCTGCCGAGATTGTGCGTCGACACCAGCATCACCCGCCCTTCGTCGCGCAGCGAACGGAGCAGCTTGACGATCGCCTCTTCGGTCTTGACGTCGACGCCGGTGAAGGGTTCGTCGAGCAGGATGACGCGGCCGTCCTGTGCCAATGCGCGGGCGAGGAAGACGCGCTTCTTCTGGCCGCCGGAAAGCTCGCCGATCTGGCGCTTGCGGAATTCGCTCATTTTGACGCGGGCGAGCGCCTTGGACACGGCGTCGTGGTCTGCTGCTTTCGGAATGCGCATCATCCCCATGTGGCCGTAGCGCCCCATCATGACGACGTCCTCGACCAGCACCGGAAAGTTCCAGTCGACCTCTTCCGATTGCGGCACGTAGGCGACGAGATTTTTCCGCAGCGCTTGTGCGACCGGCATGCCGAGCACCGAAATCTCGCCTCTGGCGAGGCGCACGAAGCCCATGATCGCCTTGAACAGCGTCGACTTGCCTGAACCGTTGACGCCGACGAGCGCGGTGATGGTGCCGGTGGGTGTCTGGAAGCTGGCGTCGCGCAATGCCGTGTGGCCGTTGCGATAGGTGACCGTGGCATCCCTGACCGAGATGCCGGCCCCCGCATCCGAAGATGCGGGGGGAACAGGCGAGACGATCGCGTTCATTGCGACAGGCCTTCGGCAAGGCCCTTGACGACAGTGTCGGAGGTGACGCGCAGCAGATCGACATAGGTCGGGGTGGGGCCGTCGGCCTCGCTCAAGGAGTCGACATAAAGCACGCCGCCATACCGGGCACCGGTTTCACGGGCGACCTGGCGGGCCGGCTTGTCCGACACCGTGCTCTCGCTGAATACGGCAGGGATCTTGTTGGCCCTGACGGCATCGACGACTTTGCGGACCTGCTGCGGCGTGCCCTGCTGATCGGCATTGATCGGCCAGAGATAGAGCTCCTTCAAGCCGAAGTCGCGGGCGAGATAAGAGAAGGCCCCTTCGCTCGATACCAGCCAGCGCTTGTCCTCGGGAATGGTATTCAGCTTCTCGCGGATCGGCGCGATGGTCGCCTCGATCTCCTTCTTGTAGGCCTCTGCATTGGCCGTGTAGATCTCTGCATTCTTCGGGTCGTATGTGACGAAGGCATCGCGGATGTTGTCGACATAAATGATCGCGTTCTTCGGCGACATCCAGGCATGCGGATTGGGTTTGCCGCTATAGGGTCCTTCGCTGATGCCCATCGGCTCGACGCCTGTGGAGACCACGACATCGGGAACATTTTTCAGGTTCCGGTAGAATTTCTGGAACCACAGTTCGAGGTTGAGCCCGTTCGACAGCAGGATCTGGGCGCCCTGGGCCCGCTGGATATCGCCCGGCGTCGGCTGATATTCGTGGATCTCGGCTCCGGGCTTGGTAATCGATTCCACGATCGCCGCGTTACCGGCAACATTCTTTGCCATGTCGGCAATGACGGTGAAGGTGGTCACCGCTTTGAACTTCTCCTGCGCGGCGGCACCGCCAGCCATCAGGCCGAGCGCGGCAACGGCCACCAGCCCGCTTATGACTTTGCGTTTCATGTCACTCAGCATGAATATTCCCTTCCTTTGCCTCATCAGACGTTCGGCGCGCGCAGCGACCGCCGGCAACAGGTTTGCCGATGAAAATGCGACGCATTTGCAATTATTACCGTTCGGCCTCGTTTCTATCTATTCTGCAATTGCGAGTGAATTGCAATAAGGATTTTTGCAGAGCCGTAAACGAGAGGGGCAGACAAAGCCAACCAACATGCGGAGCGGACATATCAACGGGCTTGAAGAAACGTCCGGATCGCCTGGGAGAGTGCAGAGGGGTTCTCCTCGGCCACGTGGTGGCCGCTCTCGATGCCGAATCCCCTGACGTCATCCGCCCAATTCCGCCAGATGGCGACAGGGTCGCCGTAGATCTGTTCGAGATCGTCCCTCAGCGACCAGAGGCATAACGTGGGGCACGCCACTTTCCGGCCGGAATCGCGATCCTCGCGGTCGTGGAGATGGTCGATGCTGAGGCCGGCGCGATAATCCTCGATCATTCCGTGTACGACATCAGGATCATGGATGACGTCGAGCAGATCGTCGTAGGCCTCCCTCCCCATCAGCCTGGGCGACAGCGTGTCGTACCATGCCAAAGGGTCGGCGCAGATTGCGCGTTCCGGTTTTTCCGGTTGGGCGAAGAAGAACCAGTGGTACCAGTCTCTGGCAAAGGTCCAGTCGGCGCGTTCGAGATGCTCGATAACGGGGATGCCGTCGGCGATGACGAGCTTGCGCACGCGAGCGGGATGATCCATCGCCATGCGGAACGCCGTCAGGCTGCCACGGTCATGGCCGACCACGAAGAAGCTTTCGTGCCCCAATTGCCGCATCAGTTCGACAAGCGCGTGCGCCTTGGCGCGCTTGGCGGAGTTGACGCTGCCAGGAGCATCGGCCGGCTGATAGGAGCGGCCGAAGCCGGGAAGATCGGGGCAGACGACGGTGTAATCAGGCGACAGCAGGTCCGCCACCTTGCCCCAGGTCATATGCGTGCGGGGATGGCCGTGCAGGAGAAGAAGGGCCGGCCCCGATCCGCCGTGGCGGACCCGCAGCTGGCCCGGCCCGACGTCGACGGTCTCAAGGGCAAATCCCGCGAACACGGTCAGCTCAACTTTCCCACAAGCTTGGCATAGTCGGAAAACGTCAGCTGCTCGCCTTTCCCGGCAGCCTGCTCGGCAAGCTGCAAGACACGGATGGGAAACAGGATCGCCGCGCGGTTGGCGTCCGACAGCTCATGGTCGTCGTCTTCCTCGACGGCCTTCATGGCTTTCGATAGCGCGGCATTGAGCTCCTGGCGGGTAAGCAGTTCCTTCTCGACGATGGCGTCGCAGATCGACGCCATCGCCATGATCAAGCCCTTGAGCTGCAGATTGGCCGTATTCATGAGAACTCCAATGAAAGGGGCACGCTCTAATCCGGCTCGACCGAGCGGATCGTTTCGACCGAGACCGTGCCTTCGACGATGCCGCGCTTGATGTCGCGCCTGTTCCGTTCGACCTCGATGACGGTGTAGAGCTTGTCGTCGCGAAAGGCGCTGGCATTGACGGTGGTGACATCTTCGGCGGGAGCTGCATCCACTTCCATGAAGTCGAGCTCGCGCGCTGCCGCGACGATCCTGGCATCACCCGGCGTTCTGGCGGCCACGACGACGATACCATGGCCGGGAGCATTGTCCCATCTCGGATCGTCAGGGGCCGCGATCGGTTCCAGCCGGTAGATATTGAGCACCTCGCCGCCGGTTTCGGGCGAGGCCTGCGCTGCTGCATCCTGCATTTGCGCCTGGCTTTCGACCGATCTTCCGAATGTGTTCGGGCTGGTCGCGTTGTTGATCTCTTCCTTGCCTGTCCTTGAGACGTTCGACATGTCGCTCTCCATTATCAGGCTGGAAACGACGGCTGGCCGGAAACTGTTCCCGCGCAGGCAAAGTTTGATGGCTGGTGCCCGATACATCGATCTCCGCAACCGCGCGCCTCAGCCATACCCTTTTTCCACTTGAGCACTAATTTACCTCCAGTCGAACCAGGGGGATTTCGTGAGCAAGCAGACCAGTGAATTTTCGCGCGATGTCGTTGCGGCAGACAGCCTCAATGGCCACGACCACAAAACCATGGCATTCGACGATGCCAGCGCCCTTCTCGAGGTCCTGGTCGCGGTCCGGCGCGGCGACTTTTCCGTGCGCATGCGATCGGATCTGACCGGCGTCACCGGCAAGATCGCCGATGCCCTCAACGATATCATTGCCGGCAATCAGCGCATGGCCCAGCAGCTCGAACATGTCGGCCAGGTCGTCGGCCGTGACGGGCGAACGAGCACGCGGGTACGCTTCGGCCTGTCCGATGGCTCCTGGTCGGAGATGGAGGGGTCGATCAACGGCCTGATCGACGATCTGCTGTGGCCGACCACGGCGGTCACGCGCACGATCACCGCGGTCGCCAAAGGCGACTTGTTGCAGACCGTGCCGCTCGACGTCGACGGCCGGCCGCTGAAGGGCGAGTTCCTGCGCTCGGCCGATATCGTCAACACGATGATCAAGCAGCTGAGCGTCTTCACCTCCGAAGTGACGCGCGTTGCTCGCGAGGTTGGCACCGACGGAAAACTCGGCGGGCAGGCGCAAGTGCCCGAGGTGACGGGCGTCTGGAAGGACTTGACCGAGAGCGTCAACTCGATGGCGTCGAACCTGACGGCGCAGGTGCGCAACATCGCCGAAGTGACGATCGCTGTTGCCAACGGCGACCTGTCCAAGAAGATCACCGTCGATGTGCGCGGCGAAATCCTGCAGCTCAAGGAAGCCATCAACACGATGGTCGATCAGCTCAGATCCTTCGCTTCGGAAGTGACGCGCGTCGCCCGCGAAGTCGGCACCGAGGGCAAGCTCGGCGGCCAGGCCCTGGTGCCGGGTGTGGCCGGCACCTGGAAGGACTTGACCGACAGCGTCAACGCCATGTGCGGCAATCTGACGGCGCAGGTGCGCAACATTGCTCAGGTGACGACGGCGGTCGCGCGCGGCGACCTCTCGCGCAAGATCACCGTCGACGTCTCGGGCGAAATCCTCGAGCTCAAGGAAACCATCAACACGATGGTGGACCAGCTGAACGGCTTTGCCGGCGAAGTGACGCGTGTGGCGCGTGAGGTCGGCACCGAAGGCCGGCTTGGCGGCCAGGCGCAGGTGCCGGGCGTCGCCGGCACCTGGAAGGACCTGACCGACAACGTCAATTCGATGGCTTCCAACCTGACGGCGCAGGTGCGCAACATCGCCGAAGTCTCGACCGCAATCGCCAATGGCGACCTGTCGAAGAAGATCACGGTGACGGTGTCGGGGGAAATCCTCGAGCTGAAGGAAACCATCAACACGATGGTCGATCAGCTGAACGCCTTTGCTTCGGAAGTGACGCGCGTTGCACGCGAAGTCGGCACCGAAGGCCGGCTTGGCGGCCAGGCCAATGTGCGCGGCGTCGCCGGCACGTGGAAGGATCTGACCGAGAATGTCAACTCGATGGGCGGCAATCTGACGGCGCAGGTGCGCAATATTGCCGAAGTCTCGACTGCGATCGCCAATGGCGACCTGTCGAAGAAGATTACCGTCGACGTGAAGGGCGAAATCCTCGAACTCAAGGAAACCATCAATACGATGGTCGACCAGCTGAACGCCTTTGCGTCGGAAGTGACGCGCGTTGCCCGCGAAGTCGGCACCGAGGGCCGGCTCGGCGGCCAGGCCAATGTGCGCGGCGTCGCCGGCACCTGGAAGGATCTGACCGACAGCGTCAATTCCATGGCTTCCAACCTCACCGGCCAGGTGCGTAACATCGCCGAAGTCGCGACCGCCGTCGCCCAGGGAGACCTGTCGAAGAAGATCACCGTCACCGTCTCGGGCGAAATCCTCGAACTGAAGGAGACCATCAATACGATGGTCGATCAGCTGAACGGCTTTGCCGGCGAGGTGACGCGCGTGGCGCGCGAGGTCGGCACGGAAGGGCGTCTCGGCGGCCAGGCCAATGTGCTCGGCGTCGCCGGCACCTGGAAGGACCTGACCGACAGCGTCAACTCGATGGCGGGTAATCTGACGGCGCAGGTGCGCAATATCGCCGAAGTATCCACAGCGATCGCCAATGGCGACCTGTCGAAGAAGATCACCGTGTCGGTTTCGGGCGAAATCCTTGAACTCAAGGAAACCCTGAACACCATGGTGGACCAGCTAAACCGCTTCGCCTCGGAAGTGACGCGCGTTGCCCGCGAAGTCGGCACCGAAGGCAAGCTCGGCGGCCAGGCGCAGGTGCCAGGCGTCGCCGGCACCTGGAAGGACCTGACCGAAAACGTCAACTCCATGGCCTCCAACCTCACCGGCCAGGTGCGCAACATCGCCGAAGTCACGACCGCCGTGGCGCGCGGCGACCTGTCGCGCAAGATCACCGTCGACGTGAAGGGCGAAATCCTCGAACTGAAGAACACCATCAACACGATGGTGGATCAGCTCAATGCCTTCGCCGGTGAAGTGACGCGCGTTGCCCGCGAAGTCGGCACCGAAGGCAAGCTCGGCGGTCAGGCGCAGGTCTCGGGCGTTGCCGGCACCTGGAAGGACCTGACGGACAGCGTCAATTCCATGGCCGGCAACCTGACGGCGCAGGTGCGCAACATCGCCGAGGTGGCGACCGCCATCGCCAATGGCGACTTGTCGCGCAAGATCACCGTCGACGTGCGAGGCGAAATCCTGCTGCTGAAGGACACCTTGAATACCATGGTCGACCAGCTCCGCTCCTTCGCCGGCGAAGTGACGCGCGTTGCCCGCGAAGTCGGCACCGACGGCAGGCTCGGCGGCCAGGCCGTCGTTCCCGGCGTCGCCGGCACCTGGAAGGACTTGACCGACAACGTCAACCTGCTCGCCGCCAACCTCACGACCCAGGTGCGCAACATCGCCGAAGTGACCACCGCCGTGGCGCGCGGCGACCTGTCGCGCAAGATCACCGTCGACGTGAAGGGCGAGATTCTCGAACTGAAGAACACCATCAACACGATGGTGGATCAGCTCAATGCCTTCGCCGGCGAAGTGACGCGTGTGGCCCGCGAAGTCGGCACCGAGGGCAAGCTCGGCGGTCAGGCGCAGGTGCCGGGTGTTGCCGGTACCTGGAAGGATCTGACCGATACCGTCAACGTCATGGCCGCCAACCTGACCGAGCAGGTCCGCGGCATCGTCAAGGTGGTGACGGCGGTGGCGAACGGCGACCTCAAGCAAAACCTCACCGTCGCCTCCAAGGGCGAGGTGGCGGCGCTCGCCGAAACCATCAACAACATGACCAATACGCTCGCGACCTTCGCCGATCAGGTGACGACGGTGGCGCGCGAGGTCGGCGTGGAAGGTCGCCTCGGCGGCCAGGCGAACGTGCCGGGCACCGCCGGCACCTGGAAGGATCTGACCGGCAACGTCAATCTGCTTGCCGCCAACCTGACGACGCAGGTGCGCGCCATTGCCGAGGTGGCGACCGCCGTCACCAAGGGGGACCTGACGCGCTCGATCAAGGTCGACGCGCGCGGCGAAGTCGCCGAGCTCAAAGACAATATCAACACGATGATCGACAACCTGCGGCTCACCACCGAACGCAACACCGAGCAGGACTGGCTGAAGACCAACCTAGCCCGCTTCACCAACATGCTGCAGGGCCAGCGCGACCTGACGCTGGTCGGCAAGATGATGCTGTCAGAGCTGGCGCCGCTCGTCGGCGCGCATCAGGGGGTGATCTACCAGGTCGATGCCGATGAGGAACAGCCATTCCTGTCGCTGCTGTCGGTTTATGCGCAAGGGGTCGAGGCGGCGCATCCGCTGCGGCTCGATTTCGGTCAGGGACTTGTCGGCCAGTGCGCCAGCGACGCCCGCCGGATCCTCGTCACCGACCTTCCCGACAATGTCATTCCGATCAGTTCCGGTGTCTTCACCACCCTGCCGCGAAGCGCGATCGTGCTGCCGGTGCATTTCGAGGGACAAGTGAAGGCGGTGATCGAGCTTGCCTCCGCCGGCGAGTTCACCGAGCTGCAGCTCTCCTTCCTCGACCAGCTGACGACGTCGATCGGCATCGTCCTCAATTCGATCGAAGCGACGATGCAGACCGAAGGCCTGCTCAAGCAGTCGCAGAAACTCGCCGCCGAGCTGCAGACGCAGCAGCGCGAGCTGCAGCAGACCAACGAACAGCTCGGGCAGAAGGCGCAGCAGCTCGAAGAACGCAACGTCGAAGTCGAGGCGAAGAATCAGGAGATCGAGCAGGCCCGGCGCGCGCTGGAGGAAAAGGCGACCGAACTGGCGCTGACATCGAAATACAAGTCCGAATTCCTCGCCAACATGTCGCACGAGCTGCGCACGCCGTTGAATTCGATCCTCATCCTCGGTCAGCAGCTCGGCGAAAACCCCGACGGCAACCTGTCGAGCAAACAGGTCGAGTTTGCCAAGACGATCCACGGCGCCGGAACCGACCTCCTGAACCTGATCAGCGATATCCTCGACCTGTCGAAGATCGAGTCCGGAACGGTCTCGGTCGATGCCGAGGAGATTTTCGTCAGCAACCTGCTCGAGGTGATGGCCCGGCCGTTCCGGCACGAGGCCGAAAACCGCAGCCTGTCGTTTACGGTCGAGGTCGGCGCGGATGTCACCAAGAGCATCATCACCGATTCGAAGCGGCTGCAGCAGATCCTCAAGAACCTGCTGTCGAATGCCTTCAAGTTCACCGCCCAGGGTGGCGTGACGCTTCGCGTCGCGCCGGCGGCGAGCGGTTGGTCGCCCGATCATCCGTCGCTCCGGCATGCGCCCTCGGTCATTGCCTTCGAAGTTGTCGACACCGGCATCGGTATTCCGCCGGAAAAACAACGCATTATTTTCGAAGCATTCCAGCAGGCCGATGCCTCGACGAGTCGCAAATATGGCGGCACCGGCCTCGGCCTGGCGATCAGCCGCGAACTGGCAAATCTCCTGGGCGGCGAGATCCAGTTGCGCAGCACCCCCGGCGTCGGCAGCACCTTCGTCCTCTATCTGCCGCTGACCTATGTCGGTGCCGGCGCGGTAGCGCCGAAGCCCGCTCCATCGGCCAATGTCGTGGAATTCGCCGAGGCGGCGGCAAGCCGCCGAACCGAGAAGCCGGCCGAACATGTCGAAGACGATCGCCATCGGATCGTGGTCGGCGATTCGGTGCTGCTTGTCGTCGAGGATGATCCGCATTACGCCCGCGTGCTCGTCGATCTCGCCCGCGACAACGGGTTCAAGGTTCTGGTGGCGATGCGCGGCAGCGATGCGCTGGCACTCGCCCAGGACTACAGGCCGGCGGCGATCTCGCTCGACATCTTCCTGCCCGACATGCTCGGCTGGACGGTGCTCAGCCAGCTCAAGCAGAATTCGCAGACGCGGCATATCCCGGTGCAGATCATCAGCCTCGACGAGGATCGCCAGCATGGGCTGACCCGCGGCGCTTTTGCCTTCATGAGCAAGCCGACGACGCCCGAGGGCCTCGGCAAGGCGCTGTCGCGCTTGAAGGCCTACGCCGAGCCGCGCCGCAAACATCTGTTGCTGGTGGAAGACAACGAGGCTGAGCGCCTGAGCGTCACTGCGCTTCTCGGACATGACGACATCGACATCACCAGCGTCGGCTCGGGATCGGAAGCACTTGCCGCCCTCAGGCAGGATCCTCCGGATTGCGTGGTGCTCGACCTTACTCTTCCGGATATGTCCGGCTTCGAGGTGCTGGAGCAGATACGTGACGACACCGAAATCGGCGAGGTTCCGGTGGTGGTGTTCACCGGGCGGGAGCTTTCCCCCGAGGAAGACGCGACACTGCATAGCATGGCCCGAAGCGTCGTGGTGAAGGGCGTCGAGTCTCCGGAGCGTCTGCTCGATGAGACGGCTCTGTTCCTGCACCGGGTCGTCGCCGATCTGCCGCCTGCAAAACAGGCGACGCTGCAGGAACTGCACAGCTCGGATGAGGATCTCGTCGGCGAGAGCGTGCTGCTCGTCGACGACGATGCCCGCAACATCTTCGCGCTGAGCAGCGTTCTGGAACGCCGGGGCATGCGGGTGCTGACGGCGACGACCGGCAGCGAGGCCATCGACGTCATCAACAACGAGCCCTCGGTGGCGATCGTGCTGATGGATATCATGATGCCTGGCATGGACGGCTACGAGACGATGCAGGTCATCCGCTCGGAGCCGCGGTTCCGGCGGTTGCCGATCCTGGCGCTGACGGCCAAGGCGATGAAGGGCGACCGCGAGAAATGCCTGGAGGCTGGCGCCTCCGACTACCTGGCGAAGCCGGTCAATACCGAGCAGCTTCTGTCGGCCCTTCGCATGTGGCTGCATCGCTGAGGAACCGGCCATGAACCCCGTCAACATCCTCCTCGTCGACGACCAGCCCGCCAAGCTCTTGAGTTATGAGGTTATTCTCGAGGAGCTCGAGGAAAACCTCATCAAGGCGCAATCCGCCCGCGAAGCTTTCGAGCATCTGCTGCGCACCGAAATCGCCGTGATCCTCGTCGATGTCTGCATGCCCGAACAGGATGGCTTCGAACTGGTCGGCATGATCCGGCAGCACCCGCGCTATCAGAACACGCCGATCATTTTCGTTTCTGCAGTGATGCTGGCCGAACCCGACCGGCTGCGCGGTTATGCTGTCGGCGCCGTCGACTACGTCTCCGTGCCGATCGTACCGGAAGTGCTGAGGGCCAAGGTCAGGGTTTTTGCCGATCTCTATCGGAAGACGCGGGAGCTCGAACGGCTGAATGCCGAGCTGGAGGCCAGGGTTCGCCAGCGCACGGCCGAGCTCGAGGCTTCGGCCACCGAGCTGCGGGAGCTCAACGAGGAACTGGAGCACCGGATCGATCAAAAGACGCGCGAGCGTGAGGAAGCCCTGGCGCAATTGTTCGAGGCGCAGAAGCTTGACACGATCGGCCACCTGACGGGCGGGGTGGCGCACGACTTCAATAATCTTCTGATGGCGGTGCTCGGCAGCCTCGGCCTCCTGAAGAAGCGGCTTCCGGCGGATGAACGCAGCGAACGCCTGCTGACGAATGCGATCCAGGCGGCCGAACGCGGCACGGCGCTGACCCAGCGCCTGCTTGCCTTCGCGCGCCGGCAGGAGCTGAAGCCGCAGGCGGTCGATTTCCTCAGGTTGTTCGAAAACGTCGAGGATCTTCTCGCCAAGGCGGTGGGGCCGCGCATCGAAATCCGCAAGCGCATTCCGGCGGATCTGGCGCCGCTGCTGGTCGACAGCAACCAGCTGGAACTGGCGCTGCTCAATCTGTTCGTCAATGCCCGCGATGCGCTCGAAAGCGGCGGCGCCGTGACGGTCGCCGCCGCAGCGGCCGAAGACGCCCGGCCGGCCGGTCTTGCGGGCGGGAATTACATCCGGATATCGGTGTCGGACGATGGCGAGGGCATGGATGAGGCAACGGTCGCTCGCGCCGCTGAGCCGTTTTTCACCACCAAAGGGGTCGGCAAGGGCACCGGCCTCGGCCTGTCGATGGTTCACGGCCTGGCGGCGCAATCCGGCGGCTCGATCCAGATATCGAGCGCGAGGGATAAGGGCACGACCGTATCCCTGTGGCTGCCCGTCGCCGAGAGCTTCGTCAAGACGCAGCCGGCTGTCGAGCCTCCTATAGCGGAAGCCTTGAACCCGGTGTCACGGCCGCTCGCCATTCTCGTCGTCGACGACGATGCGCTTGTCCGGACAGGAACCGTGGCGATGCTGGAGGATCTCGGCCACCTGCCGCGGGAAGCGTCCTCTGCCTCGCAGGCCCTGGAATTCCTTGCCGACGGACGGGATTGCGATCTTGTCATTACCGATCACGCGATGCCCGGCATGACGGGTGCAGAGCTTGCACGCCACCTTCGTTCCGCCTTCCCGGGCCTGCCCATTATTCTTGCCTCAGGCTATGCCGAATTTTCCGAAGACCATAGTCTTGGCCGGATGCTCAGGATGACGAAACCCTTCACCCAGGAACAGCTTCAGGCGGCCATGGACAAGGCACTCTCGGGCAAAGTCGCGGCGGCGTGACGGCCGAAGTGACTTGCAATCATGGGCCGGCGGTCAGTTCAATTTGTCGCGCTTATCAAAAACTGATAATACCGCTTCAACGAAAGGTATCGTTATGCCCTCCAGCTACAATATCGGCCCTCGCTATGAAGGCCTTGTCCGAGAGCTTGTCGAAAGCGGGCGCTATGCCAGCGCCAGCGAGGTCGTGCGCGATAGCCTCCGGCTATTGGAACAGCGCGAGGAGATTCGTGCGCTTGAGCTGGAAAAACTCAAGCGGGAGTATGCTGAGGGGAAAGCTAGCGGCGAACCGGAAGAGGCTGATCCCACGCGCTTCCTGCAAGAGCTGAAAGCAGAACGCGCAGCCCGTGGCTAAATACAAAATGTCTCCGCGTGCGCAACGTCAGATGCGAGATATCTGGCGCAATGTCGCCATTCACAATGAACAGGCAGCGGACAGGCTGCTGTAGAAGCTTTTCGATAAGTTTGAGCTGGTTGCCACCCATCCCGAGATGGGACCTGCTCGACCGGATATCAGCCCTGCTGCCCGTCTGATTATCGAGGGACGCTACATCGCCATCTATGAACCCACGAATTATGGCGCTGAAATTGTCGTGATCGTGCACGGGATGCGCGAGCCATCGACTTGGCTCGATTGAGGCGGCCACTTGTGAGCCAGTGATGTTTTCCGGTGACGGCGGCCACTTCGCGGTTCCGGGTGCGGACGAAACTTTTTGCTCCTGCAAAAGTTACCCAAATCTCATCCTCACTTCACCGAAGGCTTTCCCTTGACCAATATGACGTTCGGCCCCGCAGTCACTGAAGAGGGTATTCTGTTTCGGCTCTGGGCGCCTCTGCATGAAAGCGTGTCCTTGAAAATCGAAGGCGCTGATCTGCGGCCGATGCAGGCGGCGGACGGTGGCTGGCATCGGTGCACAGTTCCGCATGCCCCTGCCGGTACGCGCTATCGTTTCATCCTGCCGGACGGCCTTGAAATTCCCGACCCCGCCTCGCGGTTCCAGCCGCAGGATGCGCACGGTCCGAGCGAAGTGGTCGACCTCACCGCCTATCGCTGGAAGACGAGAGACTGGACCGGCCGGCCGTGGGAGGAGATGGTCATCTACGAGATGCATATCGGCTGCTTCACGCCGGAGGGGAGTTTCACCTCTGCGATCGAGCGGCTCGATCATCTCAGGGAGTTGGGCGTCACGGCGTTGCAGATCATGCCGGTCAGCGAATTCCCCGGTCGCTACAGCTGGGGATACGACGGCGTGTTGCCCTATGCCCCTGACAGCAGCTATGGCCGGCCGGAAGATTTCATGGCGCTGGTGGACGCAGCCCATCAGCGCGGCATCTCGGTGTTTCTCGATGTGGTCTACAACCACTTCGGGCCGGACGGAAATTATATCCCTTCCTACGCGCCGCTCTTTACCGACCGTCACAAGACGCCTTGGGGGCATGGCATCAACTATGACGGCGACGGATCGCAGATGATCCGTGAATTTGTCATTGAGAACGCCATCTACTGGATCACCGAATTCCGGCTCGACGGCTTTCGCTTCGATGCCGTTCACGCGATCAAGGACGATAGCGACGAGCATCTGCTGCACGAACTTGCCCGCCGCGTCCGGGCTGCAGCCGGCGACCGGCACGTTCATCTGATCGTCGAAAACGAGGAGAATGACAGCCATCTGCTGAAGCGCGACGAAAAAGGCGAAGCAAAGCTGTTCACCGCCCAGTGGAACGACGACGTGCACCATGTGCTGCATATCACTGCCACCGGTGAAACCTTCGGCTATTATGCCGATTATGCCGGCGACACGGGCAAGCTCGGCCGGGCGCTGGCGGAAGGCTTCGTGTTCCAGGGCGAACATATGCCCTATCGGGGAGCAAGTCGCGGCAGGCCGAGCAGCCACCTGCCGCCGACGGCCTTCATCTCCTTCATCCAGAACCATGACCAGATCGGCAATCGGGCGCTTGGCGATCGTGTCATGGCTTCAAGCCCGGCCGAGGCCGTCAAGGCGGTCACTTCAATCTATCTGCTGGCGCCTGAGATACCGATGCTGTTCATGGGCGAGGAATGGGGGGCGCAGGAGCCTTTCCCGTTCTTCTGCGATTTCGACGAGGATTTGAACGAGAAGGTCAGGAAGGGTCGCCGCGAGGAGCTTTCGCGTCTGCCGAGCTTCGACGCCGACGACCTTCTCGACCCGACGGCGCCATCGACCTTTGTCGCGGCCAAACTGGATTGGTCGAAACGCGCTTCCTCCGAGGTGCTCGATTTCTACAGAACGCTTCTCGACCTCCGGCACCGCAGAATCGTTCCTTTGCTGAAAGGCGCGACGGCCGGAAGCGCTGCCCACCGCTCGGCGGGACATGCGATCGCAGTGGATTGGCCCCTTGCGGAAGGCCGGCATCTTCATCTGCGCGCCAACCTTGGCAACGAGGCGACAGCGCTCGGCTCGCAACGGGGCGGCGCCGAGACGATATTCCGTCTCGGCGGAAGCGACGGCGGCGATCTGGCGCCCTGGACGGTGATCTGGAGCCTGAGCGAGGCGTGACGGCGGTGGGAGAGAAAAGGTCGAATGATGAAGTCCGCTGAACTCGACAAGCTCGCCCGCCTCCACGGCATCAGCCCGACAAGACCCAGCCCCGAGAACCGGGAGGTGGCGATCTCGGCCGCGACCAAGCGCAAGATACTCTCGGCATTGAATATTGAATTGACGGCGGATCAGGAGACCGGCGTGCCGCAGCGGAAAGCGAAGCCGGTGCCAGGGAAGATCCCGGTGTCGTTTCTGCCGGATTTTCTGTCCGACACACGGGTCTGGGGCGTGAGCCTGCAGCTTTACGAGATCCGGTCGGCGCGCAACTGGGGCATCGGAGACTTCCAGGATCTGGCCGATATCGCCGATCTGGCGGGGTCGCTGGGAGCCGATTTCATCGGCCTCAATCCGCTTCACGCGCCGTTCCTCGCCGATCCCGACCGCTGCAGCCCCTATGAACCCTCAAGCCGCCAGCATCTAAACCCGCTCTATATCGCTGTCGATCAGGTGCCGGGATTTGCCGGCAGTCCCGAACTCGAACGGCAATTGGAGGGCCTTCGTCAATCCGATCTCATCGACTACATCGGCGTCGCGCGCACCAAGCTTGGCGCCCTTCGTGATCTCTGGACGGGATGGCAGCGGCGCCGCGTCAGTGACGATGCCGCCGATTTCGAGGCATTCGTGGCGCAAGGCGGCGACAGTCTGCGGCTGCATGCGCTGTTCGAATGCCTCTCCTTCTCCATGGTCGAGCGTGGGGCGTGCGCCGGCTGGCAGCGGTGGCCAGCTGAGTTCCAGCGCTTCGACAGTGCCGCCGTCGGCGATTTCGGACGCGAGCACGCGGATGATGTTCGCTTCCACATGTGGCTGCAATGGCTTGCCCACCGCCAGCTGATGCAGGCGGCGGAGCGGGCGCGCAAGGCCGGCCTCAGGATCGGGCTCTATCTCGATCTTGCGGTCGGGGAGGCGGTCGATGGCTCGGCGACGTGGAGCGAGCCTAATATCTATGTCTCCAAGGCGACAATCGGCAGCCCTCCCGATCCCTTCGCCGTAGACGGGCAGGACTGGCACCTTGCCGGATATCTGCCGTCCGAAATTGCCGGAGGGGAGATGTCGCCTTACCGGCGCATGGTGAGCACCGCCATGCGCTACGCCGGCGCTATCCGCATCGACCATGCCCCGGCGATCCGCCGCCTTTTCCTGGTTCCGTTGGGCGCCAGGCCGGACAGCGGCGCCTATGTCCGCTATCCCGAGGATCTACTGCTGCAGATTCTCGCCGAGGTTTCCGCCGAACATCGATGCCTCGTCATCGGGGAGTCTCTCGGCATGATTCCGGAAGGATTGCAGGAGGATCTGGAGGCCGCCGGCATCCTCTCCTATCGGATCCTTTCCTACGAACAGGACAAGCAGGGCTTCAAGCCTGCCGAAGCCTATCCCGCCCTCGCGCTCGCCTGCATTTCGACGCATGACCACCAGACCCTTGCCGGCTGGTGGCGCGGCGGCGACATTCGGGATCGCTGTGAACACGGTATCGTACCGCCCGATCTGACCGAAGAACATCTCAAACACCGTAGGCACGAGCGGAGATTCCTCAAAACGGTCTTCAACGCTGCCGGCATCGACGTGCCGGCCCGGCTCGCGCCGCGGGCAGGCCAGGAGGCGTTGAAAGATCTGACCGTCAGCGCCTACCGTTTCATTGCACGGACGCCATCGCTTCTGACATCGGTGCGGCTTGCCGATCTCACCGACGAGAAAAGACCGACCAATATACCGGGCACCAGCGACAGCTATCCGAACTGGAAGCCGAAGCTATCGGTTTTGCTGGAGGATCTGCCGTCGGTCTCGCTGCTCAAGCGCGTGACGGCGGCAATGCGGGAGGAAAGGCCGCGGGAGTGATCGAGGTGGAGGGAGCCGTCGATTGCCGCCGCGCCGATGGAAATCGATCGGGGAAGGAACGAATACGCAGCCGGCGAATTTTCTACAAATAAGGACAGGGAATGTCGAGATGAGGGCCTATCCGCTGTCGCCGCTTTAAAGGCGGCACGACCCATATGATGGAAACCAGATCATGACGACCGCATTCATCCTTATCGCATTGGCTCTGATCATCATCTACGCCGGACCGACATTGCTGTTCCTCTGCGTCGGTTATGCCGATTATGTGCTGGAACGGCGAAGACATATGATCGCGCTGAAGCACGCCGTGAGGCGTCGCAGCGACGAGCTGTAGAGCCATTCGCAGAAATCGCCGACCCTTGGCTTTCCCGGAATGGATACCAGAGGCAGGTCGGAACCCGCCTCCGGCTGCCGGAGCGGCGAGCTTAGTCGTTCGCCGTGACCTTGACGCCGAGGACCGAAGGAATGGTGTTCGGCGCACCCATGGCCGCGCCGATGATCATCGGAAATGGAACGGGCTTTTCCGGTGCGGCGCTGATCGTCAGGTTTTTCGGCCCGTCGAGATAGGCGTTGACGGCGGCCGATACCTGGTTCTGCAGCTCCGGCAGGTTGAGCTGCGCCATCATCATCGGCACAAGACCTTTCAGCGATTGCGTCAGCTCATCGCCGGTGACGCCCTGCTGCGCGCCGGCATAGTCGAGCGCCTTCTTGGTGATCGAGGCATCGTCGAAGCGGATCGAGGCGCTGTTGAACGTCAGCTGCTGCATCAGACCCAGCATCGCAAGGCCGACGGCCTGGTTGGCCTCTTCCTTGTTCGGATTGGCCTCGGCGGTCTTCACCGCTTCCTGCAGCGACTTGACGAAGGCGAGCGTGTAGCCGGAGAAGTCGACGGCGATATTCAGCCGGCCGATATTCTTGAAGTCGAACGCGTATTCGTCGACGGCAATCTTGCCGCTTTCGACTTCCCAGCTGCCCTTCATCGTCACCGTGCCGTCGAGCGCGGTCAGGCCGAGTTTCTCGATGGCTTCCTTCGCGCTCGCATCCTCGACCTGCGACAGGTCGGCTTTCAGGCCGGCGACATTGGCGTCGTAGGTAAAGCCGCCATCCTGGCGTTCGAGATTGGACTCGATGCCCCCGATGGCAAACACGTCCTTGCCCTTGATATTGACCGCCATCGGCCCGGTGCTGACGGTTTCATAGAGGAGGATATCGTTCAGCGTATCGCCCGTGGCATTGGCGGGAATCGTCAGGCCGGCGATCTCGATGTCCTTGGCGGAAAATCGTCCTTCCTCCTGGCTTATGTCGATATCCGGGAAGGAGACTGTTTTGGCGTGGTAGCCGCCGCCTTCGGTTTCCTCGACGCCCTCGAAGGTAAGCTCGCCGATCTTCAAAGTATCGCCTGGCAGGCTCGCAGATCCCACCTGGACGCCCGTCGCCGTTACCGTATCGCCATCGACCTCAGCCTTTTCGAAGGTAATGACCGTGCCGCCGGCACTGGTGGCGGCATTGAGCTTTTTCATCATGTCGGCGCCGTCAAGCGCGAAGGAGGGGCCGGCGAGCGCCAGGAAGGCGGTGCTTGCCATCATCAGGCGGAGATTGCGCATAGGCTTCATGGAAATATCCTTGTGGAGTAAGTGGATGGGGTTGCGAAATTCCGGACCTGTCCTTCCGGCTCTCTTGCCTGAGAGCGGGCTGGGATGTCGCGGTTTCATCTGGTCGGCTAATTCGGGGGTGAGGAGGTCAGGCTCCGCCGGAACCGTTGCGCCGAGGAGATATAGCTGACCTGCCGTCGCGGATGGACGGCGGCATTTTCTCTAGCACAGGTAGTTTTGCGGCTCATTATCAGACGTAGAGTGTATTCCCTCGATTCTTGCAACCCTCAAATTCCGCTGGCCGGTGGGAAATCATTCGCCCAAATTTCATGTGTTTTTCAATGGCCTATGAGGTGTCCGGCCTTTATTCGCTTCTGAACTAATATATTTGTATTTTAGTGTGGACGGTGGCTGACCGATTGGGCTAAGTCCGTGGCGGCAGAGTCTGGTCAGCGCGCTCGCCGTATCGAACGATCGATATGGGCTGGCCTGCATTCGTCCAATCAGGAGAAGCGAGATGCAGCCCGGTCGCACAGGCCTCGCCGTCTGCATGATGGTGGCCGCCGCCTTTTTGAACAGTCTCGACGCGATCATCGTGCGCATGCTGGCCGGCGACGTGCACCCCTTGATGATCGGCTTTTTCCGGTCGTTTTTCGGACTTCTTGCCGTCTCGCCGTGGATCGTGGCGCGGGTTGGTCTGAAAGCCTCTCCCTACCGGGTTCTGCATGTCGTGCGTGCGGGTCTGAAACTTGCCTCACTGGTTGCGTTGTTCATCGCCTTTGCGCACGCTCCGCTGGCCGATGCCACGGCGATCAATTTCACCATGCCGATGTTTCTCGTTCTCGGTGCGTGGCTTGTGCTCAAGGAACGTGTCGGCATCTCCAGCGTCGCCGGCATCGCCGCGGGTTTTGTCGGCGTCATGATCATCATTCGCCCAGGCGCGACCGGTTTCGATCAATGGCTGCTTTTTGCACTGGCAGGAGCGGTCTTGACGGCGGCCAGCCAGTTGATGCTGCGGCGGATGGCATTGAGGGACAGCGCGGACCGGCTGGTTGCATGGAATCTGATCACGACGGTGCCGCTTGGCCTGATCGTCATGCTGCCGGTCTGGTCGATGCCGAGCTGGAGCCAACTCGGGCTGCTCGCCATGCAGGGGGCACTCGGCGCCTTCAACATGACGCTGATCACGCGCGCCTTCGGCATGGCGGCCGCAAGCGTCCTGGCGCCGCTCGACTTTCTCCGGCTGCCGGTCGTGGCGCTGATGGCCTTCCTGTTTTTCTCGGAAATTCCGGCTGCCCAGACCTGGATCGGTGCAGCGGTCATCATTGGCGCGACCATCATCGGCACCGGTGGCATGGCGTGGCGACGGAGGCCGCCGGTTGACAAGGCCTGATCATTCTAAGAAAAGGGGTTCACAAAAATTCTAGATGCACTAATATTTCAGTTGACGCCTGTCGCCGGAGGGGCATGACGGGCGGGCTTCGGCACGAGCGAAGATCAGGCTGACGATCCGAATAGGTTTCACTCGGGAGGAGTGGCATGAAAAGTTTCATCGGCAAACGCGCGATCGCCAGCGGCGTATCGCTCGTGGCGCTTATCGTCATCGTGTTCTTCCTGTCCCGGCTGACAGGCGACCCGACCGACCTCTATCTGCCGATCGATGCGACCACGGAAATGCGCCAGCAATTCCGTGAGATGAACGGGTTCAATGACCCGCTGATCATCCAGTTCGGCCGTTATGTTGCCGATCTCGCTCAGGGCAACTTCGGTCAATCCCTGCGGCAGGCCCGCCCTGCCATGGATGTCGTGCTGGAGGCCTTCGTCTGGACCTTCTGGCTGGCTGTCATCACCATGACGCTCGTCACGGTGGCTGCGATCGTCATCGGTTCGCTGGCGGCGTTTCGCGTCGGCGGCGTCTTCGATCGTCTCGCCACCTTCTTCTCGCTGATCGGCGCTGCGGCCCCGGATTTCTGGCTTGCGATCGTGGCCATCGTCATTTTCGCCGTCAAACTGCATGTCCTGCCGACATCGGGAACGGGAACCTTCTGGCATTGGGTCCTGCCGGTCAGCGTGCTGTTCATCCGGCCCTTCGGCCTGATCCTGCAGGTTGTGCGCGGCTCGATGATCAGCGTCCTATCTTCCGCCTACGTCAAGACGGCCCGCGCCAAGGGTGTCCGTTCGAACTCGATCATCTTCGTTCACGGGCTGCGCAATGCCATGCTGCCGGTGATCACCGTCATCGGCGACCAGGCGGCAGCCATCTTGAACGGTGCCGTGGTCGTCGAAACGGTGTTCGGTTTTCCGGGAATCGGCAAGCTGATGATCGATTCCATCCTGCTTCGCGATTTCGCCGTCGTGCTGGCCGTCATCATGGTCTCGGCATTGGCGATTTTCATCATGAACCTGTTGATCGACATCGCTTATGCGCTGCTCGATCCGCGTATCCGGTATTGAGCGATGGCGATGACCGACACACAAATCCTCATCGAGAAAAAGCCGAGCGGCCCGATCGGGCGTTGGCTGACCATGCTGTGGGCGGACAAGCTGGCCTTCTTCGCCGCTCTGTTCCTCCTGATCGTTCTTCTCTGTGCGCTGTTTGGCCCGTTTCTGCTGGAGGGCATCGCCACCAAGCAGAACCTGCGGGGTCGAAACGCGCCGCCCTTCGATCTCACCCGCGGATGGCTTTACGTCCTTGGCGCCGATGCGCTGGGCAGGCCGCTTCTGGCCCGCGTCGTCGTGGCGGCGCAAAACACCATCCTGGTTGCGGCGGCGGCGGTGCTTGCCTCCTCCGTCGTCGGCACGGCGCTCGGACTGGTGGCGGGTTACAGCCGCTCGTCCGCCGCTCAATGGATCATGCGCCTCGGCGACGTCATCATGTCCTTTCCGTCGCTGCTTCTGGCGGTGATCGTGCTCTATATGCTCGAACCCTCGGTCACCAATATCGTCCTCGTCCTGGCAATCACCCGTATTCCGATCTATCTGCGCACCGCCCGCGCCGAAGTGCTTGAGGTGCGCGAGCGGATGTTCGTGCAGGCGGCGAAGGTGATGGGGGCATCGAACCGGCGCATCGTCTTTAATCACATCCTGCCGGTGATCTTTCCGACGCTGGTGACCATCGCGACGCTCGATTTCGCCTTCGTCATGCTGGCGGAATCCTCGCTGTCGTTCCTGGGGATCGGCATTCAGGCGCCTGAGATCACCTGGGGTCTCATGGTTGCTCAAGGGCGGCCCTATCTCACCAATGCCTGGTGGCTGTCCTTCTGGCCCGGCCTTGCCATCATCCTGACGACGCTGTCGCTCAATCTTCTGTCGAACTGGCTGCGCATCGCGCTCGATCCGACGCAACGCTGGCGCCTTGAAATGAGAGGCAGGGAAATGAGGGGCGGGAAAAATGGCTGAACATCTTCTGGAAGTGCGTAACCTCTCGGTCGAGTTCCACACGCTCAGCGGCACCGTCAAGGCAGTGCAGGACGTGAGCTGGCATCTCGACCGCGGCGAGACGCTGGCAATTCTCGGAGAAAGCGGTTCGGGTAAATCGGTCTCCGCCTCGGCGGTCATGAATCTGATCGATATGCCGCCCGGCAGGATCACCAGCGGCACCATTCTCCTGAATGGGTGCGATATGCTGACAATGACGCCCGAGCAGCGGCGTTCGATCAACGGCGCCAGGATCGCCATGATCTTTCAGGACCCGCTGGCCCATCTCAACCCGGTCTATTCGGTCGGCTGGCAAATCACCGAAATGATGACCACGCACGGTGAACCCGCTGAGCGCGCCGGCGCAAGGGCGCTCGAATTGATCGGACGCGTCGGCATCACCGATCCGCAGGCGGCGATGCGAAAATATCCGTTCCAGTTCTCCGGCGGACAGCGGCAACGCCTGATGATCGCCATGGCGATCGCCTGCAAGCCGGACATCCTGATTGCCGATGAACCCACCACCGCGCTTGACGTTACGGTGCAGGCTCAGGTGCTCGAACTTCTGCAGGAGTTGCAGCAGGAAACCGGAATGGGCCTGTTGCTGATCACGCATGATCTCGGCGTCGTTGCCGAGATCGCCGACCGGGTCGTGGTGATGAATTCCGGCTGCGTCGTCGAAACCGGCAATGCCGCCGAAGTCTATCGCAATCCGCAGAACGCCTATACGAAGAAGCTGATTGCCGCCGCACCGGGGAAGGGCGCGATGGCGCAGGAGCGTGACCGGCAGGGCGAGCCGCTGCTGCGCGCCATCGGCTTGAAGAAGAGTTTTGGTGCCTTCCAGGCCCTGAAAGGCGTCGACCTCGTCATCATGCCCGGCGAAACCGTCGCGGTCGTCGGCGAGAGCGGTTCCGGCAAATCGACCCTTGCCCGGGCGATCGTTCGCCTCGACGATCCGCAGGAGGGCCAGGTCCTTTACCGCGGCAATGATTTGCTTGCGATGACCTCGAGAGAAATATTCGGGCTGCGTCGTGATTTGCAGATGGTCTTTCAGGACCCGACGCAGTCGCTCAACCCGCGAATGACCGTGTTCAGGCTGATTTCCGAGGCCTGGGTCATTCACCCCGAGATCCTGCCGAAAGCAAGGTGGAAGGAGAGGGTGGCCGAATTGCTGATCAAGGTCGGTCTGAAGCCGGATATGGCGGACCGCTATCCGCATCAATTCTCCGGCGGTCAGCGCCAGCGCATCGCCATTGCCCGCGCGCTGGCGATGGAGCCGAAACTGATCATCTGCGACGAGGCGGTTTCGGCGCTCGACGTGTCGATCCAGGCGCAGGTGATTGCCTTGCTCGAAGGCCTGCGTCGCGAATTCGGCCTGTCCTATCTTTTCATTGCGCACGACCTGCCGGTGGTTCGCGATTTCGCCGACCGCGTCATCGTCATGAAGGCCGGCGAAATTGTCGAGGAGGGGCCCGTGGCCAGGATCTTCAATGCGCCCGCCCACCCCTATACCCAGGCGCTGCTTGCCGCCGGCCTCGATCCCGATCCCGAAATCCAGGCCGCCCGGCGCGCCGCACGCCTCACACAGGAAGGACTCGTTCCCGCATGAAGCCCGATGTCATCGTCGCCTACCCGCTCCGACCCCGTCAGATGGCAGGGCTGGAGGAGATCTATACGCTGCACCGGCTGGACCTTGCAGAAGGCCGGGAACGCGATGCTCTTCTGGCCAAAGCCGGCCCGATCTGCACGGCTCTGGTCTGCAACGGCCATGTGACGATCGACGAGGCGCTGCTTGCGAAGTTGCCGGCGCTGAAGCTTGCCGCCTGTTCCTCGGCCGGCTACGACCAGATGGATGTCGAGGCGATGACGCGGCGCGGCATCAAGCTCACTAACACATCCGAGGTCCTGTGCGACGACGTTGCCGACACGGCGCTGCTTCTGATGCTGGCGGCCCGCCGGCGCCTGCCGGAAGGCGACCGCTATGTGCGCTCCGGCGAATGGGGGCGCAACGGCATGATGCCGCTGACAACGTCGACGTCGGGCAAGAAGGCCGGGATTGTCGGCCTCGGCCGCATCGGTATGGCGATTGCCAGGCGATGCGAGGCTGTCGGGCTGACGGTCGGCTATTCCGGACGGACGAAAAAAGCCGGCAACGATTTTGCCTATTTCGACGAGCCGGTAAAACTGGCGGACTGGGCCGATATCCTGATCGTGGCGACGCCGGGCGGGGCCTCGACCGAAGGGTTGATTTCGGCTGATGTGTTGAACGCGCTCGGACCAACGGGCAGCTTCATCAACATTGCCAGGGGCAGCGTGGTCGATGAGCCGGCCCTAATCAAGGCCCTGCAGGAGAGGCGCATCGCCTCTGCCGGCATCGATGTCTACCTGAACGAACCCAATCCCGATCCGCGCTTCGCAGCCCTCGACAATGTGGTGCTCTATCCCCATCACGCCAGCGGCACCGATGAAACGCGCGACAGGATGGCGCAATTGACGGTCGACAACCTTGCCGCCTTCTTCGCAGGCAGGCCGCTGCTGACGCCGGTCAATTGAGCCCGGTGGAAAGCCGCGGCGCGGCAGGCTCAGACGAAGTAATCCGGGAACTCTTTCCTCAGGTCTTCGACTTTTGCGACGGTGCGGCTGAGATGCTCGCGGATCGCGTCGACGGCACCCTGTTCGTCGCGGGCGGCAATCGCGTCGATGATGGCGTGGTGACCGTCGAGGATGCTCATGATCTTGCCCTTTTCGGGCAGATGCAGACGACGAATGCGCTCGAGATGGCCGGACCGCTCGCGAACCAGTTGGTGCAGGCTGCTGCGTTTGGCGCCTGCGAACAATGTCTGGTGAAAGAGTTCGTCGAGTTCCTGGAAGATGGCAATCTGGTCAACGTCGTCGGCGACGGCCGACTGCATTTTGATGATCGAGCGGGCGCGCGTGATGACGCTTGGATCCGGATCCGGGTCGGTCGCAAGGCGGCGGCAGACTTCCGATTCCAGCGCGACGCGCAGGAAATGCGCCTCGTAAATCTGCAGGACGTCGATCCTGGTCACCACGGTGCGGGACTGCGGGTAAATGCGCACCAGGCCTTCCTGTTTGAGGAGCTGCAACGCGTCACGAATGGGCGTCTGGCTGACTTCGTAGGTCTCGGTAAGCTCGGTGCGCGACAGCGTGGTGTCCGGCGGCAGCTGAATGGTGATGATGCGCTTTCTGAGATCATCATAGACGCGCTGGACGGTGCTGCCGGCCGCGGCTGGAAAACCGGGTGCAGTCAGGCCGAATGTGGAGGCGAACTGGGAATTCATGTGAGGCAATCCTTTTCACTCCATTCATAGCTTTGCACGCCCTAATGCACAAGAATGCAAAGTTGCCGTTGATATATATGGGAAACTAAAATATCAGTTGAACGAAGGCGCGTAAATGAGCGCGCAAAAAGGTGGGAGAAAGCCGTGACCGCTAGGAAAACTTACGAGCAACTGCGGTCGGCCCGATGGATGCTGCCGGATGATCAGCGCTCGTTCGGTCACCGGTCGCGGACCATGCAGATGGGCTATGCGCCGGAGGATTGGCAGGGAAAGCCGATCATTGCCGTCATCAACACCTGGTCCGATGCCCAGCCGTGCCACATGCATTTCCGCGAACGCGCCGAATGGGTCAAGCGGGGCATTCTTCAGGCGGGCGGGTTTCCGATGGAGCTGCCTGCGCTTTCCCTTTCGGAAAACTTCGTCAAGCCGACCACCATGCTCTATCGCAACATGCTGGCGATGGAGACCGAGGAGTTGTTGCGGAGCCATCCTGTCGACGGCGCCGTTCTGATGGGCGGCTGCGACAAGACGACACCCGGCCTTGTCATGGGGGCGGTCAGCATGGGCATTCCCTTTGTTTATCTGCCGGCCGGCCCGATGCTCCGGGGCAACTATGCCGGCAAGACGCTCGGCTCCGGGACCGATGGTTTCAAATATTGGGACGAGCGGCGTGCCGGCACGATCACCAAGGAGGAGTGGCAGGGCATCGAAGGCGGAATTGCCCGTAGTTACGGCCATTGCATGACCATGGGCACGGCGTCGACGATGACGGCGATCGCCGAGGCTATGGGTTTGACGCTGCCGGGCGCTTCCTCGATTCCGGCGGCCGACGCCAACCACCAGCGGATGTCGGCGGCCTGCGGCCGCCGCATCGTCGATATGGTCTGGGAGGATCTGACGCCGGACAAGATCATCACGCCGGCCTCCGTCGACAATGCCGTCACCGTCGCCATGGCGACCGGCTGCTCCACCAATGCGATCATCCATCTGATCGCCATGGCGCGGCGCGCAGGCGTGCCGCTGGAGCTCGATGACCTCGATCGCATCGGCCGCACGACGCCGGTTCTTGCCAATATCCGGCCGTCCGGTTCGACCTACCTGATGGAGGATTTCTTTTATGCGGGCGGCTTGCGGGCGCTGATGCGGCAGCTTGGAGATAAGCTCAATCCAACCGCGATCACCGTCACCGGCAAACCCTTGGTGGACGCCCTCGACCAGGTGAAGATCTACAATGACGACGTTATCCGGCCATTATCGAACCCGGTCTATCACGAGGGTTCGCTGGCAGTGCTCAAGGGCAACCTGTGTCCCGACGGCGCTGTCATCAAGCCGGCCGCCTGCGACCCGAAGTTCCACCGCCATCGCGGCCCGGCGCTGGTCGCCGACAGCTATGCGGAGATGAAGAAGATCATCGACGATCCCGATTATCCACTGACGCCCGATACGGTGCTGGTGCTGCGCAATGCCGGCCCGCAGGGCGGACCCGGCATGCCCGAATGGGGCATGATCCCGATGCCGAAGGCGCTGTTGAAGCTCGGCCTGCGCGACATGGTGCGCATCTCGGATGCCCGCATGTCCGGAACCAGTTTCGGTGCCTGCGTGCTGCACGCCGCGCCGGAATCCTACATCGGCGGGCCGCTGGCTTTGCTGAAAACTGGGGACATGGTCGAGCTCGACATTCCGGCACGCAGTCTCAATATGCTGGTTTCCGAAGAGGAAATCGCCGCGCGGCGTGCCGCCTGGGTGGCGCCGACAAGGCATTATGAGCGCGGTTACGGCTTTATGTTCTCCAAGCATATCGAGCAGGCGGACAAAGGCTGCGACTTCGACTTCCTGACGACGGAATTCGGTGGCAAGACGCCTGAACCGGCCATCAACTGAGGCACCATGATGTTTGATCCCAATCGACGCACGATCCCCGCGCAACCGCCCAAGGCTGGCTTTGCAGCCGGTCCGGCCAAGCTGGACGCCATCCGTTCGGTCACCCTGTCGCTTACCTATCTGCCGTTGGCGCGGCCGATCAGCGACGCCAAGGTTTTGACCGGCCGGCAGAAGCCGCTGACGGAGGTGGCGTTTCTGTTTTGCGAGATCGTCTCCGAGGCGGGCCATAGCGGTCTCGGTTTCAGTTACTCGAAGCGGGCAGGCGGACCGGCTCTTTATGCCCATGCCTGCGAGATTGCCGACAACCTGATCGGCGAAGATCCCAGCGATACCGCGCGCATATGGGACAAGCTCTGCTGGGCCGGAGCCTCGGTCGGCCGTTCCGGCATTGCGACGCAGGCCATTGCCGCCATCGACATCTGCCTCTGGGACCTGAAGGCGAAACGGGCCGGCCTGCCGCTGGCGAAACTGCTTGGCGCCCATCGCGACAGCGTCGCCTGCTACAACACGTCGGGCGGCTTCCTGTCGTCGAGCGTCGAGGAAATCCGCGATGCCATTGATCACTCGATCGCCGCCGGTATCGGCGGCATCAAGATCAAGGTCGGGCAGCCGGACCCGATGGTCGACCTTCGCCGGCTTGATGCCGTGACCAGCCATATCGACGGCCGGGTGCCGCTGATGGTCGATGCCAACCAGCAATGGGACCGCACGACGGCGTTGCGCTTCGGCCGGCTGGTCGAGCCGCTCAATCTCGAATGGATCGAAGAGCCACTCGATGCCTATGACGCCGAAGGCCATGCCGCACTGGCGCGCGAACTGGCCACGCCGATCGCTACCGGCGAGATGTTGGCCAGCGCCGACGAACATATGGCCCTGATCCGCGCCGATGCGGTCGACTTCATTCAGCCGGATGCACCACGGGTCGGCGGCATTACGCCCTTTCTGCGAATCTGCACGCAAGCCGAGGCGAAACGCATGCGGCTGGCACCGCATTTCGCCATGGAAATCCATCTGCACCTGGCGGCCGCCTATGCGCACGAGCCATGGGTAGAGCATTTCGACTGGCTGGCGCCGCTGTTCAACGAACAGCTCGACATTAGGGATGGCCGGATGATCGTGCCCGCCCGTCCGGGGCTTGGCTGCAGCCTGACGGGCAAAGCCCGCGACTGGACCGTGGAAACGCGCAGCTTCGGCGGCTGAATTCGAACGAGGAGATGGAAATATGAACCCCGCAACCCGTGAAAAGCTGATGGGTGTTTCGGTCGCGACGCTCTGCTCGGCGCTGTTCAAGCGCGGCCTGAGAAATCAGACGGTCCAGGATGTCCGGCCGGTGCAGCCGAAAGGCCGCAATATGGTGGGACCGGCCTTCACGCTGCGCTACATGCCGGCGCGCGAGGACCGCAATGCGATGAACGTGTTTCGGAACCCCAAACACCCGCAGCGGCTTGCCATCGAGACCTGCCCCGAAGGCCATGTTCTGGTGATGGACAGCCGCAAGGACCCGCGGGCGGCGTCGGCCGGCGACATATTGATTACCCGCCTGATGATGCGCGGCGGGGCCGGCGTCGTGACCGACGGCGGCTTCCGCGACGCCATGACCATCGGCGGCCTTGATATTCCCGCCTATCATCATCGTCCCTCCAGCCCGACCAACCTCACGCTGCACGAAGCGATCGACATCAACGTGCCGATCGGCTGCGGGGACGTGGCGGTCTTCCCGGGCGACATCATGGTCGGCGACGACGACAGCGTGATCGTCATCCCGGCCGAGATCGCCGACGAGATCGCCGACGAAGCGGTGGAGATGACCGCTTACGAGGATTTCGTCACGGAGCGCGTCAAGCAGGGGCATACGATCATCGGTCTCTACCCAGCCACCGATGAGAGCAATCTGACGCTCTTTGCCGAATGGCGGAAGGTGAACAGCCGCTAAAGCCGGGAGCTTGAACAACGGATCACCGCACAAGGACGGAGCAGAACTCCGCCGAGGAGGATAATAATGAGCTGGACACCCTCAGGCAGGCATCTCATCGCCGGCGAGTGGATTGCCGGGACGACGACGTTTCGCTCCGAGCCGGCGCATGGCCCGGCACATGACTTCGCTGTCGGTACGACGGAACTGGTCGACCGCGCCTGCCGCGCTGCCGAAGCCGCTTTTGCGGCCTTTTCATCAAAGACAAGCGAGGCGCGCGCCATTTTCCTCGAGACGATCGCCGAGGAAATCGACAGGCGCGGCGCGGCGGTCACCCTGATCGGAACCGAGGAAACCGGGCTCCCCGAGGGCCGGCTCAACGGTGAGCGCGCCCGCACCACGGGCCAGCTCAAGCTGTTTGCCGAGCATATCCGCAAAGGCGCGCATCTTGATGCCCGCACCGATGCGGCGCAGCCCGATCGGCAGCCGGCGCCGCGGCCTGAAATCCGCCTGGTGCAGCGGCCGATCGGCCCGGTCGCCGTTTTCGGCGCCTCGAATTTTCCGCTGGCATTTTCGACGGCCGGCGGCGACACGGCAGCCGCGCTTGCCGCCGGCTGCCCTGTCGTGGTCAAAGGACATTCGGCCCATCCCGGCACCGGTGAGATTATTGCCGAGGCGGTCGCAGCTGCGATCGAGCGCACCGGAATGCCGGCTGGCGTCTTCAGCCTGATCCAGGGCGGGCGCCGCGATGTCGGCACGGCTCTGGTGACGCATCCCGCCATCAAGGCGGTCGGCTTTACCGGGTCGCTTGTCGGCGGCCGTGCGCTTTTTGACCTTTGCGCCCAGCGCCCCGAACCGATTCCCTTTTTCGGGGAGCTCGGCAGCGTCAATCCGATGTTCCTGCTGCCGGCCGCGACCGCCGCCCGGGCTGAGGCGATCGGTTCCGGCTGGGCCGGCTCGCTGACGCTGGGCGCCGGCCAGTTCTGCACCAAACCCGGTATTGCCGTCGTCGTCGATGGGCCGGAGGCGGACAGGTTTACCGGCGCTGCCAAGGCGGCTCTTGAAAAGGTGGCGCCGCAGACGATGCTGACCCAAGGCATCGCCGCCGCCTATCACGACGGTGTCGAGCGTATGCGGGGGAGCAATGCCGTCGCGCCGGTTCTTTCTGTAAAGAGCGCCGGTCGTGACGCCGCCCCGAATCTGTTCGAGACCAATGGCTCGGCCTGGCTTGCCGATCATTCGCTCAGCGAAGAGGTGTTCGGTTCTCTCGGTCTGGTGGTGCGCGTCGGCTCGCCGGAAGAGATGCTCTCCCTTGCCGAAAGCTTCCAGGGGCAGTTGACCGCGACGATCCAAATGGAAGACGCCGATCTTGGCCTGGCCCGCGACCTGCTGCCGATCCTCGAAAGGAAGGCGGGCAGGTTGCTGATTAATGGCTTCCCGACCGGCGTCGAGGTTGTCGATTCCATGGTGCATGGCGGCCCCTATCCGGCCTCGACCAATTTCGGCGCGACCAGCGTCGGCACCATGTCGATCCGCCGGTTTCTGCGCCCCGTCGCCTACCAGAATTTCCCCGCCGGCCTGTTGCCCCTCGATCTGCGCAACTGAAGCCGAGGAAGAAGCAATTGATCACCGCGACGGAACGTCGCGAGATCATTCGCCGGCTCGAGGCACGAGCCAAAGGGTCCGCCACTGACCGATCTTACCGACGGTGAGGTCGAGACGATGCGTGGATCGATTGCTTCGGCCGGCTAGAAATCGAGCGTTTCGGACAGCGTTGGCGCCCGTGTTCCGCGTGCTGCGCTTGATCGCTCCGCTTAACTAGTATATTAGTGCTCTTGTGTATTAGAATGGCTTTTCGCAAAGAGGAGGCGAAGGCCGGATCACCGGAGATAGGACGAAGATTCGCCGTAAAGAGCGCCGCCGGCGCATGGGAGGAGAACGAAATGAAACTGCATTTGGTCGTTGCCTGTTTTTCAACCGCGATGATCGGGCTGAGCGCTGGCTCGGTTCACGCTGACGATGCCAAGAGCAACGTCACCGTCGTGCTCGCGGAAACCGTCGATGTCGTCGAGCCCTGCATGGCCGCGCGCCAGGACGTCGGCCGGGTCATTTCTGAGAACGTCAACGAGATGCTGGTCGAATTCGACTACGTCAATGGTGGTCTCAAACCCCGCCTGGCGACGGAATGGTCGAAGATCGACGACGACACCTGGGAGTTCAAGCTGCGCCCGAATGTCAAATGGCACGATGGCAAGCCGTTCACCGCCAAAGATGTCCAGTTCACGATCGAGCGCAACAAGAACAAGAAGCTCAGCTGTGAAACCGGCGGCAAATATTTCGGCGGCACGGAATTCAGCTTCGAGACGCCGGATGCCAACACGATCCGCATTACGACAAAACCGGCCCAGCCGATCCTTCCGCTGCTGATGACGGTGATGGCCGTGGAGTCGGCCGAAGCGACACCGGCAGACGAATTCACCCGCAAGCCGATCGGCACCGGCCCCTATACCTTCGACAAATGGGAGATTGGCCAGTCTATCGTGCTGAAGCGCAATCCGGACTATTGGGGGGAGAAGCCGCAAGTGGAGCAGGCGACCTATCTGTTCCGCTCAGACAGTGCGGTCGCAGCGGCCATGGTCGATGCCGGCGAAGCCGACATCGTTCCGGCCGTATCGGTGCAGGATGCCACCAACAAGGAAACCGATTTCGCCTATCCGAATTCGGAGACGACATCGCTGCGCATCGATACGCGCGCAGCGCCGCTCAACGACCGGCGCATACGCGAAGCGATGAACCTCGCTATCGATCGTCAGGCCATGCTCGGAACGCTGTTTCCCGAACAGGCGAAGATCGCCACGCAGCTCGTCGTCCCCACAACGATCGGCTACAATGCCGATATCCCCGCCTGGCCTTATGATCCCGAAAAAGCAAAGGAATTGGTCAAGGCGGCGAAAGCCGACGGCGTCCCGGTCGATCAACAGATCCGCATCATCGGTCGCAATGGGCAATATCCCAACGCCACCGAAGCGATGGAAGCGATGATGGCCATGCTTCAGGACGTCGGTTTGAACGTCAAGCTCGACATGTACGACGTTTCCGTGTGGAACGGCTATTTCGTTGCACCCTTCGTCGCCGATTCCGGTCCGACATTGACCCAGTCGCAGCACGACAATGCGACCGGCGATCCCGTCTTCACCGCCTTCGTGAAATACGCGACAGACGGTTCTCACTCCATGGTTCGGGATCCAGCGGTGGACGCCCTCATCGCCAAGGCGACCTCAGCCACCGGCGAGGAGCGCACGAAACTCTGGAAGGAGCTTTTCGCCAAGGTGAACACCGATATCATCGCCGATATCCCGATGTTTCATATGGTCGGCTTCACCCGCGTTTCGCCGCGTCTCGACTTCAAGCCGACGATCGCGACGAATTCCGAACTGCAGCTGTCGCAGATCCGCTTCAAGTAAGCTGGTTTGCCGATTGAAGCGCGGGCCCCTTTCCTGAATGGCCCGCGCCTTCCATGACATGACGGATGGATGCCTATGCCGCTGATTGACCGCATTGCCCTGACCCAATTCGCCGAGCAGATATTGACCGGCGCCGGGATGGAGGCCGACAAGGCCGAAACAACGGCCGCCGTCCTGGTGGAGGGCGACATGATCGGCCATGAAACGCATGGCGTCAGCCTTCTGAACTGGTATGTCGAAGCATTGGAAGACGGTTCGCTGGCGAAGTCCGGCAGCTATGAAGTGGTCAATGATCGCGGCGCGGCCTTTGTCTGGGACGGCAAATCCTTGCCCGGCGCATGGCTTTTGACCAAGGCGATCGACCAGGCCTGCGAACGTGTTCGCGATCATGGCGTCGTCACCGCGGCAATCCGAAACTGCCATCATACCTGCGCTCTGTCAGCCTTCATGCGGCAGGTTACCGAGCAGGGGCTGATCGTGGAGCTGTCGGTGTCGCATCCCGCGGCAAGCCGCGTCGCGCCCTATGGCGGCACGAAACCGCTTCTGACGCCGAATCCGATGGCGGCCGGCTTCCCGACATCCGGAGATCCGATCCTGATCGACGTCTCGGCTTCGATCACCACCACGACGATGACGCAAAACTTGGCGAAGGCCGGCGAAAAATTCCCCGAGGCCTGGGCTTTCACCGCCGCAGGCGAGCCGACCGATGATCCACGCGAGGTGACCGAGCGCGGCGGGACGATGATGCCGCTCGGTGGCCGGCTGAAGGGACATAAGGGCTTTGGGCTCGGGCTGATCGTCGAGTTGCTGGGGCAGGGGCTTTCCGGCAAGGGACGGGCGAACGCCCCGCCCGGTGTGTTTTCGCAAAGCGCCTTTCTTCAAATCATCGACCCCGCCTTTTTCGCCGGGCTGGATGCCTTTACCACGCAGTCCGATTTTCTCGCCTCCGCATGCCGCAGCAACCCTTCCGCGCCCTGGAACAACGGCCCTGTCCGCATGCCGGGCGACAGCGCAGCCCGAAAGCGCCGCTCGGCGTTGGAGGAAGGCGTGCCGGTCGGCGAAGTGCCTTGGGACAGGCTCTGTAAACACGCCGAGATGCTGGGTTTGCCGATTCCTGACGTCGTCGGCCTGAGGGGGCAGGGCTGACTTTGCACGGACCACGCCCCGCTAAGGGGCAGTTATTCCGACGTTTCCATCCGATTCTGGAACAATCTCTGTCGTCTCCTGTTACATTGGCGAGTGATGGGGCGAGTGACGCGCAACGGACGGAACGGCTGGAGGTGCGATGAAACGGAGCATGGGATTTGGGCTGGCCTTTGCCGTTATTCTGACGGGCTGCATGACCGGCGTAGGCAATTACGCGTCGGCGGGACTGGCCCCTATCCCCGGCAGCATTACCTACAATGGTCAGCCTCGCACGAAGTTGACGAAATCGCCCATAGGGTCTTCTTTCCCGCACAGCTTTACCGATCAATGGGGACGCCAGGTCGAGGAAATTTACATCATCCGACCTGATCGCAGCTTGCTGATTGCGGAGCGCCACTATCGACCGGTCTTCTCGCTCGATGACGACTAAAACAGGGTGATTTGAGGTTTGGGAAGGAGAATTGATCATGCCGCGACGCAAGAGCAATGAGACGGCCACCCTCGAGACCAAGGGAGCCAAGATCGGCGAGCCTGTGCCGAAAGCCGTCATCGATGTCAACACGGCCTCCGTCGGCGTTCCCCGACAGGCTGATCAGGACTTGCGTGAGGAGTTGAGCGCGCTGCGACAGCAGATCGACTCGCTGCAGCAGCAGATCCTCGATGGCGTCCGATCGGTAAAGGGCGGTGCCGGGAAAGCGATGCGTCGGACGGAAGCGGTCGTGAAGCTCTATCCGGCCTCGACGCTTCTTCTCGTTGCCGCCGTCGCGGCTGCCTTCGCCTTCGCCGGTCGCCGGGCCTCTCTGCCACGCCGCCGCCATCAATCGGCGCTGCGCGAGGTCAGGGATTTCTACGACACGTTCCGCGCGCGCATCTGACAAGATTTCGGGATTGTCAGCATTCCGATTATGCCCGAAACTTGGTTATTCAAGCGAGGGCAACTGCATGCTCGACATCATCATACGAAGTGCTCTTGATATTGTCGGGCGCACGGAGCGCCTGATCGAGGCCAGCAGACGGCTGCTGGACGGTGAGGGGCTCGATGAAGTCGAGTTCTCCGAACTCCATTACGAGATCGAACGGCTCGGGGATGCGGTTTTCGTCGTGGATGAAGCCATTCGGTCGCTCGCGCGCAGCGTCGAATGCTGGCCGCAGGCCGCCTGCGCCCATGGGATACAGAGAACATTGCATTGATGGGCTGGCGGTTCTCCGCGAGAACTGACACTTCGCCAAGCCCGTTCCGGGCAGGTATTCGAGCCGTGATCTGCATGTCACGCCGATGTCACGCGACCGTGGAAACAATATATGCTTGATCGGCATCTGTAGTGTGAGGCCAAGTCTCCGACCTGGAGGTCGCCGGTTCGATTGCCGGAACCGACCCGTTCGGTCGGTTGGTCTATTTCTGAGCGCATTGGAGGCACTCGATGAGGGATGTGTTGTCGACTATCACGCGTATCCTGAGCTGGGAACGGCGGGGTGAGTGCTGCCACTATGTTGACGGAGCATCACGATGACCTCGAAGCGCTCCAGGCGAAAGTCTCAGCCCCATGAATTCATCTTTCCGGTTCACACACGCACGATCGCGCAGATCAGGTACGACAGCCTCAGCCGCGTCATGACGGTGGTCTATCACGACGGCCGCTCTACGACGACGACCGGCATACAAGGCCCGGCGATGTTGAGGATTCTTGCGCAGCGTCCGCTGGAACGCTCTCCGTTTCTGCTTCAGACGGTCATCTGAGGCTGAAGATCGTCACCGAAATCGGGATAATCGTGCATCCATTTCCCGCGGGCTGCGTTTTTCTCCAATAGCCAGACCTAACGGAGGGAATGATGATGACCTTTCCGCAGCCGAAAACCGAAGCGCCAGTGCAACGCTTCAAAGAGGCGACCGATGCCGCGCGCGACGCGTTGCAAGAGGTGATTGCAGCCGCCAATGAAGCCGGATGGGCAACCGAAGAGATCACCGCGGCGCTGCTCGAGGCCGCGCAGTTTCTAAGCGATGCCAATAAGAAAGATCCCGATCCGGCCGACGACCCCATCATCAGCGATACTTCTGCTCGGCAAGGGCAGATCGGTCATGGCGAGCTTTATGATTAGAGCATGTCGGCTTTAGACAGGATCTCACCGGCCGATCATCGCAACGGAGCCGCGCACGACGAGGCTGGTGGCGACGCGTAGACGTTCCACGGCGAGAGGGGTGCGTTCGATGCGGGCGACGAGCCGTTCACCGGCGAGTTTGCCCAGTTCGTAGACGCGCTGGTCGACGATGGTGATAGGTGGGACGGTGACGCTGGTCCAGTCGGCGTCCAGAAAGGAAATCATCGAGACATCGTGTGGGATCGACAGGCCGAGCGATTGCAGCGACTTGAAAATGCGCAAGCCGACCAGGCTGTCAGATGCCAACAGCGCCGTCGGCGGCGATATTTCCGAGAGCAGGCGATTGATCACAGCGTCCGTCTGATGCTGGTCCGTGGCGCCGAGCCTGACGGAATGGAGAGGGTTTGACAAACCCGCCTCGGTCAGGGCGCAGGCGAAGCCTTCGACGCGTTCGCGCACGGCGGAATTCGAGATAAGTGCGATATCGGTAAGCCCGTCTTTGTCGGCGTCCATGGCGGAGACATAGGCGAGGCGGCGATGTCCTTGGCCGATCATATATCGGGTCGCGCTGAGGGCCGCCTCCCGGTCGTCGCCGGTCACGGAGTCGACATCGAGTTCCGGGATAGTTCGGTCGAACAGCACCAGCGGCACGCCGGCGCGCCGGACGTGCTGCAGGTGATCGAGGCGGTCGCAGCGGGCCGGCGTGACAATCAGGCCATCGACGCGCTTGCCGATCAGTAGGTCGACAGCCGATCTTTCCGCATCGAGATGTTCGCCCGAATTGGCGATGATGACGTTGAAGCCCGCGAGGCGGGCCGCATCGCTGATGCCGCGCACCGCCAGGCTGAAGAAAGCGTTCTCGATGTCGCCGACAACGACGCCGATGATGCCGGATCGTCCGGTGCTCATGCTCCGGGCAAGCTCGTTCGGGCGGTATTCGAGCGCCGCCGCCGCCGCCATCACCTGATGCTTGATCGTGTCGCTGACCACGCCATAGCCGCCAAGCACGCGCGCGGCCGTCGCCTTCGAGACCTTGGCGGCCTTGGCGACGTCGGCGACCGTGACGGACCGTTTCGGGTGAGCGGAATCTTCCATGAATCGAGCACTACAAGAGTTGTTGACGACCGGTCAATTGACCGATATCAAATATGTCATGAGACCGGTCTCTTTGTATGGGAGACCGGTATCTGGTCCACAACGCTCTGCCGCTGATGCGCGGTGGGGCGGGGGCGAAACGATATGCCGACAAGAGCATTCCTTTCAGAGCGGAGAACGACGATGAAGCCTTTTCGATCATTTGCGGCCACCCTTGCGTCATTGCGGGCCGGCATTCTGACGTGCCTTCTTGCGATGGGGGCAGGCGCTACGGTTGCTGCCGACAATCCCTATAAGCTCATTGAGGCCGGGGTGATCAGCGTCGGCACGATGGGCGATTCCAAGCCCTATACGTTTGCGACGGCGGATGGCCAGTTCACCGGTTTCGATATCGAGCTGTTTCTCAACGTCGTCTCCCGCCTCGGCTTTCCTAAAGACAAGGTGACGTTTACGGGTCAGGAATTTTCAGCGCTGCTGCCGTCGGTGGCAAACGAACGGTTCGATGTTGCCGTTGCGGCGATCGGAACCACCGAAGCCCGCAAGAAGACCGTCGACTTTTCCGACGGCTATCTTGCCGGTTACCTCTCGGTCCTAACCGCGGATGCCGGCATCAAGGATGCCGACGGCCTCAAGGGCAAGCGTCTCGGCGTCGTCCAGGGCACCTTGCAGGAAGTCTATGCGGCCAAGAATTTCGGAGAGACCGATCTGGTGAAATTCCCCGACAACAATTCGGCCGTCGCCGCCCTCAACAACGGCACGGTCGATGCGCATTTTCTCGACTACGAGGCTGCCAAACAATATGGCGAGCGCTATCCCGCTCTGAAGGTTGCGGTCAACATCCCGTCCTTCGATGCGCCGGCGGGCTTCGTGATCCGTAAGGGAAATGACGCCTTCCGCACGGCGCTGAACGGCGCCCTTCACGACGCAATGCAGGATGGCACCTGGAAGACCCTCTACGAGAAATGGTTCCCGGGTTCGCCGATGCCGGACCAGTATCTTCCCAAGAAGTAAGCCCGCCAGCCGTCCGCTGCGGCGGACGGCGTCATGCCCGGCAAGGGCCTCGATGGGGATCTCGATGAACTGGCTTGAAAATCTGCGCCGCAGCTTCCTGGATTGGGAGGCCATGGCGGAAGTGCTGCCAAGCATGATCAGCGTCGGCCTGAAGAATACGCTGATCCTGGCCGCCGCCTCGACCGTGCTCGGCGTCGTCATCGGTATGGCTCTCGCCGTAATGGGCATCTCGCAGTCTCGCTGGCTGCGGCTGCCGGCGCGGATCTACACCGATATCTTCCGCGGGCTGCCGGCGATCGTCACGATCCTGATCATCGGTCAGGGTTTTGCCCGGATCGGACGGGAGATCTTCGGTCCGTCGCCATTCCCGCTCGGCATCCTGGCGCTCAGCCTGATCGCCGGAGCCTATATTGGCGAGATTTTCCGGTCGGGCATCCAAAGCGTCGAGCGCGGCCAGATGGAGGCCTGTCGAGCGCTCAGCATGAGCTACGGGCAGGGCATGCGCCTGATCGTCATCCCGCAAGGCATCCGGCGCGTCCTGCCGGCGCTGGTCAACCAGTTCATCGGAAACGTCAAGGATTCCAGCCTCGTCTATTTCCTCGGATTGCTCGCCTCCGAGCGGGAGATCTTTCGCGTCGGACAGGATCAGGCCGTCGTCACCGGTAATCTGTCGCCCTTGCTGCTGGCGGGCCTCTTCTATCTCGTCATCACCGTGCCGCTCACCCATCTAGTCAACTACATCGATGCGAGACTGCGGTTGGGAAAACAAGGCCGAGGCGCGGGTGTTGCAAGCGGTCTGGTTGAGGTGAGCGAGTTGCAGGCCGCTGCCGGTCCACCGCCCGCGGCCAAATCCGCCGGGGAGACGGAACCGCGCTTCAAGGGAGGCGCCCTGAACATCCGGGATCTGAGCATGGCCTATGGCGATCTCGACGTGCTCAAGGGTGTCGACCTCGACATCGCCGCCGGGACCGTCACCTGCATCATCGGCCCTTCCGGCTCAGGAAAATCGACGCTGCTGCGCTGCATGAATAGGCTGGTGGAACCGAAAGGCGGCGACATCCTGCTCGATGGCGACAGCATTCTGGCCATGAAACCGGAACGGTTGCGCCGGCGGGTGGGGATGGTCTTCCAGCACTTCAACCTGTTTCCTGACCATACAGCACTTGAGAACGTCATGCTTTCCTTGACGAAGATCAAGAGGATGCCGCGGCAGGAGGCGCGCCGCATCGCCGAGGCGCGGTTGGCCGAAGTCGGCCTTGCCGAGCGCAGGGATCATCGCCCGGCAGGGCTATCGGGCGGGCAGCAGCAGCGCGTCGCCATCGCGCGTGCTCTCGCCATGGATCCGGAGTTGATCCTGTTCGATGAGGTGACGAGTGCGCTCGATCCCGAATTGGTCAAGGGTGTTCTCGACCTGATGGCGGCCCTCGGCCGCCAGGGCATGACCATGGCCGTCGTGACGCATGAAATGGGATTTGCGCGGAAGGTTGCCGATCAGGTGGTCTTCATGGATGAAGGCCGCATCGTCGAGGCCGGCTGTCCGCAGCAGATCTTCGACAATCCCAAAAGCGAGCGGCTGAAGCGCTTCCTTGCGGAAGTTCTCTAGCCCCTGACGTGAGGCATGCGCCGCCGGTTCTGACGACGGACGCATGGAATTCGTTCGACAGTGCAGGAAACAAGGTATCGATATGAATGCTTCCCCAAAACCTTCGAAGGTCGTCGTCATCGGTGGCGGCATATTCGGCGTCTCGACGGCTGTCCATCTCGCTCGCCTCGGGATTGCCACCGTGCTCGTCAGCGACGGGCCGCTGGCCAATGGCGCCTCCGGCCGTTCGCTCGCCTGGCTCAATTCGGCCCGGAAACGCTCCGATGCCTATCACCGGCTGCGCCTCGCCGGCATCGACCGCTATCGCACCCTGGCTGCCCGGTATCCGGATGCGCCCTGGCTCCGCTTCGACGGCGGCCTGACCTGGGATGCCGATGACGCCGGCAACGAGATCGCCGAGGTCTTCGACTTCGAGCGCGACCTCGGCTATCACGCGCAATGGCTGACCCAGGAAAACATTGCCGGCGCGACGTCCGGCGTCGACGCCGGCGCGGTGACGCCGCAGGGCGCGATCTTCAATCCCGGGGAAGGCTGGGTCGATCTTCCCTCGTTGATCGGCCTTCTGGCCGAGGAATTCCGTTCGCTCAGCGGCGAGGTCGTGACGGATGCCGGCCGTGCGACGATTGACGTCGACGGCGCCCGCGTCTGCGGCGTGAGCACGGCGGACGGCAGGCGGTGGGACGCGGAGTCTGTGCTGCTTGCCGCGGGCGCCGACGTTCCGGCAATCGTCGCCGAAGTCGGCCAGCATATCGACGATGCAACGCCGGTCGCCCTTCTCGTCAGGACCAAGCCGGCCCGGCATTCGCTAAAGGCCGTGCTCAACACCCCCCGCGTCGCCATCCGGCCCATGCCCAATGGCGGTCTCGCGCTCGATTCCGCCTGGTCCGAGGAAGAGGTCGGAGTGAAGCCGGACGGCAGTTATGAGGTCAGACAATCGACGCTGGACGGGCTACTGCGCGAGGCGTCAAAAGTTCTCGAAGGCAACCCGACGCTCGAGATCGACGATTATGGGGTCGGCCCGAAGCCCATTCCGGGTGATGGCGAACCGGTTTTCGGCGAGCTGCCGTCGATCTGGGGTTATTTCGTCGCCTTCAGCCATAGTGGTGCCACCCTCGGCCTGATCGCCGGCGAACTGCTGGCCGACGAGATCGCCACCGGACGGCGTCATCCGCTGCTGGCGGAGTTTCGGCCGGAGCGTTTCAGCGCGTCGCGGCCGTGATGGATCAAATAGAGCCATCGAGCGTTCTGCCGAGGAAACAACGGGAGACGTATCATGTTTAAGGACGAGCCCGCCGGTGTCGGCGCGGAACAGAGACACGACGATGTCGGCGCACGGATGGCGACCGGAGAGGCGACGAACATCAATCCGGAGCTGATCCGGCGTGAGGGGTTTACGAGCGAGGCCGAATACGAGGCCTACCTTGCCACGCTTGGCCGGGATGCTCCTATTCCGGTCGAAGCCTATATCGAGGAACCGTTCGTGGTCTCGCAGGAGCATGTTCTGGAAAGTCGGTTGCGGGAGCTGAGGGAGGAGCTCGAAAACCTCCGGGCCCGCCTTCATGTGATAAGAGACCAGACTGCGACCGTCGTCACTGAAAACGTCCGATGGGCCGATGCCAGTGCCCATGCCCAGCTCGGCAATCAGCCGTGGCTGAAGCTCGCCGGCGCGATGGCTGCAGCATTCGTCGTCACCCGGGGTGTCAGGCGACTGCCCCTCGGGACCGTCGCGACCACGGCGCTGCCCTTGGTCGCTGCCGCCATGAACCGGAAATTCGCCAGAGGATGACGCCCAAAGCTCCAAGCGAAATCTGCACCTGTTTGCGCACTGGGAACCGGCTTCCGCATATGGCCGATCGGGTCTGGGGCCGTCATGACACCAGCGTCATCTTCTTGCCGAAGTGTTCGTGACATCTTACGTCTTAAGGAGGCGAGCATGCCTGGACATGACGACCGCTATATCGAGATTACGACACGTCTTCGCTCGGTGCGATCGTTCTGCGACTTCCTCTCGCAGGGCGGAATCGTCCGCGTCGCCTTGAAGGATGGCGCTCCCTATAAAGACGTCACGGCCGTACTCCTGGAACGGAAGCGCAAGGAGGCGGAAGCGCTCGATCGTACACGCCGGCGGCTCTACCCCGGGCTCTCGGATGAAGAGGTGATGCCGCCGCTCTACAGTCGCCACTGACCCGCCCGCCCATCAGAGGCTAAGCGGCTACGAAGCAGCGCGAGCCCCTCTACGCTGCGTTCACACGACGCGTCTCTGTTTCATCCAATTGGAATTGGTCGATCAGCTGCAGGAGCGTCTTCGTCTCGTCGGCAAGTTCCTTCGTCGCCGCGCTTGTTTCCTCGACCATGGCCGCGTTCTGTTGCGTCATCTGATCCATCCGGTTGACGGAGGAATTGACTTCGTGCAGCGCGTTGTATTGCTCCCGGCTCGACCGGGCGATGACGTCCATCTGCTCGGAGGCGGTGACCACTTTCGCGGAAATGCTTTCGAGGACTTCGCTCGTTTCGCGCACGACCCGCGCCCCGTTGGTAATCTCCGCCCGCGAGCGCCCGATCAGCTGTTTGATCCTTTGCCCTGCCTCGGCGGAGCGCTGGGCGAGATCGCGCACCTCCTGAGCCACGACCGCAAAGCCTTTTCCAGCCTCGCCGGCGCGGGCCGCTTCGATGCCGGCATTGAGCGCGAGCAGGTTCGTCTGGAATGCGATCTCATCGATGACGCCGATGATTTGCACGATCTCGTCCGACGCCGCCTCGATCTTGCCCATCGCCTCGATGGCGCTGGCCACGACCTCGGATGAGGAATCGGCCGTCTCTTTGGTGTCGGTGATGATCTGACGGGCATCGTCGGCGCAGGCCGCGGACGAACGAACCGTGGTGGTGATCTCTTCGATAGCCGCGGCGATTTCCTCAAGTGCGACGGCCTGCTGTTCGGTGCGCTTTGCAAGGTTGCTCGCCGACAGATCCATCTGGCCGGCATTGCCTTCGATCATCCGGGTGTTGGTGCGGATCTGATCGATCGTTTCCTGCAGGCGAAGCAGCGACGCATTGAAATCGTTGCGAAGCTGCTCCAGCCGGCCGAAGAAGGGCGACGTGATCGTCTGTGAAATATCGCCCCGCGCCAGGCGCCCGAGTCCTTCGGCCAAGGCCGTCACCGCGAAATCGATCTGCTGTTCGACGGCACGTTTTTCCTCGTCGTTGCGATGCCTTTCTTCCTCGGCCTTCGCCCGTTCGATCTCGCTGCGCTCCTCGATCTCGACCTTGGCGATGGCATTGTTCTTGAAGACGCCGAGCGCGCGGGCCATATCGCCGATTTCATCGGCCCGGGTCTCGCCGACGATCGAGGTTTCAAGCTTGCCGTCTGCAAGCCGCCGCATGGCCGAGGTGATCTGGTTGATCGGGCCCTTGAGCGTGACGGTCAGCCCGACGCCGGCAAGGATTGCGATCACCACGCCGAGGATCGTCGTTCCCAATGACATGGAATTGGCATCGGTGCGCTCTTCGGCAGCGTTCTGCCGCTGCATTTCGGCGAAAGCCGTCAGCTGCGACCACATCCGGTCGACGTCGGCGGCGGCGGCGCGGAATTCGTCCTGGCGCTGCGCACTGATGCGGACGAGATCGGTCGCGGCCTTCTGCATCTTATCAAGTGCCGGCAGAAGCTTCGGTTTGAGATTATCGAATTGTGCAACGCCGCCGGCATTCGAAATCAACATATCCAGCCCTTTTCTGACAGCGGTGATTTCCTGCGAAAGCCGCTGGAGATTGGCGTCCGTCGGGGCGAGCGTCAGCTTCGCCAGGACGATCTGGATCACATATGCCGAGGTCGTCAGCTTCTGACCGTCTCTCTGGCTGGTCTTGGCACGCTCGACCGTCTTGGCCGTTTCGGCCGCCTTATCCGTCACGGCCTTCAACCGCCGCGTGGCGACGACCTGCAATTCGGGCAGCCTGCCGATGATCTGGGCCGTCGCATCCCGAAGGCCGGCGACGCGCTCCTCGGCCTGGCCGGAAGCTTCGACAAGCGGCTTCAGGGCCGCGATGGTATCGTCGATCGCTTTTTTGGCGTCCGGCGCCTCGCCGCCAAGCGCCATTCCGACGATGCGCTGTTGCCGGGCGAGTTCGTCGAGATCCGCGCCACCGATCGGGCCGCCGGCCTGGGCCTTGTCGTTCAGCGATTGGGTGAAGGACGCGAAATCCGAAATGCGCCCTGCGTCGCCCAGCGTGTTGCGAGACTCGTCTTCTTGCAGGTCGGCCGCACGCTGGAGAACCTTGGAGCCCTCGACGATATCCGTCTGGGACGACACTACGACGCTCTGCGCTTTCTGGAGGTCGGCAAGGAGTGCCGTCCGGCTTTCTTGAAGCTGCCACAGCGAGTCCATGCGTGTCGAAATTCCGTCGATGGAAGAGAGCGCCTGTTCCAGCTCCTGCTCGCCGCTGCGATCCGCGGCGAGCCTGTCGAGGCCGGATTTCAGAAGAGCGCGCTGATCGGTAAGCTTGGCGGTGACGGCGTCTCTGTTTTCCTGCGTCGCATTGGCGAGGAATTCGGCCATCGCGGCAGATAGATTGCGAAAGCCGCTCAAGGACTGCAGGACGGAGTTGGAAATATCCATCCGCCCCTGAAGCAGGCTCGATGCATAAAAGCCCATGGCGCCGACGGCCATGATGCTCAAGACGAACGGCGCGATGAACACCATCACCTGCGTCTGAATGCGCACACGTGACAACAGCCTAGCCAACATCAACCCCTCCTCTTCCTCCAAGAGAGCAGTCGATTTCGAGTGAAGGTCCCGATCCGCTCGATCCGACTGAACATCCAATCATCGCCCGGACACATAATGTCCTGACGGAATGAATATTCCATATCATGTTATTCGTGAAATATTCGTTTCAATGTCGCTGCAAGCGCTGATGCATGTCGTTTTTCGGTGGATAACAACGCCAAGGCAGTCGCGCGTGACGCCAGCGTTCAAGCGAAGCCGATCTCTGCAAGAAGAGGGAGGTGATCCGAAGCGATCTTCGTCAGCCGGTTTTGCAGCACGGCCGCTTTCTTGACGACGAGATCGTCGCTGACGAAGACGTGGTCGATACGCATCAGCGGGTAGCGGGACGGAAAGGTCGCTTTCGGCCGGTCCTTGCCTGCAAGTTGGGCGTCCTTCAATGACCGCGTGGCAAGTCGATACGTCGCCGATGACGGAATGGCGTTGAAGTCGCCGCAGAGGATCGTGGGAAGAGGCTCGTCCGTGCTGCCGCGTAGCCAGCCCGCGTTCAGCAATGTCGTCATCTGCCGCATGCGCTCGCGGCCGCGAAGGCCGAGATGGGTGTTGACGACCAGCAGTTTTCTGCTGCCGACCTGAATCTCGACGGAAAGGGCGCCGCGCTGCTCGCCGAGGGATGGAAGCGGGCCGGCCTTGACCGCGCCGGTCGGCAAGGCGGTGATGATCGCATCGCCATACTGCTCTTCGGCCACCGACAGCGCCGGGTGAAAATGCGCCTGCATCTTGAGAAGCGAGGCAATCGTATGGGCCTGGTCGATGCCGCCGGTCCTGCGCCTGAGGACATCGACCTCCTGGAGAGCGACGATGTCGGCCTCCGCCTCGGCGATGACCGAAGCGATGCGCCCCGGATCGAGCTTGCGGTCGCCGCCGATACAGCTGTGGACGTTATAGGTCAGGAGTTTGATTGATTTTTCCGGCATCGGCCCGCTGAAGCTCGTCCCCTGGGGATATGGATGTGGTTCCCGGGGGAACACAAAACTCGTTTGATCGTTCCGGATTATCGGCCCATCACGCTCGCACCCTTGAGGACAATCGATGAGTTTGAAAAGCATGATCTGGAATGGACTGCTCGTTGCCGCCCTTTGTCTTGCGGTCTTTCTTCTCTATCGCATCTTCCAACAATACAGCCTCGACCAGATCGTCCAATCGGTCCGCAGCATACCGCTTTCAAGCTTCTGCACAGCGCTGCTCTTTGCTGCGGCGTCCTATCTGTGCCTTGGCTGTTTCGATCTGCTGGCGATCCGCTCGCTCGGCAAATCCTTGCCTTATCCCAAAATTGCGTTGGCTTCGTTCATCAGCCTGTCGCTCGGCCATAATATCGGATTTGCCGGATTGAGCAGCGGCGCCTTCCGCTATCGTTTTTATTCGCGCTGGGGGCTGACGACCGAGGACGTGGCGAAAATCATCCTATTCTGCGGTGTGACGGTCGGGCTCGGGCTGATCACGCTCGGCGGTCTTGCGCTGATCGTCAACCCTGGTGATGCCGGGCGCCTGCTGCGGCTTGATCCCGCCAGTGTACGCATCTTCGGCTTGCTGGCACTCGTCGTGCCGGTCGTCTATGCGGGGCTGGCATTTTTCATCCGCGGCAAGTTGCGGCTCTGGCGCTGGTCGTTTCAGTTGCCGCGATTTAGGATTGCGGTCGCGCAGGTCGGGATCGGCACGCTCAACTTCATGCTCGTCTCCGCCTGCCTGCACCAAATGCTCTCGGCCTTCGGCGACGTTGCCTTTTTCCGGTCGGTGACGGCCTATGTGTTGGCCAATTCGGCAATTCTCGCAACCCATGTTCCGGGCGGCCTGGGTGTGCTCGAGGCGACCGTCTCCTATGCCGTGCCGAAGCAGGCGTCGATCGGCGCATTGATCGCGTTCCGCTGCGCCTACTTCTTCATTCCGCTGGCGCTTGGCACGACGCTTCTCATCGTCACCGAGATCGTCTTCCGAAGATCACGCGGGGCGGATGAGCAGGCGGATGAGGGCGCCGAGGCCCAGTCGGTGTAGGGGCAGGAAAGGGCGGGCCGGGTCGAAGAAGCCGGTGCCTCTGATCGGTGAGATACTGCCGGAAAGCTCGACGGCGAATTCTCTCAGACCCCGAGCGCCATCATTCTGCGCGTCGATCGCATCGATCACCGAGCCGCTTTGCGCGTAAGCCGCCGCAAAGGTTTCGGTGCCGGTTCCGAGATATTCCGCCAGCAGACGATTACGGAGCTCCGCGATCGCGCGGCGGTGTTCGTCTGTTGCGGCGTGAAACAGTATATCGCATTCGGAATCAAGGCCTTCGGAGCGGTTGTTGAGATTGGAGGAGCCGATGCGCACCAAGTCGTCATCGGCGATCATCAATTTGGAATGGATCAGCACCTCGACCTCGTCGACCGTAGTCGGCGCTGTCGGCCCGGGCACTGTCGGCCCGGGCACGACGGGGAAATAAACCCGCAGCCGGTTTCCGCGATCGGCCCGTTTGAGAACGCGGATGACGCGGTCGCGATTGCCGCCCATGACAAGCTTTTCGATCAGCCCGTGAGAGCTGCGCGTGCAGATGATGACGACCTCGGGGCCGTCCTCCTCCTGCAGCCGCGCGGCGATGGCATCGGCGACACGGAAGGAAGCGAGATATTGCGCCTCGATATAAAGCAGGCGGCGTGCTCGGGAGATGATGTCCAATGTCGAGGCGATCCCTTCGCAGATACCGGCGCGCGCGGTTGTCGACGGCTCCGTCAGCGCGAAGCTCACCGGGATGTCCCGCAGCGAAACGGGAAGATCATCCGGCCAGGAAAAGGGTGCGCGCTCGGCAAGCGGCAGGTGCTGTTCGCCGGTGGCGTCTTCCCAGCGCCGCCTGGCGATATCGCCGATCAGTCGGGCGGCGTCACCGGTGACCATCGCCTGCACGTCATGCAGCGGATCGTAGGAAACGCCTTCGGGGTCCCGCCGGAGCCTGTCCCTGGCACGATGGCGCTTTGTATCCCATCGCCGTGACGTCAGGTCGATGCCGCCGATGAAACCGACGGCGTCGTCGATGCAGACGAGTTTCTGATGGTGGCAACCGCGAACGGCACCTTGAAGATCGAAGCGCAGGTCGATCCTGGCATTCCTCGGGAAGTTCTTCTTGCGAAGCACCTGCAGCGATTTTTCAGAATAGACCGGCCCCAGCGCCCAGATGAGGATGCGTATTTCGAGCTCGGGATTGGCTGCTGTGAGCTCATGCAACAGGTCTGCCAAAGTCTCGTCGGATTTTTCCGGCTCCAACGGGATGTCGGGATTGAAGTCCCAGCCGACGATCCAGATCGTGCGCCGAGCCTGCCGCAGAGTCCGCGACACTTCGGCGAAATATCTGTTGCCGTTGATCAGGAAGGCCGCCTTCTCGGCGCTGCCGTCGAGGCGCAAAGCGCTGGTATTCGGTTTTTCGTGGCCGTCCGGCCGCTGTGATTTTGCCTGGGTCAGGCTCGGGTCATTGAAGACAGTCTCGAATGCGGTCATGATTGCCTCGGCTTCTAACTGGGAAAACAAACGCCTGGAATATTTTTGGGTTCCCTACGGTGCTCTAAGAGGCGGCCGGGCTCACTTCGCCCGGCGATAAACGCGCAAGGAAACGAGATGTCACAACGTGCAGGCAGCGCCGATCTTCCCCTTCACGGGGGACGTGTGCCGCATTGGCTCGGCGACCGGATGACGCGGCTGGGAGCCCTGATCACCGAAGCGATCGTGCATCATTACGGCCGCGACGAATTCCTGCGCAGACTCGCCCACCCTTTCTGGTTTCAGTCGTTCGGCGCGGTGATGGGCATGGATTGGCATTCCTCCGGCATCACCACCAGCGTTCTCGGCGCGCTGAAGCGTGGGCTGAAACCGCGCGCCGGCGAGCTCGGCCTGCATGTCTGCGGCGGCCGCGGTGCGCATTCGCGCAAAACCCCGCAGGAACTCGTGTCGATCGGCGAGCGCGTCGGCCTCGATGGCGAAGGGCTGGCGACGACCAGCCGTCTCATTGCCAAGGTCGACAGCGCCGCGCTTCAGGATGGGTTCGATCTTTATCTGCACGGCTTCATCGTCGCCGACGACGGCCATTGGGTCGTCGTGCAGCAAGGCATGAACGGCGACAGGCGGCAGGCCCGGCGCTATCACTGGCTGTCGGAAGGGCTGGAGAGTTTTGTCGACTCGCCGCATGCGGCAATCGAGGGCCGGAGCCAGGGCACGATCGTCAATCTGGCCGACAGGCGCGCCGAGCGCTCGCGGCGCGGCCAGCTCGATCTGCTGGCGACGCTCGGTCCCGACCGGATCGTCCGCGAGGCCGCCGCGCTACGGCGTGTCGAGCAGCCGGCGCCCGAGCCGGCCGCGCAGCCGATGCTGCCGCACCTGATCATGCCGGCCCATCACGACGTACGCGAGAGCGACGTCAACATGCGCCGCCTGCATGGAAATCTCGCCGCCGCAGCCGACCGCGGGCCGGCGGATTTCGAGGAACTGCTGCTGGTTCCCGGTGTCGGCGCCCGCACGGTGGAGGCACTGGCCATGGTGGCCGAGGTCGTCCACGGCGCACCCTGCCGTTTTTCCGATCCGGCGCGCTTTTCCATCGCCCATGGCGGCAAGGACCGCCATCCCTTCCCGGTGCCGCTCAAGGTCTATGACGAGACGATCGGTGTGATGAAATCGGCGGTGCAGAAGGGCAGGCTCGGACGTGAGGAGGAGTTGCAGGCGCTCAAGCGCCTGGACGACCAATCCAGGCAGATGGAACGTTACGTCACCGGTCCCGACCTCAAGGAGATCATCGCCGGCGAATTTCGCCAATCCGCCGATTTCGGAGGCCGCAGCGTCTTCGGCTGGGAGCCGCCGCCGGCGGATGAGAACTAGGGTTCAACTGCCGACGAATGCCCGGCAGCCTCGCATGCCTCCCGCGGGGACCCGTGCTTCATCGAAACATGCAAGGGAGCAGAGCGGCTTTGCATTACCTTAATTCGCGGAGCCAGGCAGGGCGATCGCACCGTTTTCCTCGCCATCCCAGTATCGGATGGCGGACGCTGAAACCTTGATGAGGACGATCCCTGGAGTGTCCACTCCTTCTGGAAACCACCGCTTGAGATCGGGGACCCAATGTTCTTCGAATGCCGCCTTGTCCCGGACCAGAGAGGCGAGGCCCTCGACAGCGATGAAAATCCCCGGCTTGCCGAGGAGGCTGGGTGGCGCCGTGAACGTCAGCGAGACGGTGTCGACGCCTTCGATCTCGGTGATTTTCCTGCTGTCTTCATATGAAAAGAACCAGGAATCTCCGTCATATTCGACGTCGCCATTATTGCTCATCGGCCGGGCCGAGATGCGGCCGGAGCCTGCGGTCGTAGACAGCATGCAGAAATCGATCTTCTTCAGTTGCGAGGATAGGTCTTCGAGGGTCATAGACGCCATGGTGATCTCCCGTGTTTGAATGCTCCGGGGTAGCGTGCAAGCGTCCAGATTGTTCCGCGGAAACTCCGCGTGCAGCGGTGACTCTGGGATGTGCATGGTGAAGGCGAAAAGGTTGCTGGCGGAAATTTCGCCCCATGGGATCATTGCCGCTGCTTTGGCGCTGGAAGGGAAAAGGTTTTATTCCCGCTCGGCTTACGGATGGAAATAAACAGCAATTCCAAGGGTTGGAACGTCTTGTGTGAAGCTCAAGATAAACAGCGCTGGCGTCTCAATGGCCGTCGGGCGGAACGGCTTCAGTCGGAACCGTCTCTTTCAGATTCTTGCGATGGAAGATGAACAGCCCCGCAACGACGATTATTGCCGCACCGATGATGATCTGCGTGTCGGGAACATCATTGAAGAAGAGGTAGCCAAGGATGATCGCCCAGAGCAACAGCGTATATTGCAGCGGCGCCAGCAGCGACGCCGGTGCAAGCTTCAGCGAGCGGGTGATGAGCAAATGCGCGCAGGTGGCAACGATGCCGAGCAGCAGCATGCCGGACCAGTCGACAATCGTTCCCGGCTGCCAATGGCCGATGCTGAGCACGATGCCGGTGACCAGTGCCGCCACGGTCTGCCATGTCACCAGCGTCGTGTCGCTGGTCGAGCGCAGATAGCGGCTCATGACAAGCGACAGCGCAAAGGCAAGGCTGCCCGCAAGACCGAAAAGCGATGGAAGCGACAGCATCGCCGTCGACGGGCGCAGCGCGATGACGACGCCTGCAAAGCCGATCACAACAGCCAGCCAACGCCGCCAGCCGATTTTTTCGCCGAGAAAGAAATGCGAGAGCGCCGCAATGTAGATCGGCCCGGCCATATAGAAGGTCATGACATCTGCGAGTGGCAGATAGGCGACGGCAGCATAAAACAGCGCGACATCGCAGGTCGCCATGATGACCCGTATGAATTGGAGGCCTTTCTGCTCGACGCGGAACAAGGCCATCGGCCCTTGCCGGAGGATCATCGGGCCGAGCACGATGAAAGCGCCGACCGAGCGGATCACCAGCACCTGGCCGACGGCAAAGCTTGCGACCAGCCACTTGCCCATCGCATCGTTCAGCGCAAAGAGCAGATCGCCGAGCAGCATCAGCAGGACACCGGTCATGATCAGGTTTCCGGCATTGGCTGTCGCCGCCTTGGTCTTCATCTGTCGAATCCTCGAGAAAAAATAGCCGCGCATTGCGTCGCCGAGTGCGGCTTCGGCCTTAACACCACCGATGTCAATGGTCGGCTCGAAGCTGTTGCACTTAAATTCGGCGGCGAGGACGATCTGTGGCGCCTTTGAAGGGGAGACGCCGCAGAGTTCATCTGATTGCGGTGCTTGCCGATTGTAGGTCAGAGCTTGCGATCAAGGGCGAGGCAGCGACTGCATCTTGTAATTCCGGCTAGTTCCGATTAAATGTGGTTACGTAACCACATACGTTGGAGGCTCGCCATGACCGTCACCACGCTTTCAGGCCGAGAACTCAATCAGGATCTTGGCCGCGCCAAGCGCGCCACCAAGGACGGGCCTGTGATCATCACCGACAGGGGGCGGCCCGCGCATGTTCTCTTGTCGTTCGACGAATACAAGCGGCTTACCGGTAAAATGCGGACCCTCGGTGACATGCTGGCAGCGCCGGGAGCGGAAGACGTTGACTTGCCGCTCCCGCCACGCACCGAGCATGCCCGACCGGTCGATCTGTCGTGATGCTGTTGCTCGATACCAATGTCGTTTCAGAACTGCGCAAGGTCGCGAGCGGCAAGGCCGACCCCAATGTGGTGGTCTGGAACGAAACCGTCGATCCGGCCGAGACGTTCATTTCCTCCGTCGTCCTGCACGAACTGGAGATTGGCGTTCGGCTGGTCGAGCATAATGATGCAGCCGCCGGGAAGGTGCTGCGCAACTGGCTGGAAAATTCCGTTCTCGCAGTCTTCTCCGGCCGTGTCCTGCCTCTGGACGAGGCTGCGGCCGTTCAGGCCGCCCAGTGGCATGTGCCCAATCCCAAACCGATCAACGACGCCTATATTGCGGCGACAGCCTTCACCCACCGCATGACGCTGGTCACGCGCAATATCAAGGATTTCGAGGGCATGGAAGTGGCACTCGTGAATCCCTGGGCATTCCCGACATAGCATTCTCAAGACCCGCAGCGATCGTTTGTGTGATGCGATTCATCTCAGCCTGTGGGACGCGACCGCTGAACATTGATCAATCTGCCGGGCGGATTTCTAACAGCGATCATCTGTTCGCCATGCTTGCGACCAGATCACTGAATCTCTCACCCTGAATGCCGACATGCGTCCGCAGCAGACGGCGGGCTTCGTCGCCATCTCCGGCAAAGATCGCATCGACGATGGCGCTATGTTCCGAGAAGGATGTCGACAGGCGGTTTCGCACGCGCAGTTGCAGGCGGCGGTAGGGTCGCAGCCGCCGGTGCAATTGCACACATTGCTCCTCGAGGAATTCGCTTCGGCCGGCTGCATAGATGGCCTTATGAAATTCCTCATTGTCATAATAATAGGCATCGCTGTCGCCGGCGCCGGCTGATTGTTGGCAGCGGCTGTGGGCGGCGGCGATCGCGTCCCGGGAGGTGTTGTCCAACCGCCGTGCGGCGAGAGAGCCGGCCAAGCCCTCCAACTCGGCCATAACTTCGAACATCTCATAGACGCGGTGCGGTCCCGGATCGATGACAACAGCACCTCTGCGCGGCCGAATTTCGATGAGGCCGATCGCATCGAGTTGCATCAGCGCTTCGCGCACCGGTGTGCGGGAGACCCCGAACCGTGTCGCAAGCACCATTTCGTCGAGCCGCTCACCAGGGGAGAACTCGTTGGAAAGAATTGCGTTTTCAATCTCATCCCGCAGCCATCGGCCGGCATTTTCGGACATTCGGTTCGTTTCCTTTATACGCGATGGCCATTCTTGTATACACGATGATTGACTTCGTGTACGAAAAGTGACAATTTACATACTACCGGTGAAACGCGGCGATGGGAAGAAGCTGCAAGGTGCACGTGACGCGGCCGGCCACCCGGCAGAGAGGAGAAATGGCATGTCCGAAGCTTCCTTCTTCACCGATATGCTGCAGAGCATCACCGATCGCGGACGCCAGCTTCTGTTTTCTGGTTCACGCGCCACGCAGGCCGCAGCCAAGGCCGATCTCCAGACACTCTGTGAAATGCTGCTATCGAGCCGGGGCGAAGCCTCGGGCATGGCCCTTGCGGCCGAGATCCTCGATCGCTGGGAGGCACTCGACAGCGACGGCGCGCAGGCATTCCTCCATATGCTTCATGAAAAGCTCGGGCCCGACACGGCCAAGCTCGACCAGGCGACTGAAAATTACCGCACTGACAAAAGCTCCGCCGTCATCATTGCTCTCCATCAGGCCGCCGAGCCACGGCGACAGGAGCTGCTGCGACGGTTGAATCACGCGCCGAACGGCACCGCCAAGCTCGTCCGGATGCGTCAGCAACTGCTTGCTTCCAAAGACCAGTCCGAAGGGTATCGCGCCCTTGACGCCGACTTCACGCATCTGTTCGGTTCCTGGTTCAATCGTGGCTTTCTGACGCTGCGGCCGATCGACTGGTCGACGCCGGCTTCCATTCTTGAAAAGATCATCAAATACGAGGCGGTGCACGAGATCGCCGGCTGGGAGGAGCTGCGCCGCCGTTTGGCGCCGTGCGACCGGCGATGCTTTGCCTTCTTCCACCCCCGGTTAGCCGATGAGCCGCTCGTCTTCGTCGAGGTGGCGCTCACACGATCGGTGCCCGGCGCGATCGGCGATGTTCTCGACGAGGGCAGGGAGCAGATCAATGCCGACGAAGCGACGACAGCTGTCTTCTACTCGATCTCCAACTGCCAGGATGGTTTGCGCGGAATCTCGTTCGGCAACTTCCTGATCAAGCAGGTCGTGGATGACCTGCGCAGAGACCTGCCCGGCCTAAAGAATTTCGTTACGCTGTCGCCCGTTCCAGGCTTTGCCCGCTGGCTTGCCAAGGCGCGTGCTCCAACCGCCGACCGGTCGCTGCCGGATGCGGCCCGCAAAACGCTGATGCTGCTGCACGATCCGAACTGGCCTGACAACGAGGATACGGCAACCGAAGTGGAGCGGGTGCTGCTGCCGCTTGCGGCCCGTTATTTCCTGATCGAACGGACGCCGGAGGGGCGGCCCGTCGATCCCGTCGCCCGCTTCCATCTCGGCAATGGCGCCCGGCTCGAAAGACTGAATTTTCTGGGCGACCGCTCGGCCAAGGCGATGCAGCAGGCGCACGGTCTGATGGTCAATTATCTCTATAAGCTCGACGATATCGTGGCCAACCACGAGGCTCTGGCGCAGCGCGGCGAAGTGATTGCCTCGCCGGCCGTCAAAAACCTGGCCAACCAGAACGACGAAAGCCGCAGCGGCGGCCATGGCCAGCAAGGCTCCCGGCCATTCGCACAGATCATGAACTCAACGCTTGGAGGAGGGCGAAAGTGAGCAACCATCTTTTCGACGCGATCCGGGCCGCCGCGCCCGGTGACGCACCGTTTATCCGGATCGATAGCACGCGCACATGGACCTACAATGACGCATTCGCTCTTTCCGGCCGCATCGCCAGCGCCATGGATGCGCTCGGCATTCGCCCGGGCGATCGCGTGGCGGTGCAGGTCGAAAAAAGTGCCGAGGCATTGATCCTCTATCTCGCCTGCCTTCGCAGCGGCGCGGTCTACCTGCCGCTCAACACGGCCTATACGCTGGCCGAGCTCGACTACTTTATCGGCGACGCCGAGCCGCGTTTGGTGGTTGTTGCCTCGGCTGCCCGGGCGGGCGTGGAGACGATGGCGAAGGCGCACGGCGCGATCGTCGAAACGCTCGACGCCGACGGCAGCGGCTCGTTGCTCGATCTCGCGCGCGATGAGCCGGCCGACTTTGTCGATGCTTCGCGCTCCGCCGATGATCTGGCGGCGATCCTCTACACGTCGGGAACGACGGGCCGTTCCAAGGGGGCGATGCTCACCCATGGGAACCTGCTGTCGAATGCCCTGACCCTGCGAGATTATTGGCGCGTCACCGCCGAGGATCGGCTAATCCATGCCTTGCCGATCTTTCACACGCATGGGCTGTTTGTCGCCACGAATGTCACGCTGCTCGCCGGCGCCTCGATGTTCCTGCTGTCGAAGTTCGACCCGGATGTGGTGCTGTCCCTGATGCCGCAGGCAACGATGCTGATGGGCGTGCCGACCTTCTATGTGCGTCTCCTGCAAAGCCCGCGCCTCGACAGAGAGGCGGTCGCAGGCATCCGTCTCTTCATTTCCGGTTCGGCTCCGCTGCTTGCAGAAACGCATACCGGCTTCCAGGCACGGACCGGTCACGCGATTCTCGAGCGCTACGGCATGACGGAAACCAACATGAACACGTCGAACCCCTATGGAGGCAAACGGATTGCCGGAACGGTCGGCTTTCCGCTGCCTGGTGTGACGGTGCGCGTCACCGATCCCGCGACGGGGCAGGCGCTGCCGGCTGAAGAAACCGGCATGATCGAGATCAAGGGGCCGAACGTCTTCAAGGGCTATTGGCGCATGCCGGAAAAAACCGCGGCCGAATTCACCGCCGACGGTTTCTTCATCAGCGGCGACCTCGGCAAGATCGATCGGGACGGCTATATCCACATCGTCGGCCGCGGCAAGGATCTGGTGATTTCGGGTGGATACAACATCTATCCGAAAGAGGTCGAAGGTGAGATCGACCAGATCGAGGGTGTGGTCGAGAGCGCCGTCATCGGCGTGCCGCATCCCGACTTCGGAGAAGGCGTGACCGCCATCGTCGTGCGCAAGCCCGGCGCCGTCCTGGATGAAAAGACCATCGTCAGCGCCCTCCAGGACCGTCTTGCCCGCTACAAACAGCCCAAGCGCATCATCTTTGCCGAGGACCTGCCGCGCAACACGATGGGCAAGGTTCAGAAAAACATCCTGCGGCAGCAATACGCCGATCTTTACACCAGGCCGTAAGGCGACCACGCCCCTCTGGGAGGAGGGTGCCCGCATTCCGGATCAATCTTGAAAACAGCAACTGCGGCGCCGGAAGCGTCGGAGGGAGGGGAATCATGGGTATTGAATTGCTATCCATCGGACTGCTGGTCGCGATGTTTGTCGTTGCGACGATCCAGCCGATCAACATGGGCGCACTGGCCTTTGCCGGCGCCTTCGTGCTCGGCTCCATGGTCATCGGGATGAAGACCAGCGACATTTTCGCCGGCTTTCCGAGCGACCTGTTCCTGACGCTGGTCGCCGTCACCTACCTCTTCGCCATCGCACAGATCAACGGCACGATCGACTGGCTGGTCGAATGTGCCGTCCGCCTGGTGCGCGGGCGGATCGCCTTGATTCCCTGGGTGATGTTCCTCGTCGCCGCCGTGATTACCGGTTTCGGTGCTCTCGGGCCGGCTGCGGTCGCGATCCTCGCGCCCGTCGCGTTGAGCTTTGCCGTGCAGTACCGCATTCACCCTGTGATGATGGGCCTGATGGTGATCCACGGAGCGCAGGCGGGTGGCTTTTCGCCGATCAGTATCTATGGCGGCATCACCAACCAGATCGTCGAGAAGGCCGGCCTGCCTTTCGCGCCGACGTCGTTGTTTCTCTCCAGCTTCTTCTTCAACCTGGCGATAGCCGTGCTGGTCTTTTTGGTTTTCGGCGGCGCCAGAGTGAAGACGCAGGAAGCCGCACCAATCGGCCCCTTGCCCGAACTGCATCCCGAGGGCGTATCGGCGTCGATCAGAGGTCATGGCGGCACGCCGGCAAAACCGATCAGGGAACATGCCTATGGCACGGCGGCCGATACGGCGGCGAAGCTGCGCCTCGACAATCAGAGAATTACCACCTTAATCGGCTTGACGGCGCTTGGCGTCGGCGCCCTGGTTTTCAAGTTCAATGTCGGCCTCGTCGCAATGACGGTGGCCGTCGCCCTGGCGCTGCTGTCGCCGAAGGCTCAGAAAGCGGCGATTGACAAGGTCAGTTGGTCGACCGTGCTGTTGATTGCCGGCATCATTACCTATGTCGGCGTAATGGAAAAGGCCGGGACGGTCGACTACGTGGCGCATGGCATATCCAGTCTGGGCATGCCGCTGCTGGTGGCGCTTCTGCTTTGCTTTACGGGTGCGATCGTCTCGGCCTTTGCATCATCGACCGCGCTGCTCGGCGCGATTGTCCCTCTTGCCGTTCCATTCCTGTTGCAAGGGCACATCAGCGCCGTCGGCGTGGTTGCGGCGATCGCAATCTCGACCACGATCGTCGATACCAGCCCGTTTTCCACCAATGGCGCCCTTGTCGTCGCCAACGCGCCGGATGACAGGCGAGGGCAGGTGCTGCGGCAGTTGCTGATCTACAGCGCCCTGATCGCTATCATCGGCCCGATCGTTGCCTGGTTGGTGTTCGTCGTGCCGGGTCTGGTCTGACGGCGGGCTGCGGCTCCCAACGAAACTGTGCCGAGCCCTATTCGGCACAGTTGCAAGCCGCTGATCACCAGGTTCGGGAATTCAGCGCAGCTTCTCAACGGCCACGGCAAGACACCTCTTGAACGCCGCAAGGTCCGTATAGAGCCCGTCCCGCGGCGCGTCTCCGACGATGAGAACGCCGCCGCGCCGTTCGATCCCGGCGTGCAGCATGAGATTGTCGGCCAGGCCGAAATCCTCGATCGCAATCCCGTTTGGGTCCCGCAGCCGTCCTTCGGCATCATAGGCGACGGCCCCGCCATAAAGATCACTGACGCGTCCGCTGTGATCCCTCGCCACATTCGTGTAGGCGAAGACAGGCTTGCCGCTTGCGCACATAAAGCCGAGTTCGAAGGCCGTCCCGGTATCGGCTGCAATACCGCGAAACGGCGTGAGATTGGCAATGATAGCGTCAGCCTCCATCATCATCTTCTCGTCCACCGCGTTTATCGCCGCCGCCCGCTCCCGCTTCGAATTCGTCTGCGGGATTTCCAGATCGCCTGGCGAGAGCGGGTGAAGCCCGGCCTCGCGGGCAAGCGCAGCTTTCCGGTCGAGCATTTCACGGGCGTTTGGCAGGAAGACTTCGGGACCGGCGAGATAAACTTTCTTTGTCATGGATGAATGCACCTTAATGGGATGGGCTTGGAATACGTCCCTTGCTGTAGAGCCAAGGAGGATCACAATCCAGTTGCCGAAGACAGCCCACGCCATGCGGCGCGCAAAAGGCCGTTCACCCGATCTGATTAGGACTCATGCTGGAACGAGCCCGCGCAGATGACGTTCAGCCGATAGCCGAGAGCTGAGGAGATGTCGATGCGCCACGATTTTTGGGACCAGCCCGTTGAGGTCATCGGGGATGGCGACCACCCTAAGAGTATCCGCAACAGCAGGGACGCGCTTGCATATCTGATGACGTGTTGGCCGCGTGAGAAAGCGGCATCCTTCGCCGTCGCAAAGAAAATCTGCACGGAGGCCGTTGACGGGCGAGCCGATTCAGCCGCGGCCGCACTGGCTTTCAAGGCCGCGGCCGAGGAAGCCGGCCTCCTCCGTTAGCTCGAGTGGGCCGCGGCGATCACGCCCGCGTCAGACGAGCCGTTTTATCATTGCAACCTATGGCGACCAGCAGGACGGCCATGCGCGCCGCTTCTACGGTTTTGCGGGTTGGTATGCGGGGCGCCGGCCGTGGATTGTGGCGACGAAGTCGATTCGGCATGTCCGCGGGCTGATGGGGGCCGACGCCATCGCCAAGTGCCGGCCGCAGGAGATACTGCCGGGCACGGAATATCAGAGTGACGAGGAACTGATCGGCGCGCCGGCGATATCGCCACAACGATCTTCCATCCGGTCGGCACCTGCAAGATGGGCAGCGACACGATGGCGGTTGTCGATGAGCAATTGCAGGCGCATGGGCTGGCGAAGCTGCGGGTCGTCGATGCATCGATCATGCCGACGATCGTCTCGGGCAACACCAATTCGCCGGTGATCATGATTGCCGAGAAAGCGGCCGAGAGCATTTTGTCAGAGGCGTAGAGAGCCTAGCATATTGACATGCATGCGTGGAGCACCCTTGCGTCCCGTATCCGGATACGACACACATGACCCTGATTATCGTCGCGTCCTATGGCGTGACGGCGAGCCCAACCCGCTCAAAGCGGGTTGGGCAATCTTCGACTTTCGATCAGAGGGTTGAGACGTTCTCAGCCTTCGATTTTCCGGTCTTGCGATCCTGTCCAACGTCGAAGCTGACCTTGTCGCCTTCGCGGAGCGAACCGCCGCGCTGCAGCGCAGACACGTGCACGAACACGTCCTGTCCGCCATCCTCGGGGGTGATGAAGCCGAAGCCCTTGTCGTCATTGAAGAATTTAACCGTACCTGTCGGCATGAGATAACTATTCCTTGTGTCATTCGTCGATTTGCGAAAGCGAAACTATACCGCCGCTTCTCCTCTATCAACCTTCATGGCGGTGACGCAACTTTAAAGACAAAGAGGCAACAGTTTCGTCGAGGGTCAATCCAGCTCCCGACAACCGATCGCCTGACGATCCGACTGTTTTGTTCGTCTCCATCCAGCCTCCGGAGACCTCGCTGAAATTCATGTCTCGTGCCGCCCGCATTATCCACGGAATCAACGCAGGATTGCCGCCCGCGCGTGTAGAAAGAGATTGCCGATCGCTTGCAACAGGTTGTAGATCGGTATCACACAATGGGATTGTGCAAGCCGGTGTGGATGACGCCAACTCTCGTCCTCATCGGTCGCTGTCTGAAGCTTTACCGGCGCGCTGCGCTGTCACTTGAGGGGTCCGCGCCATTGTCTTCGCTTGTTCTCCCCAGCCGCCCGCTTTCATTGGCGCGCGACGTCATCTCCACGCCGAACGCTTACTTCTGGTCAACGCCGGTTATCCTGGCATTGGCTATCTTTCTGTTCATCTGGGAAGCACCGGGTGTGATCCGTGATTTCCAGATCAGCCAGAACCCTTTGGTGCTCGAGAACGGCGACGTGCAAAACGGGAAATGCACGACCCGCAAGGCAGTCTTCACCGACTGCGAAGCACGCCTTGTCTACAGCTACGGCGGACGACACTACGACACCGAGGTCGAGATCATGTTCGTCGATTTTCATACCGGCGACTATGAAACCGATCTTGTGATTTCCGCCGATCATCCGGAACTCGCGACGATGAGCCTGGGTCTGGACATGCTCTGGAACAGGATCATCACGCTCGCCGCGTTTGTGGTTCTGCTTGGCGGCATGAGTCTGGGTATGATTTTTCTCGGCATCCGCATCTGGCGGGTCAAGGGGCAATTGCGCCGGCCCGCCAGGCTTATCCCTATCCCGGTCGAGATCAGCGCATTCGACCGCAAGCGCGGCATCCTTTCCATCACCTACAATGACAAGATTGCCGCCGACAAAACCGGGCGATCGGCGTACACGCGCATGAAGAGCGGGCAGGAGCCGCTGATCGTCGGGGAAGCCAATGGCAAGGCGATCGGAATGGCCGTCAGGCACGGCAATACGGCCCTGCCGGTGCTTTTGGACGATCGTCTGCAGCGGCTCGAGCTTACCGATGCCGAGCGCGTCGCGGCTCTCGCACCCCTGGTGGACCAGCAGGACGGCGATCGGAATGCGCCGGTATTGATCGAAGAACCCAAGAGGACGGTATCGATCCGGAAGCGGCTGCAGCTTTTCTTCGGCACGTTGCTTCTGATCGTCGTCGGTGTGGTCGGCTTCTGGCTTTGGTACGTCACCAGTTCCCCGACACAATTCCAGTCGCCTGGCATGGACATCAACAATCTCATGCCGGCGCCGGTAAACGCGTGGGGATGCGAGCAGCTGAAGAAGCGGTTTGGCCAGGATCGTGCGCCGTTTGGTTGCACGGCCGCTGATTACACGAGCTGGAAATAAAATGTCCGGCGCGGCCGGCGCTAGTCTCGGCGTCTAGCCGCAGGAAAATGCGGCCGGTCATCCCGGTCGCCGTGCATAAAAGGTGTTCCAGGCTTCGTTGTTGCGGCCCATGCGGTAGGCGTCCCATTCAAGATCCAGGCCGGCCGCCTTGATGCACAGCGCGAAGTCGTCCCGGCGCCAATAGGTCATATGGTAGGCGCCGCTTGTCTCGCCGTCTCCATCCCGCATCGTCACCAGGAAGACGCCGCCGGGGCGCAGCGCGGCGGCGATCTTTTCGAGGACTTGGCCGGTCTGGTCGCGAGGCACGTGGATGAGAACACAGAGAGCGATCACCGCATCGTAAGGGCCGCCGAGGTCGTCGGTGATGACGTTGAGGTACTCGCCTGCCTTGCCGCGCGCCGCCTGCAGCTCGAGAAACCGCCGCGTGGCATCCGTTCGCCTCACCAACACGCCCTGCGTCTCCAGGAAATCCGCATCCCACCCGGGCCCCGATCCGATCTCAAGGACCCGGCCGCCTTGGCCGGCGGCAATGGCGACCTGACGCAGGGCCGCCTCTAGGCTGGCCGCGGGAAAGGGATCAACGATGCGGCTATATTCATCGGCACAGCCTTCATAAGAATCGATCGTGCGTTGGGTGTCGGCCAGGGCGGCGGAAGAGACGTGCATTTTGACCTCCGGTCGATGGAAACCCGAGCGCCGTTCGAGGGCGCCATATCACCATGCTCGGCGTAAGGCCGTGTACGCACATCAGGCAAAATGCCTAGGCAATGAAAAATGAAATGCCGTGAGCAAATATCAGGAGGGTCTAGCCGGGCAATCTGCTAAAACTGACATCTATGCCGGATCAACCATCCGGAGCCGATGGGCCATGGCGGCTGCGGCGCCGCGGCTGGGGACGGCGAGTTTGCTCAAGATGTTGGAAACGTGGACGCTCGCCGTTTTCGCGGAAATGAACAGACTATCGGCGATCTGACGATTGCTTTGTCCGGCGGCGACAAGCCGAAGCACCTCGAATTCCCGATCCGTCAGGCCAAGCGGTGCCTTCGGCAGGCTGCCCTCTTTCCCGCCCCACAGGTCGATGCGGGCCTTTGCAGCCAGCGTCTCGATCTGATTGCAGAGGAGGCGCGCGCCGATCGAATGGGCAAGATCCGCGCCTTGCCTGAAATGGCCCGCACCCCCGGCGCGCTTGCCGGCAGTAACCGCAGCACTCCCGGCCTGCATGAGGGCATATGCCTGCCGAAAAGGCTGGCTCAAATCGGCCCAGCTTTGGGCAACTGCCTCCCAGGCATCAAGGTCGGAAACCGTCGCGCGCGACATCTCGGCCGAGAGATTGAGCCTCTCGGCTTCCTCCACCAAGTTGCGGCACGGAGCCCGAGCGGCAAGGCCTGCAAGCTGCTGGGCCACATCTTTCCGGTTCGTATCGACGGCGACACGTATGGCCGAGGCCAGGAGCGGCCAAGAGACGCCGCCTTGCGTCTCGAAACGGGTCGAAGCCGATCTTATCAGGATGGCAGACTGTTCCATGTCGCCTGCCAGCGCGCGGCTTTCGATATCGAATCTCAAAAGATTGGCCGCCATGCGGCTCGCGACCTGAGGGCCGGGTGGCAGAGCGCGTAGGGAGTTTGCCGCGGCGGCAAGGCGATCCGGATCTCCCAAGACCAGGGCGATCTCTGCCTGGCATTCGAAAACATGAACCAGCCCCAGCGGCAGCGGATCCAATGCCGCCATCCGTTCGCATGTCTCTATGGCTTCGGAAACGCGGCCGACGGCGAGCAAGGCGCGACACAAGGGCGAGCCCACGATTGCTCCGATATACCGCGCCTGGCCGAATTCGACGGTCCGCGCAAAGATAGCCGGTCCGGTTTCGATGATCTGCGCGTAGTCTCCGGTCTCAAGCAGGGCCTGCAGCAGGCCTGCGCCCGCCAGCACCTCGACGCGGCCGATGGAGGCTTGCCCGGCGCGCCTGGCCACGCTCCAAAAGTCATCGATGCGAGAGCTGTTCGAGGCCATGTCCACGGATGCCGCTACGATCAGTGCCTCGATACGGTATTCCTCGTCATCGAGCCTCTCCGCCAGATCCTGCAGTTCGTCGCCCAAGAGCCTGGCGCGATCGTATTCACCCCGCAATATCAGCGCCCGGGAAAACTGCCCCAATCCGTCCGCGCGCAGCCGCGTGGGATCGGTCGCATGCTCAAGCGCTCGTTCGAGATCGGCGATTTCGCCTGGGATCAGTGTGTGCTGACGCATCACCGCGCGCTGCAGAAGAAGGGCTGCCAGTTGCTGGCCGTCGCGCTCGTCATTCACTTCGGCGAGTGCGCGTTCGACGAAGGCCAGTCCCTGTTCCGCTTCCGCCGCCCAGCAGGCGGCATCGGCAGCGAGTTCCAGCACCCTGCAGTGATCCGCGCCGATCTGATCAGCCGCATGATCGACGTCGGGCCAGGCCGCCAGCACGAGCTTCAGCATCTCCATCTGATCCGCATAGGCGAAGGTGGCAGCGGCCTCAGCGGCAGATTGCCAAGCCCAGCGCAGGCAAGGTTCGGCCTGGCCGGCGCCGTGCCAGTGGCGCGCGAGCGCAACGGAATGCCAAATCCGGTAGGTTGGAACCGGGCCGCGTTCGAGCACTTCGGCATAGGCGCGATGGATGGCCATCCTTTCGCCGGCGATCAGGTCACCCCGCACCGCTTCGTGGATCAGCGCGTGGCGGAATGCATATCCCTCGCCATCCGGCACGAGGATCCCAGCCAAAATCGCCGCTCGCAGCACGTCTGCCAGTTCACGGTCGGACTTCTCAGTCACGCTGCGAAGAAGCGCATGCGTGATATGCGGGCCGCCAAGCGCCATGACCTTCAGGAGCTCGGCCGTTGACGCCGGCATCTCCCTGACGGCTTTCAGCAGATAGTCGTTGAGCGAACCAGGGAAATCCCTACGCAAACCTCCGCTGGCATCGATCAGCGCCTCGGTGAAAAGCGGGATCCCGCAGCACCGCGCATGGACCTCATTGATGATGGCGGGTGTCGGCGGGCGACCGAGCAGCCCCTGAAGCTGGGCGGCGACTTCGGCGCGCTTCAGGCGGGGTAGCTTTAAAACCGCGGCCCCCTCGGAAAGCGAGAGGTCCGCGATGGTCGTCCGCAGTGCGTTGCTGCCGCTGGTCTCCTCGGGTCGGTAGGTGACGATCAGCATCAGCCGAGTTTTCCTCAGCCGCGCCGTGAGGAAACGAAGCAGATCGCATGTGGCCTGGTCGGCCCAGTGAATGTCCTCGACGACCAAGACGAGCGGCACATCCCGGGCGAGCTCCTCCAACAACCTTCTCAGCGCCTCGAACAGCCGCGCTCTTGCTATGCCCGCATCAAATCTTTCAGAGGTCTCGCCGAATTCGGGAAGAAGCCATGCCAGCTCGCGCGCACCCTCGGCGCCGACAAGCGATTTGACGGCCGTCCCGCCGCGCAGCTGAACCAGTTCATGCAGCAAAGCGGTTACCGGCGCATAGGGCAATGCCGATTCCCGCTGCTCGATGCAGCCGCCTTTCAGGACGAGGGCCCGGCCCGACAGTCGGCCGGCAAATTCTTCTACCAGCCGGCTCTTGCCGCCGCCTGCTTCCGCGCCGAGAAGAATGGAGCGTTGCCGCCCGCCGGAGACGTCCCGGAATGCGGAGTCCATCGCATCGAGTTCTGCTGAGCGGCCTGAGAACAGGGACCTTCTGGGGGATGTCTGCACGAAGTCCTCCGATACGTGGACTTCGAGATTAGCAGAGATGGAGACGTAGTCATCCCGTGTATGTTTGAGCCTGTCCTAGGCAAAATGCCCGATGCGGCACGCCTGCCTTAGTCCCATCATCGGGATGCCTGCTGGTACCAGGACCCAAACCTTCGCCGCTTCACCCGATACAAATAAAGGATGCTCCAAGTGACTGAACGCATTATCAAGTTCGACGATGTCGAGATCGCCACCCAGGCATTTGGCGACCCGGCGCATGCGCCGGTCCTGTTGATCATGGGCGCGATGGCGTCGATGCTGTGGTGGCCGGACGAGTTCTGCCAAAAGCTTGCCGCTCGGAAATATTATGTCATCCGTTACGACAATCGAGACACCGGCCGTTCGACGGTCTATGAACCGGGCGAGCCGCCTTACACAATGGACGACATGGCTGAGGATGCCGTCAGGGTCCTCGAGGGCTACGGCATCGACAGCGCCAATCTGATCGGCATGTCGCTGGGCGGCACGATTGCCCAGATCGCAGCACTCTCGCATCCCGAACGCGTCAAGACGCTGACGCTGATGTCCACCACACCGATCGGTATTGATACAAGCGCTTTACCGCATACCGCAGCCGCCTACATGGCGCATGCCGCGACGGGCGAGACCGTCGACTGGACAGACAATGCCGAGGTGATCGAATTCCTTGCCAAGGACACCCAGATGATCGCCGGGGTGGCGCACCCTTATGACGAACGCCAGGCGCGCGCCTTCGTTGAACGGGATGTCAGGCGGGCGAAAAACTTCGTCAGCGCCACCAATCATTTCATGCTGAGGGGCGGCCAGGCGCTGAAAGGAAAATTGGCTAAACTGGCAGCGCCCCTGCTTGTCATCCACGGAACGGCCGACCCGATTTATCCGGTTGAACACGGCGAACTGCTGGCACAAACCGTCCGGGGCGCGAAGCTTGTTCGGCTCGAAGGTGGCGGCCACGAAATTCATCCCGCTGATTGGGAGGAGATCGTTTCCGCTATCGACGCCCACTTGCGCTGACCCCAGGAGCCGCAGGGGCGTGCCGATCGATGGCTACGCCCTTCCGTACATCCGGCTCGCGCGCAGCAGGCGCTGCGAATAGGGGTGTTCGACCGCGCCTCTTCGCAATGCCTCGATATCGACCTGTTCGACGATCTCGCCCGCCTCCATGATGGCTACGCGGCTGCACATATGGGAAACGACGGCGAGATCGTGGCTGACGAGCAGATAGGTGAGGCCGCGTTCTTTGCGCAGATCCTGCAGGAGATTGAGGATTTCGGCCTGCACCGAGACGTCGAGCGCCGATGTCGGCTCGTCCAGCAGCAGGACGTCGGGGTCCAGCATCAAGGCGCGGGCGATCGCCACGCGCTGGCGCTGGCCGCCGGAGAGCTGATGCGGAAACCGGTAGCTTAGCGTCGGATCGAGGCCAACCGATCTCAGCACGGCGCTGACGTCGACCGAATTTGTGTCGAGCCCCTGGTTGCGCAGCGGCTCCTTCAATTGTGAGCGGATGGTCTTGCGCGGATGGAGCGATCCGTAGGGATCCTGAAACACCATCTGCACCCGCCGATAGAACGGCCGGCTGCGCTGGCGCTGCAGCGCCTCGCCCTGGAGTTCGATGTGACCGTCATAATTGGCGTTGAGGCCGGAGAGCGCCCGGAGAACCGTGGATTTGCCGCAGCCGGACTCGCCGACCAGGCCGAATGCCGTCCCCCTTTCGACGGTGAGGTTAACGTCTCTGACGACAGGCCGCTGGCCATGTCCGAAACGGATGGTGAGATTGTCGATCCGGATCATCGCGGCGCCTCCGCGAGGTCATTGAGCCAGGCGGGATCGCGCGTCAGGATCGGCAGCCGGGCCGGCGGATCCTCGATCGTCGGCAGGGAGGCCAGAAGCCCTTGCGTATAAGGGTGTTTCGCCTTGTCGAGATCGCGCGCCTCCAGCACTTCCACGACGCGGCCGGCATACATGATGAGCACGCGATCGCAGAATTTCCGGATCAGGTTGAGGTCGTGGCTGATGAAGATCAGGCCGAGATTGCGGCGTGCGACGAGTTCGTCGAGCAGGGCCAGGATCTCGAGCCTGACGGTGACGTCAAGCGCTGATGTCGGCTCGTCGGCGATCAGCACTTCCGGTTCGGCAATCAGCATCATGGCGATCATCACGCGCTGGCCCATGCCGCCCGATATTTCGTGCGGATAAAGGCGGGCGACGCGCTCGGGATCGCGGATCTGGACGGCTTCGAGCATGCCGAGCGCTTGGGCGTAGGTCTTTTTTGCGCTGACCTTGGGATGATGGAAACGATAGGTCTCGGCGATCTGTTCGCCGATGCGCATGACCGGATTGAGCGAATATTTCGGATCCTGCAGGATCAGCCCGATCCGCCGCCCGCGGATGGTCATCATCTTTCGTTCGTCCGCCTTGATCAGGTCGACATCGCGAAAGGCCATGCGCTCGGCGCTGACCACCGCGGTCGGCGGCAGCAGTTTCATGATCGCCCGGCCGACGGTGGACTTTCCCGATCCGGATTCGCCGACGATGCCGAGTTTTTCCTGCCCGAGCGCGAAACTCACGCCGCGCACCGCCCGCATGTGGCCGCCGCCATAGGCAATTTCGAGGTTGCGGATATCGATCAGGGGCTCTGTCATTCCGAACCTCTCGGGTCGAGCACGTCGCGAAGCGCATCGCCGACGAGATTGAAGGCGAGGCTGACCAGTGCGATGGCGATACCGGGCGCGGCGATCACCCAGGGACTGTCGAGCATGAACTCGCGGCCGCTGGCGGCCATCGAGCCCCATTCCGGCCATGGCGGCTGCGCGCCGAGGCCGAGAAAGCCGAGGCCGGCGGCAGTGATGATGATGCCGGCCATGTTGAGCGTGACGCGGACGATCACCGAGGGAATGCACATCGGCAGGATATGGCGGGTGATGATCGCGAGGGATGTCGCGCCCTGCAGGCGCACGGCGGCGATATAATCCGCCTTGCGCAGGCTGAGCGTTTCGGCGCGCGCCAGCCGGGCGATCGGCGGCCAGGCCGTCAGCGAAATGGCGATGATGGCGTTGGTGATGCCCGGGCCGAGGGCCGCGGCAAAACCCAGCGCCAGCACCAGTCCGGGAAAGGAGAGAAAGATATCGGTGACGCGCATCAGGATTTCATCGACGACGCCGCCGAAATAACCCGAAACGGTGCCGATCAAGAGGCCGAGCGGTGCGACGATAATCGTCACCAGCATGATGATGTAGAGCGTCGTGCGGGCGCCGTAGATCACCCGCGCAAAGACGTCGCGGCCGAAATTGTCGGTGCCGAGTAGGTGGGCTGCCGACGGCGGCGCAAGCCGCCCGGCCATATCCTGCACGATTGGATCGTAGCTCGTCAGCAGAGGCGCGGCCGTCGCCACGACGATCAGCAGCACGATGATGAAGAGACCTGCCAGACCAAGCGGATGCAGGCTGAACTTCAGCCAACCCTGGTGGATCTGCTGCATCGATGACTGAAACCAGCCCTGAGGCTCCGGCGCCAGCAGCCATTTGCGGAGGCCGCCGGCATTGGCGCTGTCTGCGTCTTCGGTGGAGATCGTCATGGCGTCACCGTGTTCTCGGGTCAAGAATGCGATAGAGGACGTCCGACAGGATGTTGATGGTCAGGAAGACGGCGCCGATCGTCAGCACCGAGCCCATGACGACGTTCATGTCGTTCATCTGCAGCCCGCGGGTGAGATATTGGCCGAGCCCCGGCCAGCCGAAAACCGTCTCGATCAGCACCGCCCCTTCGAGCAGCCCGCCGAAGGTTAATGCCAGGATGGTCAGGAGCTGCACGCGGATGTTGCGGAAGGCATGGCGCCAGACGACCTTGCGGGTGCCGAGCCCCTTTGCCCGTGCGGTGATGATATATTCCTGGCTCAGTTGCTCCAGCATGAAGCTTCGCGACATGCGGCTGATATAGGCGACGGAGTAATAACCGAGGATCGCCGCCGGCAGGATGATGTGGCCGAGCGCGTTGTGAAAAACGTCCCATTGGCCCTGTAACGCCGCGTCGATCAGCAGAAAGCCGGTCATCGGCGTGACGAGGCCCTCGTAGAAGACGTCGATCCGGCCGGATGCGCCGACGAGCTTGAGCTTGGCATAGAAGAGGAAGAGCGCCATCAGCCCGGTCCAGAAGATCGGGATGGAGTGGCCGGCAAGCGCGACGATCCGGGCGATATGATCGATGATTGTTCCGCGCCTGACGGCAGCCGTGACGCCCAAGGGAATGCCGATGACCGCGCCGATGATCATGGCAATGATCGCAAGCTCGATCGTGGCGGGAAAGATCGTCATCAGATCGGTGAGGATCGGCTGGCCCGTCGTCGCCGCTGTGCCGAGATCGCCTGTGGCGACCTTCCCGACATAGGAGAAGAACTGCATCCAGATCGGCTGCCCAAGTCCCAACTCGTTATAGACCCGATCATAGACCTCCTTGCTGACCTCCGCCCCGGTGATGGCCAGTACCGGATCGGCAGGCAGCAGACGGCCCATCGAAAAGGTTAGGAAAAGCAGGCCGAGCAGCGTGGTGACGATAGCCACCGCGCGCCCTGCCAGGCGCCGCAGCAGGCTCGTCAAAGGGTGCGGGGCCGCATCGGCAAACCCGCCCGCCCTGGAATGACGGCTCTCCTGCTTCGATGTCAGATCGGCGCTTGCCACGCGCTCTACTCCTTGGTCACGTCATGCCAGCGCGTCGACCAGGTCGTATGGCCGTGATAACCCTTGACGTTGGCGCGCATGACATAGGGGTCGGTTCGCTGGAAGAAGATGACGAGCGGCGAAGCCATGCCGGAATAGATGCCGTCCATCTTCTTGAAGATTTCGGTGCGCTTTTCCGTGTCTCGCTCCCGCATCGATTGGTCGATGAGCGTGTTGAGCTCGTCCACCTTCATGCCCGTGCGCCAGAGGTAATAGCTGCCGAGGCGCGCCTCATCGCTATTATCTGGGTTGAAGGCATATTGCGTGGCGACGGCGAAGGGATCGGGCAGGCGGGCGCCGGAATTGCCGAGCAGCACTTCGAATTTGCGCTCGCGGAAGGCGGGCGTGAATTCGCCGGGCACCAGATCGAGATCGAAACCGGCGGCGCGCGCACTCGCCTGCAGCGCTTCTGCGAAGGGCAGGGTCGGGGCTCCCGAGGGATTGAGCACCTTCTTCAGGCCGTTGGGATATCCGGCCTCCGCCAGCAGCTGCTTGGCCTTGGCGGGATCGTAATCGTAGTGGGCGGCAGCCTCATCGGGCGCGCCGATCATGCCGCGCGGGATCATCGACTGCCAGGGAAAGCCCGTATAGCGCATGATGTTGCCCGAGATCGCCTTCCAGTCGAAGGCGTGCTGGAAGGCCTCGCGAACCTTCGGCTTCTGCAGATCAGGGTCTTTCTGGTTGAGGGCGATGTAATAGAAGCCGAGACCCGGGACATTGTCGATGACCATATCCTTGTTGGTGGACAGCGCATCGAGATCGCCGCTCGCCACATACTGGCCGACATCGACGTCGCCGGCTTCGAGCTGCAGCCGAAGATTGCCGGATTCAGGGATGTGGCGGGCCACGACGCGGGCCATGGCCGGCTTGCCGCCCCAGTATTTCGGCTGGGCGTTGAAGATCGCCACGTCGTTCGGCCGCCACTGCGCCAGGCTGAACGGTCCACTGCCGGCGGAATTGGCCGAAAGCCAGGCGCCGCCGAAATCGCCGTTCGCCTCATGCGACAGCACTGTCTTCTTGTCGACGATGCCGATCGACGAGCCGGCCAGCGAATAGAGCACCAGGTCGGTATTCACCGACTGCGGTAGCTCGATCTCCAGCGTATGGTCATCCTTTGCCCGAACGAGCTTTTCGACGTTTTCGGGCGTGAAGCCCCAGAGCGCCACATCGGTCGAGCCGACCTGACCCATCTTGATGACGCGCTGGATCGACCAGGCGGCATCCTCGGCGGTCACCTTGTTGCCGCTCTGGAAGACGGCGTCGTCGCGCAAGGTGAGCGTGATGATCTTGCCGTCCGCCGAGACCTCCCATTTCGTCGCAAGCATCGGCTTCAGCGTCTTGAGGTCATCTGGCGACAGCTGCACGAGGTTGTCGTAGAGGTTCGAGATCAGTTCGGAAACCGTGCGGGCATTGTTCTGGGCCGGATCGAGCGTCCGGATACCGGTGAGGTTGGTGCCGATCACCAGCATATTGGGCGGCGACGCCGCGAAGGCAGGCTGCGCACCCATCAGGGCGCCGGTAAGTGCGATCGTTGTCAGTAGCTGTTTCAGCATCTCTAGACCTCCCAATCCTGTTATTTGCGAAAATAGTGTTGAGCTCAGCTGGCCGCCTTGGCAGATTGCTGCCGCTCCGGATCCGTTTGAATGCTGCCCTCGGCCTCCCAACCTCGAAGCAGCCGATGAAGTTCCTCGCGATCTTGCTGGTCGAGCATCGGCAATCCCGGCAGGCGTACGGGGCCGACATCGAGGCCGGAATAGGTGACGGCCTCTTTCACGACGGTGACGTTGGCGCCGTTGCGGAATTTCGTCCGCATCCGCTCGAATGGTTCGAGCGTGTTGACGATCGCCCGTGCCGCGGCAAAATCGCCTTTTTCGAGCGCGGCGTGGACGGCAAGCGAAAGCCGCGGCGCAACATTGACGAGGCCCGAAGTGAAGCCGCGCGCGCCGGCTGCGGTGAATGTCGGCGCCCAGCTCTCCGCCAGGCCGCAGACGAACAGCGCGCCATCAGGATCGGCCGCCGGGATCGCCCGCGACAGCAGCATCAGATCTGTCGTGGCGAACTTGATGCCGGCAATATTGCCGTGGTTGGCGAGGCGGACGATATCCTCGACACCGAAACCTTCGGCCCTGACATAGGCGACGAGCGGCAGGGTGGAAGCGTCGGCAAGATTGCAGAAGTAGCCGATCTGGGCCGAAGGTGCCGCGAAAGGATCGACCGGCTGATGCGACATGACGGCGGAGGCGCCGATCGCCGCCGCATCCCTCGCCATGCCGATCGCCTCGCGCAGCGACCGGCCGATGGCCGCCGTCACCGGCGCCCGGCCGTCGACACCCGAGACCGCCGCCTCGTGAACGATCCGGATTTCCTGCGGCGTCAGGGCATAGAATTCGCCGGTATTGCCGGCAGCGACGATGTTGTGGATGCCCGCTGCCGCCACCCGCGCATAGACCTTCGCCGTAATCCGAGGTTCGACTTCGCCTTTACCGTCATAGGCCGTGACGGGAACGCCCGACACGCCGGTAAGCGCCTTGCGCATGATCGCGATGCTCATTTTTCTTTCCCCGTTAGCTTTCCATCCAGATAATCGTCATCCGAAGCGGAAGGGCGGCAGCCCCTCCGCATCCACCTCGAAGGCGATGACCGTGCCCGCCTCGAAACGCCCGGTACGGTCCGTCGACAGGCTGGTGACGAAGAGGGTTCTGAGATCCGGCCCCCCGAAACAAGGCATTGTCGGCGCCGGGACCGGCAGGATGTAGGTCTCGACGATTTCACCTTCGCGCGATATCCGGTTGAGGCGGCCGGCGGAGACGCCGGCGCTCCAGTAAAATCCGTCGCGATCGGTCGTCGCCCCGTCCGGCCGCCCCTCTTCTTCGGTGAAGCCGCGCAGGCGACGTCCTTCACCGAGACTGCCCTTCTCAGGATCGAAGTCGAATGCCTGCAGGAAACATTGGCGGCTGTCGGAGTGATACATCTGCCGGCCGTCCGGCGACCAGGCGAGGCCATTGGAGCTCGTCAGTCCCGTTGCAACCGTCCGCGTGCTGCCATCGGCGCCGACGCGGTAAAGAGCGGCCTCTTCGATTTGCGGCTTGGCTTCGCTGATTGAGCCGACCCAGAAATGTCCGTCCGGGCCGACCTTTCCGTCATTGAGTCGGCCGATTATCTCGTGCCCGACCGGGTCGCATAGAAATTCGATATCGCGGGAGACCGGATCGAAGACATGGACGCCCGTCTGGAGGCCGACGACGATCCTTCGATCGCGGCAAAGCCCGAGGCTGCCGACCGCCGCCGGCATGTCGAAGCGGTCGATCTTTCCCGAAGCCGAGAGCCGCACGACGGCCGGCGCCAGAATGTCGACGAACCACAGCGTGCCGGTGTCGTCGTCCCATACCGGCGATTCCCCGACCGTCAGCGGTTGCTCGATCACGGAACGGACTTGCGGGTGCATGATCCGAGGCGCCGTCATTCGGCCGCCTCCAGGCTTTTGGCCAAACCTTCGGCGTCACGCATGCGGATGGTGCCGTCGTGGTTGATCTCACAGAATCCGCCACCCTGGAACGCAAGCGCGACCGGCCCTTCGGCCCCCTGTTCGATGCGGGCGTGATCGCGCGGCCGGTCTTCCGGTTGGTAGCCGAGCCTCCTCGCCAGATCGTTGTCCCACCATTTCTCGTCGGTATCGGAAACACCGTAAACCACCGTCGCGGCGATCAACGGATGAGTGAGCCCGATCCGCACCAACTGCGCCAGGTCGCGCGCACTGATCCAGATCGCGACCGATCGCTCGCTATTGGGATAGGTACCGGCATTGCCGATACGGATGGAAAGGGAGCGAATGCCCGAGGTGTCGTAGTAGAGTCCCGCCACCAGTTCGCCCCAGCATTTGGAAAGCCCATAGGGGCTGTCGGGGCGCATCGGGTCGAGCGGCGATATGACTTCGCCGCGCGGATAAAAGCCGGTCGCATGGTTGCTGGAAGCATAGACGACCCGCTGGACCTCGTTGATCCGCGCTGCTTCATAGAGATTGTAGGTTCCAAGCACATTCGCATGCAGAATGGCGTTCATGTCGATGCCGCTGGCGATGCCGGCGAGATGAACGACGCCGTCGATATCCTTCAGCGCAACTCCGGCCTCGTCGAGCTTGGTAAGATCGGCCCTGACGAAAGTCTCGTTTTCGCCCAGTTCAGCCGGTTCCTGCAGGTCGATCAGGCGGACGTGCTCAAAATGCGCGCGAAGGTGAGGGCGCAGCAGCGTTCCGACACGGCCGGCAGCACCCGTCACAGCGATCCGTTTCATCATCCGTCCTTCCATTATCGCTCAACCCCCTGAAACATGCGGGCGCGGGCGTTCAGTATGTGTTTCTTCATCGCATCGTGCGCTTCGGTTTCCCGCCGTGCGAAGATCGCCTCGACGATCACCGCATGCTCGTCCTGGACGCTACGAATCTGCTCCAGCGTCCGTTTCAGGCTCAGGCTTCGCGTGACGGAATGCCCGATGGCGAAATGCGGCCTGAACCATTCGCGAACGGTGATGTGGAACTGGTTGCCGGTCGCCATGGCGATGGCATCATGCAGAACCTGATCTTCCTCGGCGCCGAGCTCTCCGTCGCGCAGACATTGCTCGATCGACAGAAGCGCTGCCGTAATCCTCTCCTTGTCGGCCGGCTGCCAGTTTCGCGCGGCAAGCTCCGCCGCCTCGGCCTCGAGGCCGGCGCGGAACTCGAAGAACCGCTGGACATCGGCGAGCGATCCCACAGGCACCATTTTCAGCATCGACGAGTCCGGCCTTTGCCTGACATAGGAGCCCGAGCCCTTGCGCGAAACGACCAGGCCATCGGCTCTCAGGCGTTCGAGCGCTTCGCGAACGACGGGTCTGGAAGCGCCGAAATCGGCGGCGAGCTTGGTCTCTGACGGCAGCCGTTCGTTCACCGGAAAATTGCCGTCGGCGATCATCCCCACGATCTTCTCGTAGATGATGTCGCTGAAGCGCGTTGCGCCCCGGTTCGAAACGGCGTCGACCGCGAATGTCATTATCGTCCTTTTCTCTGAACGCTATGGGCTCTTGCAGTTGCCGACCGATGATGTCCGCGTGGAAGTGTACAGCTTATGACAGATTTCTGCCATTTATTCGCTTCTGCCTTGCTATCGGCGCAGGAAAACTCGGTTCGGTAACTGCATCGCTACAAAATTTGTAATTATCTGTCAACTCTTGTAATCATTTGGGAACGTGTCTATGGTTCGGTCCCAGCGCCGAGGAGGGTGCGGGCGGCAGGTCGGGAGCCTGCCGCATCAGCCGGTTCAAATGGTGCGCCGGCTTAGAAAGGGAGGAACTCGATGCCCAATGAAATTCTGTCGCGCGGCGTTACCCGCCGCACTGTGCTTGGTGGCATGGCGGGCGTCGCAGCCTTGTCTATCGCCGGTCGCGTCTCTGCCGCCGCAGGCGGCGAAGCGCCCGCGCTTGCGCAGCTTGTGAAGGACGGAAAACTGCCGCCGCTCGCCGAGCGGCTGCCGAAGAAGCCGATGGTCGTCAATCCGTTCGAAAAAGTCGGCACCTATGGCGGTTCGCTGCGCCGCGGCCTTCGCGGTTCGTCCGACCACAACGGCATCCTGCGCATGGTCGGCAACCAGAGCCTGGTGCGCTGGAACCTCGAATTTACCGCCGTGGAGCCGAACCTTGCCGAGCGCTGGGAAGTCAGCGACGACGCAACGCAATTCACCTTCCATCTGATCGAAGGCGTACGCTGGTCGGACGGCCATCCCTTTACGGCCGATGACGTGGTTTTTGCGATCGAAGACTGCGTCAAGAACACCGAACTCTACAGCTCGACACCCGCGCAGCTTGCCGTCGCCGGCAAGCCGGTCACCGTCGAGAAGGTCGACGATTATACCGTGAAGTTCACCTTTGCGGCGGCCAACGCCCTTTACCTCGAAAACCTCGCCACGCCGCTCGGTCAGCATCCGACGCTCTTTCCGAAGCATTACTGCAGCCAGTTCCTGCCGAAATATAACCCCAACATCGAAGCTGATGCGAAGAAGGCCGGCGTCACCAGCTGGACGGAACTGTTCCGCAGCCGCTGCGGCGACATCGAGATTCCGTCACGTTGGGGCAATGTCGACAAGCCGACGCTCGATCCATGGGTGGTCAAGGAGCCCTATGCCGGCGGCGCGACGCGTGTTGTCATGACCCGAAACCCCTATTTCTGGCAGGTCGACACCGAGGGTAATCAGCTTCCCTATATCGACGAAATCAATTTCGGCATCTCGCAGGATGTCGAATCGCTGATGCTGAATGTCATCTCGGGTAAGATCGACATCCAGGAACGCCATATCAGCGTCCTTGCCAACAAGCCGACGCTGTCGAAGAACATGGAAAAGGGCGATTATCGCCTGCTGACGCTCGTGCCTTCGGCCTCGCAGCAGTGCCAGATCTACTTCAACATCACCCATAAAGATCCGGCGATGCGCAAGATGTTTGCGGATAAGTCGTTCCGTCAGGCCTTGTCGATCGGCATCAATCGGCCGGAACTCATCGACATCGTCTATTTCGGGCAGAGCGAACCCTATCAGGCCGGGCCGCGTCCGACCCATCCCTGGTATAACGAGAAATATGCGCGCCAGTTCACCGAATTCGACGCCGACAAGGCGGGCGCGATGCTCGATGAGGCCGGCTACAAGAAAGGCGGCGACGGTTTCCGCCTCCGGCCCGACGGCCAGAAGGTGTTCTTCTCGATCGACGTCATTCCGACGCTCTATCCCGACCTCGTCGACGCGCTCGAACTGGTCAAGACGCATTGGGCGCAGATCGGCATCGACATGAAGGTCAACACGATCGAGCGGGCGCTTTATTACACCCGCGGCGACGACAATGCCCATGACGCGCAGGTATGGCCTGGCCCCGGCGGCCTCGATCCGATGCTCGATCCGCGCGATTTCTTCGCCTTCCATCCTCAAGGGTCGCGTTACGCCATTCCATGGACGCTTTGGTACACCTCCAACGGCGCACGCGGCGAGGAACCGCCGGAAAGCCAGAAGAAGCGGATGAAGCTCTTCGACGAGGCGCGTTCGACGGCCGACCTCGACAAGCGCGGTGCGATCATGAAGCAGATCTTCGATATAGCGGCGGAAGAATTCGAGACCGTCGGGCTTTGCCTTGCCGTCGGCGGCTTCGGCATCATCCGCAACAATCTGCGCAATGTTCCCGAGAAGGAGCCGGACAGCTGGTCCTGGCCCAATCCGGGGCCGGCGCTGCCGCAGCAGTTCACCTTCACGAGCTGATTTTGATTGAGCGCCGTACCGACGGTACGGCGCTTTCCTCGGTTCGCCTTCCCCCTTGCCGACCCGATGGCCGGCAAGGCCAGGCAGGCAACGTTAGTGCAAGAGGCGCCTCATGCTGGTCTTCATCGCCAAACGATTGCTATGGATGATTCCATCGCTTTTCGCCGTCAGCTTTCTCGCTTTCGTTTTGATCCAGCTGCCGCCGGGCGACTATGTCACCACCTATATCGCAACGCTGGCAGCCTCCAACGAGATCGTCGATCAGAACACGGCCGCGCAATTGCGTGAGCGTTTCGGGCTCGGCGATCCGATGCTTGTCCAATATTTCAAATGGATATGGGGCATCCTTTCGCGCGGCGATTTCGGTATTTCCTTCGAGTGGCAGCAACCGGTCTCGGACCTGATCTGGGAGCGCATGGCCCTGACGCTTGTTCTGGCCTTGTCGACCTTGATCGCCACCTGGGCGATCGCCTTACCGATCGGCGTCTATTCCGCCGTGCGCAAATATTCGATCGGCGACTATTTTTTCACCGCCTTCACGTTTTTCGGCCTGGCCGTTCCGTCTTTCCTGTTGGCGCTGGTGCTCATGTATGTCGCGGCGGTTGAATTTGGCCAAGATGTCGGCGGCCTGTTTTCGCCGGAATACGAGAACGCGGCCTGGAGCTTCGCCAAGATGGGCGATCTTTTCTCGCATCTCTGGCTTCCGGTCATCATTCTTGCCGTCTCCTCGACAGCAAGCCTTATCCGCGTCATGCGCGCCAACATGCTCGATGAACTGCCGAAGCCTTACGTGACGACAGCACGGGCAAAAGGTCTGTCGGAGTTCCGGCTGCTGATGAAATACCCGATGATGATCGCGCTTAATCCGTTCATCTCGACGATTGCCTGGCTGCTGCCCAACCTCATTTCCGGCTCGGTCGTCGTCGCCATCGTTCTCAACCTGCCGACGGCAGCACCCTTGCTGCTGCAGGCGCTGATGGCCCAGGACATGTATCTGGCCGGCGCTTTCGTTCTGCTCATCTGCGCGTTGACGCTGATAGGCTCTCTGATCAGCGATATCCTGCTTGCGCTGGTCGATCCCCGCATCCGGTTGGAATAGGAGCCGATATGGCCGACATTACCGTTACAAATATACAGCCGGATCGCGCCGCCGTCGCATCGCAATGGCAGCTCATCTGGTGGGCTTTCCGCCGACACCGGCTGGCCATGGTGGCACTCGTCGTCACCGTGATGATGTATATCGTTGCCCTGGTCCCCGGCTTCTTCGCCATCAACGATCCGAACCTGCAAAATGCCCGGGCGACCTTTCACCCACCGCAAAAATTGCATCTGATCGATACTGAGAACGGCTTCTCCTTCGGCCCGCATTATTATCCGATGAAGCTGACCCGCGATCCGGAAACGCTGGCCGCCATCTTCAAGGAAGACACGACGAAGCGCGTCGACGTCCAGTTCTTCGGGCGCGGCTATGAATATTCCGTCTTTGGATTGTTCAACACCAACATCCATCTGATTGCCTCGCCCGACAAGACCACGCCGCTGCTTCTCTTGGGCGCCGACAGGCTTGGGCGCGATGTTTTCAGCCGGACGGTGCAGGGCGCGCAGGTCTCCCTGTCGATCGGCCTCGTCGGTGTCTTCCTGTCGTTGATGCTTGGCATCGTGATCGGCGGCATCTCGGGATATTACGGCGGCCGCATCGATTTCATCATGCAGCGCGTGATCGATTTTGTGCTGTCTCTGCCGACGATCCCGATCTGGCTCGCCATGGCCGCGGCCCTGCCGCAGGACTGGCCGGCGACGCTGCAATATATGATGATCACGATCATCCTGTCGCTGACCGGCTGGGCGCAGCTCGCCCGTGTGGTGCGCGGCCGCTTCCTGTCCCTGCGCACGGAGGAGTTCGTGGCGGCCGCGAGACTCGACGGCGTACGCGAAAGACGCATCATCTTTCGCCACATGCTGCCGAGCTTTGCCAGCCACATCATTGCATCGATCACCCTTGCGGTGCCGGCGATGATCCTTGCCGAGACCTCGCTTTCCTTCCTCGGGCTCGGGCTGCAGCCGCCGACCATCTCCTGGGGCGTGCTGCTGCGCGAGGCCCAGAACATTCGCTCGATCGCCACCGCGCCCTGGCTCTTCATGCCGGGCTGCGCCGTCGTGGTTGCCGTGATGGCGCTCAACCTCCTCGGCGACGGCCTGCGCGATGCGGCCGATCCCTACAACAAATGAGGCCGGCATGACCGATATCGTACCCATTGCCGCCAGGCCGCTGCTCGAGGTGAAAAACCTGACCGTCGAATTTCCGCTGCGCACCGGCGTCTTCCGCGCCGTCAGCGATCTGTCTTTCTCGATCGAACCGGGCAAGACGCTCTGTGTCGTCGGCGAGAGCGGATCCGGCAAGTCGGTGACGGCGCGTTCGATCCTGCAGATCGTCGATGCGCCCGGCCGCATTGCGGCCGGATCGATCGTCCTCAACGATCAAAACGGCGGCTCGACCGATCTGACCAGCCTCAATCCGCGCGGGCGCCAGATCCGGGCGATCCGCGGCCGCGACATCGCCATGATCTTCCAGGAGCCGATGTCGTCGCTGTCGCCTATCCACACGGTCGGCAACCAGATCGTCGAGGCGCTTCGCCTCCACACCAGGATGAGCAAGGCCGAGGCGCGCGCTGAGGCCATATCGCTGCTGAAGCAGGTCGAGATTCCCTCGCCGGAAAAGGCATTGGACCGCTATGCCTTCCAATATTCCGGCGGGATGCGCCAGCGCGCGATGATCGCCATGGCGCTCGCCTGCAAACCGCAGTTGCTGATCGCCGACGAGCCGACCACTGCCCTCGACGTGACGACGCAGGCTGAAATCCTTGACCTGATCGCCCGGCTGCAGAAGGTCAACGGCATGGCCGTGCTGTTCATCACGCATGATATGGGCGTGGTGGCGCAGATCGCCGACGACGTGCTGGTCATGCACAATGGCGTGGCGAAGGAATACGGGCCGGTCGAGCAGATCTTTCATGCGCCGCAGGACGACTATACCCGCATGCTGATCGGCTCGGTCCTGAAGCTGGAGCAAAAGGCCGAAATCCGCCTGGCGCGCCCGCCGCTCGACAGGACGAAAGCGCCGATCCTCGAACTGCGCAACGTGTCGATGGATTTCGGCGAGGTGAAGGCTCTGAACGATGTCTCCATCTCGCTGTTGCCGGGCGAAACGCTTGGCATCGTCGGCGAGAGCGGGTCCGGCAAGACGACCATGGGCCGCTCGATCATGCGGCTGCTCGATCCGACAGCAGGCGAAATCCTCTATCGCCGCGCCGACGGCGGCATCATCGATCTGGCTACGGCAAAAGGCCAGACCCTGGCCGAGGCGCGCCGCGAATTGCGCATGGTGTTTCAGGATCCTTTCGGCTCGCTCAACCCGCGCATGACCGTCTCGCAGATCATCGGCGAGCCGCTGCTCGTCAACGGCGTCGCCAAAGGGCGGGCGCTGGATGAAAGGGTCTGCCACCTCATGGAGCAGGTGGGCCTCGATCCGAGGGCGCGCGAACGATACCCGCACGCATTCTCCGGCGGTCAGCGCCAGCGCATCGGCATTGCCCGCGCCATCACGCTCAATCCGCGCGTCATCGTCGCCGACGAGGCAACCTCAGCGCTCGATGTCTCGGTGCGTTCGCAGGTCCTCGACCTGCTGATGCGCCTGCAGGACGAGCTTGGCCTCGCCTATATCTTCATTAGCCATGATATCGGCGTCATCCGCTACATGTGCGACCGTGTCGGCGTCATGTACAAGGGCCAGCTCGTCGAGATCGGCGAGGCGGAACAGGTCTGCCGCACACCCGAGCACGCCTACACCCAGGCGCTGATATCGGCGATCCCGCGCCCCGACCCGCGCGACCGCGATCATTCCAGACGCTTCCGTTACGTCGCGCCCGATGTTCTCGGGCCCGGCAATCGGAAGAATGGAAGTTCTCAGAGATGAAAATCACCGGAATCCGCACATTTCTCATGCAAGTCGGTCAGCCCGACCCGTCGAACTGGGCCTCCGATCACCGTCCCGGCGGCGCTACCTCTAAGCAGTTCGGAGGCACCCGGAACTGGCTCTTTCTGAAGATCGATACCGATGAGGGCATCACCGGCATCGGCGAGTGCTCGGGCTGGCCGCGTGTCGTCGAGACGGCGATCCATGATCTTACACCTCTCCTCATCGGTGAAGATCCGGCTCATATCGAACGGCTGTGGCAGAAGATGCATATCGCCATGATGGGCCATGGCATGCTCGGGACGGTCGGAGGCGGTGCAATGACCGGCATCGATATGGCGCTCTGGGACATCAAGGGCAAGGCGCTCGGCGTGCCTGTCTGGATGCTGCTCGGCGGCAAGGTGCGCGACCGCATTCCGATCTATTCGCATGCCAATACGCCCGAGCGTGCGCTGGCCCTCAAGGAACGCGGCATCAAGGCGATCAAATGCGGCGGGGTCGCCGACCCGGTCCGCAAGGTTGCGGCGCTCCGCGATGCCGTCGGCGACGACATGGATATTGCCATCGACCTGCATGGGCCGCCTTGGCTGACGCCAGCGGATGCCTGCCGGCTGGTGCGGGCGCTCGAACCCTATGAGCTGATGTGGGTGGAAGATCCGATCGCGCCGGAGAATATCGACGGCTACCGCCGCATCCGCGACGCAGCGCATGTGCCGCTTGCGGCCGGCGAGCGTTCGGCGACCATTTTCGGCGAGCGCGAGCTGATCGAGAAGGAACTGGTCGACGTGATCCAGCCGGATACCGGCCGGGCCGGCGGCATCACCCAGATGAAGAAGATCGCCGCCATGGCCGAGGCCCATCATATCCAGATGGCGCCGCATTCCGGTTCGCTGGGGCCGGTGGCGGAATATGCGGCCCTGCATCTGCTGGCGGCCATTCCGAACGGCCTCATTCTCGAGCGCCTCGACGATGACTGGGACGGCCGCCGCCAGACGATCGTGCCGCATCCGCAGCAGGTCGACGGCCTGATCGCCGTTCCCGATGGCCCGGGGCTCGGCTGCGATATCGACGAAGAATTCGTGGCGCGATTCCCGAGCGCCGGCAATGTTTCGGTGCCGCAAGCGGCCGGCGCCTACAATCCCGGAACCGACAACGAGCATGTCTACGTGCAGACGCGTGTGGCGCGCCGCAGCTATTTCAATCGCTAGAAGGACAGAATGATGAAGATCGACCGCATGCGGGTTTTCATGACCCGCGACAAGGACCGTCCGCGCGTGATCGTCGCGCTCGATACCGATGACGGGCTGACCGGCTGGGGTGAATGCTACAATCACGGCCCCGACAAGGCACTGCCGCCGCTGCTCGATTACCTCTACGCCTTTGTGGCCGGCCAGGATCCGACACGGGTCGACTATCTCGTCAACCTGCTGATCCAGCAAAGCCGGTTCCCGCCGGGCGCGCTCGGCCTTGCCGCCATCTCCGCGCTCGATCACTGCCTTTGGGATCTGGCCGCCAAGGCGGCGAACGTCCCGGTCTACAAGCTGCTCGGCGGCGAGGTGCGAGACCGCATCAAGGTCTATGCCGGGGTCTACACCGCGCCCGATGCGCCGGCCGCCCGCGATGAGTTCGATCGCCTGAAGGAGGGATGGGGGTTCACCGCCTTCAAGCTCAGCCCATGGCGGATCGACATGCACGCCAATCGCTGGGGCAATGTCGTCAAAGCCTCGGCGGATTATTTCCGCTCGTTGCGCGAGACGGTCAACGACGAATACGAGATCGCCTTCGACGCTCACGCCAAGATTTTCGAACCGATCGCCGCGCGCCAGCTCGGCAATGCCCTGGCGCCTTACGATCCGCTGTTTTTCGAGGAACCGCTGCGGCCCGAGAATATCGAGGCGTGGGGCGATCTGAAACAGGGGCTCGACTGCGTGCTCGCCACCGGTGAATCGCTGTACAGCAGAAACGAGTTCCTGCGGCTGCTGCAGGTCAAGGGCGCCGATCTCATCCAGCCGGATATCTGCGTGGTCGGCGGCATCAGCGAAATGCGCCGCATTGCCACGCTTGCCGAAGCTTTCTTCGTCGGCGTTGCCCCGCACAACCCGATGGGTCCGCTCGCGACAGCCGTCAACGTGCATTTCTCGGCCGCGGCGCAGAATTTCCGCATTCTCGAATACCGGCTGCCGAAGGGCCAGGCCTATGTCTATGGCGGCAACGATATCGAAAAGCGGGAAGGCGAAACCCGCTACGTCGTCGATCCTTATCTGCCGAAGGACGGTTATCTGGAACTGCGGCCCGACCGGCCCGGCTGGGGCGTCGAGATGGACGAGAAGGCGATGCAGGAGGAAGGCTATATCCACTGGCAGCGGCGCGTGCCGAAGCGGCCGGACGGTTCCTACGCCTTCGCGTAAAGACGTTACTCGAAAACCGGGAACTGGCTGCTGCCACATGGCAGCGGCCAGTTTCTATTATGCTCTAAGCGTCTTTTGGCAGCACCGAGCGAACCCTTGCGATGAAGACGTGGAAGTCCTGCATGAACTTGCGAAGGAAATCCGCGGTGGCCTCGTTCGTGACCTCGCCGTCATCGGTGATCAGCCCTGGTGTGAATTGGATGTAGGCTTCCGGGGCATTCATCTGGGGAGAGTTGCAAAAACTCAGCACGCTGCGCAAATTCTGCTGGGCGACGGCGGTGCCGATCGCGCCCGGCGACGTGCCGATAACCGCCGACGGCTTGCGTGTGAACGAATTGGTGCCGTAGGGGCGGCTCGCCCAGTCGATGGCGTTTTTCAGCCCGCCGGGTATGGATCGATTATATTCGGGCGTGACGAACAGCACGGCGTCGACGGCCGCGATTGCCGCCTTGAATGCCTTGCCGGCCGGAGGATAGTCGGCGTCATAGTCGTAGCTGTAGAGCGGCAGATCCTTGAAGGATATCTCCGACATGTCAAGTTCCGGCGGGGCGAACCGCACCAACGCCTTGGCGAGCTTGCGATTGATCGAGCCCTTGGCGAGGCTGCCGATGAGATAGCCTACTTTATGTGTGGTCATGGCGTTCTCCAGTATCGCGGTGGCAAGGACGTACACGCAGGAATGATAGGAGGCCTCTCTTGTCCTTCAAGCATAAGGAACTAATCGCCGACGAAAGTGACCGTCTCGGCGAGCGGGGCGCGGCCCGTATGGGCAGAACTTGCCGCGGGGTCCTCGTACCCGATCGACATGCCGCAGAAGAGGATGAGCCCGTCCGGGGGTGACAAGGCCTCCGCGACGGTCTCGCGAACCTGTGACCATGCCATTTGCGGGCAACTGTGCAGCCCTTCGGCGCGGAGCAGCAGCATGACGGTCTGCAGATACATGCCGACGTCGGCCCATTGGGGCAGGCCGAGGTCACGGTCGATATAGCAGAACAGGGCGGCGGGCGCGCCGAAGCAGTTCCAGTTGGCGATTGCCGCCCGCTGGCGCGCCTCCCAATCCTCGCGCGCAATGCCGAGCGCGCTGTAGCGCTCCTTGCCGAAGGCGGAGCGACGCTCCCCGTACGGGGACTTCAGTGCCGGCGGATACATCTCATACTGCCGTTTGTCCCAGGCGTCGCCGTGGGCCACGCGCTCGACGGCTGATGTCTTGAGCTCGGCCAGCGACGCGCCGGTCATCACGTAGGTGTTCCATGGCTGGATGTTCGATCCTGAGGGCGACCAAGCCGCGGCGGTCAGCACGCGCTCAAGTATCTCCCTCGCCACAGGCTTATCTTTGAATCCGCGCACCGACCGTCGGCTCGTGACTGCCTCATATACGTCCATGATCGCGTCCTCCTGACCGTTCAATTCCTGATGTGGTTCATTATCTCCATTCGCGATGGAGGCGGAATCACACCGTGGTCTAGGAGGCCTACATCAAACGTTCATCAGGGATCGATGCTTCCGACGTGATGGCGGCAAGGTCATCCTCGGCAGAATAGGAGACCGATCACGAGCGGCAAGAGCAAGGCTTCGTCATTTCGCCGGATGCCCGGCTCGGACGCGGTCTGCCGGGGCGCGACGGCGCGATCCGAAGATGTCGGTCAGCGTGTCGAGCATCGTCTTTGCCATGCCGGATTGAAGGGAATAATAGATCGTCTGGGCAGCCCTTCGCGTCTGCACGAGACCTTGTTCTCGAAGAATTGCCAGATGCTGTGAGGTCGAAGATTGGCTCAATCCGACTTCATCGGCCAGGACGGTCACGGACACTTCTCCCTGCGTCAACAGGTGCAGAATGTGAAGCCGTTTGGCGTTCCCCATGGCCGACAGGAAGTTTGCTTCGATGTCGAAGGCGTTGGCTTCAAGGGAAGGCGCGGCTGGCGATCGAGTGTTCAGGCGTGATCTCCTTTATGAAATTTAAGCCGGGCATGAGGTCATATCCCCGAGCTTTAATTTAGAGATAACGCATGGGTGCCAAGGCGAAACCCATTGCCGGCGCCGCACCATCTTTTTCGACGCAAATCGGATACGGCGCGCATCAAGTGGACAGGCAATTGATAAAATTAACGCGAGCCGGCCTGCCGCATATGCGCCGGCAGCGTCTCCCAGGCCCGGATCAGTTCGCCGATCGAGGCGGCCTCCATCTTGTGCATGACGTTGCTGCGATGCAGCTTGACCGTCACTTCGCTGATGCCGAGATCGAAGGCGATCTGCTTGTTGAGGCGTCCGTGCGCCACTTCGTGCAGGACTTCACGCTCCCGCTGCGTCAGCGTCTCCAGGCGTTTGACATTGCGTTTGGCGATTGCGGCTTCGGCCCGTCGTTCGGCATCCATCGCAATGGCCGCGGTGATGGCGTCGAGCAGCGTCTGGTCCCGCACCGGCTTGGTGAGAAAATCCACAGCACCCGCCTTCATCGCCTGGACCGTCATCGGAATATCGCCGTGGCCGGTCAGAAAAATGATCGGTTTCGAAATGCCGTTTTCGGCCAGATGGCTTTGCAGGTGAAGGCCGCTTGCTCCGGGCATGCGGACATCGAGGATCAGGCAGCCGGGATTTTCCAGGATATCGGCATCAAGCAATTCGCGGGTCGAGGCGAAACTGACCGACTGAAAACCCGCCGAGAGGATCAACTCCGACAGCGCCTCGCGAATCGATGCGTCGTCATCGACGATAATGACGAGCGGCTGATCCTCTTCATACTTGCACTGCAACGATGACGGCGCCGATCTCCGCAGCAACGGCTGGTCAACTCTCATGTTACCCTCCATCTCTCGATTGGTGTAAAGCATTGGCGATAGCCGCCAGCAGGGCCTGGGCATCGAAGGGCTTGCGGAAAAAACCGCCGCCTCCCTGAGCGCGACCCTGATCGGCTATCTCGTGGCGGCCCGTGATCAGGAACACCGGCAACTCGGGACGTGATTTTCGCACAAGGTCACGAAGCTCGAAGCCGTCGATGCCGGGCATTCCGATATCGGTGATGAGCAGGTCGAAGTCCGACAGCCCGCTGACGAGCAGCGAGCCCGCCGACGGGAAGCCGCGGGCCACGTAACCCGCCGATTCCAGCAGGTCGCCCATCGATTCCAGCAGTCTTGGATCGTCATCGACAATTGCGACGACATGTCTTGTCTCGGTCATGTTCAATTCCCCCCCACCCGGCGCGAGTGGGTAATCGGTATTTCCAGTTTCTCCGCGATCCGCACGAGATCGGCGAGCGAGGCCGCGGCCATTTTCTGCATCACATTTCGTCGATGGATCTGCAGCGTGACTTCGCTGATTCCCAGTTCGGCTGCCGCCTGCTTGTTGAGAAGGCCGCTGACCACGAGCGGCAGCACTTCGCGCTCGCGCGGCGTCAGGTCGAGATAGTGACGTTTCAGCATGTCGAGTTCGGCGCGTCCCGATCGCTTTGCCCGATCCTCGGCGAGTGCTGCCTGGATTGCCGCCAGGAGATCCGCGTCACTGAATGGTTTGGTCAGAAAATCCACGGCGCCGTGCTTGATCGCCCGCACCGAGGAGGGAATGTCGCCGTGCCCGGTAATGAAGACGATCGGCGGATGGTCCCTGTCGGCGATCTGCCTCTGCAGATCGAGGCCGTTGATATCAGGCAGCTCGATATCGAGGATGAGGCAGGCGGGCACGTCGGGCTTCTCCGCTTTCACGTAATCGCCGGCCGATTCGAAGGCGATGGCGCGCATGCCGTGCGAGTCCATGAGCTCGCCAAGCGCTTCGCGGATGCGTTCATCGTCATCGACGATGAAGACGATATGGTCATCGGCCGTCATGACACCGCCTTTGTTTCAATGGGCAATGTGAAGATCAACGTCGCTCCGTGCGGATTGTTCTTCTCTGCCCACAAGCGTCCGCCGTGCAGCTCGACGATCGAGCGGCAGATCGCCAGACCCATGCCCATGCCGTTTTCCTTGGTCGTGAAGAACGGCTCGAACATCTTTTCGGGAAACTCGATCCCCTGGCCGCGATCGCTGATCTCGGTCTGGACGGCATTCCCGATATGGCGGACGCGCATTTTGATCACCCTGTCGCCGGAAACGGTCTCCATCGCCTCGATGCCGTTGCGGACGAGATTGATCAGAACCTGCTGGATCTGGATGCGATCGATGGCGATGAACGGAAGGTTTCCATCGACGTCCACGTCCATCCTGGCGCGCCGCCGGGCCGCTTCGTCGGCCATAAGGTTGCGCGCTTCGTCGATGACGCCGGAGAGCGTCGTGTGCACTCTCCTGTCTGCGGACTGCTTGAACAGGGCGCGGATGCGGCTGACGACATCGGCGGCCGAGTTTGCATCGCGGATGATTCGCTCGACCGTCCTCTGCGCCCGCTCCATATTCGGGGGCTCCGCCATCAGCCAGCGCTGGCAGGCATGCGAGTTTGCGACGACGGCGGCAAGCGGCTGGTTCACCTCATGGGCGATGGAGGCCGAAAGCTCGGCAAGGCTCGCCACCTGGCTCGCCCGCGCAAGGCCTTCCCGCGCTTGCCGCAGATCGTCCTCCGCCCGAACCTCTGCGTCGATATCGAGGCAGATGACATTCCACTGGACGATGACGCCTTCGGCATTGCGCATCGGCGCAGCGCGCGTCTCGACCCAGCGATATTCGCCATCGAACCGCCGCAGACGATGCCGACGCGCATAGGGCTCGCCGGTGCGCAATGAATGGGCATAGTTGTCTTTGACCCCGGCCACGTCGTCGGGATGAACGCCGGCATCCAGCGTGCCGTCCAGCCGGGTTTTCCCGGTTCCATCAAGCTCTTCGAGCTTATATCCGAGGAAATCGCGGAGCTGAGGGTTACGGTATACCGGCTCCCCATCGGGCGCTGCGCAATCGATCATTGCCGGCAGCGTTTCGACGATCTGCCAGAGCGAGCGCTCCCTCTCGCGCAGCTCCTCCTCGATACGCAGCTGATCGTCGATGTCATGCGTCAGGCCGTACCACTGAATGATCTGTCCGCTCTCGTCCCGCAGCGGCTCGGCGCTGCCTCTGACCCAGCGGTAGACGCCATCGGCGCGCCGCAGGCGATATTGTTTCGAGAAGCGCTCGCCGGTGGCGAAGGAATGCCTCAGCGCCCCGGCAAGGCTCTCCGCATCGTCGGGATGGATGGCGGCTTCGATGATGGCGGACAGCCGCTTCATGCCGGGCTTGCCTACATCTGCGATATCGGGACCGAGAAAATTGATCAGCCGCTTGTTGAAGAAGGTCGGTTCGCCCTCCGCATTCAGGCGCCAGAGAAGGCTCGGAACGATGTCGACGAGCTGCGACAGCTCGCGCTCCCGCTCACGCAGTGCCTGTTGCGCACGCACCTCGTCATCGATGTCGATCGCAGCCGCATACCATTGCACGATCGCTCCATTCTGATCCCGCAACGGCTCTGCGCGGCCTTCCATCCAGCGATATTCGCCGTCTGCCCAACGCCGGCGATATCGTATCGTGTAGGGCTCGCCGGTCGCAAGCGCATGAGCGAGCACCTCCCGCATGCGCGGCCCATCTTCTGGATGCACGGTTGCCCCGATGATCGCCGCCGAGCGGCTGATATCCGGCGTGTCCCAGGCTGCGACGTCATCAACCCCAATGGATTGCAGTGTGCGCTTGCTGAAGAAGGTCGGCTTGCCATCAGGCGCCATGCGGGCGATGTGCACCGGGACCATGTCCACGAGCTGCGACAGTTCCCGCTCGCGATCACGCAATGCCTCGAGCGCGCGCACCTCCTCGTCGATGTCGAGAGAAACACCGTACCATTGCACGACCCTTCCGTCGTCGTCGCGCCGGGGTTCCACCCTGCACTCCGCCCAGCGGTAGACGTCGTCCTTTTCACGCCAGCGAAACCGCATCGCGGTGCCGCCGCCGCTTTCGAAACAATTCTGCAGCGTGCGCTGGACGTCGGGTGCGTCTTCAGGATGGATCAGCTGCTGCAGCAGCTCTTCGATACGCGGCTCGCCGCGGGCGTCGAAATCGGCGATCACGGCGCGGAAATGGTCTTGATAGCGTTTGTTGAAATAGACCGAGCCACTCGCTGGCTCCACGCTCCAGACGCGAACCGGCACTGCGTCGATCATCTGTCGCAGCGTTCGCTCGCTCAGGCGTACCGCCTCTTCGGCACGGACCTGATCGTCGATGTCGTGGCAAAGACCATACCACTGGACAATGCTGCCGGCCTGATCCCGCATCGGCTCGGCGCGGCTCGACATCCAGTGATAGACGCCATCAGCGCGGCGCAGCCGATATCGCATGGCGAAGTTTTCGCCGGTGGCGAGGCAATGGTTGAGCGCCTGGGTGAAGCCGGCTGCATCATCCGGATGAATGGCTGCCTCCAACTGGCTCATGCCGGGCCTGTCCGAATCCGCGACATCGAATCCGAGGAAATCGACCATCCGTCGGTTGAAGAAGGTCGGTTCGCCCTTGGGTGTCAGACGCCAGACGTGGCTTGGAACCATGTCGACAAGCTGCGAGAGCTCCTGCTCCCGCTCGCGCAGCGTCTCCACGCTTTGGCGCAATGTCAGCACGGCCAGCTGGTGTTGCCTGGATATGCCGGCAACGATCAGCGCCGAAAATGCCGAGATGGCCAGAAAGAGCTGCAGCATGATCTGCTTGTGTTTCTGGGACTCGGGATCGGCGACGAACTCGCCTGCGCCGGTCATTGTGAAGATGGCCGTAATGAGGGCGAGGAGAGCCAGCGATATGGCGGCGCCCTTGAACTCAAAGCGGACCGCGGCCCAAAGAAGGGGCGGCATGATGATGTAGGCGAAGGGAAGATAGCCGCTGAGCGACAGGGCGGCGACACCGAGAAAAATCAGCCCAAGGACGCCAGCCTCCACCCATTGCGCGGCCGAGAGCCGGGTCTTGCCGCGCCAGTTGTGGAAGACGGCGAGCGCCAGCGGCGCGACGATCAGAACGCCGGTTGCGTCCCCGATCCACCAGAGAGGCCAGGCCGTCACGAAGGATTGCGATTGTATGCCGAACCAGGCGAGCGTCGCACTTCCCACCGTCGCGCTCACGACCGGCGCAATGCCGGCGCCCAGCACGACGAATGCGAGAACCTCCTGCAAGGTTTCCAGCTGTGCCGGCCGCTTCAAGACACGATTGATCAGCCATGCCGCGACCACCGCTTCAAGAGCGTTGCCGACATAGATCAGGAAGGCCGCAGGCAGGGGACTGTAAAACCAGATGGCATTGCTGAGTAACTCCGCCAGGCAGCCCCCCAATATCCACCATGGCCAGCTGCGCCTGGGGGCGAGGATGAGCGTGGCGATGAAAAGCCCGCCCGGGGGCCAGATGGAAATACCCGTCCCCGGCACGATCGCGAGCGACTGGGCAAAGCCGCAGGCGAGCACATAGGCGGCGATGAAAAGCCCCAGATACAGGGCTCGGGGGCGGTGCGACCAGACGCTCATCATCAACAGCTCCTTCCGGACAGGCAAAGCCCGGGGATCGTCAGCATTTGGTACAACATTCTGTTTTGATATCGGAGCCGGCGAACTCATGTTCGAACCGTAACCCCGCCACACCACAGCTGCAACTCATGGAAATCCATGCACCGCGCGGAGAGGTAGCGTTGCGCCGCCGCGGGATCTCCGGCACAAACAGGAAACGGACGACCGACCCCGTTCCTCGGTGGGTCATCCTAAACTTTCGGTCTGCTCGGCTATACCTCCGGCTAGGGCGCCAACCCTCTCGCATGATGGAAGGGATTCGGTTTTCCGGTCATTGTCGATCCAATCGATCGCGAGGATGCCGACATGAAAATTTCCGTGGTGGGAGCAAGCGGGGTCATCGGAACACGGCTCAGCGAAAGCCTGCGCCGGTCGGGCCATGAGGTTGCTGCCGCATCCTTGTCGCTTGGCGTCGATACGGTTACCGGCAAAGGCCTCACCGCGGCCATCGCGGGATCCGACGTCATCGTCGACGTCACCAACGCCGCATCGTTCGGCGACAATGCGGCCCTGGATTTCTTCAAGGCGTCGACGAAGAACCTGCTTGCCGCCGCCGCTGAGGCTGAAGTCGGGCACTATCTCGCCCTCTCCGTCGTCGGCACGCCACGGCTCGTGGAAAGCGATTATTTTCACGCCAAATTGGTACAGGAAAATCTTATCCAGGCTTCCAGTTGCCCATACACGATCCTCCGCTCCACGCAGTTCTACGAGTTCATCAATGGATTGATCGACATCGGTGGGCAAGGCGACGTCGTTCGACTGCCGCCAGCCTTGATGAGGCCGGTCGCAGCCGGGGAGGTCGCCGCCTTTCTGGCCGAATTGACCGTCGCAACGCCTTTGGGCGGTATCGTTGAAATCGCCGGCCCGGAGCAGTTCGGCATCGATGAGGTCGCCCGGATCTATCTCGCCGCCAACGAAGACGAACGGCAGGTGATAACGGATCCGTCCACATCGTATTTCGGCGTCGAATTGACCGATGCCGCACTGCTTCCGGGCGCCGGCGCGCGGCTGGCGACCGAGAAGCTCTCCGACTGGCTCTACCAATCGATGGCGGCTTAGTTCTGCCGGCGATCGGCCTCGTTTCGCCTGCAGAGAAATCGACGCTGAAATTCCTTGAGCCCCCAAACCTTGGACCGCCCGGATCTATCGCCGCGCGATCGTCTTTGAACGTTTTTTACAGATCGAACGGAGTTGACATCGCCCCGTGAACCCGGGGCGATATCAAATCGAGGTGAACACCGAATTTAGAGGTTGTCATTATGAATAATTGTGCGTAAATTAATCGTACACGATGCAATGGAGCTAGATCATGTTGAAGATGTTTGTCGCCGCCGCAGCAATGACCGCAGCCGGCCTTTTGCATGCTAACGCGGCCGAAAAGCCGACGGTCGTCCTTGTTCACGGCGCGTTTGCCGATGCCTCCAGCTGGAATGGCGTGATCACACGGCTGGAAAAGGGTGGATATCCCGTGGTGGCGGTCGCTAATCCGCTTCGAAGCGTGACGACCGATGGCGATTATGTGCGCAAAGTGGTCGCCGGGTTGAAGACCGACGTAGTACTAGTGGGTCACTCCTACGGTGGCTCAGTGATCAACGAGGCAGCAGCAGGTAGCGCGAACGTCAAATCGCTCGTTTTTGTCGCCGCCTTCGCACCGGATGTTGGAGAAACTGCGATCGCGCTTTCAGGTAAGTTTCCGGGGAGTACGCTCGCACCCACCCTTGCGGAACCCGTGCTGTTGGATGGTGGAGTAAAGGACCTGTACATCAAGCAGAGTGAGTTTCACGATCAATTCGCTGCAGATGTGTCGAAGGCAGAAGGCAAGCTCATGGCCGCGACACAGCGTCCTGTCACTGACAAGGCTCTTGGCGAGGCATCAGCTTCGGCGAGCTGGAAGAATATCCCTTCCTGGTTTGTCTACGGCGACGCGGATAAAAACATACCGCCGGCAGCGCTGGCATGGATGGCGGAACGAGCTGGCTCGAAAGAGACGGTTGTGGTGAAAGGGGCGTCGCACGTCGTCATGGTCTCTCATCCCGATCGAGTTGCGAAGGTCATCGAAGACGCCGCGTCCAACAAATAGGCGACCTGCGCTGCGGTTCCGCGATCGGATCGACCCCTGGTCCGGTCGTGGTGCACCGTGGCAAGGCACTGACAACGCGCAGGACGTCGGGCTTTTTGCACAGGTGCTGAACGTGGTTCATGCTTCAGGCTCTATCCGGGCGGTGTCGCCGCGGTCTCTGCGGAACAGATGGTTTCCTTCGAAGTTGAACACCTGCAATCGAGGCTACTGCCGGCCGGTTCGTCGCCATGCACACTAGGGATGTTTGAAGCCGGCATACACATGGAAGCTTTGACGTGCCGGAGATGTCGACGGATGACCGGGAGAGGCGGAAGGCGCGGCGGGAAGAGCGGCGTCGCAAGCAGCGCGAGGCCAACGTCGAACGTGCTGCGAAGATGCACGAAGCCCGGATCAAATCGGAGCAGCGAGAGGTAGCGGCATCCGCGTGCGAAGGTAAGCGCAGGCTCAATATCGGCTGCTCGGGCTGGTATTACTGGCACTGGCAGGGTCTGTTTTATCCGGCCGATGCTCCTCGAAATCAATGGTTCTCGTTTTACGAACGAGAGTTTAAGACGGTCGAGCTGAACGCTCCGTTCTATTCGTGGCCGACAGTCGCCGCGGTCAAAACCTGGCTTCGCCAGGCGAACGGCGATTTCGTCTATACGATCAAGGTGTGCGAGCTCATTACGCATATCAGGCGTTTCGAAGATTGCGGGGAATTGATCAGAGATTTCGGTTATGTCGCGGATATGCTCGGTGAGCGCATGGGGTGCTTCCTCTTCCAGCTGCCGCCAAGCGTCCGCTATTCCCCCGACACTCTGGACCTAATCCTTCGGCAGCTCGATCCGTGCCGCCGGAATGTTGTTGAATTCCGCCACAAAAGTTGGTGGAACGATGAGGTGTTCCGCCAGTTTGAAGCGGCCGGTGCGATCTTCTGCTCATGTAGCGGGCCGCGTCTTCCGGATGAATTGGTGAAGACCGCAGACGATATTTATGTTCGCTTTCATGGGACCACGAAATGGTACCGCCACGATTACAGCGAAGCCGAACTGTCAGTCTGGGCCGACCGAATAAAGAGCAGTGGTGCGAAGACCGTTTGGGCCTACTTCAACAACGACAGAGACGCCAATGCCCTCAAGAACGCCAAGACGCTTTCGCGACTGTTAGGCGACGCGTAAGTTCCATCCCTAAAGCCAAGGCGGGTGATGGCGCGAGATCATCGGGCGTCACTACGTCCGGCAAACGGCCGGGCGCCAGCGGACGCTACAGGCTTCCGGCTATCGTCTCGACCTGACCGACGCGAGCGGCAAGATGGAAAGCATGGACATATTCGAACCGGATAGAAAGACGGCGGCGGATAGTCAGGCGGAACCTTTCCATCCCGCCGGCGGTGTCACATAAAATTCAATGAATTTCATGTGCATAACGAGGCAGCGGCCTTGCTGGTCAATAGCCCGGTCGGGTGCGAATCACCTGCCGATTGGTCGATGAAACCGCCAGATTCCCGCTCCCGTTTCGCGTGCCTGGACCGGCCTTTTGGTTAAGCATTTGTAATTCGGTCACGAATCGCGGCATATGGTAACTGCGCAACTGAAGCACTTTCGTTCAAAATTGCGCAGTTATTTGGGAAATAGATCATGCAGCCGAGTCTTGCTCTTCAGGACGATCAAGAGCATCTCCCTTCGCTTCTGGCAACAGACGCGAAGGAGTTGTCCTATCAACTTCAGCAGCATCAGGCAAAAATCTTCCCGCCGCTTTCCCAAAAGACCATCAGAACATTTTCACCGGCGGAAGCTGCGGCCTTCATCGGCATCGGCGAAGGTTATCTCCGGCAGGTGGCCGCCGACGGCCACGGGCCCGATCCGCTGGCAAACGGGCGGCGGCTCTACAGCGCAGTCGATATGGACCGGATTCGCCGGGTCCTCGACGAGCGAAATGGAACGCCGAAATATGTGCCGGCTCGCAGGCCGGGGGAAAAGCTCCAGATCGTCTCCGTCATGAATTTCAAGGGGGGGTCCGGCAAGACCACGACCGCGGCCCATCTGGCCCAGTTCATGGCGCTGAGGGGTTACCGCGTGCTCGCCGTCGATCTCGACCCGCAGGCTTCCCTGTCCGCCTTGTTCGGCCATCAGCCGGAATTCGACGTCGGCGAGGGCGAAACGATCTACGGCGCGATCCGCTACGAGCAGCCGCGTCCCATCGCCGACATCGTGCGCGCCACCTACACGCCCAATCTGCATCTCATTCCCGGCAATCTCGAGCTGATGGAATTCGAGCACGAGACGCCGAAGGCGATGTCTTCGGGTAGGGCCGAGACGATGTTCTTTGCCCGCATCGGCGAGGTCTTGACGGAGATCGAAAGCCTTTACGACGTCGTCGTGATCGACTGCCCGCCGCAGCTGGGTTTCCTGACGATGTCGGCGCTCTGCGCGGCGACCTCGGTGTTGATCACGGTCCATCCGCAGATGCTCGATGTCATGTCGATGTCGCAGTTTCTAACGATGACGAGCGAGCTGATGTCGGTCGTAGAGAAGGCCGGCGGGCGCACCAGCTATGACTGGATGCGGTATCTGGTGACGCGGTTCGAGCCGAACGACGGGCCGCAAAGCCAGATGACCGGCTTCATGCGGGCGATCTTCGGCAATCGAATGCTTCGCAATGCGATGGTGAAGTCGACGGCGGTCTCCGACGCCGGTGTCACCAAGCAGACCCTTTACGAGGTGGAGCGGTCGCAGTTCACCCGCGGCACCTATGACCGGGCGCTGGAGTCGCTCAATCTCGTGAACAGCGAGATCGAGGCGCATATCCGCTCGACCTGGGGGAGGAAGTAGATAGATGGCGCGTAAGAATCTCATCGAAATCTCCGCTCCGAGCCCGGCGAGGGTGGAAACTGTCGCACCGCGCGACAATCGCCCGATCGCTGGATTCGTGCCGCAGGAGCGCAGTGCGGCCCCGGTCGGCGGCATTACCAAGACACTCGGCAACATTACCGAAAAAATGGAGCGGGCGAGTGAGCTGGAACGGCAGCTCGCCGCCGGCCAGGCCATCGTCGAACTCGATGCCGGCCTGATCGACGCGTCCTTCGTCAGCGACAGATTGGCGATCGATGCGGCCGAGTTGGCACAGCTTGTCGAACAGATCCGTGAGCATGGGCAGCAGGTTCCGATCCTCGTCCGCCCGCATCCCGAAACCAGGGGACGCTACCAGGTCGCCTACGGTCATCGTCGCCTGGCCGCCACCAAAGAGCTCGGCATCAGGGTGCGCGCGGTCGTCCGCGACCTGACCGATGGTCAGCTGGTCGTCAGCCAAGGCCAGGAAAACAGCGCCCGAACCAATCTTTCCTATATCGAACGCGCGCTCTTCGCCTCAAGGCTTGAAGACCGCAGCTTCGGCCGCGATGTGATCATGGCGGCACTCGCCGTCGACAAGGCGGCGCTTTCAAGGATGTTGATCGTCATACGGCAGGTGCCGCTTGATCTCATCAACGCCATCGGCGCGGCGCCCGATATCGGCCGCCGGCGATGGCTTGAACTGGGTGAGCGGCTTGAGAAGGCCAATATCGAAAAGATCGTCGCCGAGTTGTCCGCGGACGACGCGCGGAAAATTTCGAGCGACGAGCGGTTTCAACGGGCACTGGTTCTGGCAACGAAGAAGACAGCGGCACAGAAGCCGGCAGTGGCCAAAACCGAGGTCGGCGGTGTGCCTGTCATGATCAAGAAGACAGCGTCAGGCGCGACCTTCGTCTTCGACGGCAAGACCGCACCCGGTTTCGATCAGTTCGTCCAGGAACGGCTGCAGAGCCTGTTCCAGGAGTTCAAAAAGCACAGAGGAGCGTAACGCGCAAAAGAAAAAGGCCCCCAACGACGGCGTCGTGGAAGCCCTTCTCAGATCTTAAGCACATCGAGAATCGCATTTCCACGAATCACAGTCAAGCGTCTTAGGCACCAAATTGGTGGATGGTTTTCTTTTGCCTGAACGAAGGTGAAGGCAAATGGAGAGTGGATATGTGACGACGCCCTTTGGGCGGCGGCCGATGTCGCTTGGCATGCTGGCAAGCCAGCAACTGGCCGAGACCATCGAGCCGGGGATGAAACGCAGCAAGTGGAAGCTGTTCAGGGCAATCTGCGAAGCGAGACCGGCGCTCGGCGTGACCGATCGGGCGCTGACGGTGCTCGACGCGCTGTTGACTTTCTATCCCGATGACGAGATTTCCGAGGAAAAAGGCCTGATCGTCTTTCCTTCGAACGCGCAGCTTTCGCTCCGCGCCCGCGGCATGACGCCGGCCACACTCCGGCGGCATCTGGCCGTGCTGGTCGAGGCTGGCCTGATCCTGCGCAAGGACAGCCCGAATGGAAAGCGTTATGCCCGCCGCGACAGGGCTGGCGCCATCGGCGAAGCTTTCGGCTTCAGCGTCGCGCCGCTGCTTGCCCGTGCGGCCGAGATCGAAGGCCTTGCCGCCCAAACGATTGCCGACCGGGAACTGCTGAGAGCAACCCGGGAACGGCTGACGGTTTGTCGGCGAGACATTTCCAAGCTGATTTCAACGGCGATCGAAGAAGCGGTTCCAGGCGACTGGGAGCAGATGACGGTAATGTTTCGTGCGATCGTCGCCAGGATCCCCCGCGTGGCGAGCATCGAAGCGCTGGCATCGCTGCTCGACGAGATGGCCCTGCTGCGGGACGAAGCCGTCAACTTGCTGGAAAGGCAGATTAAAAGACAAAAAATAGACGCCAATGAGTCTCAGATTGAGCGTCACAAACAGAATTCAAACCCCGACTCAACTTATGAACTTGAACCAAGCTTCGAAACGAAGCAGGGCGAAAAGGCAGCGACATACAACGAGGCTATGGCCGAACCGCCGGGTAAGCAAAGGCCGAGGCCACCCAAGCCGTCGGTTGGAATGGTTGGCAAGGCAGCTCCGGTGTCAGGCCCAGGTCTGAAATCCTTCCCGCTCGCCCTTGTTCTCCAAGCCTGCCCCCAAATCCTCGACTATGGGCCGGGCGGAACAATCGGCAATTGGCGAGATCTGATGTCGGCCGCGGTCATCGTGCGCTCGATGCTCGGCGTCAGCCCCTCGGCCTATGAGGAAGCTTGCTCCGGCATGGGCCCGGAAAATGCCGCGACCGTCATTGCCTGCATTCTGGAAAGGGGAGGGCATATCAATTCGCCCGGTGGTTATCTCAGAGATCTCACCCGCAGGACCGAAAGAGGCGAGTTCGCGATCGGGCCGATGCTGATGGCGCTCGCGCGGGCAAATGGGCCGACTGTAAGGCACGCCGGTTAAGGGAGAACCCAATGCTGGCCAGCCTGCAATCACCTCTTTACAGCTAACATGTCACTCTGCTACATCAATCCCAATAATCGGGAGGGATATATTTGACCCAGAAATTCGGGCTGTCAGTCGCTCTCGCCACGCCGTTTGACGGCAATGGCGATATCGCGATCGAGATTATGATCGCGCAGGCAAGACGGTGCCTTGCTGCCGGATGCTCCAGCGTCACGCTGTTCGGGACGACGGGTGAAGGCTCCTCGATCGGCAGCCGGGAACGCGACCGCGTCTTTGCGGCCTTCCTCGATGCCGGGATCGCGGCGGAAAAGATCATCGTTGGCGTACTGGTCGACGCCGCCGAGGATGCGGCGATGCAGGCCGATCACGCTCTTTCCAAGGGTGTTCGCAATATCCTTCTTGCCCCGCCGTCCTATTTCAAGAACGTCAGCGACGACGGTGTCTTCCAGTGGTTTTCGGCGGTATTCGCCATATTGGGCGACAAGGCGCGGGATATCATCGTCTACAACCTCCCTTCGCTCACCATGGTTCCGCTGACCGTGTCGCTGATCGGAAGGCTGCGGACCGCCTTCCCCAATATCGTCACAGGCGTCAAGGATTCTTCCGGCGACTGGCCGTATACCGAAAGCCTGCTCAAGGCGCATAGCGATCTCATCATCCTGGTGGGTGATGAACGGCATCTCGCCAAGGGCGTGCGGCTCGGCGGCCAGGGGGCAATCTCCGGGATGGCCAATTTTGTGCCCCGCGACGTCAAGCTGATGGCCGAAGAAGGCAAGGACGACCCCCGCATCGAGGGGTTCGTGGCCGAACTGCTGAAATATCCTGTCGTCCCGGCCGTGAAGGCGATGGTGGCACACGTGATGTCGGAGGAGATCTGGCTTGCGGTTCGCCCACCGCTCGGTTCAATATCCGGCGAAGGGCGGGCGCAACTCGTTATGGCTTTCGATAAGCTTTTCCAGTCGAAAGCGGCATAGTCGGGCATGCTGCGGGAAGAGGCGATGGACGGAATGGACGAGCAGCCGACGCTGCGGGAAAAGGCGTATGCGAGCTTCACGCGCCATCTTCTTGCGCGTGATGTGCGCCCCGGCCAGTTCGTGTCGCAGCGCCGTCTCGTGGAGCTGACCGGGCTGACGCTCGGCGCCATCCGTGAGCTCATCCCCAGGCTTGAAGCCGAGGGGCTGATCAAGACGGTGCCGCAGCGGGGGTTGCAGATCGCTCACATCGATCTCAATCTCATCCGTGAGGCGTTTCAACTGCGCGTGTTCCTGGAGAAGGAGGCGGTGGCGCTCTTCACCCGGTCTGCGTCGGACGAGACGATCGCCGGGCTTTTGAAGCAGCATCGCGATATTGCCGACGCCATTCGAAGCGGCGATGGCTCGCATGAACTGGAACTGCGCGCGCAGGCCGTCGACTGGGGCATGCATGACGCCTTTATCGATGCGCTTGGCAATACCATCATTTCGAATGCCTACCGGGTAAACTCGATCAAGATGCGGCTGATCAGCCAGGATCGGTTTCGCATCGAGGGTCACGTCGGGCCTGTCATGGGCGAGCATCTGAAGGTGCTCGAAGCGATCGAACGACGATCGGCGGAGGACGCCGTCAACAGCCTTGTCGCACACATCAACGGTGCAAGGGATCGTGCGCTGAGGATATAACCGGGAATAATCAGCCGGAGGTGAGGAGACCGCCGGCAAAAAGAGGAGGAATACCATGCCATCTTTTTTGAATCCGACGAGACGCGGCTTTCTGGCGGGCACGGCCGCTTTCGGGGCGAGCAGCATGCTCGGCTTGCGCTCGGCGTCGGCTGCCGTCGACTGGAAGCGCTTTACCGGGACCACGCTCGAGGTCAATTTGGTCAAGAGCCCGCGCAGCGAAATACTTCTGAAGTATCTGCCCGAATTCGAGGCGCTCACCGGCATCAAGGTCAACGCCGAAGCGACGCCCGAGCAGCAGCAGCGCCAGAAGACGACCATCGAGCTCAGCTCGGGAAAGCCGAGTTTCGACGTCGTGCATATGAGCTATCACGTCCAGAAGCGGCAGTTCGAAAAGGGCGGCTGGCTTGCCGATATCGGCGGTTTCCTCAAGGATCCGGCGCTGACCGACCCATCCCTGACGGAAGGTGATTTCGCCGAAGCCGGCCTCGCCTTCGCCAAGGACGCCGGCGGCGTCCTGCGTTCTCTTCCCTTCTCGGTGGATTACTGGATCATCTACTGGAACAAGGCGCTGTTCGAGAAGAAGGGGCTTTCCTACCCGACGACATTCGAAGAGCTGGCAAGTGCGGCCGAAGCACTCACCGATCCGTCGACCAACACCTACGGCTTCGTCGCCCGCGGCCTGAAAAACGCCAATACGCCGGTCTGGACGTCGCTGCTGCTAGGTTATGGTTCGAGCCCGCTCGGCCCCGATGGCAAGCTGCGCACGACTTCGCCGGAAGCGGTCGATGCCGCCAAGCTCTACCAGAGGCTGATGACCAAGACCGCCCCTCCCGGCGTCTCCGGCTTCAACTGGGCCGAGGCCCAGTCGGCCTTCCTGCAGGGCAAGATCGGCATGTGGCTGGATGGCGTCGGCTTTGCGCCGCCGATCGAAAATCCGGAAAAATCGCGCGTCGTCGGCCAGGTCGGTTACGGCATCATGCCGAAAGGCCCGAAGGCACAGGCTGCCGGAACCTTCGGCGACGGGCTTGGCGTCGTCGCTGCAAGCCAGAAAAAGGAAGCGGCTTACCTCTTCTGCCAATGGGCGATCTCGCATGAGATGGGCGCCCGTCTGCTGCAGGCCGGCGCCGGCGTTCCTTTCCGCCAGTCCGTGCTCGAGGATGCGAAGGTCCGCGAAGGCGTCAAGATGCCTGGCGCATGGCTCGATGCCGTCGTCGGTTCCGGCAAGATCTCGCAGCTGGCGCTGCCGGTCATCATTCCGGTCACCGAATTCCGCGACATCTATGGCGTCGGTCTCACCAATATGATTGGCGGCGCCGATCCGGAAGCCGAACTCAAGGCCGCGACCGCGCAGTTCGAGCCCGTCCTGGCGAAAAGCGAGGGATAATGACCTCGGCAAGCATCGAAACGGCCGCAGCCGCCAAGGCCGCCTCGAAGGCAAGGAGCAACGCGGGTCGCGTTGCTCCCAACTACTGGCCCTTCGTCATCCCGGCGCTGATCGTCATTGCGGCCGTCATCGTTTTTCCATGGGTGTTTACCCTTTGGATGAGCGTCAACAGCTGGACGCTCGGCCAGTCCCAAGTCTTTGCCGGGCTGGACAATTATGCCCGGCTGGCCGTGGACATGCGCTTCTGGGAGTCGCTGTGGCATACGGTGCTCTATACGACGCTCTCCGTGGTGGCGCCGCTTTTCCTGGGAACGCTGGCGGCGCTGATTTTCGATGCACAGTTTCCGCTGCGCGGCCTTCTGCGCGGCATATTCGTGATGCCGATGATGGCGACACCGGTCGCCATCGCCCTGGTCTGGACCATGATGTTCCATCCGCAGCTCGGCGTGCTCAATTATCTTCTTTCCTTCATCGGCATCGGTCCGCAGGAGTGGATCTACAATCAGAGCAGCGTCATCCCGTCGCTGGTGCTGGTCGAGACCTGGCAATGGACGCCGCTTATCATGCTGATCGTGCTCGGCGGCCTGGCGGCGGTTCCGCGCGAGCCCTATGAAAGTGCTGAGATCGACGGCGCCAATGTCTGGCAGAAATTCCGCTATCTGACCCTGCCGATGATCGCGCCCTTCCTGATGATCGCCGTGATCATCCGCAGCATCGACGCGGTGAAAAGCTTCGACATCATCTACGCCATGACCCAGGGCGGCCCGGGCACGGCGTCGGAAACGATCAATATCTATCTCTACAACACTGCTTTCGCCTATTACGATATCGGTTATGGCTCGGCCATGGCGGTGGTGTTCTTCATCCTCATCGTGCTGCTTTCCTTCGTCCTTCTGATGCTGCGGCAGCGTGCGAACTGGTCCGATGGGGAGGCTCGCTGATGAAACGCAAGACACTCGATCGCATCGGACTGCTGTTCGTTGCCCTGGTGATGATTTCGCCGGTCGTCCTGTTCTTCCTCTGGATGATCTCGCTGTCGCTCAAATATGAGATCGACAACGGCGCCTATCCGCCGATCTTTATTCCGGAGCGTTTCGCCTGGTCGAATTATGTGAAGGTTTTCGAGGAGAACAACTTCTTCCTCTATCTGTGGAATTCGGTGCTGGTGACCGGTGCCGCCACGCTTCTGGCGCTGCTGATCGGCGTGCCGGCCGGTTACGGCATCGCACGGCTAAAGGCCGAGAAGTCGGCGATGGTCATCATGATCGCGCGCATGACGCCCGGCCTTTCCTTCCTCATTCCGCTTTTCCTGCTGTTCCAGTGGCTCAACCTGCTCGGCACGCTGGTGCCGCAGATCATCATTCATCTCGTCGTCACGGTGCCGATCGTCGTCTGGATCATGATCGGCTATTTCGAAACGACGCCGATGGAGTTGGAAGAGGCTGCGAGCATCGACGGCGCGACGCCCTGGCAGATTTTCCGCCTGGTTGCCTTGCCGATCGCCAAACCCGGCATTGTCGTCGCCTTCATCCTGTCGGTCATCTTCTCGTGGAACAACTTCGTCTTCGGCATTGTGCTCGCCAGCCGCGAGACACGCACGCTTCCGGTCGCGGTCTACAATATGCTTTCGTTCGAACAGGTCAGTTGGGGGCCGCTTGCTGCCGCGGCGTTGATCGTCACTCTGCCGGTGCTGATCTTGACGGTGTTTGCGCAACGGCAGATCGTGGCGGGACTGACGGCCGGAGCCGTCAAGTAAGCAGCTGAGAAGACGGTTTTGACGACGTCTGCCATCGCCCCGCCTGCCTGAACAGGATGATTTTAGGCCGGTCGGCCTGGAATCTGAATTCTGTTCTCAATTAAAGAGTTAGAGCATGATGCCGTCCGAAAACCGCTCATACTTTTCGGCATCATGCTCTCCGCCGCGCAGCGTTTTGTGCGTCGGCGCTGCGGTGCTGGACACGCTGTTTCGTGTGCGCACGCTGCCGACCGGCCAGGGCAAAATTCTTCCCTACGATATGCTGCAGGTCGCCGAAGGCATGGCGTCGAGCGCGGCTTTTGCGGTCGCCCGGCTGGGTGGCAATGCCAGCCTCTGGGGTGCGGTCGGGGATGATGCCACCGGCGTACGCATCATTGCCGACCTCGGCAACAGTGGTATCGATACGAGCGGCATGGTCCGTGTGGCAGGCGCCCGCTCGGCCGTTTCGACGATCCTTGTCGATGATCAGGGCGAGCGCTTGATCGTGCCCTTTTACGATGCTGCCCTGCACGAGACGGTCAAGCCGGTGACAAAACAGGACGTGTCTGCTTTCGATGCGGTTCTGGTCGACGTCCGCTGGCCGAAGCTGGCATTGCGGACGCTGCTTGCAGCCGGAGAGGCGGGCAAACCGGCCATTCTCGATGGCGACGTTGCGGGCGACGGCGTGATCGAGATGCTGGCGCCGGCGGCCAGCCACATCGTGTTTTCGCAGCCGGCCGCCGAGCGCCTGACCGGAACCGCCGAGCCGGCGAAGGCCGTCGGCCTTCTGAAGCGAAAGTTCGAGCACGCCTTTATCAGCGTCACATCAGGGGAAAACGGTTCGTTCTGGTTCGACGACCGAGCCGGCGAAGTCTTCCATCTTGCTGCTCCCATGGTGAGGGCCGTCGATACGCTCGCGGCAGGCGATATTTTCCATGGCGCTTTCGCTCTGGCTATCGCAGAAGGCGCGCCGATCGCCGAGACGATGCGCTTCTCGTCCATGGCGGCGGCGCTCAAATGCCAGGTCTTCGGCGGCCGTATCGGCGCGCCCAGCAGAGCGGAGGTCTGCGATGCGCTGCGGGGCTGGGGCGCGGCGGTGACTAGGCGCTAATGCACGCTGCGCGGACGTGCGGAGCGGTTTCGGATTGCGACATGCATTAGAAGAAGTCCGAGAGCCAATAACAGAGCGCTGAAATGGTTGCGGCGGCCGGGAGTGTGACGACCCAGGCAATAACGATATTGCCGGCCAAACCCCAGCGAACGGCTGACAGCCGGCGGGCGGCACCCACGCCGATGATGGCGCCGGTGATCGTGTGCGTCGTCGAGACCGGGATGCCCAGCCAGGTTGCGCCGAACAGCGTCAAGGCTCCGCCGGTTTCGGCACAGAAGCCCTGCATTGGGTTGAGCCGCGTGATCTTCGATCCCATGGTATGGACGATCCGCCAGCCGCCGCAAAGTGTCCCGAGCGCCATTGCGCTCTGGCATGAGAGAACGACCCAGAGCGGCACATGGAAGCCGCCGTCCAGGTATCCCTGCGAATAGAGCAACACGGCAATGATGCCCATCGTCTTCTGAGCGTCGTTGCCGCCGTGGCCGAGGGAATAGAGGGAGGCGGAGACAAACTGCAAGATCCGGAATGTCCGATCGACAGCGAAAGGCGTCTGCCGCACGAAGATCCACGAGACGATCAGGATGAGCAGCAGTGCAAGGAAAAATCCGATCGCCGGCGACATCACGATGGCGCCGGCCGTTTTCAACAATCCGCTCCAGACGATCGAACTGAAACCTGTCTTCATCAGACCGGCACCGACCAACCCGCCGACCAGTGCATGCGATGAGCTCGAAGGGATACCGAAGACCCAGGTGACGATGTTCCAGACGATCGCGCCCACCAGCGCCGCGAAGATGACCTGCGGCGTAACGATGGCCGGATCGATAATGCCGGTCCCGAGCGTTTCTGCGACGTGCAGTCCAAAGAATAAGAAGGCGATAAAATTGAAGAAAGCCGCCCAAAACACCGCATATTGCGGACGCAGCACCCGCGTCGACACGATCGTGGCGATAGAATTGGCGGCATCGTGCAGGCCGTTGAGGAAATCAAAGAAGAGGGCAACAGCCACGAGCGCGGCAAGAAGGGGAAGGGCGAGGGTGGCTTCCATCAAACGTTCTCGATGACGATGCCACTGATTTCATTGGCGACATCCTCGAAACGGTCGACGACCTTCTCAAGCTCGCCATAGATCTCGCTGCCGATAAGATAAGCCATCGCATTTGAGGCGCCGTGGCGGCGGAAAAGATCCTTCAGGCCCTGCTCGTGCAATTCGTCGGACCGGCCCTCGACGCGTGTCACTTCTTCCGCGAGCGCGGCCAGACGCGGAGCGTTGGCGCTGATCCGATCGAGAAGGGGAAGCGCTTCGGCTATCAGATGTGCCGCCTGGACGATCGTCTTTCCCATTTCCTGCATCACAGGGTCGAAGCTCTTCTGCTCGAACAGCCGGATGGTCTTCACGGTCTTCTGCATCATGTCGATCGCATCGTCCATCGACTGGATGAGATCCTTGATATCGCCGCGATCGAAGGGTGTGACAAAACTGCGGCGCACGGCAAGCAGCACTTGGCGGGTAATCTCGTCCGCTTCATCCTCCAATTGAACGATCCGGGCGCAATGGCCTTCGATGTCCGTGCCGCCCAAAAGTTCGTTGAGCGCTTCGGCCGCACCGACGACGGTTTTTGAGTGTTGAGCGAAGAGATCGAAGAATCGATCTTCGCGCGGCATGAGTTTTCGAAACCAGCTTAACATCGGCACTCCATGGACTGTCACAAAATCGTCATAAAGCACCACGGCTGCCATGGAAAGCCGCGAGACCGGAGAAGGGAAGTCATTGACAGAAATCGCAATCCGTCGATCGCGCTGTCCTGCCGTTTTCGGGTAAATGTTCATTTGAACATTTCATTATTGCAAAGTGAACTATGGCTGTTACCATTGCCGGACGTCTGGAGCGGGAGGCTGCGGACCGAGAGCAATGGGAGTGAAGATGAACAAGATCGCTTTTTTCCTGTCCGCAGGATTGACCAGCCTGTCCTTATCCGTCCCGGCCATGGCCGCCACGAAGATCCAGTGGTGGCATGCGATGGGCGGCGAGAATGGCGCGAAGCTTGAACAGATCGCCAAAGGCTTCAACGCATCTCAGTCCGATTATGAGATCGTCCCGGTCTATAAGGGGACCTATGACGAGACGCTGACCGGCGCGATCGCTGCGTTTCGTGCCAAGCAGCAGCCGGCAATCGTCCAGGTCTATGAAGTCGGCACCGGCACGATGATGGCCGCACAGGGTGCGGTCTATCCGGTTTACCAGCTGATGAAAGACGAAGGCGAGGCCTGGGACCAGAGCAAATTCATCGCGCCGGTCGTCGGTTATTACTCGGACACCAGCGGCAATGTCCTATCGCTGCCCTTCAATTCCTCGACGCCGATCATGTATTACAACAAGGACGTCTTCAAGAAGGCCGGGCTCGATCCGGAAACGCCGCCGAAAACATGGGCGGAGGTGGAATCCTTCTCGCGGACCATCATGAAATCGGGTGCGGCCAAATGCGGCTTCACCAGCGCCTGGATCTCCTGGATCCAGACCGAAAATCTCAATGCCCTGCATGACAAGCCCTATTCCACCAAGGCCAACGGCTTTGGCGGCCTGGACGCCGAATTCACCTTCAACAACGATCTGACGATCCGCCATTGGGACAATTTGAAGAAGTGGCAGGAGGAAGGTCTGTTCAAATTCGGCGGGCCTGTCGGCGGCGACAACGCGCCTCCGATGTTCTATTCGCAGGAATGCGCGATGTATATGAACTCGTCGGCCGGCCGGGCCGGCGTCATCAACAACGCCAAAGGCTTCAAAGTCGGTTTTGCGCCACTTCCCTTCTACGATGACGTCATCAAGCAGCCGCTCAATTCGATCATCGGCGGCGCCACCCTCTGGACGCTGAAAGGTCGTCCGGAAGAGGAATATAAGGGTGTGGCGAAATTCTTCACCTACCTGCAGAAGCCGGAAGTTCAGGCCGACTGGCATCAGTTTTCCGGATACCTGCCGATCACCGAAGCTGCCTATAAGCTCGGCCAGGACCAGGGCTATTATGAGAAAAACCCCGGCGCCGACATCGGCATCAAACAGCTGACGCGGGTGACGCCCACCGACAATTCCAAGGGCATCCGCTTCGGCAATTACGTCCAGGTGCGCGGCATCATCGACGATGAGTTTGCCGCTTTGCTGGGTGGAAAGAAGACGGCGAAGGAAGCGGTCGATTCAGTCGTCGCACGCGGCAACGAACAGCTTCGCGATTTCGAGTCCGCCAACTAATGGACACCGCGACGGGGGCTGGCGAAAGACCGGCCCCCGTTTCCCATCCGTCAGTGTGAGGGCTCATGCAAACCAAACGGACCGTATTTCCCAACAAGCTTTTGCCTTACCTGCTCATTGCCCCCCAGATTTTCGTGACCGTGGTATTTTTTCTCTGGCCTGCGGCAACGGCCTTCTGGCAATCCTTCCTGCGCGAGGATGCCTTCGGCTTCAAAACGAACTTCGTCTGGTTCGAAAACTACCGGCGGCTTTTTGCCGATCCGATCTATATCAATGCCTTCGGCCACACGCTGATCTTCGCCATTCTGGTGACGGTGCTGTCGACGTCGATCGCGCTGCTCCTAGCGGCCGCGGCAATGCGCGTGCTCCGCACCTCCCGAATTTATTCGACCCTGCTGATTTGGCCCTATGCCGTCGCCCCGGCGATTGCCGGTATTCTCTGGTGGTTCATGTTCAATCCGTCGATCGGCATCGTCGCCTATATGCTGCGGTCGATGGGCGTCGATTGGAACCATCTGATCAATCCCAACGACGCGATGATCCTGATCGTGATCGCCGCCACCTGGAAACAGATATCCTATAACTTCCTGTTTTTCCTGGCTGCGCTGCAATCCGTGCCGCGCTCGCTTCAGGAAGCCGGCGCCATCGATGGGGCCGGACCTACCAAGCGTTTCTGGACGATCGTCTTCCCGCTGATCTCGCCGACGACCTTCTATCTGATCGTCATCAATATCGTTTACGCGATGTTCGATACGTTCGGCATCGTTCATGCCACCACCCAGGGCGGGCCGGCGCGCGCAACCGAGATCCTGGTCTACAAGGTCTATTTCGACGGTTTCATCGGTCTGAATCTGGGCTCGTCGGCGGCGCAGTCCGTCATTCTGATGGTGATCGTCGTCGCCCTGACGGCGGTGCAGTTCCGCTTCATCGAACGCCGCGTGCAATATTGAGGGAGCCCAAGGATGGTTGAAAATCGCCCTTTTCTGAATTTCCTGGCCCATCTTGTGCTGATCCTCGGTGTCACGATCGTGGTGTTTCCCGTTTACGTCGCTTTCATCGCATCGAGCCACGGGCCCAATGACTTTTTGTCGGGCGTCGTGCCGCTGACCCCGGGAAGCCACATCATCGAGAACTATTCGACGATGCTGTCGTCGGGGATGACAAGCTCGGGAGCGCCGCCGATCGGGCCGATGATGATCAACTCGCTGATCATGGCGGTCGGCGTCGCCGTCGGGAAGATCGCCATCTCGATCCTTTCGGCCTTTGCCATCGTCTATTTCCGGTTTCCGTTCCGGACCCTGGCATTCTGGATGATCTTCATCACGCTGATGCTGCCGGTCGAGGTGCGTATCGTGCCGACCTACAAGGTCGTCGCCGACCTCGGAATGCTGAACAATTACGGCGGCCTCATCATTCCGCTGATCGCCTCGGCAACGGCGACCTTCCTGTTTCGCCAGTTCTTTCTGACGGTGCCTGACGAGTTGATGGAGGCCGCGCGTGTCGACGGGGCAGGGCCGATGAAGTTCTTCCGCGATATTCTGCTGCCGCTGTCGATCACCAATATCGCCGCCCTGTTCATCATCCTGTTCGTGCTCGGCTGGAACCAGTATCTCTGGCCACTCATCATCACCACCGACCAGAGCTTCTATACCGTCGTCATGGGAATTCAGCGCATGGCAGCGGTTGCCGATGCCGAGCCGCGCTGGAACCTCGTGATGGCAGCGGTCATTCTGGCCGCCCTGCCACCCGTCCTCGTCATCGTCGCCATGCAACGCCTTTTTGTCAAAGGCCTGGTCGAAACGGAGAAATGAAATGGCCACGATCAATATCATCGACGTCAAGAAGAACTATGGTGCCGTTCCGGCTGTCAAAGGCATTAACCTGTCGGTTGCAGACGGCGAACTGATCGTGCTCGTCGGCCCCTCCGGCTGTGGAAAGTCAACCCTGCTTCGCATGGTCGCCGGGCTGGAAACGATCAGCGAAGGCGATGTCGAGATTGCCGGCCGCAATGTCAACAAGGCGGAGCCGGCCGACCGCGACATTGCGATGGTCTTCCAAAACTATGCGCTTTATCCACATATGACCGTGCGCGGAAATCTCGAATATGGTTTGAAAAACCGCGGCACCGAACGGGCGGAAATCAACCGCCGCGTGGCGGAGGCCGCCGAGATCCTGGAAATCGGACCGATGTTGGATCGCAAGCCGCGCGAACTCTCCGGAGGACAGCGCCAGCGTGTGGCGATGGGACGCGCCATCGTCCGCGAGCCGGCCGCCTTTCTGTTCGACGAGCCGCTCTCCAATCTCGATGCCAAATTGCGGGTGCAGATGCGCGTCGAAATTCGCCGGCTGCAACGGCGTCTGAAGACCACCAGCATCTACGTCACCCACGACCAGCTTGAAGCGATGACCCTTGCGGACCGGCTGGTGGTGATGAACGGAGGCCTCGTCGAACAGGTCGGCACGCCGGTGGCGGTCTACGATCGACCGGCGAGTTTGTTTGTCGCCAGCTTCATCGGCTCGCCGCCTATGAACCTTGTGCCGGTCGACGTGCTCAGGGCCGCCGACAGGGCAGGTACCCTGGCATTGCCCGCCGGCACCGACATGGTCGGCCTTCGCCCCGACGCGTTGCTCGTCACCGAGCCGGCGGAGCCGACGGTTCGCCTGAATGCGACGGTCGAGCTGCTCGAGCCGATCGGCGGAGAAAGCCATCTGCATGTGCGGTTGGGTGAGAGCCAGCGGACAGTCGTCCTGACGGTGCCGGGCCGGCCGGACTTTGCCGAGAATGCGAATATCGACGTTTTCGCCCGTGTTGATGCGATGCACCCTTTTAACAGCAATACCGGAAAACGCACGGATTGACGCGGGATTTTTATTTCTTCATCCAGCAGAAGACGACGAAAGAGATGAGACGATGACGACCGTAGAGCCGCGATCCGGCCCGCCACGCAGTGAAATTCAGGCGCATCGGGGCGCCTCTGCCGTGGCGCCCGAAAATACCATTGCTGCCTTTCGGGCAGCCGCCGAACAAGGCGCGGAATGGGTCGAACTCGACGTTGCCCTTCTTGGCGATGGCACCCCGGCGGTGATCCACGATGTTTCAATCGATCGCTGCTCGTCGTCAAAGGGAAATCTTGCCGACCTCACGGCGTCGGATCTCAAGGCCATCGACGCCGGCGAATGGTTCGGCCCGCAGTTCAAGGGCGAACCGCTGCCGACGCTGGCGCGGGTCGTCTCGGCCCTCGGCGAATTTGGCCTCAACGCCAATGTCGAGATCAAGCAGCATGCCCATCACAAATCGCTCGACCAGCTGGTCAATGTCGTCGATCAGCATCTGAAGGCACGGGCGCCGCACACCAGGATCATGATCTCGAGCTTTGATGCGGCTGCGCTGAAAGGAATGCATGCGCTCGATCCAAGTTACGAGCTCGCCATGCTGTGGAGCAAGGTGCCCGCGGATTGGCTGGATATCCTTCGGTCGATCCCGGCAACGACCATCCATCTTGACTATAAGGCTCTCAGTATCGGGTTTCTCGAAGAGGCCGTTCGTTGCGGCATCAAGGTGCGGGCGTGGACCTGCAACGACCCAAGGCGGCTCGCATCTTTCTGGGACGCGGGTTTGACCGGCGTGATAACAGACGACCCCAGTGTCTACCTCACCTAAGGAGCGGCGATGGGGCAGCGGATCATATCGAGCCGACAACGCGAAATCCTTGCGCTGATCGAGATCGAAGGTGTTCAGTACATCGAGGAGCTGGCACGTCGATACGATCTGACGACGCAGACCATTCGGCGCGATATCAATGCCTTATGCGATCTGGGGCATGCGCGCCGCTTCCATGGCGGCGTCGACCTGCCGGTCGAGGGCAGCAACATCTCGCTCAATGCCCGCGCCCAGCTCAACCGGCGGGCCAAGCGGCTTATCGCAAAACGCGTCGCCGCCGACATCGGGGCGGAGGCGACCGTGTTTCTCGGCATCGGCAGTACGGTGCAATTCGTTGCCGACGCGTTGCGCGATCACCAGGGTCTGACGGTGATCACCAACAACATCCATGTCGCCTTGAGCCTGTGCGACGCCCCGAGTGTCGAGGTCCATTTGACCGGGGGTCTTTTGCGACACGATGACCGCGACGTGGTCGGCACGGATGTGATCCGGTTCGTCGAAAAATTCTATGCAACCCACGCCGTGGTCGGCGCAGGCGCTCTGAGCCCGCTCACCGGCCTGATGGATTTCAGCTACAGCGAAGCCCAGATCACCAACGCGCTTCTTGAAAATTCACAAACGCAGATTCTCGCCGCAGACGTCAGCAAGTGGACGCGCACCGCCTCCGTGCGGGTTGCGCCGTTCAGCAAACTCACCCGTTTCTACACGGATCGGCTGCCCGGCGAAGCGTCGGCCGCCAATGCCCTCGCCGAAAGCGGGTTGGACGTGGTGACATGCAGCGAGGAGACGACATGAGCTACGTGGACCTGGCGCCATCGGCGCGGGAGCTACAGGACGTGCGCTACCTGTTCACCGACATCGACGATACGCTGACGACAGAGGGCAAACTTCTGCCGCAGACCTATGAGGCTCTGTGGGATCTCAGTCGGGCCGGCATTGCCGTCGTGCCGGTCACGGGCGGCTCAGCCGGCTGGTGCGAACATATCGTCCGCGCCTGGCCGGTGGCCGCCGTCATCGGCGAAAGCGGCGCATATTGCGTCACCCGCCGGGATGGCGACGTCGTCTTCGATTATTGGGAGGATGGCGTCCTGCAGGGCGAGCGCCAACGCCGGCACCTGCAGGCGATCAAAGCGCTGATCACGCAAAAGCGCGGGCCGTTCAGGATCGCCCACGACCAGGTCTTCCGGCTGGCGGATGTCGCAATCGACATACAGGGTCACGATCCGCACGAGGTCGAAGATCTGGCGTCCAGCATCAGAGCTATGGGCGGAACGGTGGCGATCAGCTCCATCCACATCAACACCTGGATCGGCGACTACAACAAGAGATCGATGAGCGAGCGGGTTCTAACCGGCCTGTTTGGTGTCGACCCGACTGAGACGCCCACCGTGACCGCCTTCGTCGGCGACTCTCGAAACGATGCGCCGATGTTCGGCTTTATCCGCAATTCCTTCGGGGTCAACAACATCATCCCGGTCCTACCGCACCTGCAATTCGCGCCGAAGTGGGTCTCCTCGCAGCCCGCCGGACTTGGCTTTGCCGATATTGCCCGCTCGATCCTGCACGCGGTCGGCGAAGCTTCGCAATAAGCCGTGGCGGACATCAACGCCTAAGACGAATTGGTCCTCCCTCAGCTTTTGACCGAGCCGGCGGTCATGCCCGCCAGGAAATAGCGTTGGGCAACCAGGTACAGCACCAGCAGGGGGAGGGAGCCGAGCACGCTCATCGCCATCATTTCATTCCACTCAAAGGCGTGCTGGCCCATCAGCAGCTGGATGCCGATCGGAACGGTTCTGAGATCCATCGACTTTGTCAGCGTCAGGGCGAAGAGGAATTCGTTCCACGCCAGCAGAAACGTGTAGACCGCAGTGGCGACGATCCCGGGGATGGAGACGGGCACGATGACACGCCAAAGCGCTGTCCAGCTCGAGCCGCCATCGACAAGCACGGCCTCATCCAGCTCTTTCGGCAAGGTGTTGAGATAGCCCGTCATCAGCAGGACTGCATAAGGCAGTGTGAAGACCATGTAGGTGAGGATCAGGGCCAGATAGGTGTCGAAGATCCTGAAGGCAACGACCATGCCGAAATAGGGGATGAGAAGCGTGATCGGTGGAACGGTCTGGGTGCTGATGATGAAGATGTTCAAGGTGTTCTTGAAGCGGAACGAATAGCGGCTGAAGCCGTAGGCGGTCAGGATGGCGATGACGAGGGTCAGGCAGGTGACGACGCCGGCGACGAAGTAGCTGTTGATGAAGAACCGCACCTTCACCGGATCGTTGAAGATCGTCAGATAGGCGGCCACGGTGAAATCCTGCGGCAGAAGCCGCGGCGGAAGGGCGAAGATTTCCGTGTTCGATTTCAGCGAGCTGAAAAACATCCAGACGATCGGAAAGGTCGAAAAGACGAGGCCGACCGCCAGCCCGAGATAGGTCAGGATGGTCGGCAGGGTCGAGCTTTTGAAGGAACGCTTTGCCATGGCGGTCACCTGCGCTGCTGGTGTTTGATGTAGAAGTAGGTGACGCTCATCGAAATGATGAGGATGATCATCGCACTCGCCGAAGCCAGCGAAAATTCATACTGGGAGAAGGCGAGCTTGTAGGTGAAGGTGGACAGAACCTCCGTCGAGTAGATCGGGCCGCCGCCCGTCGTCATCCAGACGAGCGGAAAAACCTGCATCGTCCAGATGAAGTCGAGAAGCGCGATGCTGATAATGATCGGCATCAGCTGTGGAATGGTGATGTACCAGAATTTTTCCAATTCATTGGCGCCGTCGATCCCGGCCGCCTCGTAAAGCTCCTTCGAAATGCCCTGGAGGCCGGCGAGCAGGCTGACCATGTAGAGCGGATAACCCGCCCAGATGTTTGCAAAGGTTAGGGCATGAATGGCGGTGTGGGTCGAGGAGAACCACTCGATCTTGAAATTGATGATATGGAGCGCCATCAGCACGCTGTTGACGACGCCGTTCGGGTCGAGCAGCAGGCGCCAGATGATGGCTATGATGACGGCCGTGAACAGCCACGGCAGGATGAAGAGCACACGCAGGATGCTCCTGATCAGCGGATCGACGCGGTTGGTGTTCAACAGGAGCGCGAAGGCGAGACCGATGATGAAGTGGAAGACGACGCTCATGATCGTGAAATACATCGTCTGGCCGACCGATTGCCAGAAGACCGGATTTTCGAAGATGGTCAGGTAATTCTGGACGCCGGCGAATGCAGCGTCCTTTTTCATGATGGCGCCGTCCATCAGTGAATATTTGAAGACCATCACCATGGGGAACAGCATCAGCAGAACCAGCAAAAAGGTCGCCGGCGACACGTAGAAATACGGCACCAGTTTCCTCAAGGTGCTGTAACGAAGCCATCTTTTCTTCCGCGCGTTGACTTGCGCAGCGACCAGAGCCGGAGCGGAATGATTCATGAGCTGTGACTTCCCATTCTGCCGAGATTGACGACTTACGCCGGCAGCGCCGCGTCGCGCTGCCGGCGATTTCGTGAAAGCTATGTGCTTTGGTCCTTTGTTTTATGCATGTCGTTATCCCGGAGCGCCGCTGCGCATTTCCGGGCGACATGCATCAGAACTTCGCGAGCCAGGCTTTCTCGGTATTGGCAGCCGCGTCCTTGGCCGACTGACCGCCATCGAACATCTTCTGAACTTCGACGTTCATGTCGCGCATCAGCTCTTCGGCAACCGGAAGGCCGACGAATTCGTTGGCAGGATAGCCGCTCTGGAAGATTTTGAAAGCTTCGGCGAAGATCGGGTCCGATGCCACGAAGTCCGGCTTGGCATGGACATTGCCGGGGAAGGCATTGGCAATCGACACCAGGCGGCCGTTGACGTCGGGGCTCATCAGATATTCCACCAGTTTCCAGGCTTCTTCCTTATGCTTGCTGCCCTCGCTGATGCCGATGCCCCATGACGCATAGGGCATGCCGCGTTTGCCGGTATAGCCGTCGGTGGCCGGCAAGGCGGAGATGCCGAATTTGAGCTTCGGATTGCGCTCGCGGATGAGGTTCACATGTGCCAGGGAATCGACCATCATGCCGACGCGGCCGTTGACGAATTCCTCGACCTTGTCCTGCTCCTTCTTGGCGAAAATGCCGGGAGAAATAACGCCTTGCTTGTTGAGGGAAGCCAGATAGTCGAGCGTGCCGACGACGGCGTCATTTTCGAGGTCAGGCTTGCCGTCCTTCATCATCGAGGCACCGGAGGCCCAGACCCAGGACATGACGTCGTTCTGGATACCGCTCGGAGACTGCAGCGATAGTGGCAAAACCCAGCCATACTGATTCTTTGACGCGTCTGTCATCTTCTTGGCGGCGTCGGCGAATTCCGTGCGCGTGGCCGGCAGCTTGTCGACACCAGACGCCTTGGCAATATCAAGGTTGACGAAGACGGGATAGACGAAGGATGCCAGCGGGAACATCACGCTCTTGCCGTCGACCTTGACGATATCGGTGATCTGGCTCTTGTCGTATTTCGCCTTCTCCATCAGTTCGTCCATGGAAGCGATCGCGCCCTGCTTGGAGAGGCCGTTGACCCAGGCGCCGTCCAGGCCGACGACGTCGCTCAAGGTCCCGGAGGCGGCGCCGACGACGATCTGGTCACGGGTCGTGGCATAGGGACCGCTGACGAGCGTCACCTTGATGCCGGGATTTGCCGCCTCGAAATCGTTCATGATGCCGCGCAGTGCACCGGAGGGCATTTCGGGTTCCCACCATTGAATGAACTCGATGGTGGTGTCGGCAAATGCCGAGCTGGCGCAAAGCGCCCACACGGCCACGGCAGCCCGCATCGTCACGCTGAATTTTCTGATATTCATCTGTGCCTCCCATAGATTTTCAGTTGATCGATCCTCCTCAAGACCGTAGGCAAAGTAGGTTCCCGGAGGCACCTGTCTGTCAATGAAGAACTGCGATGTGGGAAAAAAGTGACGCCAGCATGGGCGATGTACTGAGTGATAACTATTTGATATTAAAATGTATTATTCATCTGAGGCGCTGAGGTTTTTTCGCAGCATTTGTGTTGCTTGTGATGCATTTTTTCTTTACTTTCGTAAACAAATGAAAGTTTGCCCAACAAACTGAAAGGCCTCACGACGGTCGCCTTCGTTGCAAAACTCTCGGTTCTGGCCCGAAACGAGCGGCTTTACAGCGGCCCAGTGGAGACGAGGAACTGGCGGATGAAGACGAAAATTTCGTTTTTCGAAAGGCAGTGCCGCCAATGCGATTATCAATTCGATCCAGCGTGATCGCCCCTGTCGGTTAAGGAACTGAATGGCCAAGAAGAGTTATAAATCGATGGACGATTTCGCGGCCGCCTCCGGCGTGTCGCGTCCGACGCTGTCGAAATATTTCGATGATCCCTCGCAGATCAAGGAGGTAACCCGCAAGCGTATCGAGGCGGCTCTCAAGAAGTCGAATTTCGAGCCGAACCTGTTCGCCCGGCATCTCAATCGCAAACGGACCCGGAATATCGGGATCCTGGTCCCGACCATGTCGGATCCCTTTTATGTGCAGGTGGTGTCGCTGATCGAACTAGAGTTGCGCGACAAGGGATTCTGGCCGTTTCAGATCTCGTCGCACACGCGGCCGGAGCTTGAGGCGGAGGCGGTGCGAACTTTGCTCTCGCTGAAGGTTGCCGGTGCGATCGTGGCGCCGCTCGGGGCCGGCTCGCGCCGCTCCGCGCTGGAAAGACTGAAGGACGCCATCCCCGTCGTCTGCTTCGACAATCCGGCCAGCGGCGATCTTCCTTATGTCGGCAACGACAACGCCCAAAGCATGGCAGCGATCGTGCAATATCTCTGCCGGTCCGGTGAGCCGCCGATATTCCTGGAAATTCCGCATCTGACGGAAAACGCCGGCGAGCGGCAGGCGAGCTATCGTGCGACGATGGCAAGGGAAGGGCATGCGCCGATGGTCATCGACTGCGACGCACCGCCGTCCTGGGAGTTCGAGCGCTTGGGATACGAGCAGATGCAGAGAATTCTTGCGCGTGGCGGCCTGCCGGGCAAAACCCTTCTTTGCGCCAACGACCGCTTCGCCTTTGGCGCCATGGCGGCGGCCTTCGCTTCCGGCCTGAAAATCGGTCGTGGCGACGGCTGCGACGTGCGCATCGCCGGGCACGACGACCATCCGCTCAGCCGATATACCTGCCCGTCGCTGACGACGATGGCGCAGAACGCGCCGGAGATCGCGGCAAAGTCCGTGGAGCTTTTGCTGGCGCATATCGAAAGCGAAGACGAGGGTACGACGCCTTCAACGAACAGGGTGATCCTGGAAGCAACACTGGTGATGCGCGACTCGGCGTGAGAGCATCGTGGGGCGTGGCTTCACCGCGCCAGTGCAGGGTCCATGGCGCGCCATGCCACTGCAATGGCTTCGAGCGCCTCCTGCGCCTCGGGAATGGCCCGTCTCTTCGAGACGAAGCCGTGGATCTGTCCGGGCCAGGTCCGGCTTGTCGCCCGCGCTTCCGAATTGAGCCGCTCGGCATAAAGCGCGCCTTCGTCGAACAGCACGTCGTGGCCGGCAAGGATCACGAAGGCCGGCGCCACGCCGGCGAGTGATGCCGCGCGAAGCGGCGAGGCCCGCCAGTCGGAGCGGCTTGCCGTCACCGGCAGATAGTGATCCCGGAACCATCGCATCGCCGCTGCCGTCAGGCCGAAATCCTCGGCGTACCGCATGTAGCTGTCGCTTGCCTGCAACTGGTCGGTCACCGGATAGATCAGCACCTGCCCGATGACATCAGGCACCTCTCCGTCCCTCGCCAAAAGGGCGATGACGGCGGCGAGATTTCCGCCGGCGCTATCGCCGCCAACGACGATTCGTGCCGGATCGATGCCGAGGGCGTCAGCCTGATCCCTCATCCAGAAGAGCGTGGCTGCGCAATCTTCGATCGCTGCCGGAAAGGGATGTTCCGGGGCGAGGCGATAGTCGGGCGAGATCACCACGGCGCCAATCATATTGGCAAGCGTCCGGCAGATATCCTCATGGGTTTCCGGCGCGCCGATCACAAAGCCGCCGCCATGGAGATAAAGCAAGGCCGGAGCTGCTTGGCCCGGCGCGGTGCGGCCGCGCCATATCTTCACCCGGATTGCGCCGGCATGCCTCTCCGACATCTCGGCCACATCCTCGAGCGGCCACTGGATGTCTGCGAAACCGTCCAGATATTGTTGCCGCGCCAGCGCCGGAGTGCAGTTTTCCACCGGCTCCTGCGGATCGCCCGGCCATGCCAGTGCGCGTCTTGCGGATTCATCCATCTGCGTCATGCAAGCAGGCTCCTTGCTTCGTCTTCCCCCAATTCGCTCGGCTGGGCGACAGTATTCGGAATGGTCTGGGCGACACCGGTTTCACCTGCCCGCAGGATTGCTTCCATGACATCGAGCACATGCAGCGCGAGATCCCCTGAAGCACGTGGCGTCCGGCCTTCGATGATGGCGCGGGCGAGGTCGGCAAGGCCAAGCATGCGATAATTGGCGCGGTCCGGTGCCGCGATCGGCCAGTTGACGGCACCGAAGAGTGCGCCTGACGTATCGGTTTCCTCCCAGGGCGCGCCACGGTTGGAGAGCGCGATGCGGCCGCCGAAATTGTCGGGGTCGGGCAGGCGCAGCGATCCTTCGGTGCCATGCAGTTCGATCGGGTGGTTGGAATGGCGAAAGACGTCCCAGGAGGCGCCGAAGGTAACCGTGGCGCCGCAATTAAATTCCAGCAGCGAAAGCACGTTGGTCGGTGTGCCGACTTTGAACGTGGTGCCCTGTTTCGGCCCTTCGGCGGTGATGAGCCGCTCTTCCTGCCCGCTTGTGGCGACGGCTTGCACCCGGCGGATCGGCCCCATCAGATTGACCATCATCGTCAGGTAATAGGGGCCCATGTCCATCACCGGGCCTGCGCCGGCCTGGTAGTAGAAGCTGGGGTCCGGATGCCAATGCTCCATGCCGCGGCCCATCATGAAGGCCGTTCCCGTTACCGGCCTGCCGATGGCGCCGGCTTCCATCTGCCGCCGGGCATGGCGTCCGGCTGCCCCCAGGAAGGTGTCCGGGGCCGAACCGAGCATGAGACCGTTTTCGGCAGCCGCGCCCACCAGCAGGCGGCCTTCCGCGGCCGTGACGCCGATCGGCTTTTCGGTGAAGACATGTTTGCCCGCCGACAGCGCCCGCATCGAGACGTCGAAATGCGCGGCCGGAATCGTCAGGTTGAGGATCAGGTCGATATTCCTGTCGTCGATGAGGGCGTCGACCTCGGCTATCCGCAGATTGAACTCGGCTGCACGGCGCTTGGCGGCGTCTGCGTTGAGATCCGCACAGGCGGTGATTTCGACGCCGCGAAACAGCGGCGCGTTGCGCATATAGGCGAGCGAAATGCTGCCGCATCCGACAACGCCGATCCTGAGTGTCTGTGCCATTGAAGAACCTGACCTTGCCGTTCCGTGCGCGGAGAGCCGCGGATAAACGTTGAATTCGCGAGCAATAAATTATGTTGACGCACGCTAACATTTTCCCCTACGAAATGACAAGACGTTGGGAAGCGTCGCAATTCAAAGCCCTTCGTATTGCCGCGATGATCGCCTGCGTGGATCTCCTTCGATTTCGGCTGTCACCAACGAATAGGTCAGGACCAAGTTATGAACGATGCTGCGCTGAAGATCGGCTGCCAGACTTTCACCTGGGAAATGCTGGGCAAGAGGTGGAGCGGCGGGCCGGACGATCTGGTGCGCGCCATCGCCGACGGCGGATATGCCGGTCTCGAAATCACCGACACGATGATCGGTCACTACGCGCTTAAGCCTGTCGACTTTGCCCGGACGCTTGCGGAGGCCGGTTTGACGCTGGTTTCCTTTGCCTTCGGCTCCGCCAGCGGTTTCACGGTGACGGAAAATATCGCCTCCGATCTGGAGACGGCCCGGCGATGGGTGGATTTCGTGGCGAATTTTCCCGGTGCGATGGTCTCAATGGGGTCGGCCACGGTCGTTTCGGATGGGCCGCGCGAGGAGAAGTTCGCCATTGCGGCGGAGTGCTATAATCGCGCGACCGAGATCGGACGGTCGGCTGGTGTCGCCGTCGCCGTCCACCCTTCCTCGCACCACAATACGCTGCTCTTCACCAGGGCCGATTATGACCGGCTGTTTGCTCTCCTGGATCCACGCGTGGGTTGGGTGCCGGATACCGGCCATATCCTGCGGGGCGGCCAGGAGATCGGCGACACGCTTTCGGCCTACCGGGACCGTATACGCTACGTGCATCTGAAGGATGTCGGCGCCGGCGGGATCTGGGCGATGCTCGGCGAAGGCGTCTGCGACGTGCCTGCCGTGATTTCGGCCGTTCGGGCGGCGCCGGAATTTACCGGCTGGATCGTGGTGGAGGAAGAGTCGGACCATGCCGGAACCGATCCTGCCGCCGCCGTTGGCAAGAATCGCGAGACGCTTCGACGACTGGGGTTTTAGCCGATCTCGTCCCCTGGCGCCGAGCGCCATAGAGCCGCGGCAAAGCCTCTCCCGGCTCGCTTCTCCCGTGAAGAGAGAGGCTGAAGATCACGCGTAACGGACCTCCACGCCGAGTTTGTCCAGCCGGTGGCGGATGCTGTGCGGCATGTTGCTGTCGGTGATGATCAGGTCGACGCGCGACAGCGAGAAGGCTTTCGAGGAGGCACCGATATCGAACTTGCTCGAATCCGCCACCAGCACGACGCGCCGGGCCATGCGAACCAGGTTGCGCTTGGTGCGCGCGATATCCTCGGAGACATCGACGACGTCAAAGGCCTGATCGATCGCATGGGCGCTGACGAAGGCCTGGTGGGCGACGAGCCCGCCGACCGCCTTGTCGGAATCCGAGACGATCGTGCTGACGGTGCTGGGAAACACCCGGCCGCCGATCATGTGGACGTCGAGCCCCGGCCGGTACATCAGATGCTGGGCGATGTTCATCGCCGTCGTCGCCACCACGACGTTGTTGACCGGCGGCATCTGCATGGCCACCTGCAGCAGCGTCGAGCCGCTGTCGAAGACGATCGACTGGTTGTCGATGATCTGCCGCGCGGCCACCTGGGCAATGCGCCGCTTCGCATCGAAATTGCGCTGCATGCGCTCCTCGAAGGCTGCGGCCGGCGAGTCGGACGGCAGGGCGATTGCTCCGCCATGCGTTTTGATCAGCTGCTTCTTCGCGTCCATGATTTCGAGATCGGAGCGGATCGTGACTTCCGAAACCTCGAAGAATTCCGCGAGCTGGCGGGTGCGGGCCTGACCGACCCGTTGAAGTTCCAGCATGATCTGCTGCCGCCTCTGTTCTGCAAGCATGTTCGATCCCGGCTGCGGCGCGCCTCGTTGTGATAAGGCGACTTTTGAAAAACGAAAGACAGCCGCCTGATGCTGCGGCTTATGCTGCATAAATAGCCTTCAGTAGCAAAAAATGCACGTCAAAAATTCTCTTTCCGCGTGAAAACGAAAGAATTCGAAATATTGAACATTTGTTTGTTTTCGAGTTAGGGTTTTCTCAACAACGCCGCCGGCATTTTCGACGCCGCAATCGCAAAGGAAGCATCGCCATGGGACTCGGAACGAAAGTCCGCCTCGCACGCCTGTTCTCGAACCCCTCGGGGCATTTGTTTGGGGGCGCGGTCGACCATTTTGTCGGTTATGGCAATGTTCGCGAGGGCGGTCTTGCCGATCTGCCGGGCGCGCTCAGACGCGTCATGGCGGGAGGCCCCGACTACATCAGCATCCAGCCCGGCGCGGCGCGCCACCTCTGGTCGGACTATGCCGGAAAGGCAGCCCTCGTCATTCAGGGCGGCTGCTTCACCGCCGACGATCGGATTCGCCAGCTCATCGCCACCCCGGAAGACGCGGTGCGCTATGGTGCGGACGCACTGGCCGTCGCCATTCCGGTGCGCGGCGCCACCGAAGGAGAATATATCCGCTGGCTGACCGACACGGTCAACGCTGCCGCCCGCTTCGAAATGCCGGTCGTCGCCCATGTCTATCCCCGTGATTTCTCCGACGGCGGCAAGATCGTGTTCACCCCGGATGAAATCGCCTATGCGGTGCGCATCGGTTTCGAAGCCGGCGTCGACGTGATCAAGGTCGGCTACACCGGGGATTTCGAATCTTTCCGCGAGACCGTCGCCACTTGCCCGATCCCGGTGGTGATTGCCGGCGGCCCGAAGACCGATACGCTGCTCGGCGCGCTCGTCCAGACATCGGAAGCATTGCGCGCCGGCGCCAAGGGCGCGGTCGTCGGCCGCAACCTCTGGGGTCACGGCGATACGACCATGGCCGCGCGCGCCTTCAAATTCGTTATTCATAATGGCATGGCGCCGGAGGAGGCGCTGGCGGCGGCCGGCGCTTGAGCCATGTCGCGCCCGCTCCAGGTTCTGGGCTTCGGCGCCCTTGCCATCGATGACATCATTTATGTCGATCGGGGGCTTTCGGCCGGCAAGGGGAAGGTGACGAAACGGGCAACCGACCATGGCGGCAACGTGGCGACGGCCCTGGTCGCCGTCGCTAGGCTCGGCGGCCGCGCCGGCTTCATCGGCTGGCTCGGTGAGGATGCTGCGGCCGATCCGGCCGGGGCCGAGCTCGCGCGCGAGGGCGTCGACATATCCCTGGCGCCGCGCCACGCCGCTGCCGCGCCGATCCGCTCCGTGATCACCGTCGGTCCTGACGGCGACCGGTTCATAGCTTACGACGACGATGTGCTGCATGGCACGTCGGATGCGCTGCCCGACGATGTTCTGATGCAGGCCCCCGTCCTGCTGATCGATGGTTATGCCACACACTCGGAAAGCGTCGTGGCACGGGCGCGGGCGCTCGGCCTTGCCGTGATAGCCGACATCGAATGGACGGTCGGCGCTGCGACGGACCGAATCCTCGCCTTCGCCGACCATCTGGTGCTGCCGCTGGCTTTCGCGAGGGAGTATACCGGCCACACCGATCCGGCGGCGATCCTGGACGCGCTCTGGTCAGCGCAGAGGTCCGCTGTCGTGCTGACCGATAGCGAACGAGGGACCTGCCTCCGCCAGAAAGGCGATCCCACCCGGTGGCACTTGCCGGCCTATCAGGTTCAAGCGGTCGACACGACCGGCGCCGGCGACTGTTTTCACGGTGCCTACGCTCTTGCCCTTGCCGAGGGGAAGAGCCCGCTGGATTGCGTAGCCTATGCCACAGCGGCTGCCGCCATTTCCGTGACCGCGCGCGGAGGGCGCAGGGGCCTGCCGGACAACCGGACGTGCCGGGCATGGATAGCAGGGGCAAATGCACCGACGCCGCGCCCGATCCCGGGATGTCACGATTAGCGCGCAGTTGATAGGTGGCAGCCTTGGCAGCCCGTGCGGAGCCCCTCGCTGACCGTAAGGCTTGAAACGGCCATCAACGACTGTCGCATCGGCTCTAAAAATTACGCGCGTAAAAAAATATAAGCGCGCAAATAAATTAAATAAAAATGAGTAGTTTCAAAAAGATAACCAGATCTGTGGATGGCGTATGGCGAAATCTCCTCGATTCTTCTGTTGACTTTGAAGCTCAGGCCTGAGCCTTCTTGTCGAAAGGATCGGCGGTGGCGGAGCGCCGATCGAAGACGTGAGCGGGCGGATACGGGAGGACGAGACGTGGCCGTGGTTGTATTGGACAAGATCTGCAAGACCTATGGAAACAGCTACCATGCGATCAAGGATCTGAGCCTGACGATCCATGACGGCGAGTTTCTGATTCTGGTCGGTCCGTCCGGATGCGGAAAATCAACCGCGCTCCGCATGATCGCCGGGCTCGAGGAAATCAGCAGCGGAACTCTAAGCATCGGCGGTCAGGACGTCGTCGATCTGGCGCCCAAGGACCGGGACATTGCCGTGGTGTTTCAGAGCTATGCGCTCTATCCGCACATGACCGTGTTCGACAACATCGCCTTTTCGATGAAACTGGCCGGCAAGAGCAAGGCCGAGCGAACCAAGCGCGTGCAGGAGATCGCCAAGATCCTGCAGCTGGAAAGCCTGCTCGGCAACAAACCCGCTCAGCTTTCCGGCGGCCAGCGCCAGCGTGTTGCGATGGGCCGCGCCATGGTCCGTGAGCCCGCGGCATTCCTCATGGACGAGCCGCTCTCCAACCTCGATGCCAAGCTGCGAGTTCAGATGCGCGCCGAAATCGCAAGCCTGCAGCGGCAGCTGGGGGTGACGACGATCTACGTGACGCATGATCAGACAGAAGCCCTGACCATGGGCGATCGCGTCGCGGTGCTGAAGGGTGGCGTGCTTCAGCAGGTGGATACGCCTAAGGCGCTCTATCACCGCCCGGTCAATGCGTTTGTCGCAGGCTTTATCGGCTCGCCGTCGATGAACCTGTTCGAAGGGCGTCTGGAGGGCATGCGGATCCATCTGCCAGGCTTCTCCATCCCCTTGTCCGACGGCGCCTTCGAGCGTGCTCCCGGCCTTTCCGCCTTCGAGGGAAAGGCGCTGATCTTCGGCGTTCGGCCGGAGGACCTCTACGACAGCCGGTTGCCGTCCGGGGCCTCCCATCCGACGATCCCGGTCGTCGTCAAATCGATCGAGGAGCTTGGCTCCGAGTTGATCGTGCATTTGAAGATCGACGCGGTTCGGATCGACTCGGGCGACCCCGACGCCGTCGAAGACCTGAGCGGTGCGGCCAACGCCGTCGCCCGCTTCGAAGCTGTCAGTACGGTCGAGGCAGGCCAATCGATCAATCTGGCAATCGATCCGGCGAAACTTCATTTTTTCCATCCTCAAACCCATGTGGCGTTGTTAAGCGAATACGAAACCGGCGTTCATCTTCAACATCCGACCTAGAGGGCTTCTTGATGCCAGCAAAACAGGAACGGCGCCTCCGCATCGGCGTACTGGGGGCCGGCCAGATTGCCCAGGCCGCGCACTTCGAGAGCTGCACGAAGGCTGTGAATGCCGATCTCTATGCGATCTGCGACGTCGCCGCGGATCTCCGCGAACGAATGGCAATCACCCATGGAGCGGAAAAAACCTACGACGACTATGACAAGATGCTGGCCGATCCCGACCTTGATGCGGTGATCATCGCCACCGCCGATACCTTTCACGTCCCGGCCTCGATCCGCGCCCTTCAGGCGGGCAAGCATGTGCTGTGCGAGAAACCGGTCGGTGTCACCGTCGAGGAATGCCTTGAATTGAAGGCTGAAGTCGAGACGTCGGGAAAAGTGTTTCAGGTCGGGCATATGAAGCGTTTCGACGCCGGGCTTCAGGCGGCGAAATCCTTCATCCGCGACGAGATGGGCGAGATGGTTGCGCTGAAGGCATGGTATTGCGACAGCACCCACCGCTATCCGATGACCGATGCGGTCCAGCCGCTGATCGTTGCCAGCGCCAATGCGCGAAAACCCGCCGCCAATCCGAAAGCCGACCTGCGCCGCTATTACATGCTGGCGCATGGCTGCCACCTGATCGACACGGCGCGTTATTTTGCCGGCGACATCGTTGCCGTCACCGCGCGTCTGAGTGAGCGAGCCGGCATCTGGTGCTGGTTCGTCGATGTGGAGTTTGCCTCCGGCACGCTCGGCCACCTCGATCTCACCGTCCAGGTGCGCATGGACTGGCACGAGGGTTTCCAGATCTACGGCAAGAACGGCAGCATTTTGGGAAAGACCTATAACCCCTGGTACTACAAAACCAGCGAAGTCGACATTTTCCGGGAAGCCGACGGCGCGACCCATCGCGTTCTCGGCGCCGACGGTCATTTTTATCGCCGTCAGGTCGAAGGCTTCGCCCGCACCATTCTGGATGGCGCAGTGATGGAAGGCGCCGACATCGATGACGGCCTGGCCTCCGTCCGCGCCATGGTCGCCGTCGCGCGATCGGCCGAAAGCGGCAAGGCGGTGGCGCTGGCCGATGTCACGGGTGGCGTTTGATGAAACTGGGCATTTTCGCAAAGACCTTCGAGGGAATCGACCCCTCGACCGTCCTCAACTCCGTCGCCCGGGCCGGGTTTGCCGCAGCACAATACAATATGGCCTGCTCGGGCCTGCCGCCGATGCCGGAGATGATTGCCGAGGTTGAGGCGCGCGCGGTCACCGAGGCGGCACGCATGAGCGGCGTCGAGATCGTCGCCGTGTCCGGCACCTACAACATGATCCATCCCGATCCCGCCCTGCGCCAGGCCGGCCTTCGCAACCTGGCGACGCTGGCCGCGCGCTGCGCCGGCATGTCGACCGCCCTGATCACGCTCTGCACCGGCACACGCGACCCCATCGACCAGTGGAAAGCGCATGCCGACAACGATACGCCGGCAGCCTGGCGCGATCTTCTTGAAGCCATGGGGGAGGCCATCGAGATCGCCGAGCGCTATAATGTGGATCTCGGCATCGAGCCGGAGCTTGCCAATGTCGTCAACTCGGCGGAGAAAGCCCATCGGCTGATCGCAGCGCTGAAGAGCCCCCGCGTCAAGATCGTGCTCGATCCGGCCAATCTTTTCGAGGTCGCGACGCTGGATGAGCAGCGGCGCATCGTCTCTTCAGCCGTCGATCTTCTCGCCGATCGGATCGTCATGGCGCATGCGAAAGACCGCAATCCCGACGGCAGTTTCGCGACCGCCGGCAAGGGCGTTCTCGACTACGTGCATTATCTCGGCCGTCTCAAGGCAATCGGCTTTGGCGGCAGTCTCGTCACCCATGGTCTGTCAGCCTCGGAGGCGGCCGGTGTGGCGGCCTTTCTGAAAAAGACCCTCGACGGCGAAGGCGCGGGGAAAGGACGATGAGACAGGCTGAACCGTTCGAAACCAGCGACGGGACCATTCTCAACGTCGATATGGCGGGCGAGGGCGCGCCGGCAATATTCCAGCACGGCCTGTGCGGAGATGCGGCGCAGACGGATGAAGTCTTTCCGCGCGAAAGCGGATATCGCCGGGTTACGGTCGAAGCCCGCGGCCACGGGCGTTCGGGGGCCGACAATCCCGAGCAATGGTCGATTTCGTTCTTCTGCGATGATATTGCCGCTTATATCGAGAATAAACTTACAAAGCCGGTCGTGATCGGCGGTATTTCGATGGGGGCCGCGATCGCCTTGCGTCTCGCCGTCAAACGGCCCGATCTCGTCAAGGCTCTGATCCTGGCAAGGCCGGCCTGGCTGATGGCATCGGCGCCGGACAATATGGCACCCAATGCCGAAGTCGGGCGACTGCTGAAAACGCTGCCGCCGGATGAGGCAAAGCAGGCATTTCTTGCCGGGCCCGTCGGCGTGCGGCTCGCCGCCGAGGCGCCGGACAATCTCGCCTCGCTTGCCGGGTTTTTCTCCCGCGCGCCTCTCGATGTGACCGCCGAACTGCTGACCAGGATCTCAAACGACGGCCCTGATGTGACCGACGCGGAGATCGGCAATCTCGCTCTGCCGACGCTCGTCATCGGCCATGATCGCGACAGCATCCATCCTCTCAGGCATGCGCGTGCGCTTGCCGCGCGGATTGCCGGCGCGCGTTTCGTGCAGATCACGCCGAAAACGGAGAGCCGTCCGCAATATGTCGCCGACTTTCGGCTTGCCGTCGGCAATTTTCTGAAGGAGCTCTGAAAGAATGCCTACCCCCTCCAAGACCTGGATCGCCGATCTGCCGAAGGATCGATTGATTGCCGAGTTCTCCGTCTGGTCGGCCGATCTCATGCGTCTCGCCGATGATCTCGCACGTGTCGATCCTCACGTCGACATCCTCCACATCGATGTCGCCGATGGCCATTTTGCGCCGGCGATGTTGTTTTTCCCCGATCTTGTCGCCGGTGTGCGCAAAGCCTCCACGCGCCCGATCCATGTTCACCTGATGGTCGCCGACAGCATTCTCCTGTCGCAGATCGAGCAGTTCGCCGATGCCGGCAGCGACCTGATCAGTCTTCATGTCGAAAACGAAAGCGTCGCCGACCAGGCTCTCGATCTTCTCGATCGCCGCGGTGTCGCAGCCGGCATGGTCCTTAAGGTCGATACTCCCGTCGAGCGCATCGAGACATACGCTTCCCGGCTGCGTTTTGTGACGCTGCTCGGCACGGCGATCGGCGTCAAAGGCCAGGGCCTCGACCAGAAGGCCGGCGCCCGGCTTCAACAGGCAAAGCAGATCATCGCTGGTTGCGGTGCGGCCGATCGGATCGTGCTGGCGGCTGATGGCGGCATTCGCGAGCACACTGTGCCGCTGCTGCGCCAGTCCGGTGCGGAAACGGTCGTTCTCGGTTCCCTGGCTTTCAATGCGCCGTCGCTCGATGAGCGGATGGCATGGATGCGCGCACTCTAACCGGTGGTCTTCACATGCAACAGGTTGCCATTGGCATAGACCTCGGCGGAACGCAGGTGCGCGCCGCCCTTGTCGACGAGCAAGGCAGGATCCTGACGCGATTGGCCGAACCAACGGCTGCGCTGGCCGGCCCCGACCGGGTGCTCGCCCAGATTTGCGGCCTCGCCGATCGACTGCTTGCAGCATCGAAGACTGCTTCGGTGGTGGGCGTCGGCGTATCCGCCCCGGGCCCGCTCGATACGGTCACCGGTGTTGCGACAGATATCCCGACGCTTTCCGGCTTCGTCGATTTTCCGCTGAAGGCGGAACTGCAGAAGCGGTTTGCGTTTCCGGTCGATCTTGAAAACGACGCCATTGCCGCCGCGATCGGCGAATGGCAGTTCGGTATCGGCAAGGGGTTTGATAACCTCGTCTACGTCACGGTGAGCACCGGGATCGGCGGCGGCGTTATCTCGGACGGCCGCGTGGTGCGCGGCCGCAAGGGCATGGCGGCCCATGTCGGCCACATGTCGGTCGTGCCGAACGGAGACCTCTGCCCTTGCGGCAACAGGGGCTGTTTCGAAGCCTATGGATCCGGACCCGCATTTGCGCGGCGCGCGCAAATGCGGGCGGTGGAAAGCCGCGAGACGACGTTAGGCAGCGACGGCAGTGTTATCGACAGCCGCAGCGTTTTCGCGGCGGCCAGAAATGGCGATCGGCTCGCCAATCAACTGGTCGACGAGGAGGCGGAAATTCTCGGGCGCGGCTTCACCAGCCTGATCCATATCTTCAGCCCCGATATCATCGTCATGGGGGGAGGGCTCTCCCATGAGTTCGACCGGCTGCAACCGGGCATTCAAGCCTATATCAGCCAATGGGCTATGCCGGCGTTCAAGGACGTCAGGGTGATGCTGGCGGCATTGGATCAGAACTCGGGCCTTGTCGGCGCGGCGGCTCTGGCGTTCCTGGCGGGCAAGGACGCTTCGATCGATCATCTCTAGATAATTCCGATCCCGCCTGCATCGACAGATTTTACTGTCAGGGCGGCGGCGCCGTACTTTCCCTTAAAATCAGTTCGACCGGCCACAATTCGTGGACCTCGTCCACGGCGCGCCCCGCGATAAGCTGCAGCGTTAGCTCGGCGCAACGTGTGCCCGCAGCACGCATCGAGGATCGCGTTGTCGAGAGTGATGGCACCATGTTTTCGGCCGTCAGATAAGGGAAGACGTCGTCATGGGCGATGACGGAAACATCCCGCCCGACCGTCATTCCAAGCGAACGGACGGCGCGGTAAACGCCGAGCGCCGTCATCGTGGAGCCGGCAACGATGGCAGTTGGCGCATTCGCTCTCTCAAGGAAAGAGCGGGCATGACGAAAACCGCTCTCGTCGGAGAATTTATCGCAGACCATCATATTGGGATCGGCGCTGAGCCCACGCTCCTGATGGGCGATCCGAAAACCCTGCTCGCGATGGATCGAATAGGTTTTGCCCCTGAGGCCATTGATCATGGCGATGCGACGGTGCCCGAGGTCGAGCAGGTGTTCGGTGGACCTGCGCACCGCATTTTCATTATCGATATCGAGCCAGGCATGAACGTGCTCCGTCTCCGACCGGCCGTGGACCAGGAACGGCAGGCCCAGGCCGCTTAGCAGCTCGATCCGCGGGTCCTTGGGACGAGGCGAATGAATGATCACCGCATCCACGCGACGGCTTTCGACCAGGCGTCGGTAGGCCTGCATCTCGTCGTCGTCATTGTGCGCGGTGATCGGCGTGATGAGAATATCCGTGTCGGCGGTTTCCAGGCGCTGCGCCATGCCCGACATGAATTCAGCGAAATGGATTTCTCCCGACCGCGCCATCATGACGCCGATCGCTCCGGCTCTTCCGGTCTTCAGCCGCACGGCATTGATATCGGGGCGATAGCCAAGCCGCATTGCTTCGCTTGCAACCCGGGCACGCGTGGCTTCACTCACCTCTGGGTAGCCGCTGAGGGCACGACTGACCGTTGTCGGAGAAAGCCCAAGCTGCTTTGCAAATTCACGAAGTTTCATCGGATGTCTTCTTTGTCCAGGCAATCAATGGACGATGCGTCCGCGATGTGCAACGGGCGCGTAACCAATCAGGTGATAATTTAAATCGATTTCAAGTATACCCGACTGGAGCGTAGGCTGCGGAGCCTTAAAATTTTCTTATAAGCTGTATACGGCATCAAAATTCCCGATAACCACAACTTTTAAGCGCTCATTTGGCGGCTTGACGCCATCCGTACCTTCTGCAATGTTCTGACGGCCAAATCGATTTCAATTTCTGGGAGGAGATCATGAAACAGTTTGCATTAGGCTTGTCGGCGCTCGGCGTCGCCATCGCAGTCGCCGGTCCGATCCGTGCCGCTGAAATTTCATTTGCCGCCAACACCACGGGCAAAAACGTCGAATTCCTCAACAAGCAACTGGCGATTTTCGAGAAGGAGACCGGCAATCAGGTCAAGCTCGTCACCATGCCCTCATCGAGCAGCGAGCAGTTCTCCCAATATCGCCTGTGGCTCGCCGCCGGAAACAAGGACATCGACGTTTATCAGACCGACGTCATCTGGGCGCCGCAGCTTGCCGACCAGTTCATCGATCTGAAGGAGGCCACCAAGGACGTAGCCGGCCAGTTCTTCCCGTCGATCATCGCCTCGCAGACCGTCAATGGCCGGCTCGTGGCGCTGCCGCTGTTTACCGACGCTCCGGCGTTGTTTTACCGGAAGGACCTGCTCGAAAAATATGGCAAGCAGCCGCCGAAAACCTGGGACGAGATGGCCGCAACCGCCAAGGAAGTTCAGGATAAGGAACGCCAGGCCGGACAGAAGGACCTCTGGGGCTACGTGTTCCAGGGCAACTCCTATGAGGGCCTGACCTGCAACGCGCTGGAGTGGGTGAAGTCTTCGGGCGGCGGCCAGATCGTCGAGCCGGACGGGACGATCTCGATCAACAACGACAAGGCGGCGGCTGCGCTCGAACGCGCCAAGGGCTGGATCGGCACCATCTCACCGCCTGGCGTGCTCGCATATCAGGAAGAAGAATCGCGCGGCGTCTGGCAGACCGGCAACGCCGTCTTCATGCGCAATTGGCCCTATGCCTATTCCCTCGGCAACGGTGCCGACAGCGCCGTGAAGGGCAAGTTTGATGTCATGACGCTGCCGGTTGCCGCAGCCGGCGACAAGCCGTCCTCAACGCTCGGCGGCTGGAATCTGGCGGTTTCGAAATATTCCGAAAAGCAGGACGCAGCCATCGCGCTGGTAAAATTCCTGGCGTCGAAGGACGTTCAAAAGGCGCGGGCCATCGAGCTGTCCAACTTGCCGACACTGACCGACCTCTACGACGACAAGGATGTTGCCGCCGCACAGCCCTTCATGCCGAACTGGAAACCCATCTTCCAGGATGCGGTGCCGCGTCCTTCGGCGACCGCTAAGGTCAAGTACAACGAAGTGTCTTCGAAGTTCTGGACCGCGGTGCACAACACGCTGTCCGGCAGCGGCTCAGCTGCCGAGAACCTCGAGCTTCTTGAAGCCGACCTCACGACGCTCAAGGGCGACGCCTGGTAAGATTCCGGCCGGCGGCTGTGAAGCCGCCGGCCCGGTTTCGGACGAGCGAACGGGGAGAGGCGTTTCATGACTGAAATCGTAGTTTCGCAAGCAGCTGAACCAAGGATTTCCCATCTCAGAACCTCCACGGAGCTGCGATCCGAACGCGTTCGATCCGCCTGGATGTTTCTGGCACCAACGCTGTTGATCCTGGCAATCGTCGCCGGCTGGCCGCTGTTCAGAACGATCTATTTCAGCTTTACGAATGCGTCGCTCAACGATCTCGGCAATGCTCGGTTCGTCGGCTTTGACAACTATTTGTCGTGGGTGACGCTGAAGAGCGGCAGGACCGTCTATCGCGGGCTGCTCGCCGATCCGGTCTGGTGGAAAGCCGTCTGGAACACTGTCAAGTTCACTGTCCTTTCGGTCGTGATCGAGACCGTGCTAGGATTGATCGTCGCTTTGGTGCTGAACGCCCGGTTCGTCGGGCGCGGGATCGTTCGGGCCGCAATCCTCATTCCCTGGGCGATCCCGACGATCGTGTCGGCCAAGATGTGGGCCTGGATGCTCAACGATCAATTCGGCATCCTGAACGACATCCTGCTCGGCTTCGGCCTGATCAGTCAGAAGATTGCCTGGACCGCCAATCCGGAAACGGCGATGATCGCCGTCCTGATCGTCGACGTCTGGAAGACGACGCCCTTCATGGCGCTTCTGATCCTTGCCGGACTGCAGATGGTTCCGGGCGATATCTATGAGGCTGCAAAGATCGACGGCGTCAATCCGGTCAAGGTCTTCTGGCGTCTGACGCTGCCGCTGATCCGCCCGGCCATCATGGTTGCCGTGATCTTCCGGATGCTGGATGCGATGCGCATCTTCGATCTGATCTATGTGCTGACGCCCAACAATGCGCAGACGAAGACCATGTCGGTCATGGCGCGCGAGAACCTGTTCGATTTCGACAAGTTCGCCTACGGCGCCACCGCCTCGACGGTGCTTTTCCTGATCATTGCCTCCGTCACCATCCTTTATATCTGGCTCGGCCGCGTCAGGCTCGGCGGGGAGGAAGGCTGATGCTGTTGTCGATCACCAGGAATACGCTCTTCTACCTGCTCGTCACGATCATCGTCATCATTGCGGTCTTTCCGTTCTACTATGCAATCCTCACGAGCCTGAAGACCGGCACAGCCCTTTTCCAGGTCGATTACTGGCCGACCTCGATCTCGTTCGGCAACTATACCTCCGTGATGGGCCAGGGCGGGTTCGTCCGCAGTCTTGCGAATTCCGCGATGATTGCCTGTGTCGTGGTTTCGGCGTCGCTATTGCTTTCGATCACCGCTTCCTTCGCCTTGGCACGGGTGCATTTCCGCGGGCGGGCGCTGTTGATGCTGACCATCCTCTCGGTTTCGATGTTTCCGCAGATTGCCGTTCTGGCCGGACTCTTCGAGCTCATTCGCTGGATCGGCATCTTCAACACGCCCTTCGCGCTGATCTTTTCCTACATGATCTTCACGCTGCCGTTCACCGTCTGGGTGCTGACGACTTTCATGCGTGAGTTGCCGATCGAGATCGAGGAGGCGGCGATCGTCGATGGGGCCTCACCGTGGGTCATCGTCACACAGGTGTTCATGCCGCTGATGTGGCCGGCGCTGGTGACGACAGGACTGCTCGCCTTCATCACCGCGTGGAATGAGTTCCTTTTTGCGCTGACGTTCACGTCGTCGGATACGCAGAGAACCGTCCCGGTCGCCATCGCCCTGCTTTCGGGCAACAGCGAGTTCGAGATCCCCTGGGGCAACATCATGGCGGCTTCGGTGATTCTCACCGTGCCGGTGGTCGTGCTCGTTTTGATATTCCAGCGCCGGATCATTTCGGGGCTGACCGCCGGCGGCGTCAAGGGTTGAGGGAGTAGGAATATGGCAGAGATCCGACTGGAGAATATCCGCAAGAGCTTCGGCGCCTTCGAGGTGATCAAGGGCGTGACAATGGACATCCGCCGCGGCGAGTTCATGGTGTTCGTTGGACCGTCGGGATGCGGCAAGTCCACGCTGCTCCGGCTTATCTCCGGCCTCGAGGACATCACCTCAGGGACGCTTTCCTTCGACAGCCAGATGGTAAACCAGCACGCGCCGTCGAAGAGAGGGATCGCCATGGTGTTCCAGTCCTACGCGCTCTATCCGCATATGACGGTTTTCGACAACATGGCTTTCGGCATGAAACTGTCAGGACGCACCAAGGACGAATGCCGCAAGCGGGTTGAACAGGCGGCCGGCATGTTGCAGCTCTCATCTTACCTGGAGCGCCTGCCGCGACAGCTTTCCGGCGGACAGCGTCAGCGCGTCGCAATCGGTCGGGCAATCGTCCGCGATCCCAAGGTCTTTCTCTTCGACGAGCCGCTATCCAATCTCGATGCGGCGCTGCGCGTGGCGACGAGGCTGGAAATCGCCAAGCTTCATCGCAGCATGCACGATACGACGATGATCTATGTGACGCATGATCAGGTCGAGGCCATGACGCTCGCCGATCGGATCTGCGTGCTGAGGGACGGCGTCGTCGAGCAGATCGGTACGCCGCTGGAACTTTACGAAAGCCCCAATTCGCTCTTCGTGGCCGGCTTCATCGGTTCGCCGAAAATGAACTTTCTGTCGGGCGAACTGGCGCAGCCCTACGGCAGCCATTCGGTCGGCGTGCGCGCGGAGCATGTTCGCATCGCGCCCGAGTCGCCGGTTTGGAGCGGCACGGTCGTCCATTCGGAAATCCTCGGCTCCGATAGCTTCGTCTACGTGGATATCGGGACGGACGAGCCGCTCATCGTGCGGGAAGCCGGGGTTTCCCGCCATGAGCCGGGCCAGACGCTTGGCCTTTCCCCGCTTGCCGGCCACGTCCACCGTTTCGACCATTCGGGCCGTGCGCTCGAGCGACAATCGATGCAGGCTGCCTGATCTTACCAGGATCGATGCTCCTCCCAAGGCTCGATCCGTTTTTATGACAAGGAGAGAATGACATGACCATTCGCACCATCGTGTGGGGTGAAAACATTCATGAGAATACCGACGCAATCGTCCGCGGTATCTATCCCGAGGGCATGCATACGACGATCGCCAATGCGCTGAATAGCGATCCCGCGATCTCGGCGACGACGGCGACGCTGCAGGAGCCGGAGCATGGGCTGAGCGAGGCCCGCATTGCCGAGACCGACGTGCTGACCTGGTGGGGCCACAAGGATCACGGCGCGGTCTCCGACGTCGTCGTCGAGCGCGTTGCCAAGCGCGTCTGGGAGGGCATGGGCCTGCTCGTCCTGCATTCCGGCCATTTCTCCAAGATCTTCAAGCGGCTGATGGGCACGCCCTGCGCGTTGAAATGGCGGGAGGCCGGCGAGCGCGAGCGGTTGTGGACGATCAACCAGCGGCACCCGATCGCCGCCGGCATCGGCGAGCATTTCGAACTCGAGAACGAGGAAATGTATGGCGAGCAGTTCTCGGTGCCGGAGCCGCTTGAAACGGTGTTCATCTCCTGGTTCCAGGGCGGGGAAGTGTTCCGCTCGGGCCTGACGTGGCGCCGCGGCGCCGGCAACATCTTCTATTTCCGCCCCGGCCACGAGACCTATCCGACCTATCACGACGCCACCGTCCAGAAGGTGCTGATCAACGGCGTCAAGTGGGCCTATAACCCTCAAGGCGCGTTGACCAGCATTGTCGACGCTCCAAATGTGCCGGTAGAAAAGGCACTGGAGCCGATCGTCGAACGCGGCCCGAGACTGCATCAGGCCGGCGAAGCCGGTTACCGCTAAGAGATGAGACGCCGTGGGCGCGAGCGGCCTCGCTCGGCCGCGCAAGACGCCGCGATGATCTCGCGGCCGCTCACGCTTTGATTGATAACCATGAGGATAAAAGAATGCGCTTGATCATTCTCGGTACCGGAGGATGGGCAAATACCCATGCCATGCATTTTTCGGAAATCGCCGGCGTCAAACTTGTTGCCGCCGTCGACACGGACGAGGTCCGGCTGCGGGCCTTCGCGCTCAGGCATGCTATCCCGCTGACGTTCACGTCGCTCGATGACGCCCTTGCCTGGGGAGAGTTTGACGCCGTCACCAATGTCACGCCAGATCGCGCGCATTATTCCACGACGATGAAGTTGCTTGGCGCCGGCAAGCATGTGCTCTGCGAGAAGCCGCTGGCGGTCAACTATCGCGAAGCCAAAGAGATGGCCGATGCCGCCGCCGCGTCCGGCAAGGTCACGATGGTGAACCTGACCTATCGCAATGTGGCGCCGCTGCAGGCAGCGCGCAAAATGGTGCTGGACGGGCGTCTCGGCGCCATCCGCCATTTCGAAGCCTCCTATCTGCAGAGCTGGCTGGTCTCGAAGGCCTGGGGCGACTGGACCAAGGAATCGCAATGGCTCTGGCGGCTGTCGACGAAGCACGGCTCGAACGGCGTGCTGGGCGATGTCGGTATCCACATTCTCGACTTCGCGGTTTTTGCCGCCGGAAGCGATGTCAAATCGGCCGCATCGCATCTCAAGGTGTTCGACAAAAGTCCCGGGAACCGGATCGGCGAGTATGATCTCGACGCAAACGACAGCTTCCTGATGATGGCCGAGCTTGAAAACGGTGCAGCCGGCGTCATCCACGCGACGCGCTGGGCGACCGGCCATCTGAACGAATTGCGCCTGCGCCTGCATGGAGACAAGGGCGCCCTGGAGGTCGTGCACACGCCTGAAGGCTCCACCCTTAGGGTCTGTGTAGGCGCCGATGCCGACAAGGCGACCTGGCGTGCGATCGAGGTCGGTCCGGTCCTCACGAACTTCCAGCGATTTGCAAACGCCGTGCAAAAGGGGCAGCCGGACGAGCCGGGTTTCGGCCACGCGGCCAAGCTGCAATTCGTCCTTGATCACGCCGTGAAGACGGCGGGCGCACTGACCGATCTTTAGGCAAAGACGCTACGGCATGGGCGGCTTCTGCAGATTGCTCGGCTTCGTCAGATGGGCCGGTTCAGCTCGTCCTCGCTCACGCCGAAGTGGTCGAGGATGATGGCCACGTTGCGGCGGTGAGACTTGAAATAGACGTCGAAAATATCGCCGATCAGGGGAACCGTGCCGCAGGCGGCGTCGACGCCGAGATTGACCGCCATGCGGGCGAGCTTGTGGGCGGGAAGGCCGAGCCGCCTTGCCTCGTCGATGATGAAAAGCCCGATCAGCGATCCGGCAATGTCACCGACGGCCGGGATGAGGCCGAGGACTGAGTCCGCGCCGATCCGCACGCCGACGACCGGCAATCGAACCGCCGTATCCATCAGACGGGCTATGCCGGCAGCGCGGCGAATTCGCCCGAGTTCGGCAGAGGTGAGGTATGTCGTTTTGCCCGTGTCCATGGCCGTGAAACGCCGCAAAACCGATAAGGTTCGCCTGCGCTGCTATCTCTGATCGGGCACCACGACCAGTTTGCCGACGAAGTTCTTCGCCATGAAATCGGTCTGGGCGTGGTGGAATTCCGACAGCGGATAGACGCCGCCGACGAGGGGCCGGATCTTCCGGCTTTCGATATAGCCGACGAGCCGGCGGAAATCGGCACGGCTTCCCTGGCTCGAGCCGTGCAGCTCCAGCTGCTTCAGATACATGGTCCTGAGGTCGAGCTGGACGACCGGGCCGGCGATGGCGCCGGCCGTGGTATAGCGGCCTTCGGGGCGCAGGATCTTCAGGAGGTCGTTGAACAGCGGCCCGCCGACGAGATCGGCGACGACATCGATCGGCTGGCCGCGGCTGACGGAATGCACGGCTTCGACCAGATCGCCCTTGCCGCGAGTGACGACCGCTTCGGCGCCGATCTCGAGCATCGCCGCCTCCTTGCCGGGACCGGCGACTGCGATCGGGATGGCGCCGCGGGCACGCGCAAGCTGGATGATCGCCGAGCCGACGCCGCCCGAGGCGCCGGTGACGAGGACGCGTTCGCCGGCGGCAAGCCGCGCCCTCTCGAGCATGCGCTCGCCGGTCAGATAGGCGCAGCAGAAGGTGGCGAGTTCGACATCGGTCAGATCGGTTGCGACGACATGGGCGTTCTCGGCCGGCAGCGCCATATATTCGGCATAACCGCCGTCGCGGCCATGGCCCATGTAATCGATGTCGGCAAGGCTGTCGTCGTCACGGTTGTAGATCGAGAAGTCGACCATGATGCGTTCGCCGATACGTAGGGGATCGACGCCGGCGCCAACGCCGACGATATGACCGACCGTATCGGTGCCCTGGATGCGTGGGAAGGTCAGCGTATTGCCCTGCCGGCGCCAGCTGGAGACGGCGGAGGGATCGTCCTCGGTGCCGTAGGCGCCCTGTCGCACCCAGACGTCGGTATTGTTCATGCCGCAGGCGGTGACGCGGATCAGCACTTCGCCCTCCGCCGGCGTCGGGACGGGCACGTCCCTGTCGTAGACGAGCTTCTCCAAACCGCCATGACCGGTCAGCAATACGGCCGCCATCTTTTCCGGGATCGTCATGCGGGCTGTTCTCCTCAGTTGCTCTTGAAGACCGTTTCGATCGCGTCCACTGCGGCCTTCACCACGATGTCGGCTTCCTCACGCGTCAGGCAGAGCGGCGGGGCGAAGCCGAGGATGTCGCCCTGCGGCATGGCGCGGCCGATGACCCCGCGTTCGAGAAGGGCGGCTGCGACCTGCGGGCCGATCTTGCGCCCGGCATCGAAGAATTTTCTATCGTCCCTGTCCTCGACGAATTCGATTGCCGCCATCAGCCCGTCGCCGCGGACGTCGCCGACATTGCGGTGGCTGCCCACCGCTTTTGCCAGTTCCGAGCGGAAATAAGCGCCGGTCGCGCCGGCATTTTCGACAATGCCGAGTTCGTCGATCAGTTCGAGATTGGCAATGCCGGCGGCAGCACAGATTGGATGGGCGGAATAGGTCCAGCCGTGGCCGATCGCTCCCAATTCATCGGAACCCTGGACCAGCACCTGCCACATCTTGTCCGAAACGATGCTGCCGGAGAGGGGAGCATAGGCGGAGGTCAGGCCTTTGGCGATGGTGATCAGATCCGGCTTCATGTCGTAATGATCCGAGCCGAACATGGTGCCGAGACGGCCGAAGCCGGTGACGACCTCGTCGGCGACGAGCAGGATGTCGTATTTGTCGAGCACCGCCTGGATCTTCTGCCAATAGCTTTGCGGCGGCGGCACGATGCCGCCGGTGCCGAGGATCGGTTCGCCGATGAAGGCAGCGATCGTCTCGGGACCTTCGGTGAGGATCATCTCTTCCAGCCTGTCGGCGCAATATTGCGAGAACTGCTCCTCGTCCATCGAACGGTCGGGCCGGCGGAAATAATAGGGTGCTTCGGTGTGAAGGATTGGTGCGCGCGGCAGGTCGAAGGCATTGTGGAAGAGCGCCAGGCCGGTGAGGCTGCCGGTCAGGACGCCGGAGCCGTGATAACCGCGCCAGCGCGAAATGATCTTCTTCTTGTCGGGCCGGCCGAGGATGTTGTTGTAGTACCAGATGAGCTTGATGTTGGTCTCATTGGCGTCCGAGCCCGAAAGACCGAAATAGACACGGCTCATGCCAGCAGGCGCGCGGTCGATGATCATCTTCGAAAGCGCAATCGAGGCTTCCGTGCCGTGGCCGACATAGGCGTGGTAATAGGCGAGATCCTTCGCCTGTTCGGCGATCGCGTCGGCGATCTTCTGGCGGCCATAGCCGACATTGACACAATAGAGCCCGGCAAAGGCGTCGAGGCTTTTGCGTCCCGTCGTGTCGGTGATGTAGACGCCTTCGCCGCCGGCGACGACGCGGGTCGGCGTCTCGCCGCGCGCATGCATGCCCATGTGGGTGGAGGGATGGAAGAAATGATCGCGGTCCCAGGCGGTGAGTTCGTTGCTTTTCTCGAGCATGTCCTGTCCTCTTCTTGAAATGGTGCTCAGGCGGCGGTGTCGATGCAGAGATATTTGAGCTCGGTGAAGGCTTCGAGCCCGTGGCGTGAGCCCTCGCGGCCAAGACCGGATTGCTTCCAGCCGCCGAAGGGGATCGGGCCGCCGGTGATCTTCACGCGGTTGACCGCGACCATGCCGTACTCCAGCGCCCGGCCGAGGCGCATCTGCCGGGCGCCGTTCTCGGTAACGACATAGGCGACGAGGCCGTATTCGGTATCGTTGGCACGGGCGACGACCTCGTCTTCGGTGTCGAATGTGGTCAGTGCCGCCACAGGCCCGAAAGTCTCCTCGCGCATGATCAGGGCACCTGCCGGCACATCCGTCAAAAGCGTCGGCTCGTAGAATAGCCGGCCGGCCTTATGGCGCCTGCCGCCGGTGACGAGCCGGGCGCCCTGCGCCAGCGCGTCGGCGACCTGCTCCTCGATCTTGACGACGGCGCGCTCATGCATCAGCGGCCCGATCTCGCTTCCATTCTCAAGCCCGGCGCCGACCTTCAGCGCGGCGATGCGGGCGGCAAAGGCCTTGGCGAAGGCATCGGCGATCGAGCGCTGAACAAAGATGCGGTTGGCAGCAAGGCAATCCTGGCCGGATGTGGCGAACTTGGCGTCGACGGCCATCTCGACCGCCTTATCGACGTTGGCGTCGGCGAAGACGATCAGCGGAGCGTGGCCGCCGAGTTCCATCACCAGCCGCTTCAGGGTGGGGGCGCATTGGCTGACAATAAGCTTGCCGATGCTTGTCGAACCGGTAAAGCTCAAAGCACGTACCCGGATGTCGTCACAGAGAGCGCCCACAATCGGCGCGGCTTGGCCGGTAACGACATTGAAGACACCGGCAGGAATGCCGGCCCGTTCGGCCAGTTCGGCAAGGGCAAGCGCTGAAAGCGGTGTCTCGGAGGAGGGGTGGGCGACGACCGTGCAGCCGGCTGCAAGGGCTGCGGCAGCCTTGCGCGCGACCATGGCGGAGGGAAAATTCCAGGGCGTGACAATGCCGACAACGCCGAGCGCCTCGCGCCGGACGATCATTTCCGCGTCCGGCAGATGGCTGGTGACACTTTCGGCATTCAACCGCTTGCCTTCCTCGGCATACCATTCGAGGAAGGAGGCGGCATAATCGATTTCGCCGCGCGATTCCGCCAGCGGCTTGCCCTGCTCAAGCGTCATGATCAGCGCCAGATCCTCCTTGGCCGCGAGCATCAGCTCGTGCCACTTCCGCAGGATCGCCGCCCGGTTCTGCGGCAGCATGGCACGCCAGGCGGCAAAAGCCTCTGACGCGGCATCGATCGCCGCCTCTATCTCGTCCGTGCCAAGGCTTGCAACCCAAGCCAGCGTCGCCGAGGAGGCCGGATCGGTAACCTCGAAACTTTCGCCGGTTTTGCCGGCGATCCAGCGGCCGCCGACATAGGCGAGATCGCGCAGGAGATGGCGGTCGGAAAGTCGCGACAGCGCATCATGATAGGCGGGGCGGGCAAAAACGGCAGTCATGTCCAGTCTCCTCGTGGCGGTGACGTAAGTCTTCCACGGGAGCGGGCGAGAGATTGTCTGTTGGTGGAGGCGAAAAGAGAGAGACGGTCTAAAGAAGGGTGGCGTGGCAGAGAGATCGTCTAGCGCATAACCCCGAAATCGATATTCGGAAAGGTTTATGCGCCAGTTCAAAGTGTTAGCGCGTCCTTAGCGCATCCTTTTGGACGCGCTCTGGCGCGCGGTCTGTTATTCATCTGATCCGGCGAAGGAAGCGACCGGAAGCACCGTTTCCTCCTTCACCGTCTTGGTGACGATGTAGGTGAAGTAGCGGTCGATGCCGAGTTCGCGGTCGAGAAGCCCGTCGACCAGCCGCTGATAGGCGTCGATATCGGGCGCGATGATCTTCAGGATGTAATCGACACCGCCGCCGACCGACCAGCAGGCGACGATCTCCGGGATTGCGGCGACGGCCCGCTCGAAGCGTTCGAAATCCGCCTGGCGGTGGTTGGCGAGGGTCACCTCCATCATGACGCTGGCGACCGGCGCGATGCGCCGTGGAGCGATGCGGGCGTGGTAGCCGGTGATCACGCCTGCCTTTTCGAGCTTGCGCAGCCGCATCCAGCACGGCGTCGGCGATAGCCCGGCCTTTTCGGCCAGCGCCAGCTTGGTGATGCGGCCGTCGCGCTGGACGGCGTCGAGAATGCGCAGGTCGATGGCGTCGAGCTTCATCCCACCTCCCGCCAAGATCAGCTCCTGCGCTCGTCAAATGCCCGACAACGTCACGGCCTTTTCCGCTTCCATCTCTGCGATATCCTGGAAGCGGTCGGCGATGCGCGCATGGGCGCGACCGCTATCCGAAGCGCCGATCGCCACTATGATCTCGTCGGGACCAGGCGCATCAGCAATCTGGAAATTGGCTGTCAGAAAATGCGATCGCTTGCCGTTTTCGCTCTTGTGCATCATCGGCAAGGAAAGGAGAGCCCCCGGTGCATTGCGCGTGTTGGCAAATTCAAGATAGTTTGTGCCGCCGATCGCTTCGCGGAAAGGATTGCCGAAACGCAGTGTGTGGATCATTGCCGAGGCATGCTCGATTTCGCCATTGATTCCGACCGCCGCCGCTTTCCCACAAGCCTCTATCTGCTCGGGGCCTATCTGGCGCAACAGCCGACCGGTCATTTCGTGGCTGAGCTCCCCAGCAATGCGGCTGATCTCCGGCCTGAGATCTTCGACAAAGCCGCGGCCGGCCCAGGGATTTTGGATCACGGCTGCGACCACGACGATATTGACGGGCCGTGAGGCGGCCCTGCCGCCTTCGATGAGGGTTTCTTCCAGGAAAGTCGTGAATTTTCTGATGCCGAGGGTCATGTGAAAAACCGCTGAAAATGAAAACTTGCGCCAAGCTACAGCGGCGGCGGAAAATTTCTTCCTATGTCCGAAGGAAGAGCTTGCGGAAAGATCCTGCGAAAGCAAGCAGGACACCGGTCCCGAGACTTGCTGGGCCAGACAATGCCTTTGCGGAAATCGGCGGCGGCGCAACGGCGATGCTCAAGATTGCAGGGTATGACGTCCTATTTTCGCCGGAAGACAGATCGATTGTTTCCTATGAAACCAAGTAGCTTTGTCCGATGGGGGCGCGCATACTCGCTGACGGATGTCAACGAGGCGAAAACGATTGGATCAGAGGTTCCGTGTATTGTCGCTGCGAGACGTCGCCAGTCAGATCAACAGCGGCGGCGATCTCCAGGCCGTTCTCCAGCAGCTGATTGCCGCCGCTTGCCGTCATGCCGACTGGGCGTTGGGATCGATCATGAGCATCGATGCCGCGCATGGTTACGCCTATGTCATCGTACGCTACGATCCGACACTGATAGAGCGGCAGCTGCCGGACAAATGGGAACTGGCGACAAGCCCGTCCTTAATCGCGCTGCAGCGAAACGAGCCCGTCTATATCCCCGATGCGCGCGAGTCCGCCGAGTTTCCCGGCTATCGGGCGGAAGCCTTCGATCGCGACTACCGCACCGTCTTGGTCTTGCCCATGAACTGCAAGGATGCGGAAGGCCGGCCGATGGTCCTCAGCGTCATCGCCCGACAGATCACCGAAGTATCGGAGGACGATCTTGCCTTCCTCGGCACCATCATCCATCTGGGCGCAATCGCCGTGGAGCGCGAACACCGGCTTGAAGCCGAGAAGCGGTCGGCGCAGCGGCTCGAGCGAGCCCTGAAAGCGCATACGTCGCTGCTCGAGCATGTGCTCAGCGACGGCTCGGTCGCACCGCTTTCGGCGATGGTCGGAATGATGCTGCCGAACCCGACGGTGGTGATCGACTTCACCGCCAATCAGGTGATCGCCGGGCGCCCACCGAACGCGCTATACGACGAGACCTCCTGGCCGGAAGCCGCTTCCACGACTCTCGCCCGGCCGCTGATGAAGGCGGCGCGTGATGCGATCGAACACGGCACGACGAATGCGGCCAACCTTTTTCTCGACGACGGCATACAACGTTTCAAGATCTCCGCTCGCATCGAGGCGCTGATGGTCGACAATCAGCTGGTCGGAGCGCTGATCATCTTCCCGACCTCCCGGGAATTCAGCGATCTTGACTTACTGATGCTCGACAGCGCCAAATTCGCGCTGAGCGTCCAGATGATGCGCAGCTTCATCCGGTTCCGTTTTGAAACCCGGACGCAGAGCGAGCTGTTCTTCGAAATCGTCGAGGCCCGGTGGGGGGACGCCGGCGATGTCGCGCAACGGGCTCAGCGGCTCGGATTGAGCTTCGCCGTCCCGCAGCAAATGATCGTCGTCGATTTCCCCGATAAGACAAAGGCCTTCGGCGGGGCGTCCGTCGATGTCGAACACACGCTGACGCGCATTATGCAACAGGCTTCGGTGCAGGCGAATCTGATCGCGATCGACGGCGGTGTCGTTTGCCTCATGCCCTATGACACGAGCAAGCGTCAGGAGCGCACGGCCAAGCTCACCCGCCGCATCGCCGAGGAACTCGGCCGCTATTTCGGCGAGGCGCCCGTTGTCGTCTCAGGCAACCGCTGTGATACGCTACCCGATTACCCGGCGGCTTGGGAGCGGTGCGGCCGCATGATCCGCATCGGCCGTTCCTTTGGATTGACCGGTGCTATTTCAGCTCAGGACTTCGGGCCGCTTCCGATGTTGGTTGCAGCCTCGGAAGCCGGCGACGTGCGTAGTTTTGTCCAGGAAAGTGTTGGCGCTATCGCCGAGCACGATCGCGAAAACGGGACGCCCTATATGGAAACGCTCTCCACCTATCTGCAGGAGGGGTGCCGCAGCCAGGCCTGCGCCGATACGATGGGCCTGCACGTTACGACGCTGCGCTACCGGCTCTCGCGCATTCAGGAGCTCTTCGGCGTTGATGTCGAGACTCCGGAAAAGCGCTTTGCCGTCGAATTGGCAATCCGTCTGCACGGCGTCATCGACAATCGCTCGACCGCCCAAAGATAGTTCTCCGCCCCTTATATACGCTCGTTCGAGGCGCTGCCCCTCGCGCCGTTTTGTCTCCTCTGGATCGAGGCAGAAGTTTTCCACCCCATCCTACGAAGCCAGGGAAGAACGGCCGAAGCGGCAGCGATAGCCTCCCTTCAACAAGCAGAGGAGGCTCGAAGGCATGGCGGAGACAGCGGCGAGGACGGATGCCCCGATCGACCCGATCGCACTGCGCCGGGCCTTCGGAACCTTCGTGACGGGTGTGACCGTCATCACCACGCGCGACGAGGACGGGACCCCGCGCGGCATGACCGCGAATTCGTTTACATCAGTGTCGCTCGATCCGCCGCTGCTTCTCGTCTGCGTCGCGAAGGCGGCCTCCAGCTATCGGGCCTTCACCAATGCCGGCTGCTTTGCGGTCAATATCCTTCATGAAGGTCAGGTCGATATCTCAGGCACATTCGCCTCGAAGTCTCCAGACAAGTTCCAGTCGGTCACCCACGATCACATCCATACCGGCGCGCCGGTTCTGACCGACAGTCTGACATGGTTCGACTGCACCACCTACAGCGCCGTCGATGCTGGCGACCATACGGTTCTCATCGGCCAGGTCCGCGCCTTCGGCACCAGCCCGACCGCGCCGCTCGGCTTCTGCCGCGGCCGTTACGCCAGCGTCAAGGATCCGCTGCCGGCGGGCTGGCTTGCCTCGCACGGGATGATCATCGGCTACTTGATCGAGGCCGGCGACGGCCTGCTGCTGCGCTCGGACGGGAGGGGCGGCTGGGTGCTGCCATCGGCACGCCGCCGCAAGGCCGACAGCCAGCTGGTGGTCGAGGGCGGCGATGCGCTGCGCCTCGTACCGGAAGAGACCTTCCTCTATTCCGTCTTCGACGTTGCCGACAGCGATCCCGGCTATCTCGTCTATCGCGCCCGGTTGGCAGGCGAGGGGGAAGAGGTCAACCTGCCTGCCGATCTCCGCTTCTTCGGCATCGATGATCTGCCCTACGAGGCGATCGCCACCCATGAACTGCGCTCCATGTTGCGCCGCTATGTGCGCGAGCGGCAGGCGGGCCGCTTCGGCATCTACATGGATTCCGACGATGGCGGCCGCGTCGCGATGATCGACGGCGAAGCCCGTGCCTGGCTCCAAGCCTCCCAAGACCAAGGACAGTGACATGAAGACGACAGTCAGCTCCATCGAAGGTTCGCGACAGGGCCTGTTCATCAACGGCGAATTCGTGGCGCCGAAGGCCGGCAATTACATTGCCAGCTACGATCCGACAACCGGCAAGCGGTGGTACGATCTGGCCGAAGCCGATGCCGATGATGTCGACGCTGCCGTTGCTGCCGCGAACGCCGCCTTCCGCAATCCCGCCTGGCGGCGGATGACGCAGACCGATCGCGGCGCGCTTGTCCGCCGCCTCGCCGAACTGGTGCGGGCCAGTGCCGACACGCTCGCCGAAATCGAAACGCGCGACAACGGCAAGCTTCTCAAGGAAACCCGGGCGCAGATGCGTTCGATGCCGGACAGCTATCACTATTTCGCCGGCATGGCCGATAAGCTGCAGGGCGACACGATCCCGATCAACCGGATGGACACGCTGAACTTCAATCTGCGCGAACCGCTCGGTGTGGTCGGGATGATCACGCCCTGGAATTCGCCGCTCATGCTGCTGACCGGCACGCTGGCCCCCTGCCTGGCGATCGGCAACACCGTCGTCATCAAGCCGTCGGAACACGCGACCGCCTCGACGCTGGCGCTGGCCGAACTCATTCACGAGGCGGGCTTCCCGGCGGGCGTTGTCAACGTCGTGACCGGCACCGGCAAGATCGCCGGTGAGGCCCTGACTCGCCATCCCGGCGTTTCGAAATATGTCTTCACCGGCAGCACCGCCACCGGCCGCCGCATTGCCGGCAACGCGGCGGCGAACCTCGTGCCCTGCTCGATGGAGCTCGGCGGAAAGTCGCCGCATGTTGTGTTCGGCGACGTCGAAATCGAGCATGCGGTCAACGGGGTCGTCTCGGGCGTCTTCGCCGCGGCCGGACAGACCTGCGTTGCCGGTTCGCGCTGCTTCGTCGAGGCCGGCATCTACGACAAGTTCATCGATGCGCTGGTCGCACGCACCGGCCGCATCCGCGTCGGTCTGCCGACCGCCGACGATACCGATATCGGCCCGCTGGCGCTTTCCGACCAGTTGCAGAAGGTCGAGGGCTATGTCGCCTGGGGCGTCAAGGAAGGCGCCAAGATCGCCGCTGGCGGACGCCGCCCGCAAAAGGAAGGTCTGGCGAGCGGCGGCTGGTACTACGAGCCGACGGTCATGGTCGATGCGCAGAACGACATGGGCTTCATGCGCGACGAGATCTTCGGCCCCGTCGTCGGCGTCATGCCGTTCCGCGACGAGGCGGAGATGATCGCTCTCGCCAACGATAGTCATTACGGCCTCGCCTCCGGCATCTGGACCAAGGATATCGACCGGGCGCTGCGCTTCGCCAACCAGATCGAGGCGGGCACCGTCTGGGTCAATACCTACCGCTCGGCCTCCTTCATGTCCGCCAATGGCGGTTTCAAGGAGAGCGGTTACGGACGGCGCGGCGGCTTCGAGGTGATGCACGAGTTCACGCGGCTGAAGAACGTGATCATCGATTATTCCGGGGCGATGCAGGATCCGTTCGTCATCCGCTTGAAGTGACGACACACAAGAAACGAACCCGAAAGGGAGGCTAGCAGATGAAATTCGCAGTATCGCTGACCATGGAACGCTTCTCGCCCGACGTCCCGATGTCGACGGCCAAGCACAACCTTCTGGCGCTCGCCCGCATGGCCGACGAGGGTGGCTTCGAGGCGCTGTGGACCGCCGAGCACCACACGATCGAATGCACGATTTCGCCGAACCCGTTCCAGACGCTGGTGTGGCTGGCGCAGCATACGCAGCAGATCCGCCTCGGCACCTCGACGCTGGTGGCGCCCTACTGGAGCCCGATCCGGCTGGCCGGGGAATCGGCGCTCTGCGACCATCTCACCAACGGCCGCCTGGAATTCGGGATCGCCCGCGGTTCCTACCAGTACGAGTTCGACCGCATGGCAGGCGGTATGCCCCAGCAGGAAGGCGTCGCCTATATGAAGGAGATCGTGCCGGCGGTGAAGAAGCTCTGGGCCGGCGATTATGCCCATGACGGTCACTACTGGAATTTCCCGACCGCCACCTCGGTGCCGAAGCCGCTGCAACGGCCGCATCCGCCGATTTGGGTTGCGGCGCGCGATCCTGGCACCTTCGACTGGGCGATCGCCAACGGCGCCAGCATCCTTTCGACGCCGCTTTCGGCGCCGGCAGCCGAGATCCAGGTTCTCTCCGACAAGTTTCACAAGGCGGTAGCCGATCATCCGGAAGTGCCACGCCCCCGCTTCATGATGCAACGCCGCACCTGCGTCTACGACAAACCGGATGGCTGGGAGACAGCCGTCAAGCACAGCATGGATTACGGCCGTGCTTTCGAAAACCTGATGCAGAATATCGGCAGGGTGCGCGAAGGCTTTCCGGAGGCCGTGCCCTACGAGGCGGTGAAGGGCAAGGACAACTACAATCCGGACAATATCCGCAAGAACCTGATGTTCGGTACGCCCGACGAGGCGATCGAGAAGCTGCTGGTGTTCGAAGCCGCCGGCGTCGATCAATATTGCCTCGGTCTCACCTTCAATCTGCCGTTCGAACTGCAGAAGCGGACGCTGGAGCTGTTCATCAGGGAAATCATGCCCTTCTTTGCGGCGCGCGAGCAAGAGAAGGAACAGAAGCGCACGGCAGCGGCGAACTGATCATGGGAGAGGCACAGCGCCATACCGTCGGAGATGTGACGCTCAACTACCGCATCGACGGCAGCGGCGATCCGCTCGTCTGCATCCACGGCGTCGGATCCTATCTCGAAGCCTGGTCGGGTGTCGTCCAACGTCTCAAGGACCAGTTCACGGTCCTGACCTTCGATCTGCGTGGCCATGGCCATTCGAGCCGGATCAAGGGCCGCTATGAGATCGACGATTTCGTCGACGAGGCGCTGGCGCTGGCCGACAAGGCTGGGTTCCAGACCTTCAATCTCGCCGGCTTCTCGCTCGGTGGCCTGATCGCCCAGCGTCTGGCGCTGACCCATCTCGACCGGCTGCGCAAGCTGATGCTGCTGTCGACGGTCGCCGGCCGCACACCGGAGGAACGGACGCGAGTGCTGGAGCGGCTGGCGGCACTGCAGGCAGGGACGCCTGCCGACCACCACAATGCCTCGCTGTCGCGCTGGCTGACGGAAGAATTTCAGGAGAACAACCCCGCGGTGATCGCGCGGCTTCGTGAGCGCGATGCGGAGAATGATCCGGACTGTTACGCCGCCGCCTACCGGGTGCTGGCGGAGACGGATTTCGGCGGCTTCCTCGACCAGATCCGCTGCCCGACGCTGATTGCAACGGGCGAGGAGGATGCCGGATCCAATCCACGCATGGCCCGCTACATGCACGAGCGCATCCCGGGCTCGACGCTCAGCATCCTGCCTGGATTGCGCCACTCCATCCTGATCGAGGCGCCGGAAACGGTTGCGAATTTGATGCGCGGCTTCCTGACTCGCGAGGAGACGACCCATGGATGAGACACTCAGAAAGAATGGCGAGGCCGTCAGGCGCAAGGTTCTCGGCGACGACTATGTCGACCGGGCGATGAACAATGCCGACAGCTTTTCCGCTCCTTTCCAGGACGTTCTCAACGAATATTGCTGGGGTGCGGCCTGGACCGACGAAGGGCTCGATCTCAAGCAGCGTAGCCTTCTCAATCTCGGCATGCTCGCGGCGCTTAACCGCATGCATGAATTCGGCATCCACTTTCGCGGCGCCATTCGCAACGGGCTGACGGACGACGAATTGCGGGCCGCTCTCGTGCAAATCGCAATCTATTGCGGCATTCCCGCCGGCGTAGAAGCCTTCCGGGTTGCCCGCTCCGTTCGCGACGAGATGCGCCAGAAAGGAGAGTTCTGACTTCCCCGGTTTGAAGGAACGAGCGGTCTGCCGCTGCTTCCCATCGCCGGAAGACGAAAAGGTCTCTCCGACTGCAAGATTGCATGACGGTACGGGAATGAGCCCGGGCCAAAACCAAGAATGACAATAAAGGGAACCATCGCATGAACAGACTGACCAAGATGACTGCGGCCGCCGCGTCGCTCGCTATTGTGCTGGCTGCCGTTCCGGCCAATGCCGGCGCCGTACTCGACCGCGTGCTGGCGGCCAAGGACCTGAAGGTCGCGACCGACGCCAACTGGGCGCCGCAATCCTTCATGAACGACAAGAACGAACTTGACGGTTTCGACATCGACGTTGCCAAGGATATCGGCAGGCGTCTCGGTGTGAAGGTCGAATTCGTAACACCCGGCTGGGACATCATCACGGCCGGCAATTGGGCGGGCCGTTGGGACATGCATGTCGGTTCGATGACGCCGACCAAAAAGCGTGCCGAGATCTTCGACTTCCCGGCCGTTTATTATTACACGCCGGCTGCTGTCGCCGCGCACAATGACAGCAAGGCAACCAAGCTCTCCGATCTTGACGGCAAGGTCGTCGGGACCACGGCCACCTCCACCTTCGAAGCCTATGCGAAAGGCGACCTGACGCTCGATGCCGCCGGTGCGCCTGCCTTCAAATACGAGTTCAAGCCGAAGGAAGTGAAGTCCTACGCCAATTCGACCACCGCCTTCGACGATCTGCGCCTCGGCGACGGCACCCGTCTCGATGCCGTCGTCTCGTCGCTGCCGAGCATTCTCGACGCCGTCAAAGCCGGTTACCCGATCAAACAGATCGGCGACCCCGTCTTCTACGAACCGCTCGCCGTTGCCATCGAACATGGCGACAAGGCGTTCAACGACAAGATCGCCGAAGCCGTGAAGGGCATGCAGTCCGACGGCACGCTGAGCAAGCTTTCGGTAAAATGGTACGGCGTGGACTACACGGTCGTAAAATAACCGCCGCCAGACCCAGACGGTCCGGACATCCGGACCGTCGATTTGCCGCAAGGGGCAAGACATGCTTTATCCCGATACAGTCGAATCCGAAGTACTCGTCCATAAGCCGTGGTTCGTCGCGACGCTGTTTGCCGTGGCGCTGGCGTTTTTCCTGATGTTTAATATGACCGGTACAACGATGGGCGAATTGATGCGTCCCGTCATCGGCGATCCCGCTGCCAGCGGCTTTTACGGTCGTTTCGCCATCGCTTTCGTCATCGCCTTGCTGTTCGTTTTTAATGTCGTGCTGATCGGCTTTGCGTCCCTGCGGGTGCAGATCGCCATTGTCTGGCTGGAACTGCTCGGCCTCTTTTTGGCGTTCTTTGCGACATTCCATCTGAGCCTGCCGTTCATCGCCGAAAAACTGCCGTTCATGATCACCCAGGGCCTGGTGACGACGATCTACGTCTCTGCGGTCTCGATCGTGATCGCCTCGGCAATTGCCATATTGGGTGCCGTCGCCAAGCTCTCGACCAACGGCTTCGCCTATGCGATTGCCAGTTTCTACACCTCGTTCTTCCGTGGCCTTCCGCTGTTGATGCAGGTCTATCTGATCTATCTCGGCTTGCCGCAGCTGGGCTTCGTCATCGACGCAGTGCCCGCCGGTATTCTTGCGCTCTCGCTCTGCTACGGCGCCTATATGACCGAGATCTTCCGTTCGGGCATTCAGAGCATCGATCGCGGCCAGTGGGAGGCCTCGCGCTCGATCGGCTTCGGCTTCGGCATCACCATGCGCAAGATCATCCTGCCGCAGGCGCTGCCCGTCATCATTCCGCCGACCGGCAACCAGTTTATCTCGATGCTGAAGGACAGCTCGCTGGTCTCCGTCATCGGCGTCTGGGAACTCATGTTCCTGGCCCGCACGCTGGGCCAGAAGACCTTCCAGCACATGGAGATGCTGATTTCCGCCGCCATGCTCTACTGGATCATGTCGATCTGCCTCGAGCTTATCCAAGCGCGTATCGAACGTCATTATGCCAGGAGCAAAGTCCGATGAACGGCGACAAGATCATTGAAGCGAAAAACGTTTCGAAGTGGTACGGCGCCTTTCAGGTGCTGAAGGATATCAATCTTACGGTCAGCAAGGGCGAGCGGATCGTCGTCTGCGGTCCTTCGGGATCCGGCAAGTCAACGCTGATCCGCTGCTTCAACCGGCTGGAGGCGCATCAGGAGGGGGAGATCACCGTCAACGGCATCACCCTGCACAACAAGATGCGCAATGTCGGCGACGTCCGGAAGAATGTCGGCATGGTGTTCCAGCACTTCAACCTCTTCCCGCATATGACGGTGCTGATGAACTGCATGGTCGGGCCGATGTGGATCAAGGGCGTGCCGGCGGCCGAGGCGAAGAAGACAGCGCTGAAATTTCTGGAGCGCGTGCGTATCCCCGAACAGGCCAACAAATATCCGATCCAGCTATCGGGGGGCCAGCAACAGCGCGTCGCCATTGCCAGGTCGCTCTGCATGCAGCCGGCAGTCATGCTGTTCGACGAGCCAACCTCGGCGCTGGATCCCGAAATGGTCTCGGAGGTGCTCGAAACCATGACCGGTCTTGCCAAGGACGGCATGACCATGGTTTGCGTCACCCACGAAATGGGCTTTGCCCGCGCCGTTGCGGACCGGGTGATCTTCATGAATACAGGGCAGATCGTCGAGCAGGGGGCGCCCGAAGAATTCTTCGACAATCCGCAGCATGAGCGCACCAAGCTGTTCCTCAGTCAAATCCTTAAGCACTAGCAACATGCGGCGGAAGCGCGGCTGGTCCGAAGACTGTTGAGCGATCATCCTGTGCCGCGTTCCTCGCTGCAGATTACGCCACGCTCAGGCAGCGTCGGCAGATTATAGGATCTCTCGTCGCGATATAACTTGGCGACGGACACGCCTGCAGTTCCCATCCGGACTGGCAGAGAGATTGTCTACGACACGCTCTGGTCCTCGTCGGATCCGGTGAAGGAAGCGACCGGAAGCACTATTTCCTCCTTCACCGTCTTGGTGACGATGTAGGTGAAGTAGCGGTCGATGCCGAGTTCGCGGTCGAGAAGCCCGTCGACCAGCCGCTGATAGGCGTCGATATCGGCCGTCATGATCTTCAGGATGTAATCGACACCGCCGCCGACCGACCAGCAGGCGACGATCTCCGGGATTGCGGCAACGGCGCGTTCGAAGCGTTCGAAATCGGCCTGGCGATGATTGGCGAGCGTCACCTCCATCATGACGCTGGCGACCGGCGCGATGCGCCGTGGAGCGATGCGGGCGTGGTAGCCGGTGATAACACCTGCCTTTTCGAGCTTGCGCAGCCGCATCCAGCATGGCGTCGGCGACAGCCCGGCCTTTTCGGCGAGCGCCAGCTTGGTGATGCGGCCGTCGCGCTGGACGGCGTCGAGAATGCGCAGGTCGATGGCGTCGAGCTTCATGGTGCTTTCTTTAGAAAGAAATCATTTCAAACGCAGCGAAAAGACAATGGGAGCGCATTTTGGCATTGTCAATTGAACTGATTTTCAGCAGTGTTGAAATCATGACAAAGTGGCGCCCTGATCCCTCGCAACTCCGCCGGCCGGCCTACCTCTCGCTCGCCGAGCAGATCGCCAATGCGATCACCGACGGCAAGCTCCCCGACGGGGCGCAATTGCCGCCGCATCGCAAGCTGGCGGATGAGCTGCATCTGTCCGTGCAGACGGTAAGCCGCGCCTATGATGAGCTCAGCCGCCGCGGGCTGATATCGGGCGAGATCGGCCGCGGCAGCTTCGTCCAGACCAGGCCGCGCGAGCCGGAGCCGCCTTATCTGCCGGAGCGGCTGGGCGAGGTAATCGACCTGTCGATCCTGAAGCCGGTCTGCGAACAGATCCATCTGGAAAGGCTGCGCCAGGCCTTCGGCTGGCTTTCGGAAAACCTGCCCTCCAGCTCGGCCCTGTCGTTCCGGCCGAACATGGTCTTTCCCCGTCACCGCACGGTCGCCACCGAATGGCTGGCGCGCTGCGGGCTCGAGGTATCGCCGCTGAATGTCAGCGTGACGAATGGCGCGACCTCGGGCATGACGGTGGCGCTGATGAGCGTCGCGCCGCCCGGCTCGACGATTGCGACCGAGGCGGTCAGCCACCATACGCTGGTGCCGCTCTGTGGTTATCTCGGCCTGCACCTCGAAGGGCTGGCAATCGACGAGCAAGGCATGATCCCCGAAGCGCTGGATGAAGCCTGCCGCACGGGGCCGATCCGGGCGATCTTCCTGCAGCCCTCGGTGATCAATCCGATGGCGGCGCTGATGAGCGCCGAGCGCCGGCAGGCGCTCGCCACTGTCGCCGCCAAGCATGACATTGCGATCATCGAAAATGATATTCTCGGTCCGCTGATCGAGGACCGGGCGCCGCCAATGGCGGCGTTCGCGCCGGAGCGGACCCTCTACGTCACCAGCTTCACCAAGATCACTGTTCCCGGTCTCAGGATCGGCTACCTCGTCGCCCCCGACCGCTATGTCGCCGCCGTCGCCAACCGGCATCTCGTTTCCAGCTGGATGGCGACGCCCGCCATGGCCGAGATCGCCACCCGCTGGGTCAGTGACGGCACGGCGATGGAACTGGTCAACTGGCAGCGCCGCGCCCTTGCCGACCGCCACGCAATCGCGGCGGAGATGCTGGCTGGTCTCAGCCACCGGGCGCATCCGCAAAGCCTGCATGTATGGCTGCCGCTTTCCGGCAGCCATACGGAGGAGGGCTTCGTGTCGCAGGCGAGGCTGCGCGGCGTGGCGATCGCGCCGGGCAAATCCTTCCACACCGCCGATCACGGCTGGACGCCGGCAGTGCGTATCTCGCTCGGTTCGACGACCGAAGGCGAATTGCGAACCGGACTCGGGATCGTCGCCTCCCTGGCGCAGGGAAATCCGGAAGAGCTGCTGCTCGCGATCTGAGGTGGCCGCCGCATTCTCCAGCAGGCGCAGAATAATTGTCATGATATTATTTTGCGAATTGACATGATTTCGATGGGCCGTCATCGTTAGGACATTGCTTGTCTCAACAAGGAGAGACATGAATGCCTCAGCCCATCATCCGCATCGACAACATCGTCAAGAAATACGGTCCGCTGACCGTGCTCGACGGGCTGTCGATGAATGTCATGCCGGGTGAGAAGCTGGCACTGATCGGGCCGTCCGGCTCCGGCAAGACGACGATCCTGCGCATCCTGATGACGCTGGAGACGATCAGCGGCGGCCATATCGAGGTCGACGGCGAACAGCTCTACCATATGCCGAATGGTGGCGGACTGGTGCCGGCCGATGAGCGGCATCTGCATCGCATGCGCGAGAAGATCGGCATGGTCTTCCAGCACTTCAACCTGTTTCCGCACAAATGCGTCCTCGACAACGTGACGCTGGCGCCGATGTTGACCAAGGGCATCAAGCGGCCGCAAGCCGAGAAGCTGGCGATGGAGCTTCTCGAGATGGTCGGCCTTGCCGACAAGGCCAGAAGCGTCCCGGCGCAGCTGTCCGGCGGGCAGAAGCAGCGTGTCGCCATCGCCCGGGCGCTGGCGCTGTCGCCGAAGATCATGCTGTTCGACGAGGTGACCTCGGCGCTCGATCCGGAACTGGTCGAAGAAGTGCTGAACGTCATGCGGCGGCTGGCTTCGGAGACCGACATGACAATGCTTCTCGTCACCCACGAGATGGGTTTCGCCCATGATTTCGCCGACCGCGTGCTGTTCTTCGATCGCGGCAGGATCGTCGAGGAAGGTAAGCCCGGCGACATCTTCCGCAATCCGACGCAGGAGAGGACGCAGACCTTCCTGCGCAAGATCATCGCGGCGGGGCACCGCGTCTGACCTGAGACATTGCCCGCGGACAACAAAACTCAAAGAGAAAGCCAGAGGAGTTGGGAACGATGAAAGCAGGACATGTTTTAAGCGCCGTCAGCCTGTCGGTGCTTCTGGTGACGGCTGGAGCTCCGGCATCCGCCGCCGATGACAAGCTCGAACAGCTGAAGGAACAGGGCTTTGCCCGCATCGCCATCGCCAACGAGCCGCCATTCACCGCCGTCGGTGCCGACGGCAAGGTTTCGGGCGCTGCCCCCGATGTCGCGCGTGTCATCTTCGAAAAGCTCGGTGTCAAGGAAGTGGTCGCCTCGATCTCGGAATACGGCGCGATGATCCCCGGCCTGCAGGCGGGCCGCCACGACGCGATCACCGCCGGCCTGTTCATGAAACCCGAGCGTTGCAATGCCGTCGCTTATTCCGAACCGATCCTCTGCGACGCCGAAGCTTTTGCCCTGAAGAAAGGCAATCCGCTGAAGCTGACGAGCTACAAGGATATTGCCGACAATCCGGATGCCAAGATCGGTGCGCCGGGCGGCGGCACTGAGGAAAAGCTGGCGCTCGAGGCCGGCGTGCCGCGTGACCGCGTCATCGTCGTTCCGGACGGCCAGAGCGGCATCAAGATGCTGCAGGACGGCCGCATCGACGTCTATTCGCTGCCGGTTCTGTCGATCCACGATCTGATGGCCAAGGCGAAGGATCCGAACCTCGAAACCGTCGCCCCCGTCGTCAATGCACCGGTCTATTGCGACGGCGCCGCCTTCCGCAAGCAGGACGTCGCTCTGCGCGATGCCTTCGACGTCGAGCTGAAGAAGCTGAAGGAATCGGGCGAATTCGCCAAGATCATCGAGCCCTACGGCTTCTCGGCCAAGGCGGCGATGTCGACCAGCCGCGACAAGCTCTGCGCCGCGGCCAAGTAATCGACGTGCGTATCCGGCCATGTCATGGGCGTGGCCGGATTATCGCGAAATAATCTCCAAAGAAGCGAGTTGCCGATGGCGGTATGGTCCGGCTATCTGACACTGATCCTCGAGGGCGCCCTGGTGACGCTCCAACTGACGGTCATGGGCTCGGCGCTGGCGCTTGTCATGGCCTTCCTGGCGGGCCTCGGCCGCCTGTCGCGCTTCTTTGCCGTTCGGGCTCTGGCGACCGCCTATATCGAGTTTTTCCGTGGCACTTCGATCTTCGTCCAGCTCTTCTGGGTCTATTTCGTGCTGCCTTTTGCCGGCTTGACCCTGACGCCGCTGCAGGCAGGCGTGCTGGCGCTCGGCCTGAATGTCGGCGCCTATGCGGCGGAGGTGGTGCGCGGCGCCGTCAAGGCCGTCGGGCGCGAACAATCGGAAGCCTGTGTTGCGCTCAACCTGTCGCGCTATCAGCGTATGCGCCACGTCATCCTGCCGCAGGCGCTGCCGCTGATGCTGCCGACCTTCTGCAACAATGCGATCGAGCTCTTGAAGGGCACGGCCGTCGTATCGCTGATCTCGCTGACGGATATGACCTTTCAGGCGCAGGTGGTGCGGGCGCAGACCGGCAATACGCTGGTGCCCTTCGCGACCATCCTCATTCTCTATTTCCTCATGGCCCTGGCGATTTCGGCGGCGATGCGCTGGCTGGAGCGGCGCATGGCCCGCAGCCTCGACGGCATAAGGACCTGATCGGATGGAATGGGATTGGGACTTCGTCTGGCAGATCATGCCGACCCTTCTCGAAGGGTTCAAGATCACTATTCTTGCCACTGTCCTCGGCGCTGCCGTCGCCATGGTCGTTGGCCTCGGTCTGGCGATTGCGCGACGGTCCCCGGTCGCCGCCATTTCCAGGACGGTCGGTTTCGTCTCGGAATTCATCCGCGGTACGCCGCTGCTGGTGCAGCTCTACTTCATCTTCTACGTGCTGCCGGATATCGGCATTCGGCTGTCGCCGCTCACCGCCGGCGTCATCGGCATGGGCATTCATTATGCGACCTATACCGCCGAGGTCTATCGCGCCGGCATCGAGAATGTGCCGCGCGGGCAATGGGAGGCGGCCAAGGCCACCAATCTGACGACGCGCCAGGCCTGGATCCACGTGGTCCTGCCGCAGGCCATCCCGCCGATGATCCCGGCGCTCGCCAATTATTTCATCGCCATGTTCAAGGAGACGCCGCTGCTTTCGGCGATCACCGTGCTCGAGCTGATGAACCAGGCGAAGAGCATCGCCAACAGCAACTATCGCTACATCGAACCGATGACGCTCGTCGGCGTCTTCTTCCTCGTCATCAGCCTGATCTCGGTCGCGGGCTTGCGCTGGCTCGAGGAGCGCTACGCCAGGATGGATGACTGAGATGACAGCAAAGATCGAAATCATCCCCGCCGGCCGGCTGCCGCGACTTGACGACCGGCCGCTCGAAAAGCGCATCGGCCTGATCATCCTGGCGACGGACCATACGACGGAAGTCGATTTCCGGCGTATGGTCGCCAGCGACCGCATCGGCGTCTATGTCAGCCGCATCCGTTACGCCAATCCGGTCACACCGGAGAATCTTCTGAAAATGCAGCCGTCTCTGACGGAAGGTGCTGCGCTGATCCTGCCGGATGAGATGCTCGATGCCGTCATGTATTCCTGCACCTCCGCCTCGGTCGTCATCGGCGACCGCAATATCGAAGCGGCGATCCACGCCTCCAAACCCGGTGCTTCGGTGGTAACGCCGACGGCGGCGGCGGTGAAAGGCCTGCAGACGCTCGGCGCCAGGCGGATTTCGGTGCTGACGCCGTATACGATCGAGACCAGCCGGCCGATGGCGGATTATTTCGCGGATCTCGGCTTTACGATCGACCGTTTCACCTGCCTCGGCCTGAGTGACGATCGTGAAATGGCGCGGATTGCGCCGGATGACATCGCATCCCTCGCACGCCAGGCGCTGGCGCCGGAATCCGATGCGCTGTTCATCTCGTGTACCGCCGTGCGCGCAGCCGAGGTCGCCGCCCGCATCGAAGCCGAGACCGGCAAGCCCGTGGTCACCAGCAATCTGGCAACCGCTTGGGCCTGCCTGAGGCTTTGCGGCGATGACCAGGCGCGGCCCGAACTCGGGCAATTGATGACCAAACCCTACGGGAAAGGCTGAGATCATGGTCAGCACCTTGCCCGTTTCGCTGGAGGATATTCGCGCAGCGGCGCGGCGGATCGCCGGCCGGGTTGTCGCAACGCCGATGGTGCAATCCGCAGCGCTTGGCGACATTGCCGGCGTTCCCGTTTGGCTGAAGCTCGAACACCATCAGACGACCGGCAGTTTCAAGCTGCGCGGGGCTACCAACGCAGTGCTCGCGCTGTCGCCGGCAGAACGTGCGCGCGGCGTCGTCGCCGCCTCGACCGGAAATCACGGCCGGGCGCTTGCCCATGCGGCAAAGGCTGAAGGTGCCGTCGCGACGATCTGCATGTCGCGGCTGGTGCCGGAGAACAAGGTTGCGGAAATCCGCCGCCTCGGCGCCGAGATCCGCATCGTCGGGCAATCACAGGACGAAGCGCAGCAGGAGGTCGATCGGCTGGTCGATGAGGAGGCACTGGTGATGGTGCCGCCCTTCGACCATCCGGCTGTGGTGGCCGGGCAGGGGACGCTGGGGCTAGAGATCATCGACGCCTTGCCGGAAGCGGCGACGGTGCTGGTGCCGCTCTCGGGCGGTGGCCTGGCGGTAGGCGTCGCCGCCGCGATCAAGGGCGTCAATCCGAAGGTGAAGGTGATTGGCCTGACGATGGAGCGGGGCGCGGCGATGAAGGCGAGTCTCGATGCCGGGCGGCCGGTGCAGGTTGAGGAACTACCCAGCCTTGCCGACTCGCTCGGCGGCGGCATCGGCCTCGACAATCGTGTGACCTTCGCCATGTGCCGCGCCCTTCTCGACGACGTCATCCTGCTGACGGAGGCGGAAATCGCCGCCGGCATGCGCCACGCTTATGCCGCCGAACGCGAGATTCTGGAGGGCGCGGGCGCGGTCGGCGTCGCGGCGCTGCTTGCGGGAAAGATCGGCTCCAGCGGCCCCGTCGTTGCGATCCTGTCCGGGCGAAATGTCGACATGGAACAGCACCGCCGGGTGATCAACGGTGAGACGGCAATGTTCGGGGAGGATGGCCGATGAGCCGGATGATCATTCTGACGGAGGCGCAATTGCGAGAGATCGTCGGGCTCGACCGCGATGCGGTCGCCTGCATCGAAGAGGCTTTCGCAGCGCTTGCGACCAAAGCCGTCGCCATGCCGCCGATCCTGCGGCTCGACATTCCGGACTATCGCGGCGAGATCGATGTGAAAACCGCCTATGTCCCCGGCGTCGACGGCTTCGCGATCAAGATCAGCCCCGGTTTCTTCGACAATCCAAAGATCGGCCTGCCGAGCACCAACGGCATGATGGTGCTGCTGTCGAGCCGGACCGGCCTGGTGCAGGCGCTGCTGCTGGATAACGGCTATCTCACCGACATACGCACCGCGGCAGCCGGTGCCGTCGCTGCTAAACATCTGTCGCGGCACAATGCGTCGGTGGCTACCATCTTCGGGGCAGGCATGCAGGCGCGGCTGCAGCTTGAAGCGTTGAGGCTGGTGCGGCCGATCCGCGAAGCGAGGATATGGGCGCGGGATGCCGCAAAGGCCGAAGCCGCCGCGGGGGAATTGAGCGGAAATCTCGGGTTTCCCGTCACTGCGATGTCGGACCCGAGAAAGGCAATCTCCGGCGCCGATCTCATCGTCACCACCACGCCCGCGGAAAGCCCCGTCATTAAGGCCGGGTGGCTGGAATCCGGGCAGCATCTGACGGCCATGGGCTCGGATGCGGAGCACAAGAACGAGATCGACCCGGCGGTCATCGCCGACGCCGGCCTCTATGTCGCCGACAGCCTGAAGCAGACGCGGCGTCTCGGCGAGCTGCATCACGCAATCGATGCCGGGCTGGTCGCGGCCGACGCGGTCTTCGCCGAGCTCGGCCAGATCGTCGCCGGCAGGGTGCCGGGACGGACGAGCGACGACCAGATCACCATCGCCGACCTCACCGGGACCGGCATCCAAGACACCGCCATCGCCACCCTCGCCTTTGCCCGCGCCGGTGCGGCGAATGCCGGGACCCCATTCGAAAGCTGACCGGCATTTGCCGGAGAAGGGAAGAAACATGACCCAGCCCAATCTCAAATTCTCGCTCGGCGAATATGCCGCGCGGCTGGAAAAGACACGGCGCGCCACGGAGGCGAAGGGTGTCGACCTGCTTATTGTCAGCGATCCGTCCAATATGGCCTGGCTGACCGGCTATGACGGCTGGTCCTTCTACGTGCACCAGGCGGTGATCGTGCCGCCGCAGGGCGAACCGATCTGGTTCGGCCGCGGCCAGGATGCCAACGGCGCCAAGTTCACCACCTATCTGAAGCACGACAACATCGTCGGCTATCCCGATCACTACGTGCAGTCGACCGAGCGCCATCCGATGGACTATCTCGCCGGCATCCTGACCGAGCGCGGCTTCGGCAAGCTGACGATCGGTGTCGAGATGGACAATTACTGGTTTTCGGCGGCCGCCTTTGCGGCGCTGCAGAAGCACCTGCCGAATGCGCGCTTCGTCGACGCGACCGCGCTGGTCAACTGGCAGCGCGCGGTCAAGAGCGAGACCGAAATCAAATATATGCGCAATGCCGCCCGGATCGTCGAAGCCATGCACGCGCGCATCTTCGACAGGATCGAGGTCGGCATGCGCAAATGCGATCTGGTGGCGGAAATCTACGATGCCGGCACCCGCGGCGTCGATGGCATCGGCGGCGACTATCCGGCCATCGTGCCGCTGCTGCCGTCCGGTGTCGAAGCATCCGCGCCGCATCTGACCTGGGACGATCGGCCGCTGAAGAAGGGCGAGGGTACCTTCTTCGAGATTGCCGGCTGCTACAACCGCTACCACCTGCCGCTGTCGCGTACCGTCTTCCTCGGCAAGCCGACCCAGGCTTTTCTCGACGCGGAGAAGGCGACGCTCGAAGGCATGGAGGCCGGTCTTGCTGTCGCCAAGCCCGGCAATAGCTGCGAGGACATCGCCAATGCCTTCTTCGCGGTTCTGAAGAAATACGGCATCGTCAAGGACAATCGCACCGGTTACCCGATCGGCCTGTCCTATCCACCGGACTGGGGCGAGCGCACCATGAGCTTGCGTCCCGGCGACCGGACGGAATTGAAACCCGGCATGACTTTCCATTTCATGACCGGCCTCTGGCTCGACGACATGGGTTTCGAGACGACCGAAAGCATTCTCATCACCGAAAGCGGCGTCGAATGCTTCGCAAACGTGCCGCGCAGACTGATGGTCAAGGATTGAGGCTGTCATGACTGAGATTGGCTTGCGACCGTCGCCGATCAGCGCGACGGTGGATTTCGCCGCCGAGGGCGTCCAGCACGGTTTCCTGCGTCTGCCTTACAGCCGCGACGATTCCGCCTGGGGCTCGGTGATGATCCCGATAACGGTCATCCGGAACGGCAAGGGACCGACAGCGCTTCTGACCGGCGGCAATCACGGCGACGAGTATGAAGGACCAATCGCGCTCTTCGATCTTGCCCGCACGCTGAAGGCCGAGGAGGTGAGCGGCGCTGTCATCATCGTGCCGGCGATGAATTATCCGGCGTTCCTGGCGGGAACCAGGACGTCGCCGATCGACAGGGGCAACATGAATCGCAGCTTTCCGGGCCGGCCGGACGGCACGGTGACCGAGAAGATTGCCGACTATTTTCAGCGTGTGCTTCTGCCGATGGCGGATCTCGTGCTCGACTTTCATTCCGGCGGCAAGACGCTCGACTTTCTGCCGTTCTGCGCAGCCCATATCCTGCCGAACAAGCAGCAGGAGGCGAAGGCTTTCGATTTCGTCACGGCCTTTGCCGCACCCTATTCGATGAAGATGCTGGAGATCGATGCGGTCGGCATGTACGACACCGCCGCCGAGGAGATGGGCAAGGTCTTCATCACCACGGAACTCGGTGGCGGCGGCACCGCCACGGCCAAAACTGCGGCGATCGCCAAACGCGGCACCATTAACGTGCTGCGCCATGCCGGGATCGTCGCCGGCGCTGTCGATGCCGTTCCGACGACCTGGCTCGACATGCCGGACGGCCGCTGTTTCTCCTTTGCGGAGGAGGGCGGATTGATCGAACCGGTTATCGATCTCGGTGAGGCCGTCACGGAGCATGCTGTGATCGCCCGCATCTATCCGACCGGAACAACCGGCATGCCCCCCCACGAAATCCGCGCCGGCATGGACGGCATTCTCTGTGCTCGGCATTTCCCGGGCCTGGTCAAATCGGGCGATTGCGTTGCCGTCGTTGCAACTGTCGACAAGTGAGGTGAAAGGATCTCGGCCGAGTGGTCAAGCGGCTTGACGCGGCCTTGACATGCTGCTTGCCGCATCGATCTGAAAGCGCCTGACGACGCCTTCTAATCTCTGCGTTTGGGCGCCGAGCGCGCGGCAGGCAGAAGCGGTTTCGACGGCCATGGCCGCATTGTGTTGCGTCACCTGGTCGAGGGCGTTGACGGCGGCGTTGATCTCGCGGATCGCGACCGCCTGTTCGGAGGATACAGAAACGATCCGGGCGATGAGCCCAGCAACCTGCTCGACCTGTCCTTCGATTTCCTGAAGCGCCTTGCCGGTGCGGTTGACAAGCTCCACGCCGGTGGAAACCTGAGACGAGGACGTGGAAATCAGCGCCCTGATCTCCTTGGCGGCGTTGGCCGAGCGCATGGCGAGTTCGCGCACCTCCTGCGCCACGACGGCGAAACCCTTGCCGGCCTCACCGGCGCGGGCAGCTTCAACGCCGGCATTGAGCGCCAGGAGATTGGTCTGGAAGGCGATTTCATCAATGACGTTGACGATGTCGCCGATCTGCGACGACGAGCCTTCGATCCGTTCCATGGCGGCGATCGCTTCGCGCACGACGGCCGCCGAACGTTCGGCGCTGGTGCGGGTCTCAGTCATCATGCCGGTTGCCTTGCCGGCATGTTCGGCGGCGTCTTTCGCCTTGGCATTCATCTTGTCGAGTGCGGTTGTGGCCTCTTCGAGCATGGCAGCCTGCTGTTCCGTGCGCAAAGCGAGACTCTCGGTTGCACCCGTAATGTCGGCCGAGGAGCTATCCACTTGTTTGGAGGTCTGGGCGATTTCGGCCATCGAGGCGCAAAGCGCGTCCATACTGTCATTGAACTTGGCGCGCAAAGTCTCGTACGCGGCGGCAAAGGGCGTGGCGATCCGGCAATCGAGATTTCCGTGTGATAGCTGGTCCAGGCCATAGGTCAGCTGAGCGATCACCGTTTCGCGGATCTGCTCGTCGGCGGCTTTGTCGGCCATCTGGCTGCGTTCGCGTTCAAATTCCGCATCGCGAAGCGCTGTCTCGCGCTTCTGCGCGTCCTGCCGCTCGAGTGCGTTGCGACGGAAAACCGCCACGGCCTTGGACATGGCGCCGATCTCGTCGGAACGGCTGGCATAGGGAACCTCGGTTGAAAAATCGCCGTCTGCGAGGTTGCCCATATAGGCCTTCATGCCGTCGAGCGGCACGATCGCCCGGCGGCGCAGCAGATAGAGCCCGACCAGCAACAAAGCGAAGGATCCGAGGCCGGCGCCACCGGCGTAGATCGTCCAGGTGACGATTTCCGAGGCGGCATTGTGTTCCTCGCCCTTCAGGAAGGCGTCGGAATTGGCGACGAGTTTCTCGACCGCGTCCTGGTGCGAATGAAAGGCGACGCGCAACTGCTCGATCGCCCCGTGCGCCTTGTCCTCGTCCTTGGCGTTCAGGGCAGGGATGATTTCGCGGTCCATCACGTCCCAGAATGTATCACCCTTGGCAAGCACATCGTTTTCAAGCTCGTCCTTCAAAGACTGCGGCAGCCGGGTGGTTTTCCAATAGGCGCGGCGGTCGTCGTAGGCGGCCTTGAGATTGGCGATCTTGGCAAGATTGGTGTCGGTGAGTTCGGGAAATTTGCTCGCCTCGAAGGAAAGCATGTAGGATTCGACCACAAACAGCGGCGGCGGCAGAATATCGGCGATCAGGTCCTTGCCATAGACGACCTGCTCGTAAACCGGGCCGTTGACCTTCAGCCGTTCGAGCGCCGATTGCTGCAATCCGATCGACATGAAAAGGCCTGCTGAAACGGCGACACCAAACGCCACCAGGCTACGGGCAATAGTAAAAGCCAAGGCTATTCTCCAAATAACTTGTGGCCTTTCCGCGTCGAGAGGCCTGATCTACGTACCGCATTATTTCGCACGAACGCTGAAATATGGTTAATTCTTTTGGGTATCAGAAGTTGATCGGCCTGCCTGGGGCGGAGGCAGGCGTCCAAAATTGGGGTGATTCGAGGCAGTGGCTGTTTTAGTCTCGCTGACGCGCTGAAGCGGATGATGAGCGGTATATTCATCTGAAAGGAGATATGACCGAAGCCCGGTTTACCGTACGAAGCGCAAAGGCGTCTGATCTGGCACGACGGCTTGCTCGCCGCGAAAATCGCTCAGTCGATGAGCGCAACATTCATTTCAGGACGAAAGCAGGCCGCTAAACCTTATATTAATCATTAAATCCCCATTAATAAGCATGGGCAAATATTCGCGACCTGTCCGAATTGACTGCGATGAAATCTGGGGGGATTTACGAGTGAGCATTCTTGATCGTGGTGCAAATGCTGTCGCGGCTCTTGCCGCTCTATCGAACTCGCAAGCCATGATCGAATTCGACCTGTCCGGCACGATCCTCACCGCGAACGAAAATTTCTGCAGGGCGCTCGGCTATGAGTTGCGGGAGATCGCGGGACAACATCACCGCATGTTCGTCGAGCCCGCCTATGCGTCCTCGGCGGAATACAAGGCCTTCTGGACGAAGCTGTCAGCCGGGAAATTCGATCAGCAGCAATATAAGCGGCTCGGAAAAGGCGGCCGCGAGGTCTGGATCGAAGCATCCTACAATCCGGTGTTCCGGCGCGGCAGACCGGTCAAGGTCATCAAGATCGCAACCGATATCACTGCGCAGAAGCTGAAATCCGCCGAGGATGCGGGCAAGATCGACGCATTGTCGCGCGCTCAGGCGATCATCGAATTCACGCCGACCGGCGAAGTTTTGAACGCCAACGAAAATTTCCTCGCCGCCCTCGGCTATTCGCTTTCTGAGATCCAGGGCAAACATCATTCGATGTTCTGCGAAGCCGACTATTCGAGATCGGAGGCTTACAAGGAATTTTGGCGCAAGCTTGCGAGCGGCCAGTTGATCGCCGACGAATTCATGCGTGTCGGAAAGGGCGGACGGAAGGTCTACATCCAGGCCTCCTACAATCCGATCTTCGACCTGAACGGCCAAGTGTTCAAAGTCGTCAAGTTTGCCACCGATGTCACGGCGCGCGTCGAGAATGTCGAACAACTTGCCTACTGCCTGACAAATTTTGCCGACGGCGATCTGTCGCAGACGATCCGGAAGCCTTTCATTCCCTCACTGGAGCGGCTGCGCACCGACTTCAACAGCGCCTCGGAAAAACTGAAGGACGCAATGGCAACGGTCGCCGAAAATGCCAAGGCGATTTCGGCTGGTTCCAACGAAATCCGCACGGCAGCCGATGACCTGGCAAAACGCACCGAGCAGCAAGCGGCATCGGTCGAAGAGACGGCGGCCGCGCTGGAGGAAATTACCACCACGGTCAAGGATTCGAGCCGCCGCGCCGAGGAAGCCGGTCAGCTGGTGGCGCGCACCAAACACCATGCGGAGCATTCCGGCCAGGTGGTGCGGGATGCGATCGGAGCGATGGATCAGATCGAAAACTCGTCACACGAAATTTCAAACATTATCGGCGTCATCGATGAAATCGCCTTCCAGACGAATCTTTTGGCGCTCAATGCCGGCGTAGAGGCGGCGCGGGCAGGGGAGGCCGGCAAGGGTTTTGCGGTCGTTGCTCAGGAGGTCCGTGAGTTGGCCCAGCGGTCGGCGAAAGCCGCGAAAGAGATCAAGAGCCTGATTACCGCGTCCGGTTCGCATGTCGCCAACGGTGTCGCCCTCGTCACGAATGCCGGATCGGCGCTGCGGGAAATCACGAGCCAGGTTCACGACATCAATACCAATGTCACGGCGATCGTCGAGGCGGCGCGCGAACAATCGACGGCGCTCGGCGGTATCAGCCATGCCATCAACACTGTCGATCAGGGAACGCAGCAAAATGCCGCCATGGTCGAGGAGCAGACTGCCGCAAGCCATGGCCTTGCCAGGGAGGCTGCCGCACTCTTCAAGCTTCTCGAGCAGTTCCGTTTCGAGGACGCGCCGAAATCACGGTCTTCGTCAACGCCGGCGGTTTTGAAAGTCGTCCGCACGGCCTCGGCTCACGGATCAGCGGCTGGCGCACTGAAGTCCGATTGGGAAGAATTCTGATCCAGCTCAAATCAAAGCTACAGCGTCCTTTGCACGTCTGAAAAGGGCGTGGCGCTGAGGGGCTGAGAACCGTTTCGCGGGATGTCGGTTTCTTCCTCGTTTCCAACAACGAGGAGATCGCCGACGGCTACGACGCGGCTTCCCTATCCATTCACCGAAACGATCGGAGCGCAGCCAGGCGACCAGCCTGTAGGCGGGTGGAAAATGCTGCACTGCCAAAATTATCGCCACGCGCGTTTCTGCGCGTTTTTTCGGCATGGCCCATTGACAATTCATCCCTGACGGCACTTGATACGTTATTCCAGTAAAACAGACATGCGTCCATTATACTGGAATAATCGGAAAGTATCCATAAGGGGAACGCCATGACCATTTCCTTTCGCACCGGCGTGATGTCGCTGGTCGCCGCCGCCTTGTTGTCCACGCCTGTGCTGGCCGAGGGCAGCAAGCTCGATGAAGTGCTGGCCCGTGGCCACCTCGTGCTCGGCACGGGCAGCACCAATGCGCCCTGGCACTTCAAGAGCGCCGACGACAAGCTTCAGGGTTTCGACGTCGACATGGGCCATATCATCGCCAAGGCACTCTTCGGCGATCCTGAGAAGATCGAATATGTGAACCAGTCCTCCGACGCCCGCATCCCGAACATCACCACCGACAAGGTCGACATCACCTGCCAGTTCATGACCGTGACAGGCGAACGCGCCCAACAGGTCGCCTTCACCATTCCTTATTATCGCGAGGGTGTCGGCCTGATGCTCAAGGCGGACGGAAAATATGCCGACTTCGCGGCGCTCAAGGCCGCCGGTTCCTCCGTCACTATCTCGGTTCTGCAGAACGTCTATGCCGAGACGATGGTGCATGCGGCCTTGCCGGAGGCGACCGTCGATCAGTATGATTCCGTCGACCTGATCTATCAGGCTCTGGAGTCGGGACGTGCCGATGCCGTCGCCACGGACCAGTCGTCGCTTGCCTGGTACATGACGCAGAACCCGGGGCGTTACAAAGATGCCGGCTACGGCTGGAATCCGCAGACCTATGCCTGCGCCGTCAAGCGCGGCGACCAGGACTGGCTGAACTTCGTCAACACCGCCCTCCATGAAGCCATGACCGGCGTCGAATTCGACTTTTACGCCAAGTCCTTCAAGACCTGGTTCGGCAAGGATCTGACGCCGCCGCAGATCGGCTTTCCTGTTGAGTTCAAGTAAGGGTCATGCGGAGCGGGATTGTTCTCCCGCTCCGCTGACGCGCCGTATTCTGAAAGGGCGGCCCGCATGGGTTACACGCTGAATTTTGCTGCCGTCTGGCGCAACTTCGATTTTCTTTTGAGCGGGCTTGCGCTCAGTCTCGGCCTGGCCGTGATCTCGATCCTGATCGGGGCTGCGATCGGTCTCGTCGTGGCCTTTGCGCTGACCTCCAAAAACCGCTTTGCGGTGGTGCCGGCGCGGGTCTATGTCACGGTCATTCGCAACCTGCCGATCCTCGTCCTGGTGCTTTTCGCCTTTTTCGCGCTGCCGCAGATGGGGGTGCGCCTCGACAAGATAAAAAGCTTCGTGCTGGTTCTCTCCCTCTATTCCGGCGCCTATCTGGCCGAGGTGTTCCGCGCCGGCCTGTTGTCGATCCCGCGAGGGCTGACCGAAGCCGGCCTCGCCATCGGTCTGACGGGAATGCAGATCCGCAGCTCGATCATCGCGCCGCTGATGCTGCGCAACGTGCTGCCGTCGCTGTCTTCGACGATCATCTCGCTGTTCAAGGACACCTCGCTTGCCGCCGCCATCGCCGTGCCGGAACTGACCTTTGCTGCCCGCAAGATCAATGTCGAAAGTTTCCGCGTCATCGAAACCTGGATGGTCACCTCGGCCCTCTATGTCGTGACCTGTTTCCTCATCGCCGCCGTGATGCGCTTCGTCGAGCGCCGTCTGGCCCTGCCGAGATAGATCAATGTCCCACACCTTTCTCGAACAGCTCTGGATCGCCCGCTACGTCATCATCAACGGCATCGGCGTCACCGTGTCCATCTCGCTGTTGGCCATTCTGGCCGGGTCCGTGCTCGGCGTTTTCGTCGGCCTGGCGCTCGTCTATGGCGGCGTTGTTTTGCGTCTGATCGTGCGCGCCTATACGGATATCATCCGCGGCACGCCGGTGCTCGTGCTGGTGCTGGCAAGCTACTATGTCTCCGCCGCCGTCGGGCTCGATCTCGGACCGTTCTCCGCCGGCGTGCTCGCCCTGGCGATCTTCTGCTCCTCGCATGTCGGTGAAATCGTCCGCGGCGCGCTTCAGGCGATCCCGAAGGGGCAGACCGAAGCCGCCAAGGCGATCGGCCTGACCTTCACCCAGACCTTCACCTCGGTGCTGTGGCCGCAGGCGATGCGCCAGTGCCTGCCGGCCTGGGTGAATACGGCGGCCGAAATGGTAAAGGCCTCGACGCTGCTCTCCGTCATCGGCGTCGCCGAGCTTCTCTTGCGCACGCAGGAGATCATCTCCCGCAATTTCATGAGCCTCCAGTTCTATTTCCTGGCCGGCGGTCTCTATTTCATCGTCAATTACGGTATCGAGCACTTCGGCAAATATGTCGAGCGCAAGACCGCCCTGCCGTCCTAAGGAGCCCCCGATGGCCAAGACCATTCTCGACATCAAGGGTCTGCGCAAGACTTACGGCATCCACGAAGTCCTCAAAGGCGTCGATTGCGCCGTTGAAGAAGGCGAGGTCATTTCCATCATCGGCTCGTCCGGCTCCGGAAAGACCACCTTGCTGCGCTGCGTCAACATGCTGGAAGAATTCCAGGGGGGCACGATCAGCCTCGACGGCGAAGAGATCGGCTACCGCGTCGACGGTGCAACACGCCGCCGCAAGGGCGAGAAGGAGATTGCCCGCCAGCGCGCGCTGACCGGCATGGCCTTTCAGCAGTTCAATCTCTTCCCGCATATGAGTGCCGCCGAAAACGTCATGCTCGGCCTCGTCAAGGTGAAGAAAATGACGAAGCCGGATGCCCGCGCCGTCGCGGAAAAATGGCTCGATCGCGTCGGCCTTTCCGCCCGCGCGAACCATTATCCCGGTCAGCTTTCCGGCGGCCAGCAGCAGCGCGTCGCCATCGCCCGCGCCATTGCCATGTCGCCGAGACTGATGCTGTTCGACGAAGTGACCTCGGCGCTTGACCCGGAACTGGTGGGCGAAGTGCTGCAGGTCATCAAGGGGCTTGCCGCCGACGGCATGACCATGCTGCTCGTCACCCATGAAATGCGCTTTGCCTACGAGGTTTCGTCGCGCGTCATCTTCATGAACCAGGGCGTCATCTGCGAAGAGGGCGATCCGAAGGAGATGTTCGTGCGGCCGAAGACCGAACGGCTCGCGGAATTCCTCAAAACCTCGAGTTTCAACTAAAAAGCGCAAAGACGATCGGCGCGGCAGTTCGACCGCAGATCTGAAAGATCGCGGTCGAACCAACCGGCGTCTGCGGGCGCCGACGCCCGCACAAATTACATTCAATCTGCATTCCCGGCAGTCAAATTTCCCGCACAGCATTCGCGGCATCTTGAAAATCCTGAACACAGGATTTTGGCATGCGCTTTGCTTTCTGTCTTGTATGCAAGATAGCCACACATCCGAGACCACGCAGAAATCCATCGAGGCGACGATCGTCTCTGGCATCCTTTCTGCCAAGATCCGGCCTGGTATGCGTCTTGGCGAAAACCAGCTGGCAGCGCTCTTCGGCGTGTCCAGAACCCGCGTCCGGGAAGCGATGATGCGGCTGGAGACACGCGGCATCGTGCATGTCAGCCCTCGGCGTGGCTGGTTTGTCGTCGAGCCGTCCGCCGAAGATGCGATCGCGGTCTATGAGGCGCGGCGGATCGTCGAGGCCGGGCTGCTGCGCAGCATGCGGACGCTGACGGACGAGGGCAGCAAGGCGCTCGACGCCCATCTCACCGAGGAGCGAAATGCCATGGCGGCGGGCGACCGCCAGCGCCTGACCTATCTGATGGGCGATTTCCATATCCGCATCGCCGAATTGAGCGGCAACGCCATCATCGTCGATATCCTGCGCGACCTGACCGCGCGGACGATCCTCATTTCGATGCTCTATCAATCCGAATTTCACGCCGCACAATCCCACGAGGGGCACTGCCGCATCTTCGAGGCCATGCAGGCGGGCGATTTCGTCAGAGCTGCGGAACTCTCCGTCGAGCATCTCGACGACGTGGAAATGGGCCTCGACCTCACCGCCCGCCCGGATCCGCTTTCGGATCTGCGCAATTCCCTGTCGCTCCCGACCCAGGACCGTGTCCCCACCTCTCAGCCCCCAAAACGCAACTTCAAAGGAGTAATGAACGCATGCTGACAAGACGAGTTTTCTTCGCAATCGCGACCCTGGCGGCAGGCCTCGGCCTCGGCTCCGCTTCTCATGCCGATGCTCTCGCTGACATCACGGCGCGCGGTACGCTGCGTGTCGCGGTCCCGCAGGATTTCCCGCCGTTCGGCAGCGTCGGCACCGATATGGCGCCGATGGGCTACGATATCGACGTCGCCAATCTCATTGCCGAAAAGCTGGGCGTCAAGACCGAACTCGTGCCGGTCACCAGCGCCAACCGCGTGCCCTATCTGCAGACCAACAAGGTCGATCTGGTCATATCGAGCCTCGGCAAGAATGCGGAGCGCGAAAAGGTGATCGATTTCTCCGCAGCCTACGCTCCCTTCTTCAATGGCGTGTTCGCGCCGGCCGATGTTTCGATCGCCAAGGCGGAAGATCTCGCCGGCAAGAGCATCGGCGTCACGCGCGGCTCGGTCGAGGATCTGGAGCTGACGAAGATCGCGCCGGGCGACGCGACGATCAAGCGTTACGAGGACAATAACGGCACGATCTCGGCCTTCCTCTCCGGCCAGGTCGACACTATCGCTACCGGCAACGTCGTGGCGGCGGCGATCCTCGCCAAAAATCCCCCCAAGCGCCCGGAGCTCAAATTCCTGATCAAGAACTCGCCCTGCTATATCGGCCTCAACAAGGAGCAGGCGGCTCTTCTGGAGAAGGTGAACGGCATCATCGCTGCCGCCAAAACCGATGGCGCGCTGAACGCCATATCGCAGAAGTGGCTCGGCACCGATCTCCCGTCGGATCTCTGAACGACCCGGTCTTCCGGATGTCATCCCGCGCCCGCAGGCGGGATGACATCCGCTCGTCACCGCAAGAGGGGACAATTCCTTGAGCTATCATTTCGAATTCGGCTGGCTGCTTCAATATTACTCTGAGATCATCAAGGGCACACTGGTCACTCTGGAGCTGATCGCGATCGGCGGAGTGCTCGGCATTTTGCTCGGCATCGTCTGTGCGTGGGTGCGCGCACTCGGCCCGGCCTGGCTGAAACCTGTCGTTGCCGCCTATGTCGAACTGATCCGCAACACGCCATTCCTGATCCAGCTGTTTTTCATCTTCTTCGGCCTGCCGTCGCTCGGCCTCCAGCTTCCCGAATTGACCGCCGCCAACCTCGCAATGGTCATCAATCTCGGCGCCTACAGCTGCGAAATCATTCGCGCCGGCATCCAGGCAACCCCGAAGGGTCAGTTCGAGGCAGGCGAGAGCCTCGCCATGACGCGCTTCGAAACCTTCCGCCATGTCGTTCTCGTGCCGTCGCTGCAGCGCATTTGGCCGGCGCTGTCGTCGCAAGTCGTCATCGTCATGCTCGGCTCGTCGGTCGTGTCGCAGATCGCCGCCGAGGATCTGACCTTTGCCGCGAACTTCATACAATCGCGAACCTTCCGCGCCTTCGAGGCCTACATCGTCTCGACAGCCATCTATCTGGTGATGGCGATCCTGCTTCGGCAGGTGCTGGGCGTGGTCGGCGGCTTGATTTTCCCGAGGAGAAAAGCACGATGATCGAGTTCACCTTCTGGGACATCCTGCGCAACCTGCTGCTCGCCACCCGCTGGACGATCCTGCTTTCGCTCGTCTCCTTCGCCGGCGGCGGCGCGGTCGGGCTGGGACTGCTGTTCCTGCGCATCAGCAAGCGCAAGCCATTCAGGCTGCTTGCGAAATATTATATCGAGCTGTTCCAGGGTACGCCGCTGCTGATGCAGCTCTTCATCGCCTTTTTCGGTCTCGGCCTCTTCGGCATCGACGTGCCGGCATGGCTTGCAGCGGGATTGGCGCTCACCCTGTGGAGCGCTGCCTTTCTCGCCGAGATCTGGCGAGGCTGCGTCGAATCGGTCGCCAAAGGCCAATGGGAAGCCTCCGCCAGCCTCGGCATGGTTAGGCTGCAGCAGATGCGCTACGTCATCCTGCCGCAAGCGCTGAGGGTCGCCATACCGCCGACGGTCGGCTTCTCCGTCCAGATCGTCAAGGGAACGGCGCTGACCTCGATCATCGGCTTCGTCGAACTGTCGAAAGCCGGCACCGTGGTCACCAACGCCACCTTCCAGCCCTTCACTGTCTACGGCCTCGTCGCCCTTATTTACTTCGCCCTCTGCTGGCCTTTGTCGAAAAGCAGCCAGATCCTGGAAAGGAAGCTCAATGTCGCTCATCGAAATCACTGAAGTTCGCAAGAGCTTCGGCGCCACCGAGGTGCTGAAAGGCATCAATCTCGATGTGCAGGCCGGCGAGGTCATCGCCATCATCGGCAAAAGCGGTTCGGGCAAATCGACCCTGCTTCGCTGCATCAACGGCCTGGAGACCATCACCGACGGCTCCATTTCCGTGGCCGGCGCGCAGCTCCTCGATGACGAAGTGCATCTGAAGGCCCTGCGCCTCAAGATCGGCATGATCTTTCAGCAGTTCAACCTCTTCCCGCACCTGACGGCGGGCGGCAACGTCATGCTGTCGCAGACGGTGGTCAAGAAGACCCCGAAGGCCGAAGCCGAGGCCATCGCCCGCAAGATGCTGGAGCGGGTGGGGCTGGGTCACAGGTTCGACGCCTATCCCGACGAACTCTCGGGCGGCCAGCAGCAGCGCGTCGCCATCGCCCGCGCGCTCGCCATGCAGCCGGCAGCCCTTCTTTGCGACGAAATCACCTCGGCGCTCGACCCGGAACTGGTCGCCGAGGTTCTGGCCGTCGTGCGCGAGCTTGCCGCGGAAGGGATGACGCTGCTGATGGTCACCCACGAGATGAAGTTCGCCCGCGACGTCTGCAGCCGGGTCGTCTTCATGCATCAGGGCAGGGTCCACGAGGTGGGCCGGCCGGAGGAGGTCTTCGCCAATCCGCAGACCGCAGAGCTGAAGCAGTTTCTCGGCGTCAATTAGAAACGACGACATACTCTCGCTTATGCCCGCCGGCGTCGTCGTCGGGGATGGCGCGCGGCTTTCCCGTGCGGAAGAAGACGAGGAAGAGGCCGCGAATGCCAGACTATTGTGTCCGGTGGGCTGCTCATGTCGACCGTGCTCAGGACTTCGACCGAGGATATCCCATCAACGCTTCATACTCTCTGTCGGTCACTCGTTCGGTTGTCCGCAACTGTGCGGGAATATCCATCCGCTCGTGCAAGACTGCGGCAATGACGAAGGTTGCATCGTCAGCGACAATGTAGACTGCGTAATGGTGCTCGATTTTGTGCAATCGGAAGAGCGAATTCCCGACGCGCTCGTCGCTCTTTGTCCTCATGCGGGCATAGGCTTCGGGAATGTCTTCAAATCCCGTCCGCAGCAGGCGGCCGTACACCTTTGCCTGTTCGGGGGACCATTTGCGTGTCGTTTCACGGATCGCCAGCCGATAGTTATCAAGTGCGGTCGGCAGGATGAGAATGCGCGGAGCCACTAGCGCAATTCTTCATCCAGTTCCGCGTCGACGGCATCCAGTGCCGAAAGGGGCAGCAGCTCTCCGCGCCGGAATTCGTCTTCCGCCCGCAGCAGCGAGCGAATGGCATAGCGGCGGTCCTCTTCGCGTGCCATATCTTCGCGAATAAGGGCACGCACATATTCACTCGGCGTTGTGTACTGGTTCTTCCCGTTGGCGCGCATATCGACGAAGGCGCGCATTTCATCGGGCAAGCTCACATGCAGGCTGCTGGTCATGCCGTGCCCTCCTCAAATTTCTGAATAAATTGTTCTGTATCCATCCCTCAATGTCAATATTTGACATTGAGGGATGGATCACTTGCAGGTAGGAACTCGCCAAAAGATACGGGAAGCCGTCTGACAAGGGCATCCAGCCGCGATAACGACGATAAACTCCTCCCGCTGCCAGAACCAACAAGCCCGCGCTCGAATCCGCAGACGTGCTGGGAACGGCAGGCAAGGCTGCCGTTCCCAGGGATTGTCAGTCTTTCTTGCCGGTGGGGGCGGGCAGCAGGACGGGCTCGGCCTGCTGTCTCGGCAGCATCAATTGAGCCAGAATGTCGTCGGCCGAATGGCTGGAGCCGCCAATGCCGGCTTCGCGCAGCTGACGATCGAGATCGCCGCCATTTTCCAGTGCGGCGAGCTCGGCACCGGCTTCGATGCGGCCGGCAGTGACTTCCTGGCGTTTCTTGATGCGTTCGAGACTTTCGACGGCGCTGCCGAGACGGGTGTTGATGCCCGACTGGTTGTGGGCGATCGCCGACTGAGCGCGCAGCAGCGACTCGTTGGCTTTGACGTTCTCCACCTCGCGCTTCATCTGCGCAATGCGGGCTTCGGTGTCCTGGATCGTGCGCAGCATCTGTTGCTGGCGGGGGAGCAGCCGATCGAGCTCTTCCTGGTCGCGCTGCACTTCGGCACGGCTGGTGGCGATGCGCTGCGCCAGACCCTGGGCGAGATCCGTACGGCCCGCCGAGATCGCAGCGCGAGCGCTGTCGGTATCCTTGGTCTCCTTGGCGCGGTTTTCTTCAAGCCGGCGCATGACGCTCTTGTTGGAAGCCATGATGCCGGCCAGATCGGATCGCGCCCGGCGCAGCGACTGTTCGGCGTCGCGGATTTCCTGGTCGAGAATGCGCATCGACTGGTTGTCGGCGGCGGCTTCCGCTGCCTCGTTGATGCCGCCGCGAATGGCGGTGAAAATCTTTCCCCAGGTGCTCACGCTGCAATCTCCCCGCTTTTCCATTCTTCAATCATATGTGCCGCATCGACGGCATTGGCCGCCAGAATCGCCACCTCTTCGACCACCGTGTCGGCCGGCGAATGTGCCGACAGCGAACCGAACAATTCATACCATTCCTCACCGTCGATGGTGGTGATGCCGAAGCTGGAAAGCGGCACGAATTTGTGCGTCTTAAGCACCATGCGTTCGAAGGCCTGGCGATTGGGTACGTCCTTGCACGGCAACAGAACGGCGCTGACAAGGATGTCGCGCTCACCGCTCACCGCGACGAAGACGTCGAGATCGCCTTTTTCCTTGAGGGTGACGCATATCACGTCGCCCTGTTCGGGCACGGCGACGTCGACATCGCCGAGTGCCTCCGGATCGGCGGCGAACAGGCGCGTTAAGGTGGTCAGGTTCCAGGTCTCCAAAAAGTCCTCCATCGGTTAGAATTTCGAAAAATATCTGGGTATTCGATATGCCACTTAAAGGGGTGGCGCGCTAAATAAATTTCGCTAGGTTACGCATCGGGAACGGGGGCGAATCGGGTGCCATTTATCGCTTCATTACTGCGGCGTGTATATCTCTCGCTCAGCGAATTGGCCTGGTCGGCCCTTTTTATTCTTCTCGTGATCCACCTGGCCGCCTCCTACCTGCTCTTTGTGCTGGTCGGCGAAGGCGATCTCGTCGGCAATCCGATCGATTTTATTTACTACTATATGGTGACCGCAACGACTGTCGGCTATGGAGATCTTTCCCCCAAATCGGGATTTGGCCGGATCATTGCTGTCCTGTTCGTTCTTCCCGGCGGCATTGCCATCTTCACCGCCGTTCTTGGCAAATTGTTGACAACGATCGGCACGATCTGGAGGAACCGTATGCGCGGATTGGGTGACTACAGCGAACGCACCGGCCATATCATCGTCCTCGGTTGGCAGGAGGGGCAGACACATCAGACGCTGCGGCTGCTGCATGCCGAACGGCAGGCCAACGAACCGATGAGCGTTCTGGTTGCCAAGGAGCTTTCCGAAAATCCCGCCAGCGACTACGCCGACTATATCAGAACCGAGCGGCTCGCCGATGCAGACGCTCTGATGCGGGCCGGGGTAGCGCAGGCCCGCGCGATCATCGCGCGCGGAGCAAATGACGACGAGACGTTGGCCGCCGTGCTGATTGCGGAAGACCATGCGCCCAATGCCCATATCGTCGCTTATTTCGCCGATGACCGCACAGCCCAGATGGTCAAACAGCTCCGGCCGCGCGTCGAGGCGGTGGGTTCGCTCGCCGAGGAGCTGCTGTCGCGTGCAGCCCGCGATCCGGGCTCTTCGGAGATCACCGCACGGCTGCTGTCGGCTGCCTCCACCGACACGGCCTTTTCGCTGCCGGTGCCGCCTTTGCAACGGCCGCTGCTCTACGGAGACGTGTTTTTAAGCCTCAAGCGTGAGCATCACGTGACACTGGTGGGCTTGATGAGCCAGGGCATCACCGACCTCAATTGCCGGGACGAGGTGCTGATGCGGGGCGGCGAGACCCTTTACTACATCAGTGGAATGCGGCTAGATCCCGCTGCCATCGCTTGGGCTCGAATGGGAGACGCATCATGATCGGCTGGTTCGGCAGAGACAAGAACGAAAAGCCCTTGCCCAGAGAACTCGGCCCCTTGGGCGCCGCCATCGGTGGAGCTCTGGAGATCGATTTCCTCTCCCTCGAGGCGGAGGCTTTAGGGGGCGAGCCGGCCATGCCGCTGCCGCGGAGCGGCCCCTTCATAATCGCCGGCTATGGCGAGATTTCGCTCGATGCCGCAACGGTTCTGTCACGTTACTACGATGAAGACCACCGGATGATCCAGGTGATGTCGGCGTCGGGCCAGCCGGGCGCCGCCGTCGACGACATCAGCTTTTATCAATCCTGGGACAGCGTCGTGCCTGCCGGGCAGAGCGAATGGCACCGCTGGACCGGGCCGGGCGGCCTGATCGGCCAGCCATCCTACGATGCCGACGGTATCCTTTATAGCCGCTTCTGGGGCGAAGGGCCGGAACGCGCGCAACTGGTGGAATTTGTCGAAAAGGTCGACGACGGCGACGTGCAGCGCTCCATTCACCAGACCTGCATGCTGTATTATCGCCCGCTTGGCTCGACCCGCGAAATGCTGCTGATCAACGTCGAGCGCGACCTCGACCTCGGACAAAGCCAGGCGGGAAGCTCGGTGGAATTTCTGATCGGTTACGGACTGGCTCCCGCCGATGTCCGCCGCGTCTGACACCCTATCAATTTCTGACGGAGGAGTTTTTCAATGCTCGATTACGTGGCGGGTCTGCCTGCCTTCCTTGGTTATTTCGCCATCGGTCTTGGCGCCTACGCTGTTTTCGCGGTGATCTACACATTCCTGACGCCGCAAAAGGAAGTCGAGCTCATTCGTGCCGGCAATCTCGCCGCCGTCACGGCATTCCTTGGCGCGCTTGTCGGTTTCAGCCTGCCGCTGGCGTCGGCTGCGGCCAATTCGGTCAGCATCATCGACTACATCATCTGGGCGGCGATCGGCATTCTGGCGCAGATCCTTGCTTTCTATATAGCGAATTTCACCATGCCGGACCTGCATGAGAAGATCACGGCCGACAATATCGCCGCGGGCATATGGGGCGGCGGCATCGCACTGGTCATCGGTATTCTCAATGCCGCCTGCATGACCTATTGAGGGGAGGGGAACGATGCGCAGACGTAAGAGCGGGCACAGACGACCTTTCCTCGCCCTTGGCACTATCGCTGCCTCGACCCTGGCGCTATCCGGTTGCGGCGACCAGACGCCTTCGGAGGTCATGTTCACCTCCGTCGACCAATGCGTGACCTCAGGCATGGACCGGCAGGTCTGCCAGGCCGGCTATCAGGATGCCATGCGGGCTCATCTCGCCACCGCGCCACGTTTCAACGGCATGGCGGCCTGCGAGGCCGAATACGGCGTGGGCCAATGCACGGAACAGCCGGCCAATTCAGTTCCCAACAATAGCGGCAGCTTCTTCACGCCGTTCCTGGCAGGCTACATGCTGTCTTCGGCACTGAACAACATCACCGACTATTCCGATTATCGCCGGCGCCAGGAGGCGAACGGCTACTACTACGGTTCGACGCCGATTTATCGCAATCGCGCAGGGCAGACGTTGACAACGACGGTTCGCTCGGGCGGGGCGGGCAGCGACAGTGTGACCGCGCCCTCGCGCCAGAGCGTCAAGCCTGTCAACGTCAACACCCGCACCGTCGCCCGTCAGGGCTTCGGGGGGCGTTCGTCGTTCAGTTTCGGCGGTTGACATGAAGCGTATCACCCTTCCGGCCCGTCCCGACTGGCGTGACAAGGCGCGGGCCGTCGGCTTCGGTTTTCACGTCATGTATGGCGAGCCCTACTGGCTCGACGATGCCGCCTATACGTTTACGCTCGATGAGATCGAGACGCAGATCGAAGAGCCGAGCCAGGAATTGCACGACATGTGCATGGATATGGTCGGTGATATCGTTGGGAGCGAAGAGGCGCTCGACCGGCTGGCCATTCCGGAGGATCTACGCGATGTGGTGCAGCGCTCCTGGCAGCGCCGCGACCGGCACCTCTACGGCCGGTTCGATCTTGCCTATGACGGCACCGGTCCGGCCAAGTTGCTCGAATATAATGCCGATACCCCGACCTCGGTGTTCGAGACAGCCTATTTCCAATACAATTGGCTGACCGACCAGATGGCTTTGGGTGCCCTGCCCAATGATGCGGATCAGTATAATTCCCTGCAGGAAAGCCTTGTCGAGGCGTTCGAGCAATTTCCGAAAGGGCCGATCTTCCACTTCGCCGTGATGACCGACAATGAGGAGGATCGAGGCACGACCGTTTATTTGATGGACTGCGCAGTGCAGGCCGGTCATCGCGTCGAGCTTCTCGACATAGGCGAGATCGGCATCGATGCGGAGGGCCGCTATACCGACCTGCAGGATCGCGTGATCGACCGCTGCTTCAAGCTCTACCCCTGGGAATTCATGCTGCGCGAGCCGTTCGCCCGCGAACTCGCGCGCTCCGGCGATGTCTTCATCGAGCCCGCCTGGAAGGCCGTGCTCTCCAACAAGGGGCTTCTGCCTCTGCTCTGGCAGCGCCACCCCAATCACCCCAACCTGCTGGCGAGCTATTTCGCCGACGACCCGGCGGCTTCTGCCTTGACGGATTATGTGCGCAAACCGCTGCTGTCACGCGAGGGCGAGAACGTCACGATATTCCGCGATGGCCGGGAATTTGTTTCCGCTCCCGGCGATTACGGCGACGAAGGCTTCGTCGTCCAGGCCTATGCCCCGCTTTTCGAAAGCGAAGGCGGCTTCGCCGTGCTCGGCAGCTGGGTCGTCGGTGATCGCGCCTGCGGCCTTGCCGTGCGCGAAGACCGCTCGCGCATTACCGCCAACCTGTCGCGTTTCGTGCCGCACGTCATTATCGATTGAGAGGGACAGATCCTCTTATGCAAACATCAGAAACCGTTCTCATGACTGATCCCGTCGGCGCCTATTCAATGCCCGGAACCTGCTTTTTCGATCTGGCTCCGGCTGCAGGCGGCGAGCCCTATCGCATATTCCTGTCGATTCCGGCGCAGACGCCGCCGCCGGCAGGATGGCCGCTTCTGGTGATGACCGACGGCAACGCTACTTTCCCCTTCGCGGCTGCCAGTCTGGTCACGCAGGCGCCTTATCCCACGGGAACGAATGTCGGTTGGGGGGTGATCGCGGCGATCGGCTATCCCACCGACGAGCCCTATGATGCGCTCCGCCGGTCTTGGGACCTCGGTCCTCCACCGGTCAAATCTTATCCGCCCTTCGTTGAGGGCGGCCCCCCGGTGGTCATCGGAGGGACCGGTAAACTGGTGGATTTCATCGAGAACGAGTTGATCCCCCGGATTGCGGAGATGGTGACCCTGGATCCGCAGCGCCGATCGCTTTTCGGCCATTCCTTCGGCGGCCTCTTTACCCTTTATGCCCTGTTCGAGCGTCCAGGTCTGTTTGCCAACTGGATCGCGGCCAGCCCGACCATCTATTGGGAGAACAGTGAAATCCTCAACAATGAGGCGCGACGTCAACTCATTCCGAGAAATGCGGCCTTCTTGCATTTGTCCGCCGGCGAATATGAGGGCGACGAGTTGGCGCCCTTTCAGTATCGCAACGAGGATGCCGCCCTACGCCTGGAGAAGAGGAAGACGGAGCGGACGGTCCTTTTGGCGCAGGAGATGGCGGAGCGATTGAGCAGCACGGCCGACGGATTGCGTGCCGAGTTCGAACTTTATGCCGGCGAGACCCACATGTCGGTTCTTGCTGCGGCTGTGAACCGTGCGGTCAGCATCGCGTTTGCCGTCGACGGATTGGACGTCAGGTGACGCTCTCTGTAAAGACTTCATCGATCGGCTCCGTTACTCGGAATGCCCCGTATCGAAAACTTTCCATGGCTGGGCTCACGAACGAACCGCCGCGGATCTTGCTGCGATCTTGGTCGGTTAGGGTAGTTCGGCCGACGGACTCCTCATCTGTCGGCCCAGCGGAAAATAAGCGGACATGCTCTAAGGTCCTGAAGCGGGGGCGATCTGCATTTGCGCAGGAGATTGCGCTGTCGAACTCGTCTTTTCTGTTCCAATACCCGGATTCAGATTGCCGGTCGCATCAGTCGAGGCCTGCGGATTTGCCGACAGCTGGTCCGTGCCGATTGGCTGCGGCGAGATTTTGCCGTCGGAGGAAGCAATGCGCCAAACAGTATTGCCGGCGTCATCGGCAACCAGGAGGGCTCCGGTCCCATCGATCCCGACGCCGACCGGCCGTCCTTTTGCCTGGTCACCCTGGATGAAGCCCGTTACCACATCCTGCGCCTTGCCGGATGGCTTGCCGTTTTCGAATGGCACGTACACCACCTTGTAGCCGTTGAAGCTGTCCCTGTTCCAACTGCCGTGCTCGCCGATGAAGGCGCCATTGGCATAGGCGGTTGGAAGCGCCGAATTCATCGAGAAGGTCAGTCCGAGCGCCGCGACGTGGCTTGACAGAGCATAGTCCGGCGGGATCGCCTTATCGACCATGTCCGGCCGCGGCGGATGCACACGCGCATCGACATGTTGGCCATAATAGCTCCAAGGCCAGCCGTAGAAGCCGTCTTCCTTCACCGAGGTCATGTAATCAGGAACAAGGTTCGGACCAAGTTCGTCCCACTCGTTGACGACGGTCCACAGCGCGCCCGTCTCGGGGTTGAAGGTCAGGCCGTTCGGATTGCGCAAACCGGAAGCGAAGACGCGCGCTGCGCCGCTTTGTCGATCGACCTGCCAGATCGCCGCGCGTCCCTTTTCGGCTTCAAGGCCGTTCTCGACAATGTTTGAGTTAGAGCCGACCGAGACGTAAAGCATTTTTCCATCCGGACTGAGCGCCAGATCCTTTGTCCAATGGTGATCGATCGGACCACCTGGAAGCGGGGTCAGGAGCTTCGGTTGGGCTGAGATTTCATTCTGCCCAAGTTCGTAGGGGTAGGCGAGGATGGCACCTGTTGAAGCGACATAAAGAGTGTTGTCGATCCACGCCACGCCGAACGGCGAATCCAGCTTCTTCAGGAGATCGTGCGTCTCGTCCACCGTGCCGTCGCGGTTGGTGTCACGCAGCAATGTGATGATGTTGCTTTCTTTCTTCTCACCAACATCGCCATGGGAGATGGACATAATCCAGCCACGGATGAAATCCTTCGGCCGTGAGGTCGGTTCGACAGACGGTCCGCGGGACTGGATCACCAGCACGTCGCCATTCGGCAAGGTATGGACCGTCCGAGGGTTGGCGAGGCCCTTGGCATAGGCCGTGACCGTCAAGCCTTCCGGCGCGGCCGGCGCCTCGCCATCCTTCCACCCGACGACCTCCGCCACCTTTAGGTCCGGAAGCAGGGAGAAAGCCGGATCCGGGAGGACCGGGTTTGGTCCGATTTGCTGAGAAATATCAAAATTTCCGCTCTGCGCGTAAGCCGCAAGGCTCACGGCCACTGATAACGACAGAACGGAAGCGCCGAGGATCTGGGGCTTCATCATCATATCCTCCAGGCCAGTCTGGCATATTTGTGGGCAGAAACGGCTGCAGCCACGAGGCAGAACAGAAAAGTCGCAGCCGAGAGCATCAGTCCATAAGGCACCACGGCCGTCCAACCGTCGCCCGCATGGACAAGGCTATTGGCAAAGGCGAGTGCCAGTATGATCAGGTAGAGGAGGGCAGACAGGACGGGAGGCCGCAGCGGGCGGGTGCGCGGACGCAGCAGATCCATTAATCCGGCCAGAATCGCAAACCCACCGAACACCAGTCCGGCGAATAGCAGCCAAGCGGAAAAATTCTGCCACATCAAATTGCCGCTCCGCCAGAAAGCGATATCGGTCGCGAGTGCGAGCGTAAAGCAGACGAAGGGAAAAGGCACAAAGAGCGACTGTAGCGGGTAGGCGGCCGCGTCTCTATCCCTGGAGGAAAGTATAGCCATGAGCATGCTCCATGGGGCAAAGTGCTTGGAGAGTGCCTACCAAACCGCCGCGGCAGGAGATGGTTCCGTATTCGTGGAACGACTGTGGCACGGCCTAGGCGAAGTATGGTCGGCTGGCCGTTCCTGCGTGACCGATACAGGGCCGCGGGGCGAGACGATCCTACGGCGAGGCGTGAACGCCATCGAGGATCTGCTGCGCCGCGGCCCGCGGCGCGGCGACGGAATGGCGCTTGACGAGCGAGCATTCGAGCTTGGCAATTGGATAGCGCTTGCCGGGCATGGTTTCCGGGTTGAGGTGTTCGATCGCCCATTGCCCCATGGCAAGATGCGGAAGGACCGAAGTGGTCAGCGGGGGGACGAGATGCCGTGAAATTTCCTCGTCGTCATAACCCACCACCGACATGTCCTGGGGAATGCGAAGCCCTGCATCCTTGAGCGCTTCGTAGCAGCCGATGGCGGTGCGGTCGTTCTGGCAGAAGATCGCGGTCGGCGGCTCTTTCAGCGCAAGCAGTTTCATCGTGGCGGCATAGCCGGCGCCGGCTGACCAGTCGCCTTCGATGACCAATTCCGGATCGAAGGGGATATCGGCGGTCGCCAGCGCCCGGCGATATCCCGTCAGCCGGTCCTGCGCGGCCTGCATCCAGATTTCGCCGGTGATCGTCGCGATGCGATGGTGTCCGTGCGTGATTAGATGCCGGGTGGAACTCTGGCCTCCCGCGATCTCGCTTGGCACGACGGCTGGAAAAGCATGGTCCGCCGTATAACAATTCAAGAGGACCGTCGGGATGTTGAGCTTGCCGATATAGGAGGGAAGCTCGACCTGGCGGGTATAGATCGTCATATAGATGAGCGCCGATATGCCGCCGCTCGTCAACGCCTGGATGGCTCTCGGCTCCATGATGGGATCACTGAGCGTTTGGGCGACTAACAAGACATTGCCGGCGTTCCAGGAGGCTTGCCGCGCGCCTTCGATCGCAACGATCGCTTCCGGGCTGGTGGCAAGCTGATCCACCGCAAAACCGATCACATTGTCCAGTCCCGAATAAGAGGCCTTCGCTGTATAAGTCGTCCCGGTATAGCCGAGCGCCCGCGCCGCCTCCCATACGCGGTCGCGAGTCTGCTGCGAGATACGGGTTCCGGGTGTGTCGTTGAGAACGAAGGAGACTGCCGCCTGCGAACAGCCGGCCGCCGCGGCAATATCCATCATGGTCACGCGGGCAGGCTTGTCCACGGCGGACTTATTGCTCTTATGGGTCTTGGCTTGTCGCATTCGCGAAAACTGTCTCGCTTGGGTTCGCTGTTTTGGTAATTACTATTAGCATCTATCTGAAAGCGCTGGCAATTGCATCAACTGCTGCAATTTCACCTGATTACTGACTATTGCCAGTACAAAATTGCATTCTGGTCGGTGCATGATGAAATGTTTTGATCCGCATTGATAATACTATTTACTAATTAAAATTCTTCTATACCGTCACGGAGCGATCGGAACCAATGCCACTCGTCGCTGTGCGACGGCCCTGGGAGGGGGCGCATCCGGCCGGCCGTAAGTCAAAACGGGCCCATGCGACTGCGGCCCCTCGGGAGGTGTATTATGAAACAGCTGAAACGCAATGCAGCCCTGTTCTTCGCCGGTTTGATGCTGAGCGCGGCGCCGGCTGCCGTATCGCATGCCGCCGACAAGCCGACACTTGCATTCGTCGTCAACGGAGCGTCCGACTTCTGGAAGGCCGCAGAGGCGGGCGTGAAGAAGGCGCAGGGCGAAATGCCGGACTACCAGATGGAACTGAAATATCCAGAGCAGGCGGCTGTTGCCATTCAGCAGCGTCTGATGGAAGATCTCGTCAGCGCCGGCGTCAAGGGAATTATGGTCTCCGCTGTCGATCCCAAGACCCAGACGGACGGCCTCAATAAGATCGGCTCGCAGACGGCTCTGTTCACCACTGACAGCGACGCGCCGAAGACCAACCGCGTTGCCTATATCGGTTCCTCGAACGTCGACGCTGGCAAGCAGGCCGCCGAAATCGCTAAGAAGGCGATGCCGGACGGCGGTAAGTGCATGGGTTTCGTCGGTCTGCTCGGCGCCGATAACGCCCGCGAACGCATCGAAGGGATGAAGGAAGGGCTCAAGGGTACCAAGATCGAGCTTGTCGACGTTCGTGGTGACGACATCGACCAGACGCGCGCCAAAAAGAACGTCGAGGATGCGCTGGTGGCCAGCCCCGACCTGACCTGCATGGTCGGCTTCTACTCCTACAACACGCCGCGCATCTATGAGGCGCTGCGCGATGCCGGCAAACTCGGCCAGATCACCGTCGTCGGCTTTGATGACGATCCGATCACGCTCGGCGGCGTCAAAGAAGGCACGATCGCGGCAACCGTCGTACAGCAGCCGTTCGAATGGGCCTATCAGGGCATGAAATTGATGGCCGCCTACCTCAAGGGCGACAAATCCGGCGTTCCCGCCGATGGCCTGATCATCATCCCGACGGTGATCATCGGCAAGGATGACGTTGACAAATATGCTGCCAACCTGAAGGCCATGGCTGGAAAGTAACCTCTTTCGCGGCGGCGGCACTCACCGCCGCCGCGAAAGGCATTTCATGCCGACGGCATCAGCAGCCATGGACAGCCGATGAACCATAGTTCCGACATCCCGTCACCGGGCGCGCCCGGAACGCCATTCCTGTCGCTTTCCGGCGTTGGCAAGACCTATCCGGGCGTCGTTGCGCTCGAAGGCCTGTCAATGGACATCATGCCAGGCGAGGTCATCGGCCTTGTCGGCGAAAACGGCGCTGGAAAATCGACGCTGATGAAGATTCTCGGCGGCGTGATCGCCCCCGACCGAGGCACGATCCTGCTCGACGGGGCGGAGCTTCGCTCCCTCACGGTGGAATCGAGCATCTCATCCGGCATCGCCTTCGTGCATCAGGAACTCAATCTCTTCGACAATCTCGACGTGGCGGCCAATATTTTCCTCGGCCGCGAGCCGCTGAAGGCCGGACCTTTCAAGCTCGTCGATCGCGATCGGCTGCGAGGCATGGCCAAGCCGCTCCTGAAGCGCGTCGGGGCTCATTTTTCCGCCGACACGCCGGTGGCGTCGCTTTCCCTTGCCGAGCAACAGATGGTGGAAATCGCCAAGGCGCTGTCCATCAACGCCAGGCTCGTCATTTTCGACGAACCGACGTCCAGCCTGCCGCTGGCCGAAACCGAACGGCTACTCAGCATTATCAAATCGCTGAAAGCCGACGGCATCAGCGTCATTTTCATCTCGCATCGCCTCCACGAGGTTGAGCGTGTCGCCGACCGCGTCGTCGTGCTGCGCGACGGCACGCTTGTCGGCACGCTCGCCAGGAAAGACATCGGCCACGACCAGATGGTCAAACTGATGATCGGCCGGGTGCTCGCGGCTCGGACCGCAAAACCGCAGCGCTCGCCGGGCTCGGTGGCGCTGAAGGCAAGCGGCGTGCGCACCGAGGCCTATCCCGGCCGTCCCGTCGATCTGGAAATCCGCTATGGAGAAATCATGGGGCTTGCGGGCCTCGTCGGGTCGGGCCGTACCGAGCTTGCAAGGGTATTCTTCGGCATCGACCGGAGCTACGGCGGAACCATCCTGCAGGACGGGCAGGAAATTTCTGTCCGTTCCGCCCGCGACGCCGTCGCTCGCGGCATTTTCCTGGTGCCGGAGGATCGCAAGCGCAACGGCACTCTCCTCGATTTTCCCATCGCCCAGAACATAACCCTTGCCGATCTTCCCAAGCTTTCCAGCCGTTTCATGCTTTCTGCCGAACGGGAGACGGCGGCGGCCGAAAAGCAGCGGGTTCGCCTTGCGATCAAGGCACCTTCCGTTTCAACGCGAACCGGCACGCTATCCGGCGGCAACCAGCAGAAGGTGGTGCTTGCCAAATGGTTGTCGATGAGCCCGAGGGTGATGATCTTCGACGAGCCGACGCGCGGCATCGATATCGGCGCGAAGAACGAGATCTACGGCCTGATGCGGGCGCTTGCCGATGCCGGGGTGGCAATCCTGATGATCTCCAGCGACATGGAAGAGGTGATCGGCGTTTCCGACCGCATCGCCGTCATGCATGAGGGCCAGATCGCCGGCATCTTGGAAGAGGACGAATTCAGCCAGGAAAGCGTGCTTTTGCTTGCCGTCGGCAAAAGCGTAAAATAGCGGCTGCGGCCAATACACAAGTATCGGGGAATGGATCTCGAATGGTCAAAAAAGATCTGGGACTGCTGCTTTTGATCGTCGTCGTCGGCATCGTCGTCGCCATCATCAATCCGCGCTTCCTGCTGCCGATCAATCTTGCCAACACCGCCAACCTGATCGGCCTGTTCGGCATCCTGTCGATCGGCCAAGCCTTTGTCATCATTACCGGCGGTATTGAGCTTTCCGTAGGTTCGCTCGTCGCCCTTCTCGGCGTGCTGTTCGTCGATTTCATCGCGGTCCAGGATATGCCGTGGATGCTGGCGCTGCCGCTCATTCTCGCGCTTGGCGCGGTCATCGGCGCCGTCCACGGCTGGCTGATCACCCGGCTCAACCTGCAGCCCTTCGTCGTCACCCTCTGCGGCCTGCTGATTTATCGCGGGGCAGCGCGATTCTACACCGCCGACGGCACGGCGGGCTTTGCGTTCGGCCAGAATTTCCCGGACCTCGAATTCCTGACCGCCGGAAGACTCTACGGCGTTCCCAACACCTTCATCGCACTCGTCATCATCGCCGTGGTGATGTGGATCATGCTGCATCGCTCCGTCTTCGGGCGTTATCTTTACGCCATCGGGAAGAACGAGGAGGCGGCCCGCTATTCCGGTATCCGCACTGGCCGCATGATCATGTCGGCCTATATCATTTGCGGGCTGCTGACGGCGCTTTCGGCGATTTATTTCGCCATGTACACACGCTCGATCTCACCGGCGAGCCATGGCCAGTTCTACGAACTCTACGCGATTGCCGCCGCCGTCCTCGGCGGCTTTTCGCTGCGCGGCGGCGAGGGCTCGATCGTCGGCGTGGTGCTCGGCACGGTCCTGCTCCAGGAGCTGCAGAATCTCGTCAATCTGCTTGGCATCCCGTCGTCGCTGAATTTCGCCGTCATGGGCGGCGTGATCCTCATCGGCGTCCTGATCGACCAGCAATGGCACGCCATCCGCGTACAGCGCCGCCTCATCTCCGCCGCCCGGCAGACCGAAGCCCGTCATTCGAACGAAGGCAGCGTGCCGGTCGCTGCCAACCAGGATTAGGCCGTCGGCTGCAGGTCACGCTCGCTCATCGCAATCAGTCCCATCCGCTTGTCTCCCGCGCCATCAAACGCGGGGAGAGTGACATTCCAACTTTGCAGAAACAGGACACTTCAACTTTGCGGTGGAGAATCTAACCCAAGCGCATCATGCCGTTTTGAGGGTAGGGGATCAGGCCCCATCTTGCAAATGTGTGAGGAAGACTTCGGCCGGCGTTCGATAGCCGAGGCACTTTCTCGGCTGGTCGTTAAGCTGACGAGCGAGCTGGATCAGGTCCTGCTGCGAGACGGCCGTCAGGTCCGTCTCGCCCGGCATGAAGCGGCGGATACGTTTGTTGGTGTTTTCCACCGCGCCTTTCTGCCACGGTGCGCTGGGATCGCAGAACCAGCTGCGTGCGCCGATACCGTCTTCCAAAGCCCTGAATCCGGCAAACTCCGTGCCGCGGTCGAAGGTGAAGCTCTGGCGTGCGAATGCCGGCAAAGGAGAGAATGCTTCGATGATCTTGTCCATGATCGGCCGCGAGTGCCGGCTCTGGTTCTTGATCATCACGGTGTAGCGGCTTTTGCGCTCGACCAATGAGGTGAGGTTGGCGGGACCCATATCACGTCGGAAGATCAGCAGGTCGCCCTCCCAATGGCCGAATTGTGATCGATCGTCAATAAAATCAGGTCGTTGCGATATCTTGTGAGCTCCAGGAAACACGCTGTCGCGTGGTTTTCTGGAGCCGCGAGGACGGCGTTTGCGGCGCGCCTCGGGCAAGTAGCGATAGAGGCCCAACCCATAATCTTCCTTGCCGTAGACGAAGCGATAGATCGTTTCGGCGCAAATCCGAACGAGACTGAGGCCGTCCGCCCATAGGCGGCCAGCAATCTGCTCGGGCGACCAGCAGGCCTGCAATCTGTCGATGATCAGTTCGCGCAATTGCGGATGCCGTCTGAGCTTGCGCAGGCGTTGCCGCCGATCCTTGGCGATGTCGTTGGCAACCGTCGAGTAATAGCCGCTATATTCGGGAAGTTCGCGATCATGGAACGTATTGCGCCTGATCTCGCGATAGATCGTCGAGCGGTGCCGGCCGAGCTGGCGCGCCATCTCATTGACCGGCACCTTGCGTTCGACAAGCTGGTGCAGCCGACGACGATCGGCGAGGGTCAGTTGCAAATAGCATCGGGACATTCCAAAATCTCCAAAGGGAAGCCATTGTTTTTTCTGGCATGTCGCAGTTGGAAATAGAATGTGCCCCTCTACAGTAGTTGTCAAAGCCGAATAGGGCTGCGACATTGTCAGCCAGTTAGAAACGCGACACTGGCACCGATGATCAGCCCCCGATCCGACCGGCTGGGCCGGGTTGAAAGGGCGGAGCGGGGGCGGGTGAAAGAACACCTCTTCGGCTTTAGCTTTCTCAATAGCAATTGTTCAGTCGCCGGCTGATACTCGCTTTTATCTGAATTGAGCGGGTAGGGATCAAAGCTGCACGATGCTTCCGGAAATCAAGCTGCAGGGTGACGTCGATGTCGCCGCGCTGTCACCTCTTCTTCGCGGCATGCTTCTGTCCGTTGCCTATGCTGACGGTGAGGGTGGCATAGGATTGACCGCGACCGGTGCTATGAACCGCAAATTCGTACATTGGGCCGCTGTGAACTTCCTGTGGCCCGACTTCACAGCTGAAGACCTTTACAGCATGAACAAAGTGCTGAACGAAAGCGACATGCCGCCGCTCTGGGTCGTGCGGGACATGACCCGCCATCTGAAGCTTCTTCGCCGGAAAAAGGATGTGCTGCTGCCAACCAGACGCGGCCGGGAGTTTCTGGTGAACCCGCAAGCCTTCTTCGATCTCGTGGCCACAGACTATCTCTACTCGTATGTCCATGCCACCGAGCGGGAAGCTGAGGTGCAAGCGCGCCTACGCTGGTGGCGCATGTTCCTCAATCTTCTCAATATCAAGGCGAGAGAAGGCTGTACGCCTTTGGACGTCGTGAAGATCCTCTATCCAGACACGGCACCTCTGTCCGCCACCGAAATGACCCTGGAAGCCTGGGAGCTCAAATCCGATCTCCAATATGGCGTCCTGCGGCGCCTGTGCTGGCTGGGCCTGCTTTATGAGGCACGAGAAGGGCTCACGCTTCTTCAAGACGGAGCCTTCCACAAGACGCGCTTTGGTCCGCCTGCCTGCAATTGGAGTCAGATACGCAAAGCGATATCGGCGTGAATTGACGCCCTTTATTCCGCAGCCGGCTGCCTCAATAACGCTTTCTCCCGCCGTGCGATCACCGCCGGATCGTTCATGTAATCCGTTCTCGGCTTGCGTCCACGCTTCTGGTAGCCGTTCCCCGTGCTGCCATCGCGAATGCCGAACATATGGTCCGTCTGCCCAGTTCGCCGTGGTCCGCCCTTGCTGCGCTGCTGCTCCCGCCCAGCCTGCAGCTCGGCGACAACAGACAGCATGTCGTCCAACCGCTTGTTATCGACGACCTCGGCGCGATGCACGGAGCGTAACGTGTCAAAGGTTCGGTAGGGCAGGGCAAAGCTCTCGTGCATGATCTCGAGGCGCCCGTCCGGATAGTCGCAAACGACGACCTTCTTACCCGCCAGGGACCTGGAAAGATCTGTCGGATCAAGGATGAACAGCACCTTGTCATAGCGCAGCGTCAAAGCCTGCGACAGCGTGCGAACTTCCTTGCGGCACATGGCGCCATCGAGGTTCTCGTGGTCGGCCAACGGCCGGTGCATGTCCTTCGGATTACGCGGCTGTTTGCCAAAACGCGCGTTGAAATCCGCAATGAACTCAGGCGCATAGGCGTTGGCTTCCTCGATCGTGTCGATGCCGCGCAGCCGCATTTCCTTGACCAGCCGATCCTGCAGTGTCTGGTTCGCACGTTCGACGCGGCCTTTGGCCTGCGGGGTATTGGCACAGATGATGTCGATGTTCAGCTCATAAAGCGCGCGGCCGAATTGTGTCAGGCCGCTCGTCCGGTCCTTCTCCGACGCATGGGTCGAACGAAAGACGCCGTGCTTGTCACTGTAGAAGGCCAGCGGTTTGCCCCATTGCTGCAGATAGGCCTTGGTCGCGTGCAGATAGTCGAAGGTGTTCTCCGAGCCGGCAAACCGTAGATGCAGCAGCTTGCCGGTGGCGTCGTCGATATAGACGAGCAGGGCGCATTTGGGCCCACGGTTCTCGAACCACCAGTGATGCGAGCCATCGATCTGTACCAGTTCGCCAAAGCAATCACGTCGGCCGCGTGGCTGGAAAACCCGCTTCTTGCGTTCCCGACGCGAGACCCAGATGCCGGCCTCGGTCATCCATTGCCGCAGGGTCTCCTTGGCGACCGAGATCCGGTGCAGCTCGATCAGCTTCTCACGCGCCAGCGTCGGACCGAAATCCAGATAGCGTTCACGGATCAGATTCAGCGCCGCATTGCGAAACTCCTCGCTATGGCGCCGGTTGCTCGGTCGCGATCGCTTCTTGGAAACAAGCCCGGCCGGACCATCCCGGTCATAGGCCTGCAGCAGCCGATGGACCTGACTTCGACTGAGGTCGAGCCGTTCGGCGGCCTGCACAACGCTCAGGCGTTCGTCACGGATCTTCTGGATGAGTTCGAGGCGATGCAATTCTTTCTGCGACATAGTGATCATAAAGGACATGACGACTCCGACCGCTCATGGTCTCGACCAGGCTGAAGGTCGTCATCCTTGCTCCCGACATTGGCATTGACCAGTTGTCGAGAGGCGAGATTGTCGCATCTCTAACTGGCCCAACTGTCGCATTACTAAATAGCCTCTACAGTAGTCTGTTGCATAAGATAGCTTATGGAACATATCAGGGTAAGCCGACGGTTCCGCCCATGCCTTTGATTTCACTGGGTTGTGAACTCTGGTGGCCTCTGGCTTGTCCAGCGGCGCTGCTGTCGAGGGATAGCAGATTGCAGGCCTCGTGAAACCTTGCCGCCTTAAGATGTCCCAGCAGCGTGGGGCCTAACAGTCTTTCCCTCCAGTCATGGAAAGATATGAGCCTCACATCATCAAATGCCGCCACCGGCCGATAAATGGAACTTTGGGATAGCTGTCTAACGTTCTTGTTCGGCGCTACCGTGGAATCGCGAGTTAAATTGATAGGGTTTCGTGTTGCGAGAGTCGCAATGATCGATTTTAGAACGAATACAATAGGCAGCGACCACAGCCTTCAGCGCCAGGGGCCGATAAAGCGCCTCCAAATCGCAAACCCGAATCTCACTATCAATTCTCTTCATGGTCATACGGCCTCCACTATCTAAGCCACATCCTTTATGAGCTTGATGCTCCAAACGCGAGTTGGGGTGCGTTGGTGACAAATTGCCGGAGCTTCCCGGTTTCATTCCAACGGTCAGCAAATGCTGGCGGGTCGCGACTGGGTTGCTCCGTCTCACGAACTGCAGCCGTCTCGGATCACACGCCCCTCAGTTGCTATGGCCGAAGTCTCGATCCCAAAACGGTGTTGGCTTGTGGGGAGTACAGTAGCCCACTCGATTCTTATGTTAACGTATACAAACACGGCAATTGCGGAATGTCAACGATTACATCGTATTTGACTTGTCCAAGATTGCGATGACAACGATCGCCTTTCTTTTTCGGAGTCGCCCGTGGTTTCCGTTAAATCAATTTTCACTAAAATTGCTGAAGCTCCTTTTGCTAGCGGTTATTTTGGGTGAGGACATGAAGAGCGTCATTATTTCTGCATTGCTAATGATAACGATTACATCGGTTGCGCAAAGTGAAACTCTCGGCGTCTCGGTCGCCGATCTCGATAAATTCAACACCACCCTTTTGAACGGACTACTGTCGCATGCGAAGGACAAGGCCGGATTAAAGGTGGTCACTCAGAATGCCAAGGGCGACAATGATCTGCAAAAGAAGCAGATCCAGGAACTCGTCGCCGACAAGGTCGATGCCCTCATCGTCCTGCTCTCCGATGGCGATCTCGGGGCACAATTGACGCCGATCGCCGCCAGTGCCGGAATTCCTCTGGTTTATGTGAATAATGTCCCTGCCAATGTCGCCGACTTACCGGAAAACCAGGCGGTGGTCGCTTCAGATGAGAAGGAATCGGGGACGTTGCAAGCCAAGGAGGTTTGCAGACTTCTCAACGGAAAAGGACGAGTCGCCGTACTGATCGGCGAGCCCTTCCATGCCGCGGCCCGGGCCCGCACCACGGATATCGACGATGTCATTGCGACGTCGGCGTGCAAGGATCTAAAGGTGGTCGAACGCCAGACAGCTTACTGGTCGCCAGAGTTCGCGGACGCCCAAGTCCAGGAATGGCTCTCCGCCGGCGTCAAATTCGACGCCGTCATCGCAAACAATGACGACATGGCGCTCGGCGCCATTCGCGCACTGAAGCGGAACGGCATTCCCATGAAGGAGGTGGTGGTTGCCGGCATCGATGCCATCGATGACGCTTTGGCTGAAATGGCTGCGGGCGATCTTGCCGTCACTGTTTTCCAAAATGCAGCCGGACAAGGCGCCGGTGCCGTGGATGCTGCCGTCAAGCTCATGCGCGGCGAAAAGGTTCCCCGGGAAAACTACATTCCGTTCGAACTCGTCACACCCCAAAACATCGCGCGTTACCTGCCGAAGAGCCAGTGAGCCTGTGAGGATCTATCATGCATTTCTGGAACAAACTTGGCATCCGTGCACAAATCACGGTCGGCTTCTTGCCGCTTATTCTCTTCATGGGCCTGCTATCCATCAATGTCATATCGGGTATGAGCGAGCTCTCTTACATATTTTCCTCCTACCGCAAGACGGTTGGCGAAAGTCTTGGAATCTCCGAGTACAGCGACCAGCTGCACGACATCCAAATGTCGGCCGAGGCGTTCCGCTCCAATCCGACGCAGGCGCTTGTCGAGCGTCTTAAGGCCGGTGTTGGCGCATTTGAGGCGAACGATCCGCGTTTTGCCGGCAACCAGGATCTCCTAACCGGCATGGCTGAAATCCGCGAGGAGGTTGGCGCCTACAGCAAGGCCTTCGACAAGATCGTCTCCTTGCAAGCCAGACGCATTTTGCTGATCTCCAAAGTCACCGAATTCGGCCCTTGGACGAGCGCCGCGCTCAACGATATTCTGCGTAGCGCTTGGCGTTAAAACGACCTGCAACTGATGCATGCCACGTCGACAACATTGGAAGCAATAAATCGGAGCCTTTACTATTCGGAGCGTTTTGCTCATTCCGGTGATCTTGGAGCTTACGATATCGCCCAAGCCGCACTCAACGATGCCCTCGACCTCAATGACGGCGCGGCCAAGACGGCAAAGAATGCGCTGCAGCAAAAACGCCTCGAGGGTGCCGCTCAGCTCATGCAGAATTATACCGCTCGCCTCGGAGAAATGAGAGACGTCCTGCTGGAGACAAAGCGCGTCCGGGAGACGGAACTGAATGAACTTGCCCCCAAAATATTGACTGGATTCAAGTCTTTGCAGGCCACCGTCTCGGGCACGCAAAAGACGTTGGATGGCTCGGTTGAGACAACGGTTTTTGCGGCATCGCGGCTGACGCTGGTCATCAGCGCTGCTCTCATCATCCTTGGTCTCGTGCTGTCCTATTATTTGGGCCGGCTGATTGCCGGCGCGGTTCGTAAGATGGCTTGGTCGATGGAAAAACTCGCCCATGGGGAAGAGCTGACGCTTTTCGAAGGAGCCGAAAACCGTCATGAACTTGGCGCAATGGCACGTTCCCTGAAGGTCTTCCAGGAAACAGGACGCGCAAAAATGGTCGCGGAGACCAATGCCGTGCGCCTTGCGGCCGAAGAACAACGCCTGCGGCAAGAAGCCGAACGCCTGACCGATACCGATGCGATGGAGCATGCCTTCCACGAAATTTCGAAGGGATTGGACGCGCTCTCATCTGGCGATCTTACCGCAAGAGTCGGACACGTCGACGTGCGCTACACCGCAATCCTCGATCGTTTCAACGATTCGGTGGCCAGCTTGGAAGAGGTCTTCGGTGCCGTCGTGCAGACTGTCGGCACCATCAGGTCCGGGCTCGACGAAATTTCCATGGCATCGAACGATCTTGCTCGCCGTACGGAACAGCAGGCTGCCTCGCTCGAAGAAACGGTTGCCGCCCTTGGAGATGTCACCCGGGGCGTCAACGGAACGGCTGAGGGCGCAAGTCGTGCTCAGGAGGCAGTCGCAACGGCACGTACCAATGCCGAAAAAGGCGGTGAAATCGTCAGGCGTGCAATCGTCGCCATGAATGAAATCCAGAATTCGTCGTCACGGATCGGCAATATCATCGGCGTGATCGATGAAATCGCCTTTCAGACAAATTTGCTCGCGCTCAACGCAGGGGTCGAGGCGGCCAGGGCCGGCGAAGCGGGCAAAGGCTTTGCTGTCGTTGCGCAGGAAGTGCGGGAGTTGGCTCAGCGATCCGCCACTGCCGCCAAGGAGATCAAGCAACTCATCTCGACCTCGTCTGGTCAAGTTGAAGCAGGAGTACAACTCGTCGGCGAGTCCGGTGTGTCGTTGAAGCAGATTGTCATGCAGGTTGGCGCGATGAGCGCCACCGTCTCCGAGATCGCCGTATCGGCTCGCGAGCAGGCGCTCAGCTTGCGGGAGGTTTCAGCCGCCGGCGATCAGATGGACAAGGTGACGCAGCAGAATGCAGCCATGGTCGAGCAGACGACTGCGGCCGCACAGAGTCTGACCCAAGAAACAGAAAGGCTTGCCACGTTGGTTCGCCAATTCAAGACCCGCAGCTTCAATGCATACGGTGCTCAACAATACGCGTTGGCATCGTAGCAGGTCCAGCCGCGCACCCGGCTCGGCTGACTGAGGTCGGCCGAGTTTCCTTCTGCAGTCCAGCGATGGCAAGCTCGGGGATAGAGCGAGGAAGCAACCAATGAGCGGAGCATCGGCCTGAAGGCGAATGTTATCCTGCAGTCTGTTAATCGATGCCGCAAAATCCCGGAAAAACCTCATGCTGGTTCGCGAACATAAGGGATCCGGAACCGATCCCTCTCGAACAATCTCTGTTGCGGAAACGCTGCGGCTCGATAGAGTTTGTCGGCTATCTGCTCAGTCTTGACGAGGAGTTTGCGCCTACGGATGACCGCCGCCGATCAGAAGTCGACTTCGATCGCCACACCTTTCGACACGGCTAGGTCGACGACAGCCGAGGCCACCGCAAGATCCTGCAATCCGACGCCTGTTCCGTCGAACAAGGTAATGTCGTCGGCTGAGCGGCGCCCTTTCTCTTCGCCTGTGATGACAGCGCCAATCTCAAGAATGTCTTCTGCAGCGATCAGGCCAGCGGCGATGGCATGCTGGCATTCGCCGATGGTTATCGCCTGCGCCACTTCATCGGTGAAGAGCGAAGACGCAGCCACCAGCTTGGCGTCCACCTCCTGCTTGCCCTTGGTATCGGTTCCCATACACGCCAGATGCGTGCCTGGACGAACCTGGGAGGCCATCAGGCTGGGCCTGAATGACGAGGTTATGGAAATGATCACGTCGGCCTCTGCTCCGAGCCTGTGGAGATCGACGGCTTCGAAGGGTAAGCCGACCTCTTTCGCAACGTCCTCGAGGCGAGTCAGCATTTCCGGATGATAGTTCCAGGCAACCACCTTCTCGAAGTTTCGCTGCTGGACTGCTGCCCTTAGCTGGAAGGTTGATTGATGTCCGGCGCCGATAATGCCGAGGATCTTCGCGTCTTCACGGGCCAGATATTTGATCGAGATTGCAGACGCCGCTGCGGTCCGTAATGCGGTCAGCAGATTTCCGCCCACCACAGCACGGCATCGCCCGGTGTCCGCGTCGAACAGGAATACCGTCGATTGGTGGTTGGTCAGGCCCTTTTCCGCATTTTTCGGCCAAAAACCTCCGGATTTCAGACCGAGAGAGAGGCTCTCCCGGTCGAAACCCGATTTGAATCCGTAGAGCGCATCTGCATATCCTATCGATTCGCGGACCACCGGGAAATTATAGGCCGATTTTCTGGCCATGGCGGCGAACACCTGTTCTACAGCGGTAAAGCATTCGGCCGATCCAATCAGATCTGCAATTGCGCGCTCTGGAACGATGATCATCTCAATACGCCTTGCCTCTCGCCGATACCGGCCAAAGTGTTTCGACCTTGCCGTTGCGGACGCCAACATACCAGTCGTGGACATTGCAGGTCGGATCGCAATGGCCGGGAACAAGACGAAGCTTCTCGTTTATCTTCAGGACGCCATGCGGATCTTCGATGACGCCGTGTTCGTCGGTGCATTTGACATATTTCACGTCGCTGCGGCCATAGACGAAAGGCAGACCGGAATCGACCGACTGTGACTTTAGGCCAGCGTCGCAAATCGCCTTGTCGGCCTTCGCGTGGCTCATCACGGTGGTCAACAGAAAGAGCGCGTTTTCCCATTCGCCCTTGTCAATCCGGTTGCCGTCCTTGTCCTGGATGCGCCCGTAGTCGGCGTCCATGAAAGCATAGCTTCCGCATTGCAGCTCGTTATAGACCCCGGAATTGCTCTCGAAGTAGTAGCTGCCGGTACCGCCGCCGCTCACCAGTTCAGGCTCCAGGCCGCCGCTCTTCAGAGCTTCGACGGCGTCCTTCACCTGTGCAATGGCGACGTCGAGCTTGAGCTTGCGGTCTTCATACTTGTCGATGTGCTGCATGGCGCCCTGATAGGCCTGGATGCCGGCAAAGCGGAGGCCTGGAGCCGCATCGATAGCGCGAGCAAGCGCGACAACGGCCGAACTCGTGGTGACCCCGCACCGACCGGCGCCGCAGTCGATTTCAACGAAGCAATCCAGAGAGGTGCCATGTTTCTGGGCTGCGGTGGACAGTTCAGCGACATTGTCCGGGTCGTCGACGCATACGATTATCCTGGCGCCCTGCTGGGGAAGTCGCGCAAGGCGATCGATCTTCAGCGGATCGCGCACCTGGTTGGAGACGAGGACGTCCCGGATCCCGCCTCTGACGAAGACCTCCGCTTCGGACACTTTTTGGCAGCATACGCCGATGGCTCCGCCCAATTGCTCTTGGAGGCGCATGACGTCCACGGACTTGTGCATCTTGCCATGGGCGCGATGACGCATATTGTGCGCTTTGGCGTAGTCACCCATCTTCCGGATGTTTCGCTCCAGCGCGTCGAGATCGAGGATCAGACACGGCGTCTGGATGTCCTCGACACTCATTCCCGGCAGAGCCGGTACATCATAGCCGACTTGAAGGCCGTCGAAGTTTGCTTGCATGTTCATTTACCTCTCCCTTATTGCCAGGGTAACGTGTCGAGATCGACATTGCCGCCGGTGACGATGATGCCGATGCGCTTGCCGGAAAACAGGTGTTTGTTCTTCAGAATGGCCGCCAGCGGAACGGCGCTCGACGGTTCCATGACGATCTTCATACGCTTCCAGATGAGCTTCATGGCGTCGATGATGTCAGTCTCCGATGCGGTGAGGATGTCGCTGACATTGTTCTTTACGAAGTGCCAGGTCAGCTCTTTCAGCGGAACTTTCAAACCGTCCGCGATGGTGTTGGGCGCGTCGTCGGCGATGATGTGTCCGGCCTTGAAGCTACGATAGGCATCGTCGGCCTGTTCGGGTTCGGCGGCATAGATCTTCACCCTTGGCGCAAGATTTGTCAGCGTCAGGCAGGTGCCCGATACCATGCCGCCGCCGCCGATGGGTGCAATCACCGCGTCCAGGTCATCGACCTGCTCTATCAGCTCCTTCGAGCATGTCGCCTGGCCGGCGATGACGCGGGCGTCGTTATAGGGATGAACGAATTCGGCGCCCGTTTCGGCGACGACCTCGGCGAAAACCGCCTCGCGCGACGACGTCGACGGTTCGCATTCGACGACCTGGCCGCCGTAGCCCCGCACCGCGTCCTTTTTGGCTTGCGGCGCCGTCCGCGGCATGACGACGGTGCACGGAATTCCTCGGCGCCCGGCGGCATAGGATAGGCAGGTGCCATGGTTGCCGGACGAATGGGTGGCAACGCCCCTCGCCGCTTGCTCTTCGCTGAGGCCAAAGACCGCATTGGAAGCGCCACGGGCCTTGAAGGCACCGGCTTTCTGCAGGTTCTCGCATTTAAAAAACAGATTGGCACCGGCAAGCGTGTCGATGAATGTCGAGGTAAGGACAGGCGTGCGATGGATGTGCGGTTTGATGCGCTGATGGGCTTCAAACATGTCGGATAGAGTGGGTATGTACATCTGGATCAGACCTCAGGCTACCATGTAAAACGCGGAGCTTTGGCTATTGCGGTAGATTGCCTGTGCCGCGGCAACGCCGGAGCCGAGTTTGATGTTGAGGCCGAGGTCGACCATGACCATCTCGGCCGTGGCAATACCGGACAGCGCCATCACATCCGTCATGCTGCCGACGTGACCGATGCGGAACACCTTACCCGCGACGTCTCCGAGGCCAGCACCGAAGGCGACGTCGTATTTTGTCGCAGCGTGCGTGACAAACCGGGAGGCATCGAAACCGGCAGGCGTCTGAACCGCGGTGACCGTGTCGGAATAGAGCTCCTCGCGCGCGGCGTAGAGCTCAAGCCGCCAGGCCCGAACCGCGGCGCGAACGCCGGAGGCGATGCGCCTGTGCCGCGCAAAAACGTTCTCCAGACCCTCTTGAAGAAGAAGCTCCGTCGATACTTTGAGACCGTTCAGGAGCCCGACCGACGGCGTATAGGGGTAGCCGTTGGTCGAATAGCCCTTGGCCATATCGCGCACGTCGAAGAAGGCCCGCGGAAATTTCGCCGTTTCCAGTGCCGCCATGGCCTTGGCTGAAAAGGCGGTAATCGCCAGACCGACAGGCAGCATGAATCCCTTCTGCGACCCGGTCACGGCAACATCGACGCCCCATTCATCCATTCGAAAGTCCATCGAAGCGATGGAGCTGACGCCGTCGACGAGTAGCAGAGCTGGATGATTGGCGGCATTCAGCAGCCTGCGCACCGCTGCAACGTCGGACTTGACGCCGGTCGCGGTTTCGTTGTGGGTAACGAGAACGGCCTTGATCTCGTGCGCCTTGTCGCCGTTAAGAAGTTCCTCGTATTGCGCCAGCGGGACGCCGTCGTGCCAGGAGGACTCGATAGCATCGACTTTCAGCTGGTAGCGCCGGCACATGTCGATCCACTTATGGCTGAACATGCCGTGTCGGCCAGCCAGGACGCGATCGCCCGGGCTCAACGTATTCGTGATCGCCGTCTCCCATCCCCCGCTGCCCGTGGCAGGAAAAATGAAAACGGAAGCAGTTTCGGTTTTGAGAACCTGTTTCACACCCGCCAGAGCGGGATGAAGTATTTCGCCGAACATCGATGAACGATGGTCCATGGTCGGCATGTCCGCCGCCTTGCGCAGGATTTCCGGCATGTTCGTGGGGCCTGGGATGAAAACCGGATTTTGTCCGTACATGTTATGCATCCTCCTGTGTTTTCAAACTAGATAACATGGGTTTGCGCAAAGATATATTTTTTTGAAAAATATTTTCAATCGTGTAATAATTTGGTATTTTATATGGAATTTCAATATGTTAATATTTTTCATTGCGTGAATTCATTTTTCATTTAACGATAAAAGCCTGCAATTGCGAGGGTGATCGATGCAAAACTTAAACCGACGGCGAGGGCGCCCGAAATCGTTCAACGAACCCCAGTCCTCAAGCGTCATACAGTCGCTCGATCGCGCTCTGGATGTCTTGGAGGCGCTGGCGTCGCCGGAAGGAATGACACTGTCTGAACTTTCTGCCCATCTCGATCAATCGCCCGCGACGATGCATCGCGTTCTCGCCACGCTCGAACGCCGCGAGTTCGTCGAGATCAGCCCTGATCGGCAGGTCTGGTTCATCGGCCCGGAAGCCTACCGCACCGGAGCGGCATTTCTGCGCCGATCCAATGTCGTCGAACGAAGCCGCCCGATCATGCGCGAATTGATGCTGGAGACAGGAGAGACGTCGAACCTCGGCATAGAGAAGGACGGGAATATTCTCTTCATCAGCCAGGTCGAGACACATGAATCCATACGCGCCTTTTTTCCGCCCGGAACTCTGTCGCCGCTTCATGCATCCGGCATCGGGAAGGCGTTGCTCAGCACCTATGATGATGGTCGCCTTTCTGCCCTGTTCAAGACTTCCACTTTGAAGCGGTTTACCGAAAATACCGCGCGCTCGGTCGCACAGCTGAAAGAGGAACTGATCGTCAGCCGGGAGCGCGGCTATGCGATTGACGATGAGGAGCGGACCAAAGGCATGCGCTGCGTCGCCGCGCCGATCTTGAACGTACACGGCGAAGCGGTGGCCGGCATATCCGTCTCCGGCCCAACGCATCGAATGCCTGACCGGCTCATCAGGCAAATCGGCGAGCGCGTCGCCGGAGCTGCGAAAACCGTTTCTCGCAGATTGGGGGGCGGATAGCCTCACGATCTCAACCACCGCGCAGATCCGGTCGCCCGGATTGAAGCTTGGAAAGACCTCTCGGTTTTGGCCCGCCGGTTGCCCAATCCAGCAGTTCAACGGTGTGGACGATTGGAAGCTCGGTACTCGAACCGATCTGCATCATGCAGCCGATATTGCCGGTGCTGATCAGTTGCGGGCGAACGGCCTCGATGGTTGCGACTTTGCGGGATTGCAGTTGCTTCGATATTGCCGGCTGTAGCAGATTATAGGTGCCCGCCGAACCGCAGCAGATGTGGGAATCGCGCGGCTCGACCACATCGAAGCCTGCTGATTTCAGGAGATCCTTCGGCTGGGCGCGAATTTGCTGGCCATGCTGCAGGGAGCAGGCGCCGTGATAGGCGACGCGAAGCGGATCGGCGTGCCCAGCGTCCTCGAGCCCGATAACCGCCATGACTTCGGTGACATCCCTGGCAATCGCCGAAACGCGCTCAGCGTCGGCCGCCATCGGGCCGTTTCGGAACATATGTCCGTAGTCTTTGACGGTGGTCCCGCATCCGGACGTGTTGATGACGATGGAATCCAGCCCTCCCCCATCAAGCTCCCGAACCAAGGCCCGAATGTTGGCGCTGGCCATGGCGTGACTTTCCTCGGCCTTACCCATGTGATGCGTGAGCGCTCCGCAGCAGCCGATGCCTTTCGCAACGACCACCTCGCAGCCGTGGCGGGTCAGAAGCCTGATCGTTGCGTCGTTGATATCCGTGTTCAGCGCACGCTGGGCGCAGCCGATCAGAAGAGCCACGCGTTTGCGCCGCTCGCCTTTTGGAGGAAATACTTGTGGCCTGTCGTTGTTGCTGACCTTGGGGATGCTCTCCGGCACCATCTCCAGCATCGCCCGCAACCGGACATCGGGAACAAGGCGCCGCAGGGGGCGGGCCAATTTGGCTGCGGTCAAGGCCCAGCGGAACCGCTGAGGATACGGCAATATCCGGGCCAGCAGCCATCGTAAGGCCCGATCGTCCCAGCGGCGAGTATAATTCTTCTCGATATAATCGCGCGCGTGATCGATCAGGTGCATATAGTTCACGCCGGAAGGGCATGTCGTCATGCAACTGAGACAACTAAGGCAACGGTCGATGTGCTTTACGGTTGCGTCGTCGGGACCCCTGTCGTTTTCCAGCATATCCTTGATCAGGTAGATCCGGCCGCGCGGACTGTCGAGTTCATCGCCCAGCACACGATATGTCGGGCAGGTTGCCGTGCAGAAGCCGCAATGGACGCAGGACCGCAGGATCTCGTTTGATGTGCGTATAGCCGGGTCTGAAAGCTGGGTCTGATTGAAATTCGTCTGCATCTAGCTGTCCATCAAACCGCGGTTCAGGATTGCGGCGGGATCGAACTGGTTGCGCAATGCCTTCGAAAGGCGAGCAACAGCTTTGCCCTCAGGCGCGAACCTCGGGCCGCAAAATGGGCTTTCATTGCGCATCAACAAGGCCTGTCCGGTGCCGCAGGCCCTGCGAACCTCAAGCGCGTCCGCCTGCCCCGCGAACCAGATCAGCCCGCCTCCCCAATCGAGCGATACGGTTCCTCCAAGGTTCTCGAGTGCGGATGCGACGATCGACGCATCCGTCGGCTTGACCAGGATTCGCCACAGCGGCAACTGCGGGTCGTCAAAGTGGTGCAGATCTCGCAGCCGGCTCCACAGGTCCTTGCTCACAACATCGTAGAGAAAGTCGATATTATAGTGAGGTAGCAGGTCGAATATCTTTTCGCGCCTGTATTTGACCTGCTTGGAGCGCCCCTCGATCCGCAGCCAAGCAGTCCCGGATCGAAAGGCGGCGCCGGAAATCTCCATGGGGCTTGCAAGCACGGTTTGAAAAATCCGGCTCGCTTCCGACACCGACACATTGTTGAAGCCGACCGACAGCTCGCTTTCGGGTGCTGGCAGCGTCTTTATGGCCACTTCCGTCAGGACGCCTAGTGTGCCAAAGGAACCACAGAGAAGTTTGCCAAGATCGAGACCCGTGACGTTCTTCATCACCCGGCCGCCGTTCTTGATGATCCGGCCCCGGCCATCGGCAAAGCGAACCCCAAGCAGATGGTCTCTGCAGGCGCCGATCTGGACGCGCCGCGGCCCTGACGCATTGGTCGCAACCACGCCGCCGATGGTTGGAACACCGCCCGTGTTAAGAACGGTACGATGATCCATGGGCTCGAAAGCCAGTGCCTGGCCCTCTATGGCAAGCACCGCCTCGATTTCCTCAACGGGCGTCCCCGCTCGGGCGATCAGCGTCATGGCACCAGGTTCGTAGGTCAGGATGCCGCTGAGGCGCCGGGTCGTCAGCGTGGTGGTTTCGAATGGAAAACTCGGCTTCAGGCGAGTGCCGCCACCCATGATGTGGAGCGCTTTTTCCGTCTTGTGGGCCTCATCGAGGAAGGCGGAAAGTTCAAGTTCGTCCGCGGGGGCGAAGACGGTCTCTACGGATGCAAGCATGTTGCCGTCTGTCATCGTGATCGAGCTCTCTCGCGGTAGGGCCTACTCACCTCAAGGGGAAAGACTTTGGCAGCGTTTAACAGCCAGGCCGGATCGAAGACGTCCTTGATCGCCATCTGGATGTCCATGTCCGTCATGTTGAATTGTGCGGTCATGAGATCGCGCTTTTCGATGCCGACCCCATGCTCGCCGGTCAGGCAACCGCCAACGTCAACGCAAAGACGAAGAATGTCGGCGCCGAAAGCTTCGGCGCGCTCCAACTCGCCCGGCGCGTTGGCGTTGAACAAGATGAGCGGATGCATGTTTCCGTCACCGGCATGAAAGACGTTGGCGACTTCCAGGCCGTATTGCCTTGAGAGCTCGCCGATGCGCTTCAGCGTATAGGGGAGTTTCGAAACCGGCACCGTTCCGTCGAGGCACAGGTAGTCGCCGAGACGACCCATGGCACCAAATGCAGACTTGCGGCCTTTCCAGATCGCGAGCGATTCATCGGCGTTTCGGCTGCTGCGAAACTCTACCGCTCCCAGCGCTTCGGCGATGGCGCGAATGCGCTGCGTTTGCTCGTCGATCTCCTCTTCTGATCCCTCGACCTCGACGATCAGAACGGCGGCGCAGGCGGGATATCCGGCTTTGGCAAATGCTTCGACCGCGCGCAGGCACACATCGTCCATATATTCGATCGCCACCGGCAGCAGACCGGAGCGGATGATGCGGCCGACGCATTCACCGGCAATCTCGGCGCTTTCGAAACCGATCAACATCGGCCGGGCGCCTTCGGCCTTGGGCACTATCTTCAAGGTCGCCTCGGTGATGATCGCGAGCTGGCCTTCGGAACCACACAAGAGTCCGAGAATATCAAGACCGGTCGTCCCCAAAAACGGCCCACCCAGCTCGACGACTTCGCCGCTCGGCAGCACCATGCGAAGGCCCATCAGATTGTTCGTGGTGACGCCGTATTTGAGGCAGTGGGCGCCCCCTGAATTCATCGCAATATTGCCGGCAATCGTGCAGGCAAGCTGCGACGATGGGTCGGGCGCGTAGAAAAATCCATCCGCGTCCAGTTCGGCACTCACGGCAAGATTGGTGACACCGGTCTGGACCCGGATAAACCGGTTTGCCGTGTCGACTTCGAGGATCTCGCGCAGCCGGATCGTGCTGATAACGACGCTATCTGCGGTGGGCAAGGCGCCGCCGGCGAGCGAGGTCCCTGCCCCGCGAGGCACGACGGGGACGCGGCGCTCATAGCAGACACGCATCGCTGTCGCGACCTCCTCGGTGCTGCGCGGCAAGACGACCGCAAGCGGCGGACAGCGATAGGCTGTCAGTGCGTCACATTCATAGGCCCGGGTCTCCTGCGGATCCGAGATGACGGTGCCTTTGGGCAAGGCGGCTTCCAGTTCGGCAATGATCTGAGGCAAGCGCGCCAGAATGTCAGCACGCGGCTCCGGCATGGCTATCGTTGACATGATCTTTCCCTTGCGTGCTTCGTCCGTCCGACGGTCAAATCACACCCATTGCGCAATCGAGGGGCCTCCCGTTCCCGGGTACGGGATCTCGCTGCGGTCGCCGGGCTTTTTCGCGCGCCGCCCTCAGCCGGGCAAAGTCGTCGCCGGCATGGTGGGAGGAGCGGGTCAGCGGGCTGGAGGCGACCATCAGGAAGCCCTTGCTGTAGGCGACCGTCTCGTAGGACTTGAATTCCTCGGGGGTGACGAAGCTTTCGACCTTGTGGTGCTTGCGGGTCGGCTGCAGATACTGGCCGATCGTGAGGAAATCGACATCGGCGGTGCGCAGGTCGTCCATCAGCTGCAGCACCTCGTTGCGCTCCTCGCCAAGGCCGACCATGATGCCCGACTTGGTGAACATGGTCGGATCGAGTTCCTTCACCCGCTGCAAGAGCCGGATGGAATGGAAATAGCGGGCGCCGGGGCGGACCGTCAGATAGTTGCCGGGGACCGTTTCCATATTGTGGTTGAAGACATCGGGCTTGGCGGCGACGACGCGTTCCAAGGCGCCCGGCTTCTTCAGGAAGTCGGGCGTCAGGATCTCGACCGTCGTCATCGGCGAGACGGCGCGGATCGCCCAGATCACCTTTTCGAAATGTTCGGCACCACCATCTGCCAGATCATCGCGGTCGACCGAAGTGATGACGACGTGGCTGAGGCCCATTTCCTTGACGGCCTTGGCGACGTTCTCAGGCTCGGCCATATCGAGTGCGTTCGGCTTGCCGGTTGAGACGTTGCAGAAGGCGCAGGCGCGGGTGCAGATCTCGCCCATGATCATGAAGGTGGCGTGCTTCTTGTCCCAGCACTCGCCGATATTCGGGCAACCCGCCTCTTCGCAGACGGTGACGAGCTTGTGCTCCTTCACGATCGCCCGCGTCTCGGCATAACCCTTGGAGGTCGGCGCCTTGACGCGGATCCAGTCCGGCTTGCGCATGACTTCCGTATCCGGCCGATGCGCCTTCTCCGGATGGCGCACGCGCTTGGCGTCGGGATTGATCGTGTCGAGAATGGTCACCATCCGATTTGCCTATCCGTCACTCTATCGTTGCCAGCTCCGCACCGAGCGCGACCACCGCGCCTTGTGCGGCCTTGATGGAGATGCGGCCGGCCTTCGGCGCCAGCACCCGGGTTTCCATCTTCATGGCCTCTATCACGGCGACCGCCTCGCCTTCGGCAACTTGCGCGCCATCTTCGACGTTCCATTTTTGCAGGGTGCCGGGGATCGGCGCCGTCAGCGCATTGCTGTTTGCACTGGCGGATACAGGGCCTGACGTCGTTCTTGGAGCCGCAGCGCCCGAAAACAGCCCAGCTGGAAGGCCGAACGCATGGCGTTTGCCGTCGATCTCGATGAAGCTTCGCAGCAGTCCGCCTTCCACCGGATCAACTCGCGGTGCCGGCTCGACGCCACGGAATTCTGTCTCGATCCAGTTGGTGAAGACCTTGAACCCATCCTCACCGGTGAAAGCCGGTTCCTCCAGCACGGCCCGGTGGAACGGCAGCACGGAGGCGACGCCTTCGATCTTGAATTCCGCAAGCGCCCGGCGGGCGCGGATCAACGCTTCCTCGCGGGTCGCGCCGGTAACGATCAGTTTGGCCATCATCGAGTCATAAAGGCCGGGAATTTCGGAGCCGGCTTCCACGCCGCTGTCGAGCCGGATGCCAGGACCGGACGGGGCGCGAAAACCCGTGATCAACCCCGGTGTCGGCAGAAACCCACGGCCCGGATCCTCGGCATTGATGCGGAATTCGAAGGCATGGCCGCGTGGGCCAGGTGTCTGCGTGACCGACAGCGGCAGCCCATCGGCGATGCGCAGCTGCTCGATGACAATATCGACGCCGGTCGTTTCCTCCGTCACCGGATGTTCGACCTGCAGGCGGGTATTGACCTCGAGGAAAGAAATGACTCCGTTCTGCGATAGAAGGAATTCAACCGTGCCGGCGCCGGTATAGCCGGCTGAAGCGCAGATCGCCCTGGCGGCATCGTGAATGCGGCTGCGCTGCTCCTCGGAGATGAATGGTGCCGGCGCCTCCTCGACAAGCTTTTGATTGCGCCGCTGCAGCGAGCAGTCGCGGGTGCCGAGCACCACCGTATTGCCGTGGCTGTCGGCGATGATCTGCGCCTCGATATGGCGTGGTTTTTCCAGGAACTGCTCGGCATAACATTCGCCGCGTCCGAAGGCTTCCTTCGCCTCGCGCACGGCGGATTCGAAGAACTCGCCGACATCCTCGATGCGATGAACGACCTTCATGCCGCGGCCACCGCCGCCGAAGGCAGCCTTGATCGCCAGCGGCAAACCGGCCTGCCGGGCAAAGGCGATGGCTTCCTCGGCGGTGGCCAGAGGACCGTCCGATCCTTTGACAAGAGGCGCCCCGACCTTTTCGGCGATCCGTCGTGCTTCTACCTTATCGCCAAGCGCCGTGATGACCTCAGGCTTGGGACCGACCCAGATAAGGCCGGCATCGATGACGGCGCTGGCGAATTCGGCACGCTCGGACAAGAATCCGTAACCGGGATGGACCGCATCGGCGCCGGCGCGTCGCGCGATTTCCAGGATCTTTCCGATATTCAGATAGGTGTCGGCCGGGCGGCCGGCGCCCAGGCAATAGGCATCGTCGGCAAGGTCGACATGCAGCGAGGCAGCATCGGCATCCGAATAGATCGCGACCGAGGCGATGCCATAATCGCGGGCGGCGCGGCTGATACGGATGGCGATTTCGCCGCGATTGGCAATGAGCAATTTTTTCATCGGTTGGTTTCCCTGACGAGCGGATCGAATGGGGCGACGACATTGAAGCGGATATTGGCGCCGATCGGTATCTGGCCGGCGAGATCAAGGTGGTAGCTGGCCACGACACCGATCACCGGATAGCCGCCAGTCAACGGATGATCGGCCAGGAAGAGCACCGGTTGCCCGCTGTGCGGCACCTGAATTGTCCCGATGGGGGTGCCCTCCGACGGCAATTCGGCGGCATCCTTCCGCTCCAGCGGCTCGGCTCCGGCAAGCCGCATGCCGACGCGGCTCGATTCAGCCGTCACCTGCCACATTTGCGTTGTGAGTGTCTCGACACCCTTTGCCGTGAACCAGTCGGTCCGCGGGCCAAGGACGACGTCGAGCGTCACGGTATCTCCAGCTCTAGGCAGCGCTCGTGCGTCGCGCCGGAAGGGATCGACGGCAGAGAGGGGTGCGTCGGCCGGCACCAGGACATCGCCTGCTGTAACCGGCGCCGGCCCGACTTTTGCCAATGTGTCGGTGGCAGCCGAGCCGAGAATGGGTTCGACAGCGAAACCGCCGCGCAACGCTATGTAACTGCGCATGCCTTCCGTGGGAAAGCCGAGCGTCAGTTCGTCGCCGGCATCGAGCGCGAAGGGCTGAGCGAAGGGTGCGGCGACGGAACGACCGTCTTCGGTCGATATAACAAGCGGCGCAGGCGCACCGGTCACGGCGAGCGTGACCGGTCGATCGGTTTTGAGGGCGAAGCCGCCGAAAGCAATTTCCAAGGCAGCTGCATTGCGCCGATTGCCGACATACAGATTGGCCTCGATCAGGCATGCACGGTCGAGCGCACCGGATTCCGACACGCCTTGGTTGCCGCGGCCGGGCCGGCCCAGGTCTTGAAACAGTGCCGGTCTATCGGCGCGGGTGACGGCAAGTCCGGCCCCGGCTTGCACGGCTTCGGGCTCCGGGATAGCGGCGGCCGCAACCACGGCGCCTTTTGCGATGTCACGAAAGTGGACGCGATCACCCGGCGCCAGAAGTGCGGCGCGCGGTCGTTTGGTGTCCCACATCTTCAACGGGGTCGTGCCGATGAGCTGCCAGCCGCCCGGACTGTCCGAGGGATAGACGCCGCCGAATTTACCCCCGAGCGCCACGGAGCCAGCGGGAATGCGCACGCGCGGGCTCTTGCGGCGCGGCAGGTCGAAGTCCGGATCGTCCGAGGTCATATAGGCAAAGCCGGGCGCAAAACCGGTGAAGGCAACCGTGTAGGTGGCTTCCGTGTGGCGACGGATGACATCATCAACCGGCCAGCCGAGGATTTCGGCGACTTCGGCGAGATCCTCGCCGTCATAGCTGACCGGGATCTCGATCGTCTCGCCCTGGCGAGCGCTGCGATGACCGAGATCAAGCGCGCATATATGCGCGCAAAGCCGTGCCCGATCCGTCACATGGGGATCGAAGCGGAGCATCACTGTTCGGGCGGCAGGCACCAGTTCGACGACTCCCTCCGGCCGATCGGCCAGAAGGCGATCGAGCAGCGTCAGCGTCTTTTCCAGACCGTCGAGCTCGACGAGAAAGGCATGGCTGCCGGCGGGCAGAAAACGCAGCTTGTCAGTCATGGTCGACATCCGTGAAAGGCTTGAGACCGACGCCGTTGCTCATCAATGCTTCGCGCAAAGTCTGAGCGATGGCCACGGCCGCCGGAGTATCGCCGTGGACACAGATCGATTGCGCTTCGAGCCTTATGTCCGTGCCATCAACCGCCGTGATGCGACCGTCCGCCACCAGGCGCAGCATCCGCTTGGCAATGGTTTCGGGGTCGTGGACGACCGAGCCCGGCAAGCGGCGGCTGACGAGGCTGCCATCGGCGTTGTAGGCCCGATCGGCGAAGGCCTCGCAGACAACCGTGAGCCCGGCCGCACGCGCCTGCTCGACGATGGGCGCCCCGGAAAGCGCCAGCAAGGCGAGCGAGGGATCGACCGCCTTGATACCGGTGATGACATCGTAGGCCTGCCGGGCATCAGTGGCAATCGTGTTGTACAGTGCCCCATGCGGCTTTACATAACGCACCCGGGTGCCTGCGGCTTTTGCCAGAGCCTGCAAAGCGCCGATCTGGTAGATGGTATCGCCGACGAGTTCGTCGCTGGACGGATCCATGTTGCGGCGACCGAACCCGACGAGATCGCGGTAACCGATATGGGCTCCGACCGAGACGCCGCGTTTTGCCGCTTCCTTTAAAACGGACAGGATGCCCGCCGGATCACCGGCATGGAAGCCGCAGGCAATGTTGGCGCTGGTGACGATCGACAGCATCGAAACATCGTCACCCATTGCCCATGCACCGAAGCTTTCGCCGAGATCGCTGTTGAGGTCGATGCTTGCCATGTTCTGCCCTTTCAATTGCCGCTTTGCGGTCGTCGTGAAGTTTCGCGACCTCCACATCATCGGATTGGTCCGGTCATGTCCATAGACGTCGCTCTGCCGCCTGGTCACTTCACGCTCTTGCTTGTTTTGATCGCCTGTATTGATCGATGACGACGGCAAGGACGATGATGGTTCCCTTGATGATCTCCTGGTAGTAGGAGCCGATCTTGAGGAATGTGAATCCTGAGGTGATGATGCCGAGGATGATGGTTCCGATCAGCGTTCCGGTGATGCGTCCTGCGCCGCCGGCGAGCGATGTTCCGCCGATGACGGCTGCGGCGATGGCGTCGAGTTCGTAAGCGGTGCCCATGGTCGGCTGGGCGGATGCGGCCCGGGCTGCGGTGACCACTCCGGCCAGCCCCGACAGCAGTCCGGCGACGGCATAGACCTTGATCAGATGGGCGCCGATATTGATGCCGGAGACGCGCGCCGCCTGGGGATTGGAGCCGATCGCATAGGTATATTTGCCGTAGCGCGTATAACCGAGGGCGATGTGGGAGAGCACGGCGACGCCGAGGAAGATGATCACCGGCAGCGGCACGGGAAAGCCGAAGACGATGAAGCTCTTGCCGAGCCAGGTGAATTGCGGCGTCAGGAGAGCGATCGGCTGTCCGAGCGTGTACCACTTGGCCACACCTCTGGCGCAGACCATCATGCCGAGCGTGGCGATGAAGGGGGGAATGCCGGTCTTGGCGATCAGGAGACCGCTGACCCATCCGGCCAGCAGGCCGACGATGAGGCCGGCGAGGATCGGCCAGATCGGCGAGAGATCGGTGAGTGCGGGATAAAGGGCGCGCACATCTGTCGAGCTTTGCGCCAGCGAGGCGGCGACCATGGCGGCCAGCCCGACCACCGAGCCGGAGGCCAGGTCGATGCCGCCGGTGATGATGACATGGGTGACGCCGACGGCCAGAATGCCGATCACCGAGACCTGCAGGATGATGATCGACAGGCGCTGCTCATTGCCGAGGAACGAACTGCCGACGAAGACCCAGCCGAGGATCTCGAAGGCAAGGGCAATGCCGACCAGCACCAGCGCCATCGACATCTCACTGTGAAACTTGCGCTTCACCACACGCTTTTCCGCCACAACCGTGGCCCCAGGGGTTATCGTCATTGTGCTGCGAGCTCCATGATCTTGACTTGATCGGCCTCAGCCCGATCGAGGATGCCGGACACGCGTCCTTGCCGGATGGTCATGACCCGGTCGCTCATTCCGAGGATCTCGGGCAGTTCCGAGGAAATCATGATGACGGCCACGCCTTCGGAGGCGAGCGTGGAAATCATTCGGTGGATCTCGGCCTTGGCGCCGACGTCGATACCGCGCGTGGGTTCATCGAGGATGAGGACGCTCGGCTTTGTCAGCAGCCAGCGGCCGATCAGCACCTTCTGCTGATTGCCGCCGGAAAGATTCAGGATCTTCTCCCCCATGCCGGGGGTCTTGACCCGCAGCGATGTCGTCATCGTCTCGCAGTCCTGCGACAGCCGCTTCTGCTCGACGAAGCCGCGACGCACATACCCGCCATGGAGGGCGGCCATCTGCATGTTCTGTTGAATGTCCAGCAGCAGGAAGCAGCCGGATTCCTTCCGGTCTTCAGTGAGGAAGGCCATCCCGTTTTCCATGGCGACGGCGGGAGAACTGACGTTGACGGACTTGCCTCTGATCTCGATCGTACCTGATGTCGCCGGCGTCACGCCAAAGAGCGTTTCAGCAATGTTGGAGCGACCGGCGCCGACAAGCCCGGCGATCCCGAGAATCTCGCCGGCATGAAGGTCGAACGAGACGTCCTGGAAGATACCTTTGAGACATAGATCGCGGACGCTGAGCACGACGTCGCCGATTTTAGCCTCCACCTTGGGAAACATCTGCGAGATCTCGCGCCCCACCATCATGCGGATGACTTCTTCGCGGGTCAGGTCTTGCGCAGCCTTGGTCGCGATGTGTTTGCCGTCGCGGAAAATCGACACCTCGTCGGAAATTTCGAAAAGCTCGTTCATCTTGTGGGTGATATAGATGATGCCCTTTCCCCGTTCCCTCAGCGTCCTGATGATACGGAAAAGATGCTCGACCTCGCGTTCGGTGAGCGCGGAGGTCGGTTCGTCCATGATCAGGACATCCGATTCATAGGAAACCGCCTTGGCAATCTCGACCATCTGACGGCTGGCAACCGAAAGCAGACCGACCCTTTGGTCGGGGTCGAGATCAATGCCCAATTCTTCGAAAAGCTTGTAGGTGCGGCTGTGCAGTTCCTTGTGATCGACGAGACCAAAACGGTTCTTTGGTTCACGCCGGATCCAGATGTTTTCCGCAATCGTCATATGGTTCATCAGATTGAGCTCCTGATGAATCATGGCGATGCCGTTGTCGAGGGCGTCGAGCGGACTGCTGAGCCGAATGGGAAGGCCGTTTAAGAAAAACTCTCCTGCGTCCGGCGTGTAGATGCCGGCAATGATCTTCATCAGCGTGGACTTGCCGGCACCGTTTTCGCCCATAAGGGCATGAACCGTGCCGCGTCTCAGGCGGAAGGAGACGTCATCCAGCGCAACGTTTCCGGCAAATTCCTTGCGGACATCTTTGACCTCCAGGAGATATTCGGCTGTCGGAACAGCGCCGCTTTCCCGGACCGCCTTGACGGTCGATGGTGAGATATTCGGCATCGTGGCAGACCTTCTGCTTTCTATGCATAGAGGTTCCGGCTTCGGATGTGCCTTTGCGGGCACATCCGAAGCCGAGCGGCGATCAGTTCTTGGCGAGGTATTTCTCGACATTGGCCGGATTGACCAGCTCGTAGGGGATCCACATCGGGGATTCGACTTTCTCGCCCTTGGCGAGCTTGACGGCAGCATCCACCGAGCCGGCGCCCTGTCCGAGTGCGTCCTGGAAGACGGTGACGTCGAGATCACCGTTTTGCATGTAATGCATCGCTTCCTTGGTGGCGTCGACACCGGCAATGACGACATCCTTCATGTCCCAGCCGGCCGCCTTCAGCGAGTTGACGGCGCCGATGGCCATTTCGTCGTTGTTGGCCAGCACCGCCACCGGCTTGTAGCCGGCGGTGATCCAGTTGGTCATCAGATCCTGCGCCTTGACCGGATCCCAGTTGGCAGACTGCTCGTCGATGATCTTCATGAAGTTGCATTCCGGCTTGGCCGCGACGTCATGAACCGCCTTGCTGCGCAACACGGCCGTCTCGTTCGCCAGCACGCCCTGGATGATCAGGATGCCGGCCTCGTCGGTCTTCTTGGCTTCCTTCAGGACACGGCAGACTTCCTCTGCCTGCAGCATGCCGGCAACATGTTCGTCGGAACCGACAAATGCCGCCTTCGGCCCGAGCTCCTTGACGTCGCTCGGCGTGTTGTTGACGTAAACCAGCGGAATGCCGGCATCCGCCGCCATCTTGGTCATCGTCGGCGTGGCCGAGGTTTCCACCGTGTTGACGATGATCGCATCGACCTTGGCGGCAATGAAGTTTTGAACCTGCGACAGCTGCCGGTTGACGTCGCCTTCGGCAAATTCGATCTGCAGCGGCTGTTTCAGTTTGCCAGCCTCGTCTTTGATGCCCTGCACCAGAACCGCCAGGTTCGAGTCGGAGTGGGAAATGGTCACGCCGATGTCACCGGCATGCGCGGCAGACGCCGCAAGTACCATCATGGCAGTTCCAAGGATCATTCGTTTCATGTCGTTATTCCCCTGTTTCTTGATCGGGCGTCCGGAAGCACCCAGAATTGTCCGGACCGTCCTCCTCCTGTAAGGACGGCTAGTGATCACGCCGATTGTCGGAGCTGCAGTGTGAACGGCAGAATGATGTTCTTGATCTGCTCGTCATCGGGACGCGGCGTGGTAATCAGTTCGGCAATGGCCGGGCCGAAGTCCAAGGCCGGAACCTTCACTGTCGTAAGCCAGGGTGCCAGCCATTCGTTCAGGCGATTATCGTCAAAGCCGCAAACCACCAGGTCCTCAGGCACTTGCATCCTTCTCTCGAGGGCTGCCCGATAGACGCCATAGGCGATCATGTCGTTGGCGCAGAATATCGAGTATTTCTTCGGCTCGGCTTCGAGCAGGCGCGACGCACAGTCGTAGCCGGCTTGCATGGTATAGGCGCTCTCGAACTGCAGAACTTTGGCATCCTCCCCGATCCCGGCGAGGAAGCCGTCCAGTCGTGCGGTGCTGCCCGAATAATGTCGCGGACCGTGGATCGCCACGCAGTTGGTATAACCGCGCTCGACGAAATGGCGCCCGACCGCCAAGCCGGCCTGGAAGTTGTCGATCCCGACATAGGGCGCGAGAATTCCTTGAGCCGGGCGCCGGTTGACGAAGATCAGATTGTTCTGCCGTGCGGCCAGTTCGCGTAATTTCGGCGTATCGATCGCTCCCTGAAGAACGATTGCGCGCGCTCTCAGCCCCAGCGCGTCGGCAAGAAGCCGGTCCTGCTGGATCGCGTTCTCGCCGGTATTGGCGAGAACCATCGACAGACCGATCTCTTTGAGCGCGCTTTCCACCGACACGGCGATATCGGCCGTGAAGTGGTTGGTCGCGTCGGGCACCAGCATCATGACCACGCGACTTTGCGCAAGGCGAAGCGAGCGGCCGATCTCCGAAGGGGTATAGCCTAAGGACTTGGCCGCCCGGCGAACGCTTTCGATCTTATGAGGAGAGACCGAGTCCGCCTTTCCCGAGAAATATCGCGAGACGGTCGCAGTCGAAACACCCGACAAACGCGCGACGTCCCGGATCGTGGGGGGCTTTGACATCAATGCTCACCTCGCTGGTCGGAGACGCGCATCGTCCTGGTGCACGACGTCCGGTGTTAACGATTACATCCTATTGTCGATTCTTGCGTTTGCAGCATCGACGATTGGTTTGAGATATTCGAGGCAGACGCGGGCGACCCAGTCCGGCTCGATGCCGCGCTGGTGGAAGCCGCACTCCATGGAGAGGTATCCGTCGAAGCCGGTTTCGGCGAGGGCATCGATGAGGGCGGGAAAGTCTCCCCTTCCCATGCCCGGCGGCAGGCGGTTGTTGTCGGAGGCGTGGATATGGACGAGGTCCTTGCCCATGGCATAGACGTAGTCGCTCATCACTTCCTTTTGGGTGATGACGTGATGGCTGTCGAACATCAGGCGCACGTTCGGCTGGCCGACATCCTTCATCATGTCGATGGTGTTGTCGCAGGTATTGACGATGTTGCTGTCTTCCGGGGTGGGTTCGATGACGATCTCGACGCCGAAGTCCTGGGCGAAGCGGGCGATTTCGCCGATCGCCTGTGCCGCCCAGTCCCACGCCTGGCGGTAGGTGGTGCCGAAGATGTACCATCCCGGCAGGCAGATCAGCCGCTTGCCGCCCCAGTCGGCGGTGAGCTGGACCATGTCCTTGTAATGGTCGATCGCCCAGCGGCGCTCTTCGGGGATCGGCGATGCGACGTTGTTGCCGGGGCCGCCGCCATGGGCCGGCAGCATGGCGGCCAGCTCGAGCTCGTAATCCTTCAGCATCCGGCCGAGATCCTTGCGCCGCTGCGGGCTCAGCGTCGGCGGAAAGACATGCGGGCTGGCGGCGCCGATCTCGATGGCGTCATAGCCGATCTTCTTGATGCGGCGGATGGTTTCCTCAAGCGTATAGGCCGGCAGCCATGTCGGGTTGCTTGCATAGGGCCAGGTGTGCATTGCGAGCTTGATCGTCATCGAAGTCTTCCTCAGGCGGCGGATTGCTTGATGGTTTCCCAGGCGCCGTTCTGCCCGGAGACGAGAATGGCTTCGGCGATGCGCTCGATCTGCACGCCGTCGCGGAAGTCGGGTGAGGCCGGCTTGTTGTCGGCGATGGCCTGCAGGAAGTTGTACCATTCGATCGATTTGATATCGATGTAGCCCTGCCCCATGCCGGCCACCGGCCACAGCTTGTCGCCGAAGGGCTGGTTCGGGCCGGAATAGATGGTGCGGAAGCCGAAGGCGTCGGCCGGATCGTCGGCAAAGGCGACCCGCAACTCGTTGAGGCGCTGGTAATCGAAGGCGATCGAGCCGCGGGTTCCGTGGATCTCGAAGCCGAGCTGGTTATGATGGCCCCAGGAATTGCGCGTCACTTCGATCGTGCCGTGCGCGCCGCCTGCAAACTTGATCATCGTCAGCGCGGTGTCGTCGACGTCGACCTTGCCCTTTTCCGAGGAGGCCGCCCCGCTCGGGCCGAAGAAGCGGCCGGCCGGCAGCGGGCGTTCCGGGATGAAGGTCTTGACGATGGCGTTCACCTGCTCGAATTCGCCGACGAGCAGGCGTGCGGCATCGATCACATGGGTGCCGATGTCGCCAAGCGTGCCGGAACCGGCCAGCGCCTTGTTGAAGCGCCAGGAGAGCGGCTTTTCCGGATCGGCGCCCCAGTCCTGGAGGTAATAGCCGCGGAAGGTCAGGATGTCGCCGATGCGGCCCTCGTCGATCAGGCGCTTGGCCATTTGCAGGGCGGGCGTGTGGCGGTAGTTGTAGGAGACCATCGTCACCACGCCGGTCTCGTTGGCGGCGGCCAGCATCGCCTCGGCCTCGGCCACCGTCATCGACATCGGCTTTTCGCACATGATGTGCTTGCCCGCCTTGGCGGCGGCAATGGCAATCTCGGCATGGGTGCTGTTGGGGGTGCAGATGTCGACGATATCGATGTCGGGGCGCGAGACGACCTGGCGCCAGTCGGTGGCGTATTCGGCAAAGCCGTACTGCTTGGCGGCGTTCTGCGCCAGTTCCTCGTCGATATCGACGACCACCTTGCGCTCGATGTCGACGGGGGACCCGAACAGGATCGGCACGACGGCGGTGGCGATGGAATGGGCCTTGCCCATAAAGCCGGTGCCGATGAGTGCAACGTTCAACTTCTTCACTGATAAGCCTCCAATGGCGGGCCGTCGCATGCGCCGGTGCCCTGTTTCGAGATCTGCGGGAGCCGTGAAGGCTCGATCGCCAATTTGCGATGTTAACGTATACAACATCACAAAAAACACGATGTCAACGATTACATTTTCGTTGACGCAGGATTTAAGCGGCGTAAGATGATTGAACACAAGGGGAATAGAGATGCGCTATTACGGCGAAATTTCTGGTGATCGGGTCATCGTTCTCATAGCCCTCGCGCTCGGTGTCGCCATTCTGTTGAACCTGCGCGCGGTGGCGACCTTTGTCGCACACGAGGGGAATGTTCTGAGCGAATTGCAAAACCGGCAGGCTGAAGCGAAACTGGCGGCTTTCAGATATTACGTTCTTGGCGACGATAGCCAGGAGACGGCGGTTTTACACCGCTGAAGCATCCCGGGATCGCGCCCGCCGGCAATCTGCCGGGGTACGCCGGAGCGCGGGCCGTACCGCGACGATCCGAGGCGGTCAGGCAAATCTCCTTCGTTGCCTTTGCCGTTCCTCGAAATGCTTCTCATCAAGTCGGCTGGTTATCCCCCGCTGCAGCTACGCGCGGCCCGCGTAATCTTTTCCTGCGACGTCAGGATCCTCCGTGACAGCAACACGGCCTGGTCGGCACATGCCTCGAGTTCGGCTGGATCCCCCGACCATTCGCACCATGTACTTGCTGCATCAAGCAGCGCCATTATGGCGCGAACAGTGCGTTTGCTCGGAAGATATCCCATCTCCTCTGCTGCCGTTTCAAACAGGCCGGCACAAAGATCCAGCCAATAATCGATCTCATGACGAAATTCGATGTCCAGGAACCCTCCGATCCGGTCCATTCGGACAAGGAGATCCCATAGATCGCTTGCAGGATGTGAAATCTGCCGTTTTGCGGCTGTAACAACCAGGGCATCCCAGAACTCGTCGATGCTGCTTGTCTTGTCGATCGCGTCGAGAACGGCGTATCCCCAGTTGCTGTAGTGCCAGCGCAGCGACTCCGCGACGATTTCACTGCGTCCCTCGGGAAAATGAAAATAAATGCTGGAAGCTTTAACGTTGGCTTCCTTGGCGAGCAGCCGCATCGTCACGGCCGAATAACCTTCGAACGTTGCGAGCTTTAAAAACACCTCCAGAATTCGGCGCCGACCCGGGGTCAAGTCGGACCAATCGCGTTGATCCAGATGCTGCTTGAACAGATTGCGCGCGTTCATCACGCGAGGCGGAAGGCTCATTACATAATCCTTGCAGTGGCTGACGCAGTGAATGTCGCGACATCGTTGAAGTCAACAGGTTGCGGTGGCGCAAGCACCACCGATTGCTGCGATCGATGCCAAACTTGTGAAGGCTCGGCACGTCAGTGCTCGACCGAGCGGTCCTTTAGGTTCAGCTGCTGCCACGAACTCGAACATCAGAACGGGTCTCGCGCGGCCGTAAGCCATCCGCCATCCATCACATAGGCGCTTCCATGAACGTAATCGGCGTCGTCGCTGCCGAGAAAGGCCGCCAGTTTCGCGATTTCTTCCGGTTGGCACCAGCGACGTGCGGGAACTTTGCTGATTGCAAGATCCATATCGGGCGATGCGGCGTTGTGCTCCGGCAGAGCCAAGGGCGTTGCGGTGGCTCCGGGGCAAATCGCGTTCACGCGGATCCCGCGCGCGCCGTATTCGAAGGTCATCTGGCGCGTCAAGCCGATCACACCGTGCTTAGAAGCGGTATAAGCCGACCCGCCGCCGGCTGCGCTGAACCCGGACGTCGACGACGTGTTGATGATTGCACCTTTCCCCTGCGAAAGCATATGCGGAATAATGGCGCGGGCCATGAGGAAAGGCCCGGTAAGATTGACGGCCAGAACCCTGTTCCATTCCTCGAGGCTGACCTCGTGGGCAGGAGCATGCCCGTCCAGAATTCCCGCGTTGTTGCAAAGAAGATCGATTCTTTCCCAGCGCTCGATGATTGCTTTGACGGCGCTTTCGACGCTTCCGGCGTCGCTCACGTCTGCCTGCAGCGGATAGGCCTTATCCGGCGTAGAAAGTTTTTCGACCGTTTCGACAGCACGAGCCAGATTGATGTCCAGAGCGGCGACATAGGCGCCCCTGGATACAAATTCCCCGACCATGGCGCGCCCCATTCCGGAGCCTGCGCCTGTGATGACCACCACCTTACCGCTATAATTACTCACGACTGATGCCTTCCTTTTCTGTGTTTGGCGAGGGGCGGTTACCAGTCAGATGCCCGCCTGTTTTTCATTAGCTGCTTGAACAGTTCGTCGGGCCCAGCCCGATTATTGTGAGGCTTTGCGGATATTTTCGAGGATTGCCTGATTGACGGTGGCGGATGCCTCCATTTGCGGCATATGGCCGGTATCGGGCAGGATGCGCAGAGTGAGGTTTGCCGGGAGGGTGCCGGCGTCTGGGACGGGCACGATCTGGTCCTGTTCGCCCCAGATCAGCATGACGGGGCAGTTAAGACCGGCAAGCGGTTCGCGGATCGACAGCAACTGGCCGTCCTGGCCGGCGATGGTGTCGGCGATTGCCGTCAATGCCTCCGGCACGCCTTCGAGACGCTTGAAGCGCAGGGTTCCTTCGACCATGTCGTTGGTGATCTTGGCGGGATCGGCAAACAGCCGCTCGAGCACGTTCAGAAGCGGCCGGCGCCGTTCGGCGGCGATGAAGTCGACCAGGAAGTCGCGGCTCATCTGCCGGCTCAAGCCGACCGGCGCGATCAATGTCAGCGACGCCACGCGCGACGGCTGGGCGGCGGCGATCCGTGCGGCGACGGCGCCGCCGAAGGAATGGCCGACGAGATGGAGCCTGCCGGGCGCGAGATCCTGGACCGCGGCGCTGACGGCCGAGACTATCTTGGCAAGCACATCACCGTCGACGGGCGACGAGGCGCCGTGCCCCGGCAGATCGACCGCGACCGTGCGGATCGTCTCGGCCAGCGGCGGCTGGTTGAACAGCCAGGTCGACAGATCGCCGCCGAAGCCGTGCAGGAACAGGACGACATCGTCGCCCTCGCCGGCTTCGAGCAGGTTGACCGTGCCGCCTTCGACCTCGACGATGCGCGGTGCTGCGCTGCCGGCGTCACCGCCCTCGCCCGCCCCCAGCCGGTCGGCATAGGTTGCGATGAAGGCGTCGATCTCTTCAGTGGTCGCGGCATCGTCGGTGATGACGCCGGCCAGGGCGCCGACCGGCGCCGTCGTGCCCTGCTGCAGCACGATGCGCCGCAAGGTGCCGCTTGCCGCCGCCTCCAGGACATTGGTGACCTTGGTCGTCTCGATCTCGAGGATTTCCTGACCGCGGGCGATGGTGTCGCCCTCATTGACCATCCATTGGGTGATCGTGCCTTCGGTCATCGTCATTCCCCATTTGGGAACAGTGACAGCTTCGATAAGCGACATGGGCTTTACCTCTTTACGATGGATCTGGCGGCCTTGGCCACGGCGTCGGGCGTCGGCACATAGACGTCTTCGAGATTGGGGGCGTAGGGAACCGGCGTGTGCGGCGCCGTCACGAGCTTGATCGGCGCCTTCAGCGCGTCGAAGCATTTGTCGGCAAACAGCGCGGAGATGTCGGTGGCGACGCTGCAGCGCGGATTGGCCTCGTCGACGATGATGATGCGGCCGATCCCTTCGGCGACATCGAGCAGGGTCTCCTCGTCGAGCGGCGAGGTGGTGCGGGGATCGACGACGCAGGCGGAGATGCCGTCGGCCGCAAGCTGGCGGGCCGCTTCCTCGGCGACGCCGACCATCCGTCCGATCGCCACGATCAGCACATCCTTGCCGTCGCGCACCACCCGGGCTTCGCCGAACGGGATAGTATAGGAGGCGTCGGGCACCTCGCCGACGGTGTCGTAAAGCATCTTGTGTTCGAGGAAGATGACCGGGTCGTCGTCACGGATGGCCTGCAACAGCAGCCCCTTGGCGTCATAGGGATTGGAGGGGATGACGACCTTCAGGCCGGGAATATGGGTGAAGATCGGATAGAGCGCCTGGGTGTGCTGGGAGCCGGAACGGCTGCCGGCGCCATAGGTGGCGCGGATGACGAGCGGGGTCTTGGCGCGGCCGCCGAACATATAGCGGAACTTGGCGGCCTGGTTCATGATCTGGTCGAGGCAGACGCCGGCAAAGTCGACGAACATGATCTCGGCGATCGGGCGCAGGCCGGTCAGGGCCGCGCCGGCGGCGGCGCCGATGAAGGCGGCTTCGCTGATCGGCGTATCGCGGATGCGCTCGGGCCCGAACGCATCGAGCAGCCCGCGGGTGACCCCGAACGGCCCGCCCCAGGCGTCCTTGACGCCGTTGGCGCCGGCGCCGCCTGTCAGATCCTCACCCATCATGATCACGCGCGGATCACGGGCCATTTCCGAATGGAGCGCCTCGTTGAGGGCCTGGCGGAAGGATTTCTTGGGCATGATCGTCGTCCTTACAGATACTTGACGTAGACGTCGGTGGTCAGAGCCGACAAGGGCGGGAAGGGTGCGGCGCGCGCGGCAGCGACGGCGCGGTCGATTTCGGCGTCAACCGCCCGATCGACGGCGTCGAGTTCGGCCGCCTCGAGCAGCGACACCTCGGCGACCCGTTTGCGGAAGTTGATCAGGCAGTCGCGCTCCCGGCGCATTGCCGCCTTTTCCTCCGGTGTGCGGTAGTTGTCGGGATCGCCGCTATAGTGGCCGTAATAGCGCGGCACATGGACGTGCAGCATCGTCGGCCCGCCACCGTTGCGGGCGCGGGCAACGGCTTGACCGGCCGCCTCATAGACGCTGAACACATCCGTCCCGTCGACCTCGATGGCGGGGATGTCGAAGCTCTCGGCGCGGCGGGTGAAGCTGCCGGCGGAGACGTGCTCGTTGGCGGTGGCTTCCCCGAAACCGTTGTCCTCGATGACGAAGACGATCGGCAGCATCCAGATCTTGGCAAGGTTGAAGCTCTCGGACATGACGCCCTCGTTCATCGCGCCGTCACCGGCAAAGGCGACGGCGACGTGCCTGGTGCCGAGAAGCTTGGCGCTCAGGGCCGCGCCGCAGGTGATCGGCGCGCCAGCTGCGACGATGCCGTTGGCGCCGAGCATGCCCTTGCGCAGATCGGCGATGTGCTGCGACCCGCCCTTGCCGCCGCAGGTGCCGCTCGCCTTGCCGAACAGTTCCGCCATCATGCTGTCGATGTCGACGCCCTTGGCGATCGAATGACCATGGCCGCGATGGGTGGAGGAGATGTAGTCGCCCTCGTCGAGATGCAGGCAGACCCCGACGGCGCTTGCCTCCTCACCGGCATAAAGATGGGTGTTGCCGGGAATGTCGCCGGTCGCCATCTCGTCCATCACCCGCTCCTCGAAGCGGCGGATCATCCGCATGTTGCGGTAGACCTCGATCAGCTTGTCCTGTGGTAGCTGCAAACCAGACATTGCTTCCCTCCTTTGTGATCTCTGCGGCATATGTTGATGCGTGCCGTTCGCACCGTTGTCGGCGCTGAAACGGCGGGCTGCGGTCGATCACCGCGATCAACCGCAGCCGGAACAACCCATCCCTCTTGGGCAGGATGGGTTGTCGATACGGGTTCACCTGAAAAACTGCAGGAGCTCGCGCACCAGCGCGTCCGGTTGTTCTTCTGCCAGATAGTGGCCGCAGTTTTCGATCGCGGTTCCACGGACATTGGTCGCGATCTTCTGCAATTGTGCGACGAGGTCAGGCATGGAACCTTGATCGGCGCGCACGGCCAGGACCGGCATTTCAAGCTTTCCCTTGGCGGCAAGCTCTCGGTTTTGCTCCGCAGACAACGAGACTGCCCGGTAATAGGCAAGGCCACCCTTCAGGCCGCCATAGAGGAAAACGCGCAGGTATTCGTCGAAGTCGCTTTCGGAAAACACTTGCGGATTGGCCGCTTTGCGTTGCAGGAACCAGTTGAGATAGATGTCCTCCCGACCTTCAATGAGCGCCTCCGGCAAGTCGGGGACGTTGTGAAAGGCAACGTGCCACGTGCGCCAGGCGACTTCGGGCGACCAGGGCAGAGCATCGGGAAGACTGATGCCGGGGATTCCCGTATCGAGAATGGCCAGCCCAAGAACGCTGTTTCCGTAAAGCGCTGCGTAGGGATAGGCGACCCAAGCGCCGATATCATGGGCGACAAGATAGTGCCGACCGGCACCCAATTTTTCGACAAGGCCTCGCACGATCTTGGCAATGCCTGTCGTATCGCAGCCGCCAACCGGGCGATCTGAATCACCTTGCCCGGGAAGATCCAAGGCAATGACCCGGTATTTGGCGGCGAGCGCCGGCAGGATTTTACGCCACGCGTACCAGCTCTGGGGGAAACCGGCGAACAATACGACCACCTCGCCGTCTGGACGCCCTCCGCTGACATGGTGCAGCCTCACGCCGTCGACCGTCGAGAAGCCCCGGTCAAATCCCTCGATGCCGCTCATCGGCCAATCCAGTCTTTCCACCATCGCAGTCTCCTTCTTTAGAAAACTCATTCTTGGGCGGATGACCGCATCAAAACGGCGCTCATCCGATTGTCGTTACCGCCCCGTCCTGGCCGACGAGAACCCATCTCGCTGCGCTTCAGTGGGCTGCACGGGCGTGCTTCGCTGCCGTTTTCCAGTTCCCGATCGTCACGATGACAAGACACATGATCAGCAGGATCGAGAACACCGCGTTGACCGATGGCGTGAAGCCAAAGCGCATCTGGTTGAAAACCCAGATCGGCAGGGTTGGTGCTCCGCCGGACAGGAAGAGGGTTACCATGACATCGTCTGCCGAAAGGGTCAGGCCGAGAAACGCGCCGGCCAGGATCGTTCCCTTGATCATCGGAAACAGCACATGAACGAAGCTTTGCCAGCGGCTCGCGCCAAGATCCAACGATGCTTCCATGAGGCTGGGATCGAGCCGGCGAAGCCGAACGAGCAGCAGCAGAAAGGTCACCGGCATGACGAAGCTCATCTGTCCGATGACGATGCGGGTGATGCCTGAGGGAATTCCGAAGATCTCCGTTCCGAGAACCATCTCGATTCCCAGCACGACGCCCGGTGTGGCGATCGGAAGCGCGAACGCCATTTCATAGAAGCGGGCACCCTTCAGCTTGGCGTAGTGGACAATCAGCGGAAATATCGTTCCGACCAGGACCGATATGGAAACCACGCATGCTGCCACGATCACCGAGCGCTGAGCCGCTTCGATCAGGGAAGCATCGTCCAGGAGCTGGTGGTACCAGTGCAGCGTCAGCCCTTCCAACGGAAGCGTTTGAAGGTTTGCCGAATTGAACGAGAAGAGGATGATGATGGCGAGCGGCGCATAGAGATAAGCAATGGCCGCGATATAGCCGATCCCTCCCAAACGCCGGCCGAAGCCGGTCGAGCTTGCCCCGTTCGACGATGGGGACTGATCGCCTTCTCCGCCGACCATGACCCCCCGCACCGGGGTCAGGGCGATGATGATGCCGAGAAGCACCACGACGCTCAGCATCAGGGCAACGGCAACGGCAGCACCATAGGGCCAGTTGTTCGCAAAGCCGAATTGGGTCGAGATGACGACGCCCAGCGTGGTTCCGTCGATACCGCCGATCATTGCCGGTGTGACGAAATCGCCAACGGTCACGAGGAAGGCGAGCGAAAAGCCAATTGCCAGATTTCGTCGTGTCAGGGGCCATATCAGATGACGGAATGTCTGTAGCGCCGTCGCCCCTGAATCCTCCGAGGCTTCGATCAGATCGCTTGGGATCTTCTCGAAAGCGCCCATGGTGGAAATGAAGATAAAAGGCACCGAAATGTAGGCGAAGACGATGATGACGGAACTTGGGCTGTAGAGAAACGCCTCGGACGGAGCATCGAGGATCCCGCTCGACACCAGAAAGCCGTTGAGAACACCGGATTGGCCAAGGATGACGCGCCATGCAAAGATCCGCATGAGCAGGCTGATCCAGAGGGGCAGGACGATCAGCATCGTCAGAAGCGCTTTGTTTCGTTTGGCGACGCGCCCGACATAGAAAGCGAGCGGATAAGCGATGAGGGTCGCGAATATGCAGGCAAAGAAGCTGAACGAGAGCGTTCTGATCAGCAGGACCCAGAAGCCCGCCGAATTCCACATCCTCGAATAGTTGATCAGCGACGGCTCGAAGATGATGACGCCCGCCGAGCTCTTCAGGAAGCTTATTCCGACCAGAAGCACGTTCGGCAGGACAACGATCAGAAACAGCCACGCCAATACCGGCACGCTCGAAAGGCGAAAGCCCAGCGGAAAACGTGCATGCCGCGCAGCGGCGCGTGCGGGCAGTGCCGGTGCAATGATCTCAGTCATGGAAGACCTGCGTGTTTGCTGCATCGAAGGCGACCTTGACCGGCTGGCCCACCGTGAATGTCGAGTGGCGCACTGCCGGCACCGTGCCGATGAGATTGACGCCGCCGCAGCGGACGTTCACCTCGCAGTTGGTGCCAAGGAAAAGGACATCTTCCACAACGCCGGGAATGGTGTCGGGCGCCCCTTCCGCCTCATCGAGCGGTTTCACCTGTATCGCTTCGTACCTGATCGCCATCCGCGCCGTTCCGCCCTTTTTGGCAGTCAGTCCCGGAACCTTGATCCCCTCCACGCGTCCCACGAATCCGGTATCGGACGGTTCGAAATTGACGGCGACGAGATTGGAGCGGCCGACGAAACGCGAAACGAACTCGTTTTGCGGGGCAAAGTATATTTCGCGGGGGGTGGCGAGCTGGGCTATCTTGCCGTCCTGCAGGACGACGACGCGGTCGGACATCGACAGGGCTTCGCCCTGGTCGTGGGTAACATACATGAACGCGATGCCGAGTTCTTTCTGCAGAGCCACCAATGTGTGTTGCATTTGCTGGCGCAAGCGAAGATCGAGAGCGGCGAGCGGTTCGTCGAGAAGCAGAAGCCTCGGTCGCGATACGATGGACCGGGCCAGCGCGGCACGCTGACGCTGGCCGCCGGAAAGCTGGTGCGGAAGCCGGTCGGCAAACGTTACCATTTCGGTAAGCGCCAGCGCTTCCTCGGCTTTCGTCCGCCGGGTCGGCTTCGCCTCGCCCCTCATCCGGAGCGGATATTCGACGTTTTCCCGCACCGTGAGGTGCGGGAAAAGGGCGTAGCTCTGGAACACGGTTCGGACATCGCGCTTATTCGGAGCGACCGAGTTGACCACCTCGCCTGCCATGACGATCTGGCCGGTATCAGGCTTTTCAAAGCCGGCTACCGTCCTTAGAATTGTCGTCTTTCCTGAGCCGCTCGGCCCGAGGATGGAAAAGAATTCCCCGGGCTTGACCGAGAAAGACACCTGGTCGAGCGCCGGTTTTTGGGCGCCGTCATAGGTTTTCGAAACGCCGACGAGCGAAAGCACGGAGCCGGTTTCATGTGTTCCCATTGTCGTTCTCCAGCTGGATTGCGGACGTCAGAGCGTGCCGGCCAGGAAGTCGTTCCAGAGCTGGATACGGCGTTCGACGTTCTCGGGTTCTTTGAAGAAGACGAGATTGTCCTTGAAGCTCGGATCATCGGAGTCGAGAATATTGGTGTTCTTCAGCTCGTCTTCGGTCAGGCCGGCTTCGCGCGCCGCCGCCGGCGTCAAAACGCCGTTGCTTCCCGAAAACTTCATGAACCGCGCCTGCCACTTTGCCGACATCGTGTCGTTGAGGAATTTGTAGACGACGTCACGCTGCCCTTTCGGAGTGACATAGGTCCCTTCGATCCAGGCAGGCGTGCCTTCCTTCGGCAGGGAATATTTGGCGTTGAGCCCCTTCTTTTTCAGGATGTTGACGACGGTCACATTGTGGCAGTAGCCGAGAACCGCTTCGCCTGAGGCATAGACGTTCGCGGCATCGTCGAAGCCGCGGGTGACCACGCGCACCTGGGCTCGCAGCTCGCGCAAAGCATTGGTGACGAGGGTGAACTCGTCCTCGGTCAAATTGAACGGATTTTTCGCGCCGACATATAGCGCGACCATGGGGATCGTGACGGTTGCGTCATCGAATATCGTGACTTTCCCCTGATAGGTCTTGTCCCAAAGGGCGGCCCAGGTCGTCGGCGCAGACTTGATCGCATCGGCGTTATACTGCAGGGGCTGCGTTCCCCAGTGCAGGGGGATGCCCATCAGGGCGCCGTCGACCGTCAGCGGCTCGCGCCAGTTCAGCCCGGGCAGGATGTTGGAAATATTGGGGACCTTCGAGACGTCGAACGGAGCGATCTGGCCCGCCTTCTTCAGCCGGCCCGCCGTCGAGGCCTCCGAATAGATGACATCGGGCTTCACGGCGCCGGACTGAAGCTGGGCGAATACCTCGTCGAGCGAGGAGATGATCACCGGCTTGATTTCGGTCCCGTTGGCCGCCTGCCACTCCGCGATCCAGTCCGGTTCGTCATAGGTCTCCCACGTCAGCAAAGTGATTGGCTCTTCCGCTGCCCATGCGCTGCTGATGACGGCCGGGGCAAAGAGAGACGCCGATAAAGCTGCGCCCCCGAACTTCAAAGCCTGGCGGCGGGTGATGGATAGAGACGTTTTGTCGGTCATCGCTGAATCCCTTCTGACAAGTTTGAAGACTGCAGAAGGGGCGTTGCGCGCCACCACTGCTCCCAGGTTTATTGATCGACCTAACGTTCGTTAGGCTGATGAGGAAGTATTGCTCCGTATTCGACGCCTGTCAACCACATAAAAAGGTATATGTAATTGTTTTTACTTGGAAATTTGCCGCGCCGACGAGCGCTCCTCAGATCGTTTGAAATGAGAATTGCGGTGGAGTTGGATCGCGGTTTCGAGCACTCGGGGCTACGGACGAATTCGAAGATGACAACTCGTCTTAGCTTGCGGCAACCGCCGCCATTCCCGGGAGTGATGACACGAATGACCTCCCAATCATGGTGTTTCAGCGCGGATTTTCCTGCCGGACCGCCCTGAGGTCAAATCGTCGTTGGCGATGGAGTCTGATAACGCAGTTCTATCAGCTGCGCCGGAAACGGTCGGCATCAACCCGCCAAGAGCCGCTCCCGCATACGTTGCGTGATCAGCAGAATCTATCTCGGGTCATCGAATATGGAGATTTGACGAAAGGCCCCGAAATCGCGAGTTCTTGCACATGTGTGTGCATGAGAACAGGGATGCTTGGTGATGGACAGGCTTGAAACGGTACTGGATCGTCAGCCGGAGCAGATTCGCCACGATGTCAGGACTGGCGCGATCGCCGGGCAGACTTCCGGGCTGGCCCCAGGTTTTGCGCAAGGAAACCTGGTGATCCTGCCAAAGCAGTGGGCGACCGATTTTCTGAGGTTTTGCCTGGAAAATCCCAAGCCATGCCCGTTGCTCGCCGTCGGAAATCCCGGCGATCCGTCTCTCGCCAACGCCGGTAGGAACATCGACATCCGGTCCGATGTTCCGAGTTACCGGGTTTTCCGCGACGGGCGGCTGGTGGAGGAGATCGCCGATATCCGCCACATCTGGCGGGATGATTTCGTTTCCTTCTTGATCGGCTGTTCGTTTTCCTTCGAGTGGGCGCTCTTGAACGCGGGCATTGGCGTTCGTCATATCGAACTCGGTTCGAATGTACCGATGTACAGGACGAACATAGATTGCGTATCGGCTGGCCCGTTCTCCGGGCAGTTCGTGGTTTCGATGCGACCGATGAAACCGGCCGATGCCATAAGGGCGATCGAAATTACAGCGGCAATGCCGCAGGTCCATGGGGCGCCGGTGCATTTCGGTGATCCCCTGGCGATCGGGATCAGGGATCTGTCCCGTCCCGACTTCGGCGACAGCGTTCCGGTCAAGGAAGGTGAAGTGCCTGTCTTCTGGGCGTGTGGTGTCACGCCGCAGGTGGCTTTGGCGCAGGCCAAGCCGCCGATCGCAGTGACTCACAGTCCTGGCTGCATGCTGATCACGGATATCCGCGACGAGGATCTTCTGAACGGGACGTTCCGGTTCGAGGCGCCAGCCCTATAGTGTCGAGAATCGCTCTTGCGACAACGGCAGGGAGATTGCCTATCCTATCGCCGAGGCAGCTTGCATCCGGTCTCATAGTCGTCAATGGTTAGCCGGTCGTTGGACTATTGAGAACAGGCGGGCCTGATGATTGACCTGCGCACCTTGGAGACCTTCTGTATCGTGGCTCAGACGGGCGGTTTCCACCGTGCCGCCGAAAAACTCCATACCACGCAGCCGGCTGTTTCCGCGCGCATTGCGCAGCTTGAACAGGAGCTCAAGGTGCGGCTGTTCGAGCGTGACAAGCGTGGCAGCCGTTTAACAGCCAAAGGGCGTGAAATTCTGAAATATGCAGAGCGCATGCTGGCGCTCCGGACGGAAATGGTGCTTTCCGTCGCCGGCGCAAATGCCTTGGAGGGGAGCGTGCAGCTCGGTGTTTCGGACACCATCGTCCACACATGGCTGCCGGAATTGCTGAAGCGACTGAACCACGAATACCCGTCCATCACTCTGGAGATCAATGTCGACGGGTCCGCCAATCTCGCGGCCGCTCTTCAGGAAAACAGCATCGATGTCGCCTTTCTCATGGGACCGGTGATTTCAGGGAACGTCGCCAATCTGCCGCTTTGCGAATATCCCCTGAACTGGGTGGTTCCGGCGGATTTTCCCTTGGGGCCGCAGGCCGTGACGCTGGAGGAGCTCACGGCATTTCCGATCATCACCTTTGCGAGGCAGACCCAACCTTTTCGGGAACTCACGGAGCTTTTCAACAAGGCACATCAGCAGCGCGTCCGCCTGTTTCCGAACTCCTCGCTGTCTTCGATCGTTCGTATGACGCTTGATGGTATTGGAATTGCCGCCATACCTGTCGAGGTCGTCTCGGATCACCTGGCAAGCGGCAAGCTGCGGGTGCTGACGACTGTCGGCCACACAATGCCGACCATGGCGTTCACGGCAAGCTTTATCAAACGTCCGGAAACGCACTTGAATGGCGTCGTGGCCCAGCTGGCGCAGAAAGTTGCGGGACATTATGCACTGGTTCCGGGTGGTCTTCCAGCCGAAGACCACCCGATCGGTACCGATTGATCGGGTGTGGCTTTGCCACGTGCAGCCCGTGGCAGTCCTTGCGCCGGGAGCCCGTGGGCCGGGTCAGGAGATGCGCTTGTACTTATCCAACTTGACCGACTGGATCCATTGACCGGCGCGGGCGCCGAACGCCTTCATTGACTCGGTATTGTTGTGGACTTCCAGCGATTGCTCGTCCTCCCAGATCTCGTAGAAGACGAACTCGCCTGGGCGCTCCAGCGATTCATGGAGATCATACTGGACGAATCCCGGCTCCGTTTGCGCGATCGGGATCAGGGTGAGGAGCGCCTCGCGAAGCTGCTCATGCTTTCCTTCGTACGCCGTTACCGTGGCGACAACAACAAGCTTATCTTTCATTCCGCACCTTCCTTTCGATAATGAGAAAACGTGTACGACCACCGCTGCCGTTGGATGTCAGCCCAGTTCGATCGACACATGGGTTTTGATCGAATTTGCGATGAAGCATCCTTTATGAGCCCGATGATGCAGTCGAGACAGCGTTTCGCGATCGGGCTGTTTCTGGGAACTAAAGGATGTTTTGGGATGGAGAATGATATCCGATACCCAGAAAGTTCCATCCGGGTTCTTCGATACCTTGCCGACGGCATCATCCTCATAGCTGCTGACGATATAGCCGTTCCCCTCGCAGATCGCCAGGAAGTAGAGCATGTGGCAGCTTGCCAGGGCGTTGACGAGAAGCTGCTCCGGATCGGCAAGATCGCTGTTTCCGAGATAGGCAGACGCGGCAGACACCGCCACCGAGACCTGCGCGCTGTATGTCGCCTTATGATCCCGACTGTAGGTTGCCGGCTGTTGCGCGTGCGGCGCTGCCTTCCATTCGAGGCGGATAGAGTGCTCAGACATGATATCATCCTGATTGTTCGGCTTGGGACGTATTCCCATTGCCAGCCATGGAAAGTTGGGGCGCTGCCGCTTCAATGGCGGCGGCGCCCCTGGTTCGGGCGTGTCAGGCACGCTTAACCAGCTTGCAGCACCGCCACCATCACCTCAGCAATGGCGATATCGGCCTCCACCGGCCCGCCCGAGGCGCCCACTCCTCCGATCACGGTCTTTCCGTCGCGCACCGGTAGGCCGCCACCGAAAACAACGAACGGCCGGCGCCCGCCGAGGGCATCCAGCCCGTAGAGCGCTGCCCCCGGCTGGACCAACTCCAGCCAGTTGTCGGAGGGCGAGCGCAGGGCCAGAGCGGTGTACGCCTTGCCCTGCGCGATTTCGACGGTCGACAGCGCAGCGTCGTCGGCGCGCAGGAAGGCAAGCAGATTGCCGCCGGCATCAACGATCGCCAGGGACGAAGGCTCTCCGAGCTCTCTTGCTTTGGCTGCACCGGCCTCAAGGGCTTTGAGAGCCGCCTCATGTGTAATCAACTTGATCATGTTCTCGCCTTTCTGTGCTTTCGACCGCTGCCCGCAATCAGTTGTAGATGCCGCCGTCGACGTTGATCGCCTGGGCCGTCACGTAGGAAGCCTCGTCGGAGGCGAGATAGACGAAGAGCGGCGCGACCTCCTGGGGCGTGGCTTGCCGTCCAAGCGGAATGACGATCGGGACCAGCGATTCCTGCTTTTCCCGACCCCCAATGAAATCGATGACCGGCTGGTTGAACGGCGTGTCGATCCATCCCGGGCACACGGCATTGACCCGGATACCGTCGCGCGCCAGTTCGATTGCGAGCGTGGTTGTGAGGCCGATGATCGCGGCTTTGGACGAGGAGTAACCGACCAGGCCGGGGGCGCCGCGCTTGCCGGCCAGCGAAGACATCATCACGATGGAAGACTTGCCGGCGGCCCGCAGATGTTTCACCGACTCCCTGGCGAAGATGAAATTGGCGCGGACATTAATGGTGAACACCTTGTCCCAGTCACGCGTGGAAAAGTCTTCGACCCTGCCGGAAAGCTGGATGCCGGCATTCAGGCAGAGCGTGTCCATCCCCTCCATCCAGGTGACCGACTGGTCGATTGCCGCCTTGATTTCGTCTTCCTGCGAAATATCCGCCTTGAAAAACCGAACGCGGTCGCCGAAGCGCTTTTCGACTTCGCTACCCTTGGCAGCGTCGATATCGACCACAGAAACGGTTGCACCCTCGGCAACAAAAGCCTCTAGAATGGCAAGGCCGATATTTGCCACGCCTCCGGTTAGGAGGACGCGCTTTCCTGACAAACGTTGCGACATGGATGTACTCCCGATTTAATGGTTAGGTTCGTTTTGCCGGGCCCAGCCCGATTATTGTGAGGCTTTGCGGATATTTTCGAGGATTGCCTGATTGACGGTGGCGGATGCCTCCATTTGCGGCATATGGCCGGTATCGGGCAGGATGCGCAGAGTGAGGTTTGCCGGGAGGGTGCCGGCGTCTGGGACGGGCACGATCTGGTCCTGTTCGCCCCAGATCAGCATGACGGGGCAGTTAAGACCGGCAAGCGGTTCGCGGATCGACAGCAACTGGCCGTCCTGGCCGGCGATGGTGTCGGCGATTGCCGTCAATGCCTCCGGCACGCCTTCGAGACGCTTGAAGCGCAGGGTTCCTTCGACCATGTCGTTGGTGATCTTGGCGGGATCGGCAAACAGCCGCTCGAGCACGTTCAGAAGCGGCCGGCGCCGTTCGGCGGCGATGAAGTCGACCAGGAAGTCGCGGCTCATCTGCCGGCTCAAGCCGACCGGCGCGATCAATGTCAGCGACGCCACGCGCGACGGCTGGGCGGCGGCGATCCGTGCGGCGACGGCGCCGCCGAAGGAATGGCCGACGAGATGGAGCCTGCCGGGCGCGAGATCCTGGACCGCGGCGCTGACGGCCGAGACTATCTTGGCAAGCACATCACCGTCGACGGGCGACGAGGCGCCGTGCCCCGGCAGATCGACCGCGACCGTGCGGATCGTCTCGGCCAGCGGCGGCTGGTTGAACAGCCAGGTCGACAGATCGCCGCCGAAGCCGTGCAGGAACAGGACGACATCGTCGCCCTCGCCGGCTTCGAGCAGGTTGACCGTGCCGCCTTCGACCTCGACGATGCGCGGTGCTGCGCTGCCGGCGTCACCGCCCTCGCCCGCCCCCAGCCGGTCGGCATAGGTTGCGATGAAGGCGTCGATCTCTTCAGTGGTCGCGGCATCGTCGGTGATGACGCCGGCCAGGGCGCCGACCGGCGCCGTCGTGCCCTGCTGCAGCACGATGCGCCGCAAGGTGCCGCTTGCCGCCGCCTCCAGGACATTGGTGACCTTGGTCGTCTCGATCTCGAGGATTTCCTGACCGCGGGCGATGGTGTCGCCCTCATTGACCATCCATTGGGTGATCGTGCCTTCGGTCATCGTCATTCCCCATTTGGGAACAGTGACAGCTTCGATAAGCGACATGGGCTTTACCTCTTTACGATGGATCTGGCGGCCTTGGCCACGGCGTCGGGCGTCGGCACATAGACGTCTTCGAGATTGGGGGCGTAGGGAACCGGCGTGTGCGGCGCCGTCACGAGCTTGATCGGCGCCTTCAGCGCGTCGAAGCATTTGTCGGCAAACAGCGCGGAGATGTCGGTGGCGACGCTGCAGCGCGGATTGGCCTCGTCGACGATGATGATGCGGCCGATCCCTTCGGCGACATCGAGCAGGGTCTCCTCGTCGAGCGGCGAGGTGGTGCGGGGATCGACGACGCAGGCGGAGATGCCGTCGGCCGCAAGCTGGCGGGCCGCTTCCTCGGCGACGCCGACCATCCGTCCGATCGCCACGATCAGCACATCCTTGCCGTCGCGCACCACCCGGGCTTCGCCGAACGGGATAGTATAGGAGGCGTCGGGCACCTCGCCGACGGTGTCGTAAAGCATCTTGTGTTCGAGGAAGATGACCGGGTCGTCGTCACGGATGGCCTGCAACAGCAGCCCCTTGGCGTCATAGGGATTGGAGGGGATGACGACCTTCAGGCCGGGAATATGGGTGAAGATCGGATAGAGCGCCTGGGTGTGCTGGGAGCCGGAACGGCTGCCGGCGCCATAGGTGGCGCGGATGACGAGCGGGGTCTTGGCGCGGCCGCCGAACATATAGCGGAACTTGGCGGCCTGGTTCATGATCTGGTCGAGGCAGACGCCGGCAAAGTCGACGAACATGATCTCGGCGATCGGGCGCAGGCCGGTCAGGGCCGCGCCGGCGGCGGCGCCGATGAAGGCGGCTTCGCTGATCGGCGTATCGCGGATGCGCTCGGGCCCGAACGCATCGAGCAGCCCGCGGGTGACCCCGAACGGCCCGCCCCAGGCGTCCTTGACGCCGTTGGCGCCGGCGCCGCCTGTCAGATCCTCACCCATCATGATCACGCGCGGATCACGGGCCATTTCCGAATGGAGCGCCTCGTTGAGGGCCTGGCGGAAGGATTTCTTGGGCATGATCGTCGTCCTTACAGATACTTGACGTAGACGTCGGTGGTCAGAGCCGACAAGGGCGGGAAGGGTGCGGCGCGCGCGGCAGCGACGGCGCGGTCGATTTCGGCGTCAACCGCCCGATCGACGGCGTCGAGTTCGGCCGCCTCGAGCAGCGACACCTCGGCGACCCGTTTGCGGAAGTTGATCAGGCAGTCGCGCTCCCGGCGCATTGCCGCCTTTTCCTCCGGTGTGCGGTAGTTGTCGGGATCGCCGCTATAGTGGCCGTAATAGCGCGGCACATGGACGTGCAGCATCGTCGGCCCGCCACCGTTGCGGGCGCGGGCAACGGCTTGACCGGCCGCCTCATAGACGCTGAACACATCCGTCCCGTCGACCTCGATGGCGGGGATGTCGAAGCTCTCGGCGCGGCGGGTGAAGCTGCCGGCGGAGACGTGCTCGTTGGCGGTGGCTTCCCCGAAACCGTTGTCCTCGATGACGAAGACGATCGGCAGCATCCAGATCTTGGCAAGGTTGAAGCTCTCGGACATGACGCCCTCGTTCATCGCGCCGTCACCGGCAAAGGCGACGGCGACGTGCCTGGTGCCGAGAAGCTTGGCGCTCAGGGCCGCGCCGCAGGTGATCGGCGCGCCAGCTGCGACGATGCCGTTGGCGCCGAGCATGCCCTTGCGCAGATCGGCGATGTGCTGCGACCCGCCCTTGCCGCCGCAGGTGCCGCTCGCCTTGCCGAACAGTTCCGCCATCATGCTGTCGATGTCGACGCCCTTGGCGATCGAATGACCATGGCCGCGATGGGTGGAGGAGATGTAGTCGCCCTCGTCGAGATGCAGGCAGACCCCGACGGCGCTTGCCTCCTCACCGGCATAAAGATGGGTGTTGCCGGGAATGTCGCCGGTCGCCATCTCGTCCATCACCCGCTCCTCGAAGCGGCGGATCATCCGCATGTTGCGGTAAACCTCGATCAGCTTGTCCTGTGGTAGCTGCAAACCAGACATTTGCTTCCCTCTTCAATTCGTTGAATGCCATTCTCGACGGAATTTCTCTCGCCGAAGCCGACCGGTCGTTTCACGCTCTTGCTTGTTTTGATCGCCTGTATTGATCGATGACGACGGCAAGGACGATGATGGTTCCCTTGATGATCTCCTGGTAGTAGGAGCCGATCTTGAGGAATGTGAATCCTGAGGTGATGATGCCGAGGATGATGGTTCCGATCAGCGTTCCGGTGATGCGTCCTGCGCCGCCGGCGAGCGATGTTCCGCCGATGACGGCTGCGGCGATGGCGTCGAGTTCGTAAGCGGTGCCCATGGTCGGCTGGGCGGATGCGGCCCGGGCTGCGGTGACCACTCCGGCCAGCCCCGACAGCAGTCCGGCGACGGCATAGACCTTGATCAGATGGGCGCCGATATTGATGCCGGAGACGCGCGCCGCCTGGGGATTGGAGCCGATCGCATAGGTATATTTGCCGTAGCGCGTATAACCGAGGGCGATGTGGGAGAGCACGGCGACGCCGAGGAAGATGATCACCGGCAGCGGCACGGGAAAGCCGAAGACGATGAAGCTCTTGCCGAGCCAGGTGAATTGCGGCGTCAGGAGAGCGATCGGCTGTCCGAGCGTGTACCACTTGGCCACACCTCTGGCGCAGACCATCATGCCGAGCGTGGCGATGAAGGGGGGAATGCCGGTCTTGGCGATCAGGAGACCGCTGACCCATCCGGCCAGCAGGCCGACGATGAGGCCGGCGAGGATCGGCCAGATCGGCGAGAGATCGGTGAGTGCGGGATAAAGGGCGCGCACATCTGTCGAGCTTTGCGCCAGCGAGGCGGCGACCATGGCGGCCAGCCCGACCACCGAGCCGGAGGCCAGGTCGATGCCGCCGGTGATGATGACATGGGTGACGCCGACGGCCAGAATGCCGATCACCGAGACCTGCAGGATGATGATCGACAGGCGCTGCTCATTGCCGAGGAACGAACTGCCGACGAAGACCCAGCCGAGGATCTCGAAGGCAAGGGCAATGCCGACCAGCACCAGCGCCATCGACATCTCACTGTGAAACTTGCGCTTCACCACACGCTTTTCCGCCACAACCGTGGCCCCAGGGGTTATCGTCATTGTGCTGCGAGCTCCATGATCTTGACTTGATCGGCCTCAGCCCGATCGAGGATGCCGGACACGCGTCCTTGCCGGATGGTCATGACCCGGTCGCTCATTCCGAGGATCTCGGGCAGTTCCGAGGAAATCATGATGACGGCCACGCCTTCGGAGGCGAGCGTGGAAATCATTCGGTGGATCTCGGCCTTGGCGCCGACGTCGATACCGCGCGTGGGTTCATCGAGGATGAGGACGCTCGGCTTTGTCAGCAGCCAGCGGCCGATCAGCACCTTCTGCTGATTGCCGCCGGAAAGATTCAGGATCTTCTCCCCCATGCCGGGGGTCTTGACCCGCAGCGATGTCGTCATCGTCTCGCAGTCCTGCGACAGCCGCTTCTGCTCGACGAAGCCGCGACGCACATACCCGCCATGGAGGGCGGCCATCTGCATGTTCTGTTGAATGTCCAGCAGCAGGAAGCAGCCGGATTCCTTCCGGTCTTCAGTGAGGAAGGCCATCCCGTTTTCCATGGCGACGGCGGGAGAACTGACGTTGACGGACTTGCCTCTGATCTCGATCGTACCTGATGTCGCCGGCGTCACGCCAAAGAGCGTTTCAGCAATGTTGGAGCGACCGGCGCCGACAAGCCCGGCGATCCCGAGAATCTCGCCGGCATGAAGGTCGAACGAGACGTCCTGGAAGATACCTTTGAGACATAGATCGCGGACGCTGAGCACGACGTCGCCGATTTTAGCCTCCACCTTGGGAAACATCTGCGAGATCTCGCGCCCCACCATCATGCGGATGACTTCTTCGCGGGTCAGGTCTTGCGCAGCCTTGGTCGCGATGTGTTTGCCGTCGCGGAAAATCGACACCTCGTCGGAAATTTCGAAAAGCTCGTTCATCTTGTGGGTGATATAGATGATGCCCTTTCCCCGTTCCCTCAGCGTCCTGATGATACGGAAAAGATGCTCGACCTCGCGTTCGGTGAGCGCGGAGGTCGGTTCGTCCATGATCAGGACATCCGATTCATAGGAAACCGCCTTGGCAATCTCGACCATCTGACGGCTGGCAACCGAAAGCAGACCGACCCTTTGGTCGGGGTCGAGATCAATGCCCAATTCTTCGAAAAGCTTGTAGGTGCGGCTGTGCAGTTCCTTGTGATCGACGAGACCAAAACGGTTCTTTGGTTCACGCCGGATCCAGATGTTTTCCGCAATCGTCATATGGTTCATCAGATTGAGCTCCTGATGAATCATGGCGATGCCGTTGTCGAGGGCGTCGAGCGGACTGCTGAGCCGAATGGGAAGGCCGTTTAAGAAAAACTCTCCTGCGTCCGGCGTGTAGATGCCGGCAATGATCTTCATCAGCGTGGACTTGCCGGCACCGTTTTCGCCCATAAGGGCATGAACCGTGCCGCGTCTCAGGCGGAAGGAGACGTCATCCAGCGCAACGTTTCCGGCAAATTCCTTGCGGACATCTTTGACCTCCAGGAGATATTCGGCTGTCGGAACAGCGCCGCTTTCCCGGACCGCCTTGACGGTCGATGGTGAGATATTCGGCATCGTGGCAGACCTTCTGCTTTCTATGCATAGAGGTTCCGGCTTCGGATGTGCCTTTGCGGGCACATCCGAAGCCGAGCGGCGATCAGTTCTTGGCGAGGTATTTCTCGACATTGGCCGGATTGACCAGCTCGTAGGGGATCCACATCGGGGATTCGACTTTCTCGCCCTTGGCGAGCTTGACGGCAGCATCCACCGAGCCGGCGCCCTGTCCGAGTGCGTCCTGGAAGACGGTGACGTCGAGATCACCGTTTTGCATGTAATGCATCGCTTCCTTGGTGGCGTCGACACCGGCAATGACGACATCCTTCATGTCCCAGCCGGCCGCCTTCAGCGAGTTGACGGCGCCGATGGCCATTTCGTCGTTGTTGGCCAGCACCGCCACCGGCTTGTAGCCGGCGGTGATCCAGTTGGTCATCAGATCCTGCGCCTTGACCGGATCCCAGTTGGCAGACTGCTCGTCGATGATCTTCATGAAGTTGCATTCCGGCTTGGCCGCGACGTCATGAACCGCCTTGCTGCGCAACACGGCCGTCTCGTTCGCCAGCACGCCCTGGATGATCAGGATGCCGGCCTCGTCGGTCTTCTTGGCTTCCTTCAGGACACGGCAGACTTCCTCTGCCTGCAGCATGCCGGCAACATGTTCGTCGGAACCGACAAATGCCGCCTTCGGCCCGAGCTCCTTGACGTCGCTCGGCGTGTTGTTGACGTAAACCAGCGGAATGCCGGCATCCGCCGCCATCTTGGTCATCGTCGGCGTGGCCGAGGTTTCCACCGTGTTGACGATGATCGCATCGACCTTGGCGGCAATGAAGTTTTGAACCTGCGACAGCTGCCGGTTGACGTCGCCTTCGGCAAATTCGATCTGCAGCGGCTGTTTCAGTTTGCCAGCCTCGTCTTTGATGCCCTGCACCAGAACCGCCAGGTTCGAGTCGGAGTGGGAAATGGTCACGCCGATGTCACCGGCATGCGCGGCAGACGCCGCAAGTACCATCATGGCAGTTCCAAGGATCATTCGTTTCATGTCGTTATTCCCCTGTTTCTTGATCGGGCGTCCGGAAGCACCCAGAATTGTCCGGACCGTCCTCCTCCTGTAAGGACGGCTAGTGATCACGCCGATTGTCGGAGCTGCAGTGTGAACGGCAGAATGATGTTCTTGATCTGCTCGTCATCGGGACGCGGCGTGGTAATCAGTTCGGCAATGGCCGGGCCGAAGTCCAAGGCCGGAACCTTCACTGTCGTAAGCCAGGGTGCCAGCCATTCGTTCAGGCGATTATCGTCAAAGCCGCAAACCACCAGGTCCTCAGGCACTTGCATCCTTCTCTCGAGGGCTGCCCGATAGACGCCATAGGCGATCATGTCGTTGGCGCAGAATATCGAGTATTTCTTCGGCTCGGCTTCGAGCAGGCGCGACGCACAGTCGTAGCCGGCTTGCATGGTATAGGCGCTCTCGAACTGCAGAACTTTGGCATCCTCCCCGATCCCGGCGAGGAAGCCGTCCAGTCGTGCGGTGCTGCCCGAATAATGTCGCGGACCGTGGATCGCCACGCAGTTGGTATAACCGCGCTCGACGAAATGGCGCCCGACCGCCAAGCCGGCCTGGAAGTTGTCGATCCCGACATAGGGCGCGAGAATTCCTTGAGCCGGGCGCCGGTTGACGAAGATCAGATTGTTCTGCCGTGCGGCCAGTTCGCGTAATTTCGGCGTATCGATCGCTCCCTGAAGAACGATTGCGCGCGCTCTCAGCCCCAGCGCGTCGGCAAGAAGCCGGTCCTGCTGGATCGCGTTCTCGCCGGTATTGGCGAGAACCATCGACAGACCGATCTCTTTGAGCGCGCTTTCCACCGACACGGCGATATCGGCCGTGAAGTGGTTGGTCGCGTCGGGCACCAGCATCATGACCACGCGACTTTGCGCAAGGCGAAGCGAGCGGCCGATCTCCGAAGGGGTATAGCCTAAGGACTTGGCCGCCCGGCGAACGCTTTCGATCTTATGAGGAGAGACCGAGTCCGCCTTTCCCGAGAAATATCGCGAGACGGTCGCAGTCGAAACACCCGACAAACGCGCGACGTCCCGGATCGTGGGGGGCTTTGACATCAATGCTCACCTCGCTGGTCGGAGACGCGCATCGTCCTGGTGCACGACGTCCGGTGTTAACGATTACATCCTATTGTCGATTCTTGCGTTTGCAGCATCGACGATTGGTTTGAGATATTCGAGGCAGACGCGGGCGACCCAGTCCGGCTCGATGCCGCGCTGGTGGAAGCCGCACTCCATGGAGAGGTATCCGTCGAAGCCGGTTTCGGCGAGGGCATCGATGAGGGCGGGAAAGTCTCCCCTTCCCATGCCCGGCGGCAGGCGGTTGTTGTCGGAGGCGTGGATATGGACGAGGTCCTTGCCCATGGCATAGACGTAGTCGCTCATCACTTCCTTTTGGGTGATGACGTGATGGCTGTCGAACATCAGGCGCACGTTCGGCTGGCCGACATCCTTCATCATGTCGATGGTGTTGTCGCAGGTATTGACGATGTTGCTGTCTTCCGGGGTGGGTTCGATGACGATCTCGACGCCGAAGTCCTGGGCGAAGCGGGCGATTTCGCCGATCGCCTGTGCCGCCCAGTCCCACGCCTGGCGGTAGGTGGTGCCGAAGATGTACCATCCCGGCAGGCAGATCAGCCGCTTGCCGCCCCAGTCGGCGGTGAGCTGGACCATGTCCTTGTAATGGTCGATCGCCCAGCGGCGCTCTTCGGGGATCGGCGATGCGACGTTGTTGCCGGGGCCGCCGCCATGGGCCGGCAGCATGGCGGCCAGCTCGAGCTCGTAATCCTTCAGCATCCGGCCGAGATCCTTGCGCCGCTGCGGGCTCAGCGTCGGCGGAAAGACATGCGGGCTGGCGGCGCCGATCTCGATGGCGTCATAGCCGATCTTCTTGATGCGGCGGATGGTTTCCTCAAGCGTATAGGCCGGCAGCCATGTCGGGTTGCTTGCATAGGGCCAGGTGTGCATTGCGAGCTTGATCGTCATCGAAGTCTTCCTCAGGCGGCGGATTGCTTGATGGTTTCCCAGGCGCCGTTCTGCCCGGAGACGAGAATGGCTTCGGCGATGCGCTCGATCTGCACGCCGTCGCGGAAGTCGGGTGAGGCCGGCTTGTTGTCGGCGATGGCCTGCAGGAAGTTGTACCATTCGATCGATTTGATATCGATGTAGCCCTGCCCCATGCCGGCCACCGGCCACAGCTTGTCGCCGAAGGGCTGGTTCGGGCCGGAATAGATGGTGCGGAAGCCGAAGGCGTCGGCCGGATCGTCGGCAAAGGCGACCCGCAACTCGTTGAGGCGCTGGTAATCGAAGGCGATCGAGCCGCGGGTTCCGTGGATCTCGAAGCCGAGCTGGTTATGATGGCCCCAGGAATTGCGCGTCACTTCGATCGTGCCGTGCGCGCCGCCTGCAAACTTGATCATCGTCAGCGCGGTGTCGTCGACGTCGACCTTGCCCTTTTCCGAGGAGGCCGCCCCGCTCGGGCCGAAGAAGCGGCCGGCCGGCAGCGGGCGTTCCGGGATGAAGGTCTTGACGATGGCGTTCACCTGCTCGAATTCGCCGACGAGCAGGCGTGCGGCATCGATCACATGGGTGCCGATGTCGCCAAGCGTGCCGGAACCGGCCAGCGCCTTGTTGAAGCGCCAGGAGAGCGGCTTTTCCGGATCGGCGCCCCAGTCCTGGAGGTAATAGCCGCGGAAGGTCAGGATGTCGCCGATGCGGCCCTCGTCGATCAGGCGCTTGGCCATTTGCAGGGCGGGCGTGTGGCGGTAGTTGTAGGAGACCATCGTCACCACGCCGGTCTCGTTGGCGGCGGCCAGCATCGCCTCGGCCTCGGCCACCGTCATCGACATCGGCTTTTCGCACATGATGTGCTTGCCCGCCTTGGCGGCGGCAATGGCAATCTCGGCATGGGTGCTGTTGGGGGTGCAGATGTCGACGATATCGATGTCGGGGCGCGAGACGACCTGGCGCCAGTCGGTGGCGTATTCGGCAAAGCCGTACTGCTTGGCGGCGTTCTGCGCCAGTTCCTCGTCGATATCGACGACCACCTTGCGCTCGATGTCGACGGGGGACCCGAACAGGATCGGCACGACGGCGGTGGCGATGGAATGGGCCTTGCCCATAAAGCCGGTGCCGATGAGTGCAACGTTCAACTTCTTCACTGATAAGCCTCCAATGGCGGGCCGTCGCATGCGCCGGTGCCCTGTTTCGAGATCTGCGGGAGCCGTGAAGGCTCGATCGCCAATTTGCGATGTTAACGTATACAACATCACAAAAAACACGATGTCAACGATTACATTTTCGTTGACGCAGGATTCGATCGGCGTCGTTCGCGATCAAAGGAGGGATGGCATGGTGGTAGGAAGTGGAGACGCCATGCGTAGCGGACGCATTGATCGCTGCCGCGGCCGCCCTTGCCCAAAGGCTCTCAAACCAGCAGTTTCGGGAGCGCCTTGCTGCAGGAACGCCTTTGACAAGCAAGGCTCAGATCGCGGCTGGCGGGGCAAATGTCGAGGCGTTCAAAAGATTTGTCGCGGTCGGCAATCCGACCGCGACGAGGTCATGGCAAATCGGCAAGACTCAGGCGCCGACGGCCGAGACTTGGGGCTTGCGCGTCTGCGTGCCGTCAGTCGCCTAGCCCTCGGATGAATCAGTCACTTCAACTGGCGCCAGTCGCCGCTGTCGCCTTTCCATCCGATGACCCGTCCGGCCAAGCGGTCAAGCGTGTTGCGCAGCGTATCAACGAGCCCTTCCCATTCTCGGGCGGAGATGCCGTCAACGGCCGGTTCCGGTCCCATGAACATGCCATCGACGCCCCCGAACGAGACGCACTGTTCTATGCATCTGCGTTCCAACGCGCCGTCGTGAAAGACTGTCGGTTTCTCCAAAAGTGCGGAAAGCGCGGCGATCAACCCGGTTGCTCCCCAATTCGAGACATTCGATACGATGAGATGATCCGCCGCGGTTGCCGCAGCAACGCCGCCGCGGCCGGGATGTCCGCTATCTCTGGCCTTGGGCGAGAAAGCCTTGAGATCTTCACCGATCAGCCCCATGCCAAGTTCGTTGCCGCCATCCCCGATGGCAATGAAGGGAATCTTGCGCTTTTTGGCGCTCAGGAAAAACTGGTCGAGATCGGCGACGAGATTGTCGAGCGGACGCCCGCCAAGTCCGTGGTAAAGGCCTTTGTCGTTCTGGCCGGGCCGCTCGATCGAGATCACCAGCGAAGGCTTTGTCACCTCGAGAAGCTGATCCGTGATGATCTTGCACCCCGTCGTATCTTTCGGGACGCTGCGAATATAGACTGGCCGGACGAAGTCGACCGACCTGATCTGGCCATCCTGAGGGAACGAAAGCGGCGCAAGGCCGGCGCCTCGGCATGTCCCCTCCATCATACCGACCCAATCGTCATCGGTCAGAATAACGGTCTCGACACCAAGCCCGAGGAAGAGCGCACGCGCGAGGAGCGCTGCGCCTACCGGGCCGTCGGTTTCCGGCACGCCGCCGCCTTCAGGAAATCCCGTCGCAATCACGATCGGGCCGCCGTTCTCGCGAACCACATCGACGATCAGGTTGGCGGCATCCATGCAGGCGGGACCAGGCTGATGCGATTGCAGCGCGTTGTAGATCTTGCCTATGAGGCCGACACCCGTCAGATCAAGCGTCATGAAGTTTTCGATCGTCTGGGCGATATTCTGGCCCTTGGCGTTTTGCAGATCAAGCATAGTTGGCTCCAGGTTCAAGCGTGAGTGGTTGGATAGGAGATGAATTTTTCTGCATGGACATTGCCGGCGCTCGAAAGGATGGCCGGTTTTTCAAAGTCGACATTGCGGGTGAAGAAGAATCCGGCGACGGCATTGGCCGTCTGTCGTTCGGCTTTCAATTGCGGGGCCTGGTCAAAATCCCCGCCTCCTCCACCCTTCAGGAATAGTCGATCTCGATCCGCCGCTTCTCCACGAGAGAGCGACGCGCGGCGTCCAAAAGCACAGCGGCATCGTAGGCATCGTCCAATGTCGACAGCGGCTCCTGAGACCTGGTCAGACACTCATCGAGAAAATAACTCTGCACTTGAAGGAAGCTGTCCCAATAGGTGGCGTCATCCCAGAACGGGATCGTCGCGTCGCCAAATTTGGTGACGTCCCACGGCACCACACCACTTCCGTCCATGCCGATGACCTTGAAGTAACAGGACCAAGGCTCGCGGCTTCGATCATCCGCGGAGAAGCTGCCCCAGAGGTTTGCAATTTTTCCGTCGGCATATTCTGCCGTAATCATCAGCTGGTCATGAGCATCCTTGTTCGTAAAATGAACATTGGTGCCGGTCGCATATACATGCGAAGGTCGCCCCAGGAAGTAGAGCAGGCAATAAGCGTGATGTATCATAAGCTCACGCATGGTAAGATCGGGTTCACCAATCGACGCGTCGTGCCGCTTGTTATAGATCGCCCAAAAGTTGACGATCTCCCCAAGACGCTCCGCTTTGATGTGAGCCTTCAATCGTCTCATGCTTTCTGCATAGATATAGTTGTGCGACGGCATGCAGGTTCGCTTCTGTTCCTTCGCAACATCTGCGAGTTCTTTGATCTGCGCGGCGACCTCGCAGAGCGGCTTTTCCAAAAGCACATGTTTTCCCGCCATGAGCGAACGTTTCGCATATTCGAAGTGTGAAGCTGTACTTGTCGCAACAAGCACGGCGTCGATACGCTGATCTCCCAGCAGATGTTCAAGCGTTGGATAGGCGGTCCCGCCGAACCGCTGGCAGAAGGCGTCGGCCTTGCTTGATGACCGGCTCCATCCCCCGACAAATGTATGGGAGCCAAGTTGGCGAAGGGCCTGGACATGAATCTCGGCGACGCGACCCAACCCGATAACTGCAACCTTCATGGTTTTCCCTGCCTTGAGTTGATGGAGGTATTTGTTGATAGAGATGGCTAGCGGGCGATCGACACGGGCCGGCCTTTTTGCCAGGACTGGGTTGCGGCATCTGCGATCAATTGCGCGCGCAGACCGTCTTGCGCATCGGGTGTGGGCTTGACGCCCGCCGAAACGGCTTTCACAAAATGCTCCATCTCGGCGAGATAAGCGGCTCCAAACCGTTCGAGAAAAAAGGGCTGCGCACGCGCACTTTCGAAGCCCGTGCTATTCGCGCTCTCGACGAGATTTTCGAGGACGTTCGAGACGCGCAGCATGCCTTTCGAACCATGTACCTCAAGGCGTTTGTCATATCCGTACGTCGTTCTGCGAGAATTGGTGATCTGGCAAATCCGGCCAGTGGAAGTCGTAAGGATGACTGCGGCCGTATCCACATCGCCCGCATCGCGGATCGTGGGGTCAACCAGGTTGGAGCCGACTGCATAAACTTGCACGGGCTCCTCTCCCAGGACAAAACGCGCCATGTCCAGGTCGTGGATCATCATGTCACGGAAAAGCCCCCCCGGAGCCTTTGATATAGCTGACCGGCGGCGGCGCAGGATCTCTGGACGTTATGGAGATCGTCTCGACATCGCCTATTTCGCCGTTGATGACCCGCTGTCGCAGGGCTCCGAAATGCGGATCGAACCGCTGGTTGAAGGCGGTCATGAAAGGCACCCCGGCCTTTTCAATCGCGTCGATGCAAATTCGCACTCGTTCCGAGGAAAGGTCGATCGGCTTTTCGCAAAAGATGGCTTTCTTCTCTGCCGCCGCTGCGTGGATCATATCAAAGTGGGTGGCGGTTGAGGTCGCGATCACCACCGCATCGACGTCGTTGGCGGCAAGGATGTCGGAGGGATTGCGCACCTCGACTCCAAAACGGCGCCCGGCGGCTTCGGCAGCGGATGCCGAAACGTCAGCGACGGCAACAAGCTTTGCCTGCGGAATTCGCTGAATCGAATGCGCGTGGACCTGCCCGATTCTTCCGCACCCCAGAATTCCTATGCGCATCATCGATCTTCCCTTCGCGACGAAAATACTGGCAGGTCGTATCCACCGGTTCGCTCCCCGGCGGACGCCGTAAATTTGTGGCAGCCGAACTGGATCCTCGGATGTTAACGTATACAACGACGAATTTTTGATAATGTCAACGATTACATTGCGCCTTCGTTGTGCTGGTCGAACGAGCGGAAATGTAAGCTGCCGCGCGATCGACCGGAGCGACCGGCCATTGGGAAGCACCCTCCTTTGAGGCGCGACCAGGTCTCCATCGGTCGCGTCGGAAATGCCGGTGTCTTGGAAGAGCTGTGGAGGGTCGAACGGCTAGGTTTGGCCGACCAGCAGTTCCCATGCCGCGACGCTCAATTTGCGGCTGCTTTCCTCGGCGGTCGCCCTTGTTCGGTGAACAAGCGGAAAATTGCTTGACGACAAGTTGTTGACCATGAAGGGTGCCTTTTGTCGTCAATCTGGCGACGCCATCCGAGACCTTCCGCTTCGACGAAGCGGATGCTAGAAGTAGTGATATGAGTTTTCCGCGATGACCAAGCCGCCTACTGTCAGAGATGTCGCGCGCCTGTCGGGTGTGTCTACGGCAACCGTGTCGCGATATTTTGGCGGAAAAGCCGATGCAGTCGCGCCTCACACAATTGAGAGCGTCAAGAAGGCAGCGGAGATTCTCGGCTATACTCCTTCGGAGATCGGGAGGTCCCTCCGTCTTGCTCGCAGCAGCGTGGTGGTGATGCTCGTGCCGGATGCGTCGAACCACTTTACCGCCGACGTTGCCGCATCTTTGGAAAATGCTTTGAAGTCGTCGGGGCTTTCGATGGTCCTGGCGAATGCGGCCGAAAACGCAGAGCAGCAGGATCGTCTGCTTGCCGACGCGCAGGGGCTGCGCGCGCAAGCCATCGTTTTACAAGGTGCGATCGATACCCCGCGGTTGCGCGAACTATGCTCCCGGCAAAAGAACATAATCTTCGTAAATCGCCGCCCGGCCGAGGGAATCGTCGCGCCATATGTGGGCGTCGACAATTTCGCTGCAGGTATGGCAGTCGGCCAATATTTTGCGGAGCGCGGTTATATCAACTGCGTCGCGATCCACGGTCCGAAAAGCTATTCGGGAAGCAGCGAGCGGCTTGATGGTTTCATAGCCGGTCTGGGCGATAGCGGTCCGGTCAAGAAGGTCGAGGCTGCCTATACGATGGAGGCCGGCTATGAGCAGGGGCTTAAATTGCTTTCAAAAAGCAAAAAGCGCCTCTCCATTTTCTGCGGCAACGATATGATCGCCTATGGTGTCCATCGCGCAGCGATTGAACTGGGGCTTAAAATTCCCGACGATGTCATCATGATGGGTTTCGATGACAACCGCCTAAACGATTGGCTGGCTCCCTGGCTGTCGACCGTGACGGTTCCCGCATTCGATTACGGGCCTGCGATAGCCCGGTTAATTGAGGCTCCCCAAGAGGATTACGCGGCGGGATCGAGAATCATTTTACCATTCAGCATCAAGATCAGGCAGTCGGCTTAGGTCCGAACTTGGTGCCTACCTGCAGCGCAGACCCGCTATAGCTTAACCGCTTGATGAGCGGCGGATTATTCAACTTGAACTCATAGGTATCGGCGTGCCCGATATCGGCAGACACAGGGCTGAAGGTTTGTTGCGACAGGCTCACAGCGCGCCAAGCGAGGCTTGCACGCCGCCAGCAACAGCGGCGGGCAAGCGCTACGCGAATGAACGAGGATTATTTCAGCTCCTCGGCAGCCCCTCTGATCGCGGCGACAGCGCATGCCTCGTCCAAATTAGCGCCGGGAGCACCACCGACGCCGATGGCTCCGATTGTCACGTCGCCAGTCTTGATCGGCACGCCGCCACCAAGCGCCAGAAAGCCCGGTATATTGACCAACTGAGCGGATGCCGGGATGCTTGCGGCATTTTCCGCCAGCTTCGAGGTCGGCATCCGCGACGATGCGGAGGTAAATGCCTTGGCACGCGCGGATTCAACCGTATGCGATCCGGCATTGTCAGCGCGAACCAGCGCGCGAAGGACGCCCGCGCGATCGACGACGGCCGCGGTCACGTTATATTTGTCCGCGGCACAGGCTTGAACCGCGCTTCTGGCGATTTCGACGGCAAGGTCTGACGGAATATTCTTTTCGGTGAGAAGCTCGGCCTCGGCCCCGCTCATCGAGAAGACAACGATAGAGGCGGCGACAAGTAAACTTTTGATCATTGTGTGGTTCCGTCCATGTTCGGAGAGTTGTTTCGTCCGGCCAAAGACTTAACAAAGCGGCTCGCTTCGCAGAATCCGTGTTCCCACCACCCTGCATAGGTAGAGCTACCTACCGTGCCCCTCGCCGGCGAGGGTCAGCCGCACGAACTCGGCCACGGAGCTGGTTCCAAGTTTTTCGGCGATCTTTGCCCTATGCGCATCGATGGTGCGCGCCGATACACCGAGTGCTGCCGCAATTTCTTTGCTTGCCCATCCGCCAACGACCATATCGAAAACCTGGCGTTCGCGATCGGTCAATTGCGCCAGTTGCAGTCGTGCTTCGCGGCGCTCCTGCCGCGCATCTAGCCTTGCGAAAGCCTGCTGAAGGGCCACGATCAGAACTTCGCTATCAATTGGCTTGGTAAGGAAGTCCTCGACCCCGGCTTTGAAGGCACGACGGCAGGCGACAACGTCACCGTGGCCAGTGATCATAATCGTTGGCCAGTCGATACCACGTCCGGTCATTTGCGCGTGAAGTTGCAGCCCCGAAACCATCGGCATGCGCAGATCAACCACCAGGCAACCCGGTTTCTCTTCACAGATATGTGCAAGGAACGTCCTGGGGTCGCCGAAGGCCTCTACGGCAATCCCATAGGTGCTGAGCAGAAAGGCGATCGCCTCCCTGACGGCTTCGTCATCCTCGACCAGATAGACCCTGTACTTGTTCACGGTGCTTCCCTGCTTGGTAGTCTTGGCAGCGTAACCGTAAACCTTGCCCCGCCTCCGGCGGAATTCTCCGCTTCTATTCTCCCGTCGATACGTTCGACCAGTGTTGCGCACAGGGATAGTCCCAGTCCCATGCCCTCGGGCTTGGTCGTGAAGAAGGGGCGAAACAATCTTGGCAGGGCATCCGTGGCGATGCCTGGCCCATTGTCGCTGACGATGATCTTGGCCTCGCAGCCCGCGGCCTGTGTCTCGATACGGATCGTTGCCGCTTTCGTGTCTGCGCCCTCAAGTGCGTCGGCTGCATTGCGTATCAGATTGTGCAGCACCTGTTCGAGCTCGATAGGGTCGGCCACGGCCTCCAGCGGCTCAGCGGCAAGGCTGCAGTCGAGGCGGATGCCGCGCTGCATCAAATCGATACTGGTTAGAGCCTCGATTTCAGTGACGATTCCATTGATTGCGCTCCTGACTGGTTCAGGCACCCTGTTGGAGGCATAGTCGCGCATCCGCTTCAGCATTTCCCCGGCCCGTTTGGCCTCGCGCACGTTGACTTCAAGCGCTTTGCAAATGGGGTGAATATCGAACGTATCCGCGTCCGTCAGCCTAAGCGCTGCCTGGCTGTGGCTAAGGATTGCGGTCAACGGCTGCGTCAGCTCATGCGCGATGCCTGACGCCATCTCGCCCAACGCATTGACGCGCGAGGCATGCGCGAGCATTGTCTCGCGTTCCTGTAGCACTGCACGTATCTCAGCTTCACCCACCGTCCGCCGCAACCGGAGGGTTGTCGATCGCTGGCGCAGTGCAAACATCGCCGCAAACAAAGCCAGCCCGGTCATGACGCCAAAGCCGACGACGTGCCTTGCCGGTAACAGCGCTGCAAGTGGTACGGACCGATCAAGCAACAACGACAGCTGCTGTTTTTCGCCGTCGATGACCGATTCGAAATGCAAGGGAGCAACAAACGAAGCGGCTGTATCGACGCCGTCCTGTGCTGGAAGATCGAGCAGGGGCTTTCCGCTGAGCATCAGGCGAACCTTGGCCCATGCCGGCCGTTCCTCGGGATCCAACAGAAGCCGGACATCGATGGAAAGCACCACCGCGGTTTCCGAAGGCGAAGACGCCTTTTTCGCCAGGAGATATCGCCCGTTTCGATTTTCGTAGACGGCAATCTTGCCTCGCTCCTGTTCAGCGAATGCACCGCGTAGCGCCGCCAGATCCTCGCTTTCGCCTTCCGGCACTCTCAGGAGCACTTTCACCCCGTGGTCCTCGGGCTCGGCGTCGCCGAGCGAGATAAGTTCGATCCAAGCGATACGGGGATAAAACCGGATGATGGTTTCCATCACGTGCCGAACGGCGCTGAATGAAGCAGGCTCCGGCCCGCTGGTAACCGCAATGAGGCTGGTCATATGTGCGTCGTGTTGTGCCACGCGCTGGGAGATCAATCGGTGCAAGGTCTGGCCGGCCGCTTCCAACTCATCGGCCAGCCGTTGCTTTGACGTTTCGATGGAATAAAGCGCAAACCCTGAAACGGCCACGCACCACAAGCCAATGCCGACGAGCCAATATTTAGAAGTGGTTCTGGTCACACGAACCCAATCGCGATTTGAAAGCAGCCGACACCGCCGTCCTCCACATAATTCAATATGCACGGTCGTAGATGTAAATTTGGCGTGAATGTCAACGATTACATTTTTGGTCCGCTGACCTGCCACTGCGAATTTCCTCCAGAATTGATTAGAGTCCGGCCCATCAAAGGACGGACGAATGAAGAAGCAGAGATTTACCGAAGAGCAGATAATTGCGGTGCTGAAGGAGCAGGAGGCTGGTGCGAAGGCGGCCGACCTCTGCCGTAAGCACGGGATTTCGGAAGCGACGTTTTACAACTGGAAAGCCAAATACGGTGGTATGGAAGTGTCCGAGGCCAAGCGGCTGAAGGCGCTTGAGGACGAGAACGCCAGGCTGAAAAAGCTGCTGGCCGAACAGATGCTGGATGCGGCCGCGCTCCGCGAGCTTCTTGCAAAAAAATGGTAGGGCCTGCCGCCAAGCGTGAAGCCGTCACGCATCTGAAGGCCATGATGGGTCTTTCGGAGCGGCGGGCCTGCCAGATCATATCCGCCGACCGCAAGACGGTGCGTTATCGGTCCTGCCGACCGCCGGAGGTGGCGCTGCGGGCAAAGCTGCGTGACCTTGCAAACGAGCGTCGGCGTTTCGGCTATCGGCGACTGTTCGTCCTGCTTCGACGGGAAGGAGAGCCGTCCGGCGTCAATCGCATCTACCGGCTTTATCGCGAGGAAGGGCTTTCCGTTCGCAAGCGCAAAGCCCGGCGGCGTGCTGTCGGCACGCGTGCACCGATCCTGGTCGAAGCGAAGGCCAATGCCCGCTGGTCGCTGGATTTCGTTCACGACCAGTTCGCTTGCGGAAGGAGGTTTCGCGTGCTCAACATCGTCGATGACGTGACGCGCGAATGCCTGGCGGCGATCCCGGACACCTCGATCTCCGGTCGTCGCGTCGCTCGCGAACTGACGACGCTGATCGAACGGCGCGGCAAACCGGGGATGATCGTCTCCGACAACGGCACGGAACTCACTTCGAATGCTATCCTTGCCTGGTCAAAAGATCATAAGGTCGAGTGGCACTACATCGCGCCGGGAAAGCCGATGCAGAATGGCTATGTCGAGAGTTTCAACGGGCGCATGCGCGACGAGCTGCTCAACGAAAGCCTGTTCTTCGGCCTCGACCATGCCCGAAGCGCCATTGCTGAATGGGCCGACGATTACAACCACTTCCGGCCGCACTCATCGCTCGGATACCAGACCCCGGCAAGCTATGCCGATACCATTGCCGCAACCGGCTCCAACGCTGCGCGAGATGAAAGCTTCGCGTTTCCGCCGGTTGCTCACACCGCGCCACTTGGCGTATTCAAAACCGCCGGGGCTCTAATCGCTGCCGGATGAAAGTTCGGTGGCAGGTCACCGCAAGTTGGCGTCGATGTACGCCGCACGCCCAATGCCGACAAGGATAAGGCGCAACTTGTGTGCCCCATGCGAGGAGCTTTCGGGAGTCATTTAGCGCCAAATGCGGCAATACGCCGACTTTGCAACCAGGGCCTGACGGGTGCTCGGCGCGCTGTTTTCTCCGGGCAGCGGAGCTCCGTGGCGCTTTTGAGTGCGAGCCATTCCGTTCAGAGCGCCCCGTCGCCCCAAGCAACCCAAATGTTCTCTCGTCATTTCCGCGTCATTGGTACTTGCGGCGCGACGATACGTGTCGAACTGAACCTAAAGCAATCGCTTGTTCAGTCTTGAGAGATCAATTGGTATCACATCTCAATATCTCCAAGGTGCGGTCGCGGTCAGCCACCGACGCGTGCGGGCCTCGGCATTGGGGCTGCGGGTGATATCGGTGGCGGCGCTGACCACGCGCTGTATTGGCCCGGCGCGCTGCCGCCAACGCCCCAAACATGGCTAGACCGCTTTGATTGACAGCAGCCCGTCTGCAGATATCACCGGCACGACATCCGTATAATCATTTATTGATGGGTAGATAGGGCATTCGAATTTATGCCCGGCGGCGGTGATGACCACTACATCCGCCCCCGCCGCGCGTCCGGCCCTCACACCCGCCTCAACATCCTCAAAAACAAGGCAACTTGCAGCCGAGACCCCAAGCCGTTTGGCGCCCAGCAGGAAGCACTGAGGGTCCGGTTTCCCTAGCGCGACATCTTCGCCGGTGACGATAACGCGTGGGATGGGCAGCCCTGCAGCCTCGAGACGCTTCTGAGCGAGCTTCTTTGACGCAGACGTAACAATCGCCCAGCGGTCGACAGGTAGAGCAGCCAAGAAGTCTGCCGCTCCGGCGATTGCGAAGACGTCTTGAACATCCTCGATCTCTGCTTGAGTGATCTTTGAAGCTTCAATTTCCGGATCGACGCCTGGAAGATTCAGTCGATGAATGGTGTCGATCGCTCTTTGTCCATGCATTGTCGGCAGGAACGTTACCGGATCCAGGCCTTGGCGTTGCGCCCAGGCACCCCAAACTCGCTCGGCTGCTGCTATGGAAGTCAGAATTGTCCCGTCCATATCGAAAAGGAAGGCCGAGAATTGCTTATTTGGATCGAGCTTCAACGGAGGGAGTATCCTTATCTGAGGGCGCCGAGCTGTGGGGTCAGCCGTCATGGAGAGGCGGCCAACCCCGGCTAGGCTGCCTTTTCGGCATGATCTAATGGATGGTCGGTCAGTGCAAAGGACCCGACCAACTGGACGAGGTCGTCGACTTGCTCCGCAAGCCGGCGAGTGGCCGCGCCGGCCTCCTCTGCCATTGCGGCGTTGCGTTGGGTCACGCTTTCCATGGTGCTGACGGCGTCGTTTATCTCGGTGAGGCTCTTGGCCTGGCTTTGGCTTGAGAGTGCCAACTGACCGACATCCCGGGAAACCTCGCCGATCTTCAGCGCGATATCGTCCAAGGCATGGCCGGCTTGCTGGACAAAGTCCACGCCCGCGTCGACCTCGGTCGTCGAATGATGGATAAGAGTTCCGATTTCTTTCGCCGCCACAGCGGCGCGTTGGGCAAGTTCTCTGACTTCATGCGCGACGACAGCAAATCCCTTTCCTGCTTCTCCAGCTCGGGCGGCCTCAACTCCAGCGTTTAACGCAAGAAGATTTGTTTGGAATGCTATTCCGTCGATCACGGTGACGATACTTGTTATGCGGTCGGATGCCTCCTTGATCCGGGACATCGCACCGATGGCATTTCCGACGATAACCAGCGAGCCATCGGCCTCGAGCTTGACGCGCTGTGTGATGTCGGCGGCACTCGCTGCACGCTTTGAGGCCTCCGCGACAGTTATGGTGATCTCTTCGATCGCCGCCGCGGTCTGTTCGATCGAACCGGCTTGCTGTTCATTTCTACGAGAGAGTTCTTCTGAGACATCCGCCAGAAGCCGGCCATTGGTGTGAATTTCGGCTGACGTCGCACGGACGTCCAGCATGGTCGAGCTGAGGTCGCTGACGGTGCTGTTGAAGTCCCGTCTGAGAGTATCCAGATCCCCGGCAAATGGGACTTCGAGGGTTTTCCGCAGATCTCTGCCCGCCAGATTCCTGAGACCGCCGGCAAGTGACGTTACTGCCAATTCAATGTTTTTCTGGGTGGAGGCTCGTTCGCGTTCGTTTGTGTCCCGCTCCGACTCCGCCAGTCTATGGAGTTCTTCCGTATGCGCCTGTATGGCAATCTTCTGAACGGCGTTTTCCTTGAACACTGCAAGTGCACGCGCCATCTCGCCGATTTCGTCTTTTCGCCGGTCTCCGTCGATCGCAATGTCCAACGAACCGCCGGCCAAACGCCGCATGATGTCTGTGATTGAACCGATCGGCCGCTTGAGCGTGATCACCAATGCAGCGCCTGATGCTATCGCGACGAGAAATCCAATCGCCATCGATGTCAGAGAGACCGAATTCGTCAACGACCGCTCGGTCGATGCCATTTGCCGCTGAGCGTCCGCAAATGCGTCCATCAGCCCCCAGATCTCGTTGATTTTATCAGTCGCGTGGCGGTACTGCTCCTCGCCACTTGCCCGATTGGCTTCCAGTCCGGCGGCGCTGTCGCGCAACTCACCGGCGATCTCCTCCACCTTTCCCGGGATCTCGCCGAAGTAGGGATCGATTGCCACCAACTCGGTCAGCAAGCTTACCTCCCCCGTATAGACAAAAAGGGTTCGCTCCACTGCCTTGACGTTATCCTCAATCGGTTCACCCAGGATGCTGGCGAAGGCGATTTTTACGTCGCTGCTGTTGCTTACAATCGAACGGAGCTTTTTCGTCACCTTGTCGGCGTCAAGTGAGCCACTGCTCGAACCATTCAGATCCGCGGCGGCCTGATCGACGGCTGCCACACTTTGCGCCTGCAATCTTTCCGATAAACCAGCCAAGTCGTTTGCGATGGCCAGCTCCTCAGGCTGCCCCCCTGTTCCCTGGTTCCCAATTTGGTTGAGGAACGTCAAAATCCGCTCGGCTGTCTGGGATCCGTCTCGCACGCCTAATGAATTGAGAAGACGGTCGGATTTCGAGAGTTTGTGTGCGAGGTCTTCCAACGATGCTCGCACGGCTTTTCCTTCCGGACGCAAAGACCACCCATCCGCCGACCGCAGTTGCGCCTCGAGATTTTCGCAGCTGTTAAGAATCGATTGAAGCGCCAGCGTCTCGGAAAGCCTTGATTTTCTTTTATTATCAAGCTGAGCAGCTTGGGCGACGATTTTGAAGGCGTGCTTGCCAAGTTCCATTTGGAGGGAATTCAGCGCGTTGAGTTGCGCGGCAATGTTGTTCGTTAGCCGCGAACGGTCCTGTCGAAGTGTCCATATCTCGTTGATGTGCTGCAGGATCGTGCGCGTAGCTTGCTGCGCTTTCCGCAATTCGCCAACAGCCTGGGCGTCCGGAATCTCTTCGACCATACGGTCGAGTTCGTCGATCTGTGCTGCAGTTGTATTGGAGGCTTGCTTGAATGTCGCATCATCGGGCTCACGAAGAAACGTGGTAATGCCGGCATAAACGGCCTTAAATCCTGAGAGCAGCCGGACCACGTCATTCGACGTGTTGAGTCGCGCTTCTAAGACCCCTGTCGCGTAAAGTCCCGTGGCGCCAACCGCGACGATCGTCATCAACAGCGGCAGAACCAGTATTATAACCTTGGTCTGAATCCTGAACCGCGCAAGAATCCTGTCCATTTCGCCCCTCCCAAAAGCACTCGCTGCTCCGAACTAAGACACCATGGCACGAACAGCTTAAATTTACCTTTCGGCGTTACAAATCGCGCCCATGGTGTGGAAATGTTCATGCGGCCGAGACCAGATGGCGGGGATCTATATAATTCCAGACAATTTGTATTGTGTGGGAACATAAGTTCTGGGAGTTTCCCTTGTCCCATAAATGACAATCAAGAGAAAAACGGATCGAGCGTACCGGACGCATAGCGCTTCGCCATCGCCGAAACTGGAAGAGCCGTAATCCGTTCCGCCTTACCGGCAGTGCCGAACTGTTCGAAGCGCTCTTTGCAAAGCTTGGTGAGCGCGGTCATTGCCGGCTTCAGATATTTGCGCGGATCGAATTCGCTCGGATCTTCCTGCAGGATCCGGCGGATCTGCCCGGTCATCGCCATCCGGCCATCGGTGTCGATGTTGATCTTGCGCACTCCATGCTTGATGCCGCGCTGGATCTCTTCGATCGGCACCCCCCAGGTGGGCTTCATCTGGCCGCCGTACTTGTTGATGATCTCCTGCAGCTCGACCGGAACCGACGACGACCCATGCATGACCAGATGCATGTTCGGCAGCTTGCGGTGGATCTCTTCGATGACGTTCATCGCCAGCACCGAACCATCAGGCTTGCGCGTGAACTTATAGGCGCCATGCGAGGTTCCCATGGCGATCGCCAGTGCATCGACTCGAGTTTCCCGCACGAATTTCACCGCCTCGTCCGGATTGGTCAGCAGCTGGTCATGCGATAGCTTGCCTTCAGCGCCATGCCCATCCTCGGCCTCTCCCATGCCGGTTTCGAGAGAGCCGAGCACACCGAGCTCGCCTTCGACGGAAATGCCGCCGAGATGGGCCATTTCGGTTACTTTCTTGGTCACGTCGACATTGTAATCCCAGTCGGCGGGTGTCTTCGCATCGGCTTTCAGCGAGCCATCCATCATGACCGAGGTGAAGCCTGCCTGTATCGCCGTCATGCAGCTGGCTGGATCGTTGCCGTGGTCCAGATGCACGCAGATGGGAATGTGCGGGTAGATTTCCACGACGGCGTCCATCATATGCTTAAGCATGATGTCGTTGGCGTAGGCGCGCGCGCCGCGCGATGCCTGCATGATGACAGGAGCATGAGCCGCATCCGCAGCTTCCATGATGGCGAGCGCCTGTTCCATATTGTTGATATTGAAGGCGGGGACGCCGTAACCCTCCTCCGCTGCATGATCCAGCAACTGCCTGAGCGTAATACGTGCCATTTGTGAATCCCTCCTGCCGCTGAAAAGCGCCCTGCTGTGTGTTTAACGCATGGTCGTGCTGCGTTTGGTGCTCGCGCCTCAAGCGTTCAGCACACGGCCATAGGCATCGAGCACCGCTTCCTTCATCGTTTCGGAGACGGTCGGATGCGGGAAGATCGTGTGCATCAGCTCTTCCTCTGTTGTTTCGAGGTTCATCGCCACGACGAAGCCCTGGATGAGTTCGGTGACTTCGGCGCCGACCATGTGGGCGCCGAGCAGTTCGCCGGTCTTCTTGTCGAAGATCACCTTCACCATGCCCTGGTCTTCGCCGAGCGCGATCGCCTTGCCGTTGGCGGCGAAGGAGAAGCGGCCGACGCGGATGTCGCGGCCGAGCTCCTTGGCCTTGGCTTCGGTGATCCCGACGGAGGCGACCTGCGGGTTGCAATAGGTGCAGCCGGGAACCTTGCCCTTGTCGGTCGGGTGAACATTCGGCAGGCCGGCGATCTTCTCGACGCAGACCACACCCTCATGCTCGGCCTTGTGCGCCAGCATCGGCGGGCCGGCGACGTCGCCGATCGCATAGATGCCGGCGACATTGGTCTTGCCGTAACCGTCGGCGACGACGCAGCCGCGGTCGGTCTTGATGCCGAGCGCCTCGAGGCCGAGATTTTCGATATTGCCCTGAACGCCGACGGCGGAGATCATCCGATCGGCGGTGATCTGCTGCACCTTGCCGTCCGACGTCTCGACATGGGCGGTGATGCTGCCGGCACCCTTCTCCACCTTGGTGACCTTGGCGCTGGTGAAGATCTTCAGGCCGCGCTTTTCCAGCTGCTTGCGGGCGATGGCGGTGATTTCGGCATCCTCGACCGGCATGATCGTCGGCATGACTTCAACGACCGTCACGTCGACGCCCATCGAGCGATAGAAGCTGGCGAATTCGATGCCGATTGCACCCGAGCCCATGACGATCAGCGACTTCGGCAACGCATCCGGCTTCAGCGCCTCGAAATAGGTCCAGATCCGCTTGCCATCGGGCTCGATGCCGGGCAGCGCGCGCGGACGGGCGCCGGTGGCGATGATGATGTGCTTGGCGGTATAGGTGCCCTCACCCTTGACGTTTTTCGGCAGCGGATGCTGCGGCTCGACCACCGGCTTCGACGACTTGCCGACGACGATTTCGCCGGGCTTCGTTAACTTCGCCTCGCCCCAGATGATGTCGATCTTGTTCTTCTTCATCAGGAAGCCGACGCCGGCGTTGAGACGGGCTGAGACGGCGCGCGAGCGGCCGACGACGGCCTTGGCATCCGGCTTGACGGTGCCTTCGAGAACGAGACCGAAATCCTTGAAGTGGTTGGCGTGATCGAGCACCTCGGCCGAGCGCAGCAGCGCCTTGGTGGGGATACAGCCCCAGTTCAGGCAGATGCCGCCCATATGCTCGCGCTCGACGATCGCGGTCTTCAGGCCGAGCTGGCTGGCGCGGATGGCGGCGACATAGCCGCCCGGACCGGAGCCGATGATGATGACGTCGTAGGACATCTGTTTTCCTTGAAAAAATTGGGGGATCCGTCGCGACTGGTTCGCGTCGCGGCAAGATCCCCCGAGGTCTGGGAGGAAACTAGATCAGCATACCTATCGGGTTTTCGATGAGCGTTCGGAACTTTCCGACAAGCTCCGCGCCAAGGGCGCCATCGACCGCACGATGATCGGTTGACAGCGTCACGGTCATGACCGTTGCCGCCGACAGCTCGCCTTGTGCGTTGACGACGGGCCTTTTCTCCCCGGCACCAACTGCCAGGATGGTTGAATGGGGAGGGTTGATAATTGCCGCGAATTCTCTCACCCCGAACATGCCGAGGTTTGAAATCGCTCCGGTGCCGCCCTGGTACTCAGCCGGCTTCAATTTCCCTGACTTCGCGCGTGCAGCGAGGTCCTTCATCTCGTTGGAGATGCTCGAAAGCGTTTTGGCTTCCGCATGCCGAATGATCGGCGTGATCAGCCCGCCGGCCACGGAAACGGCAACTCCTACGTCAACAGAATGATGGCGCAGGAGGCTCTCTTCCGTCCAAGACACGTTCGCGTCGGGCGTTGATCCAAGGGCCAGCGCGTAGGCCTTAATGATCATGTCATTGACCGACAACTTATATTTAGGCGTCCCATCTTCCATTGGCGCAGACGCGTTCAGCTCCGCTCGCAACTTGAGGAGAGCGTCGATGCGGCAATCAACAGTCAGGTAGAAATGCGGAATAGTGGTCTTTGCTTCCAGCAACCGCCGAGCGATCGTCCTCCTCATAGGCGTATGAGGTTGCAAATCGAACGTGCCTTCGGCGAACTGTTTCAGGGAGCCACCAGACGCAGCGTCTTGCCCCATATTCTGGGTTCCAGCGGGCGCCGGCAGTGCAATAGTCGCTTCGGCAACGCGAACCTTCGAAACGTCAGCACTGATAATCCTTCCACGGGGGCCGGTTCCCGCCACGGATCCCAGATCGATGCCGCTTTCCCGCGCGAGGCGTCTTGCCAACGGCGTAGCCCTAATTGAATTTCTGGCATCCGGCGATCCAATATGGCTTGGTGCTTGGATCAGTTCGACCGCGGTCATGTCGGAAGCCGCGGCCTCCATGGGGTTGGCCGGAGCAGGCAGGTTAGTCGCGGCCTGATATTCCTCACCCTCCTCGTAGAGCCAGGCGACTGCCGACCCTACGGCGATATCAACGCCTTCTTTGCCGGTGATGTTTCGAAGAATGCCCGTAACGGGGGAATCTATCTCCATCGCTGCCTTGTCGGTTTCGATCTCGAACAGGACGTCGCCCTTCCCAACGCGGTCACCTTCGTTGAAAAACCACTTCGAGATCTTTCCGGTCGCCATATCCATGTCGACCTTCGGGAGAATGATTTCTGTTGCCATGCTATCTCGCTCCCCTCACAAGATCCCGTGCTGCTCTCAAAATGTCTGGGACTTGTGGAACGGCAGCCTTCTCAAGCTCGGGATTATACGGGATCGGCGTTTCGGAGCCCCCAAGACGGACGATCGGTGCATCCAGATAGTCGAACGCATCGCTTTCGGCGATCATGGCACTTATTTCCGCACCGACCCCAAGTGTCTTAACGCCTTCATAGACGCAAAGGAGCTTCGTCGTCTTTTTCACGCTTGCGATCACGGTCGCCCGATCGATCGGCCGCACCGAACGGAGATCGATCACTTCGATGTCAATTCCTTCGGCAGCCAGTTGTTCGGCTGCGTCGAGGGCTTTATGAACCATGATCGACGTCGCAACGATACTGAGATCTTTACCCTGTCGACGGACCTCTGCCTTATCGAGAGGAACCGTGTAGTGACCTTCAGGAACCGGTCCCTTCATTTTATAGAGGAGCTTGTGTTCAAAGATCATCACCGGATCGGGATCGGCGACAGCGGCAAGCAGCATGCCCTTAACATCGTGTGGAGTGGCGGGCTGGACGACCTTCAAACCCGGCACATGTCCCAGCCAAGCCTCCAGGCTCTGGCTGTGCTGGGCGGCAGCCCCGGTCCCAGAGCCGGCTGGAAACCGCATGACAACCGGCACTGACACTTCGCCGCCGAGCATGTAGCGCATTTTTGCGGCCTGGTTGACGATTTGCTCCATCGCAAGGGCGGCAAAATCCGAGAACTGAAACTCGAATATCGGCCGCAGTCCCGTCATCGCCGCACCGACAGCCACGCCCGCGCCGCCAAGTTCAGAAATTGGAGTGTCCATCACGCGATCCGGCCCGAACCTGTCGATGAGGTCGCCCGTTACTTGAAAGGCGCCACCGTAGACGCCGATGTCCTCGCCCATCAAAACGACGCGCTCGTCCGCCTCCATCGCGATGGCCATCGCCTCCTGGATCGCCTGGGAGTAGCTGAGTTCTCGAACACTGGTGTCCATTTATGCCTGCTCCGTATAAACATTCTCAGCCAGCTCAGAGACGTCAGGGGCCGGACTTGTCTTTGCAAATTCAATACCTGCTGCGATCTCATCGCGAACCGATTGGCGGATTGCCTCCAGCTCTGCGTCATTCGCGACGCCGAATTCGCGCAGTTGTGTTTCGAACCGGACGATAGGATCGCGGTTGCTCATCCAGTCGTCGATTTCGTCTTTCGTGCGGTAGCGGTTTCGATCGCTCTTGGAGTGACCGCGGTACCGATAGGTTTTGCATTCGATGAGCGATGGCCCCTCGCCGCGCTTGGCGCGTTCAACGGCATTGTGAGTGGCTTCGGCCACCTCGGAGAGCACGTTCCCATCGACGATGACGCCTGGCATGCTGTAAGCGGCTGCGCGGTCGGCGATATTGGCAACCGCCGTGGAGCGCGCGGTCGAGGTCGACATGCCGTAGCCGTTGTTTTCACAAACGAAAATGACCGGCAGCTTCCAAACGGCAGCCATGTTCAAGGCTTCGTGAAAGGCACCTTCGTTGTTTGCACCGTCGCCAAAGAAGCAGATGACCACCTTTCCGGTTTTCAGCCGCTTGGATGTCAGCGCCGCACCAACGGCGATGGGCAAACCGCCTCCGACGATTCCGTTGGCGCCGAGATTGCCGGTCGTAACGTCCGCAATATGCATGGAGCCGCCGCGGCCGGCACAATAACCGGTCGTCTTGCCGAAAAACTCCGCGAACATGCGCTTGACATCCGCGCCCTTGGCGATGCAGTGGCCGTGGCCTCGATGGGTCGAGGTGATCTGATCCTGTTGCGTCAGCGGGAGGCAAACGCCCATGGCGCTTGCTTCCTGGCCGATTGACAGATGCATCGTCCCGTGGATGAGGCCACGTGTGTAACTCTCCTCAGCGCCCTCTTCGAACTGGCGGATGAGGTGCATCTTCCGAAGAGCGTCCAGCAACTGCTCGCGAGGATATTGTCGGTAGATGAAGGGCAGATTGCTGGGATCGGCACTCTTTATCACTCTTGCTGAATTCGCCATTTATGCCTCCCTGCCGTAAACAAGCGCGTCTTGCTTGGCGCGCAAGGCTGCAAGACGAGAGCCTTCCGCGACCGATGCGTTGCTGTAGGTGATCAACTCGCCCTTCTTGATCGGCGCGGTAACCTTGCCCCCTTGCAACATTCCGCAAGGAATAGCGGCGGCGCTTCGCGCTTCAGGCGCGGTCATGATCCATGCGCGATAGCAGTACTCGCCGATTGCATCGAGCTTTTCGCCGGGCTGAAGATCCTTCTTGGCCACCGCACACACCTCGGCGACAGGGGTGGAAAGAGGGACCATGTCCGGCTTCCCGTAAAGAACGACACGGGCACATGTGAGCGGCACTTCCAGTGACGTAAGATGATAGGGCCGGTGGAAGGTGAAATACGGCCCCTTCCCCATCTTGAGGTCTTCCATACGCTCCGAGATCCGCGGATGCGACATGTCCGCAACGACAAAGACGCCAGGGGCTACACCCTTGCCAATTGAATAATCGACGACGCCGATCTTGGAGAGCACGCCGCCGTCTTTTTCGGGCACGAGGACCTTCGACAGTTCGTCAAGCGTGGCCGCCGGACCGTGCATGCCAGGTTTATCCGGCACAAGTCCTGTCGCGTTTGCGATGGCGGCCATTTCCACCATGGTTTTCGAGCCGTCGACGAATTCGACAAGCATGCGAACGTTCATGTTCCGACGCGTCGCTTCTTCGGCGTATTGGTCCGGGACCGCGTCGATGTTCAAGGGGTTGTTTTTGCCCTTGCCTGCGGCAACGATCGGATGGCCCATCGCCGAAACAAACTCGATCAGCTCGATGCAAGACGACGGTTCATCTCCGGCGCCGAGCGAATAAGTAACGCCAAGTCGCTCGGCCTCGCTTTTGAGATAGGCGCCGATCGTGACGTCCGCTTCGACGTTCATCATCACGAGGTGCTTGCCGTGCTCCATGGCCGACAGGCCTATTTCCGCACCGACGGCCGGGACACCCGTGGCATCGACGACAACATCGATCAATCCGCTGTTGAGGATATTGGTGGCGTCGGCGGTGATGGCGATCTTCCCGGCTTCGATCACATCGTTGAGTTGGTCAGCGGTCGCGGCTTCGCGATGATGGCCGTCGGCCCGGTAAGCAATATCAACGGCCTCGCGAGCGCGGACGACGTTGAGATCGCAGATTGCCCCGATCTCGATACCGGCCATGTGGGCAACGCGGGTCACGATGTCAGTGCCCATCTCCCCGCTCCCAATCAACCCAATGCGAATAGGCTTTCCCTCGGTCTCTCGACGCACGAGATCGCGTGCAAGCCCGGTTGGCGCAACGTTAATGGGCATTCCAATCCTCCCGAATTCATTCGAGGCAATTGGTACTGTACATTTGTTACATCGTCAACAACTATGTTCTTACTATCCGCGTATTCGAGCCGATCAACGCTAGTCGACGGGTGGACAAAGAACTTTTGTTGCAAATACGAACATTGAGGCGAGCCTGTGCGTGCGCAGGCGCCCGACGGCTGAGGAGCATGGCGCCCCCCCCCCCGTCAACGATTTTTATTGAAACGATTTTTTGCACTGCGGTTTGACAGCGTGCGGATCTGCGGAGCAGTGCGCGGGACCCGATGCGCGAACCACTGATGCGCGAAAGGCTCTAGGGTCGTTCGCGCTCGACGGGATCGGTTGCCATCAAGGTTAGCAGAGCGCCCGCCGTCTGCTCATCCGTTACGAAGGTCGTTGGCTTGATTGTCATAAGGGATGCCCGAAGTGCGGCCAGCTTTTCAGGCCCCCCGGAGATCAAAATGCGCTCCGGCGTGCGCCGCAATCGCTCGAGGTTCACCGATATAACCCGAGCATTAACCTCATGGTCGATAACGTTGCCGTCCTTGTCGATGAAGTTATAGAGCACATCTCCGACGGCGCCGGCGTCTATCAAAGAGCGGCGGTCGGCCTCGCTCAGATAGCCGGTGCGGTAGCTCGTCGTCAGCGTGGAGATGCCTCCGACCGAGAGAAGTGCGACGTCGAGCTTGTCTGCCATTTCGAAAATCGCGGCGAGGCCGCATCTTTCCAGCAGTGCGTGCTTCGTCTCGGGGCTATCCACCACGGCCGGTGCCGTGACAAGAAAGCCTTCACCCTTAAAAAGCTCCGCGAACTGCCAGGCAAACTCCGCGGGATTGAAGCGACGAGCAGCCGAAATGCCTCCGAGGAGCGAGACGACGCGAAAATCGTCGAGGGCGGCGCCGGCAATAAACGGCAATGTATTATAAAGGGTGCGCCCCCAACCCACGCCAACGATCATGCCGGAATGCATCAATCCGGTAATCAGCGTTCCCGCAGCTGCCGCAATCACCTTGGTTGGATCGCCTTCGGTATCGGCGAAGGGCGCAACAATGACCTGTTTGATCCCAAATGTCGTCTCCAATTCTCTTTCAAGAGCGATCATATCGGAAAGCGGCGAGGATATGGTAACGCGCACTTCGTTCCGGCGACGCGCTTCCGCAAGAAGTCGAACGACCATTACGCGATTGATGCCAAGCTGGGCGGCAATGTCTTGCTGCGTGTAATTCTCTATGTGGTAGAGCCACGCCACTCGCGCGCGAAGCCTTTCAGAATCACTCTGGACCATGACAACTGTCGGCGTGGTCTGCATCTAGCTTCCTTTCGGATGAGTCTCGCTCGGCGCGGATGATATGGCGCGGGATTCAGCCCTTTTCCCGCGAAGTCAGCGCCCCGTCATCGCATTCTGAATTTTGCGTCGTGTACAAGATTTATCTCTCAGTGGATAGGTCGGCAAGAAGTAGTGGTATGCCGCGGCGCTGCACTGCACAAAGTTGTGTGCTTTATGCGTAATGTTCGAAAAGCGCACCGATGGCCGGGAGAAAAAATGGGTTGACAGTCGTCATTTATGAACACATTGTATTTCTCGATAGCAAATGTTCGCGCCATCGGGCGGATAAGTGCTATGTGGAGCGGAGTGGAGGCCGCGCCGAAACGGTCTTGCCTCCATTGGCATTCAGCTGATTTATTCAGATTGGGAGGAATAACATCATGACAGTCTTAAGTTCCGGCGTATCGCGCCGTGGATTCCTCAGGCATACCGCAGCTTTTGGGCTCGCCGCGGGCGCGGCCTCGGCCCTCAAGCTGCCCGCGTTTGCGCAATCCGGTCTGCCGGATGTGCAGGCGGTTTTGGACAAGATTTCGGTCAAAGACTATGTCCGCGAGGACTACCAGAAGCTCTACAAAATGTCGAACGATCCGCTGTGGGATCCGGCGAAGGACTGGATCCGTACGGTCGATTGGGAAAAGGTTCGCTCGGAGCAGAGCGGAAAAACGGTCAGATTTGCCGTAGGCGCCGCTGACCAAGAGTCAGCTGCCGAGGGGCTCAAGCCCTTTGAACAACTGTCCGGCATCAAGGTGGAACTTGTTCCGATTCCCGACGACAGCTTTTACGACAAGGCGGTTTCAGAATTCATTTCCGGAAACGCATCCTTCGACGCTCTGCAGTTCTTCTCGCCCTGGCTCGGTGATTTCGCCGGCCCTGGTTTCCTGGCCGACCTCGGCGAATATGCCGAGAAGTGGAAACTGCCGCTCGACGACTTTTACGACACTTATCGACTGAACTACGGCTACGTCGGCGGCAAGCTGGTTGGTATTCCGTTCGACTGCGACGTGCAGATGGTGCATCTGCGCAAGTCGATCATGGAGAAAATTCTCGGCGGCTCCATCGACCGAGCTCAATCCGTGCCAACCTACGACGAACTCATTCGCATCACTGCCGAAGCAAATAAACTCGGCGGCGGTGTAGCCGGCGTTGGCCTGATGGCGGCCCGTGGTTTCTGGGCGACTTACACCTGGGAACATATCGCGGCGCAAGCCGGCCTTTCCTTGTTCGACAATCAATGGAATCCGCAGCTCACGAGTGATGCCGGAATGAAGGCCATGGATATCATCATGGCTCTGCAGAAAAACGCCATCGAAGGTGTGTCCGGCGCCGGCTGGGGTGAAAACCGCGCCGCCTGGCTCGGCGGCCAGGTTGCAGCAAATATCAGCTGGCAGGACAGCGGCACCCAGGCCATGCGGCCTGATCAGTCGAAGATCGTCGATGATTTTGTTACGATCTACGAGCCCCGCATTTCAGGTGGCGTATTCGCGCCGCCGAATATTGCCGGATCGACCTCCTGCGTTGCAGCCACATCGCAAAACCCCGAGGGTGCGTTCCTTATGCTCGCATTCCTCACGACTTCGTCTATCATGGCGATGAACGAAGCGAATGCGAATGGTGTTGCTCCAGGCTACCGGTCCGTTCTTGCCAACGAACGTCTCCGCGCCGTCAGCCAGCCCATGAAGGTGTGGGCGGACAGTTTGGAACATGCGTGGTGCGCGCCCCGTATTCCAGGGATGTTCGAAATGGAGCAGGCGCTCGGGAATGAAATCAACCGGGCGGTCACCGGTCAGATTTCAGCCAAGGAAGCCCTCGAGAACGGGCAAAAAGCCTGGAAGAGCATTCTGGAGAAGAATGGCTTCTCCGGTGGAAGCGCCCCGATTGCTTACTCGGACGCGGAGCCAGGCCTCTACGTAGGCAAGGGTAAGGCACTGCCTTTCTAAGATCATGACACATTCAACTCAAAGACTTGAAACGGAGGCGGCGTTCGCCGCCTCCACCATAAGGTTACCCGCTCGACCCCGTCCCCGTTCGGCTACGGCGAGGAAGGTCTTCCCGTATCTCCTAGTTGGACCGGCGGTAGCCTACCTACTCGCGATCACCCTGTATCCAGGTCTGTTCGCGATGTATCAAAGCCTCTTTGTCGTCAAGTTCGTCAACTGGTCTTGGATCGGGCTCGGCAACTACACGCGGATCATCCAGGATCGTGAATTCTGGGCTGCATTGGGAAATACCGCTGTCATCGGCGGCATATCCTTGATCCTGCAATCGGTGATCGCGATGGCTGTGGCCTTCTTCTGTTACCGAGATCCATTTGTCCGCGGTTGGCGCATCATTTTCCTGATGCCGATGCTGTTCATGCCGTCGGCGGTGGCATTCATCTGGAAGCTTGCATTCAATGATGGCCGGGTGATTTCCGATCTCCTCATGTCGATTGGAATCGTCTCCAACAATGTCGACTGGCTTGCCTCTATTTGGCTGGCAAGGCTGACCCTGATTGTCGCGGACGTGTGGCAGTGGACACCGTTTCTCTTCATCATCTTCGTCGGAGCCCTTCAGGGGCAGGACGAGGAAATCGAGGAAGCGGCTCGATTGGACGGGGCAAGCTGGAGCAGCATTTTCTGGAACATCTCACTGCCGATGATGAGACCTATCATCGTGGTTGCCGTAACGCTGCGCGGCATCGACATCACAACGATGTTCACGAATGTCTACATCATGACCCAGGGCACACCGGGCGGGGCAACGGAGACGATGAGCTACTTCATCTATCGTCAAGGCTTCAGGATGTTCAATTTCGGATACGCCTCCGCGGCATCGGTGCTGATGCTGATCTTTACGATCGTCATCGCTCAAACTGTCGTCAAGCGCGCATTCAAATCTGGGAAATCATGATATGGCTAGTATTCGAAAAAGCGGCGGCGAAAGCTTCCTTCTTCGCTACATCATACTTGGCGCCTGGGCCCTTGTTTGCCTTGTTCCGATCATCTGGTTCCTCACAATAGGGTTCAGACCAAGAACTGAAATCATCGTCCCAAGGCCGATCTACTGGCCGACATGGAGTTTGGACGCTTGGCGCCTGCTCGTCAGCGATTGGCCGATAGCTTCGTATCTGCGAAATTCGGTCGTTGCAGTGGCGGGCTCTGTCGTCATTGATCTGCTGCTGGCTATTCCCGCAGCCTTCGCGCTGGCTCGCTATGAGTTCCGTGGCCGAGAGGACATCGGCTTCTACATCCTGTCCACGCGTATGATGGCGCCGGCCATCGTTGCGGTGCCCATCTTCTTTCTGTTCAAAAATATGGGTTTGCTGGATTCCGTCTGGGCTTTGATGCTCATTTACGCGGCCATCAATCTCAGCCTCGTCACCTGGATCATTCGCAGCTACATGCTGGATATTCCGAAGGAGTTGGAGGACGCGGCACGCACCGATGGCGCCGGGGACTTGACCATTCTTTGGGAAATCATGATCCCGGCTTGCCTGCCCGGCATTATCACCGCTGCGGTCATAGCGGCTATCTTCGCAATCAACGAATTCTTGTTCACCCTTCTCATCGCGTCGACCTCAAAGGCTTACACGATGTCCGTTGCCCTCGCCAACTTCACAGGCGGCTCCGATGGGGTGATCTACAACGCAATCGCACTCGTCTCGTTCCTCGCATTCGCTCCGATCTTGATCCTCGTTGTCCTGATCCAGAAGCATCTGTCGCGCGGCCTAACGATGGGCGCAGTGAAAGGATAATTCCATGGCTTCTATTGAACTTAAGAACGTCGTGAAGAGCTTTGGCTCCTTCTTTGGCGTTCAAGATGTCACTCTCGATATCGCCGATGAGGAGTTTCTGGTCCTCTTGGGGCCGTCGGGCTGCGGAAAGACCACGACCATGCGCATGATTGCTGGTCTGGAGCATCCCACCGGGGGCGAGATAAGCATCGGGGGCAACGTTGTGAACGAGGTGGATGCCCGCGATCGAGATGTCGCGATGGTTTTCCAAGGCTATGCCCTGTACCCGAACATGTCTATCTACGAGAACATTCGGTTTCCCCTCAGAATGAGGCGCATTCCGAAGGACAAGCATGACAGCCTCGTTCGTCGCGCCGCGGATATGGTTGAACTTGGGCCGTTTCTCGAGCGCAAGCCCGGCGCGCTTTCCGGCGGCCAGAGACAGCGCGCTGCGCTCGCGCGCGCCATCGTTCGCCAGCCGCAAGTCTTTCTGATGGACGAGCCGCTGTCGAACCTCGATGCGAAGCTGCGTGCCAGCATGCGCGTCCAAATCAAGCATATGCAGCGCGACCTGAAGGTGACCACAGTTTACGTGACGCACGACCAGATCGAGGCAATGACACTGGCCGATCGGATCGTCATTATGAATAAAGGCATAATTCAGCAGATCGGCACCCCCGATGAGATCTATTCAAATCCGGCAAATACGTTTGTGGCAGGGTTCATCGGCTCGCCGCCGATGAATTTGGTGTTGGGCTCTGCGCACAATGGAATTTTCTCGGCTCCTGGCGTGAAGGTCGCCTGCCCTGCAAAGCTATCCGGTCAGGTTACCCTCGGCTTTCGGCCGGAGGATTGCCTGATCGGCGGCGAAAATCTCCAGGGCACCGTTTACGGCGTCGAGCCGACAGGTGACATCACCTACCTGTCCGTCCGCACCCCGGAGAAGACCTTTGAAATCAAAACCGGCCGGGATTTCCGGGCAAAAATTGATTCCACCGTATCCATCGGGTTTGACGCCAGCAGGCTCTACTATTTCGACGGCGACGGCAACAGGATCGGAGTTCAGTGATGTCGGCGACCTTTGATTTCAGCTGCGTCGGCTTTTACACTTTCGATGCTCTCTGCCGACCGGTGGCGGAAATCCCGCCAGGGGGGCAAACCCTTTTCGTCGAAGACTTCACCCTGGCCGTATCCGGCGCGGCCGGTTCCGCGGCGATTGTGGCTGCCAAGTACGGCCTCAAGGTGCAAGCGGTTGGCGGCGTGGGCTACGATGACATGGGCGACTGGGTCCGTGCGAAGCTCCAGACTTTCGGCATAGACACCACGATGATGCGGCGCTACGAGGGCTACTCAACATCCTCCTCAATCGTGACGACAAGGCCGAACGGTCAGCGACCGGCACTTCACAAGCGCGGTGCGACCGATGCGTTTTTTGTATCAGACTCGGAAATAGATCGCGTTTTAGACACCAAAATCCTGCACGTGGGTGGGGTCGGTCTGATGAACCGGATGGATGACTCCGGCCGTACCGCGGAAATCATGGCGGAAGCGCGCCGTCGAGGCGTGATAACAACGCTTGACGTCTTCGCTTCAACGCCGGACGACCTTCCCAAAGTCGAAGCTCTCTTGCCTTACACGGATTACTTCCTGCCCTCTGAAGAGGAAGCGCAGGCACTTTCTGGATTGGCCCACAACAAGGATTTGGCGGATTTCCTTCTCAGCAGAGGGGCGAAGTGTGTCATTCTGACTTTGGGCGCAGCGGGCGCCTACTATCATGATGAGGCAGGCTTGGAGTTCCACTCGCCGGCGTTCCAGGTCGATGTAAAGTGCACATGCGGGTGCGGCGATTGCTTCAATGGCGGTTTCGCGAGCGGCTTGGTAAAAGGACTGTCGCCTCGAGATGCAGTCGAACTCGGCCAGGCATCCTCCGCATTGAATGCCACGGGTTTGGGAAGTCAGGCTGGCGTGGCCAACTATGATGCGACTCGTGCATTTATTAAGGCGACACCCAGACGCGAATTGCGATATGATATTGTGGCCTAAAAAAGGTGCAATGAGGGAAGAGGGTAGGTTGGCATGCCGCCAGAATTCGCTCCACAAACGACGCAACTGAAAGACGTATTGAGATCGTTGCGCTATACCCTCAAGAAGGGGCGCGACACGATGAAGGAGACTGCGCCCCGCCGGCTGCCGGCACCGGCATCGGGTATCGCTCTTTCAGCACTTGGCGAGATTGAGGTCCTTGCTCGCAACGTTGATTTATTCGTCTGCAGTTTTGCCCATTCCGTCTTGAGCGATTCTGCGACGAATTCCGAAAGCCTGCGCGAGATCGCTGCTTCTTCTCGGCCCGACTATAAGTTTTCGGTCGCTTATTATGGAACGATGAAGCTCGTCCTGAGCCACCTTGGCGCAAAGAGAGCTCTGGTCAATCAGAGTGCCGGCCGGCGGGCCTTTGTAAGACTGGCGCGTTCCCGAGACGTCTTCGAGCTGGCCGCCCAACTGACCTTGCAGCTTGCGGATGACGGATCGATAGCAATCGATCAGTTAGCCGACCGATCACCCGTCATGGGCTCCAGGACCATCGTCGTCGCGGTCTTTGCAGCGATGCTCTCATTGCTCGCGGAGTCGGACGATGCTGAGAAAGAAGCGATGATCTTCGCCGCGACCGATCTTGCGGTCGCTCTTCAAGAAAAGATCCTGGATATTTATCAGAAGAGAGATTCTTCGGCTTTGGCCTCGCTCTTTGAACGGTGCGCGGCCCATGTTTGATTTATCGCGCTCAATGCACAATCTTCCCCGAACCAACAAGCCGCTAAGGGTGGCGGTCAGACAGTTACACTGGTTCAAGGCAGCCTTTCATGCACACGCGGCCTTCTGCGGCGAAGCGATTGCGTGCGACTTTGCCATCGACGACGCCAAGCTAGCGGGTGCATTTGTTCGCTGGCTTGACAGTATCGATCGCCAGAAGCCGAAGGAAAAGGTCGAACGACGCGAGTTTTTTCAGTTTGCACCCTCTCTGGTATTGCGCGAACTCGTAGCGGACCTGCCGATTAAGGCGGTGTGTGCACCCACCCGCCTCGACCCCAAGTCGGCGGCGGCGTTCTGGCCCGAAGGATATGTGGCCACCACATTTTGCCTGACTGTCTATGCTGCCACGATGGACCAGGAATTTCATATAGATGTCCATATCAGCCAAATGGTGGATGATCTTCGTAGCTGGTGGTCCTTTCGCGAAAATGCCAACCAGGACATGGATTATGCCGCGGGCTTTTTCCAGATGTTGCTTGGCAATCAACCGAATTGGTGGATGCCGAGCAATTTCAACGCTCGCACCCGCTCCGTAGACGACGTCGCCGATATCGAGGCCATACCCCTGCGAAACTGACGTCCAGAGGCTCTTTCAGCGGGAGGTCACGTCGGATTCTATCCGCAGCTTGGCGCCAAGCGACGCCAGACGACATCTCGGTAAAAGCGACCGGAGGAGCATTGAGGGGTCAGTTCCGGTAAGGGCGGAATGAGACCGTAAATGCCGATGCAATGTTCACGCAGGGTGATGGCGTCGATTTTCACCATGTCGCCCTCGCAAGGGGGTATTTCAGAGGATCTGCTCGGAAGACTGTCGTCGGAGGGACAGATATTGATCCTCGGAAATGGTGGCTGCAACAAAGTCCATAGCAGCGCGTATCGTCGGTGCGTTGCGCAAATCGCGATGAACCATGAGCCAGATGTCGCGCGCAAAAGATGGTATGTGCTCGCCGATCCGGACGAGATCACGGTCCCGCTCCCCGATAAAGCAGGGTAAACCGGCAACGCCCACGCCAGCCCGCACGGCGATCAGGTGCTCACTTGAATGAGTCAGCTCGCAGACCACTGGGCGATCCCCGGCAATGCCGAGCAACCACGATTGCGCTGGCGTGTCGGCATAGGTCTGATCCCAGGCAATGAACTCCCAGTGTTCGGGCGCAGACAGATGGGCGTAAGAGCGATGCGCATAGAGGCCGAAGGCCATCGTCCCAATTTTTCGCGCCACGCTGCTTGCCTCATCAGGCTGCACGAACCGCACGGCGACATCGGCTTCGCGGCGGCTGAGTGAAACCCGCCTGCCCTGTGCCGAGAGCGAAAGCCGGATCTCCGGATATTCCCTCCTGAAACGTGGCAGATGGTCGGCCAGAAGATGCGTAACGAGAACAGGCGGCGCGCTCAGAGTGACTCGACCGGCAAGTGGAGCGTATGCAGCCTTCGCCAAGCGGGCAATGGCGTGAGCACCCGCTTCCATCTCCAGGGCCCGCTCGAACACCTGTGTTCCTGTCGCTGTGAGGCGGCAGGACCGCGGCAGGCGGTCCACGAGCCGCACGTCCAGGGCGGCCTCAAGAGCGGCAAGCCGTCGACTGACTGTCGCGTGATCCACTTTGAGGCTGCGGGCAGCGCCGGAGAGCGTTTCGCTCTGCGCCACAGCTAGGAAATGCCGGACATCTTCCCAATCGACCATCTTATCATCTGTGCGAAATCTCAAGGATCATTCGCATATTTACCGATTTTCGCAGAGAGTGCATCGATCTATTCTAGCGGCAAATTCAAAGGAGAATAGAACGTTATGCCCGGACATCGCTTCAAGATTGGCATCGTTGGTTTGCAGCCGGGCAGAAGCTGGGCCGCGCGAGCCCATATTCCCGCACTGCGCGCGCTCTCCGAGACTTTCGAAATCGTTGGCGTCGCCAATACGAGCAAGGCTAGCGGGGAAGCAGCCGCGGCGGCATATGGACTGCCAAGGGCGTTTGCAGATGTTGCCGAACTGATCGCATCGCCGGAGGTCGACATTGTCACCGTCACGGTTAAGGTGCCTCCTCACTTCGAGATTGTGAAAGCAGCAATCGAGGCGGGCAAACATGTATACTGCGAATGGCCGCTCGGTAACGGATTGGCCGAAGCCGAAGAAATGGCCGCGCTCGCTCGAACTAGGGGGATCTTGGGTGTCGTCGGAACTCAGGCGCGCGTCGCTCCGGAGATCGAGTATCTGAAACATCTGGTTGCCGATGGCTTTGTTGGAGAGGTGTTGTCGACCACCTTGGTGGCGCGAGGCGGCGCCGCTTTGGGTGCTGCCACCATCCCTGATAAGAAGACCTACGGCTATTTGCTGGATCGCGCCAATGGCGCCAACCTGCTGACGATCCCTGTGGGCCATACGTTGGCGGCGCTCAGAGATGTTTTAGGGGGCTCGCGGAAATCTCCGCGATCCTGGCGACCCGGCGGCCCACGGCACTTGCTGTCGATACCGGCGAGACTTTGCCAACTTCCTCGCCGGACCAGGTGATTGTTAGCGGAATCCTGGAGAGGGGCGTAACCGTCTCCATCCACTACCGTGGTGGCACGCCGCGGGACGGCGACGGCCTGTTTTGGGAAATTCACGGCACCGAAGGCGACATTCGTGTCTCGGGTTCCTCCGGTCATACGCAGATGGTGCAGCTTTCTCTCATGGGCGGGCGCGGTGAGGAGAAGACGTTCCGGCCGCTGGAGATCCCAGCCTCATACCGCGTTGGCTGGCCGCAGGACGTCGAGCCGGGGAACGTCGCACGTCTCTATGCCAGAATGGCACGCGATCTGCGGGACGGCACTCGCACTGCGCCAAGCTTCGAGGACGCGGTCGCAGTGCATCGCGTCATCGCTGCGATCGAGAGAGCGGCCGAAAGCGGAAGTCGCATTGTCCTAGCCTGATCCGAAAGTCGCGAGGGAATGAACTGCCGTCATCACCGGCGCCGGATGTGGCGGTCCGAATCAATGTCAATGGCATTTGAACTGAAAGGGTCCGGGCGGTTCTCCCAAGAGATCAGTGCGGTATCTCATCTCGCTGACCTTAAAGGCGCGGTCGCGGCCAGCCATTGACGCGTGCGGGCCTCGGGATTGGGGCTGCGAACAATATCGGTGACCACGGCAGCGCTGTCTGCACCTTTTTCGAACACCAGCGGCGCGCGCTCGACCGTGATGCCGCCGATGGCGACGAGCGGTGTTCGCCCGGCGCGCCGCCGCCACTCCGCGATGCGCTCGACGCCTTGCGGCCCCCATTTCATCTCTTTGAGGACCGTGGGCCACACCGGTCCGAGCGCGACGTAGTCCGGCTCAACCGCCAGCGCAGTTTCCAGCTCCGATATGTTGTGGGTCGAAAGGCCGAGCTTCAGGCCGGCACGGCGGATGGCTGTCATATCGGCGGCCATCAGGTCTTCCTGCCCGAGATGAACGAAATCGCATCCCTCGTCGATTGCCAGCTTCCAGTGATCATTGACGACCAATCGGCAGCCCGCTGCCAAACAGGCGACCTTCGAACGGCGTATCTCCTCGCGAAGCGCGGAGTCTGAACGGTCCTTGACGCGCAGTTGGACGAGTTTGACGCCAAGCGGCACGAGACGCTCGATCCATTTGGCGCTGTCGACGATGAGATAGAAGGGATCAAGTTTCATGAGAAGGCGGCCTTTACTTAACGGCTCCTCCCAAAGAGAAGCCAGCCTTGAACTGATGAGACATCCCCAGAAACAAGACAATGACCGGAAGAGAGTAAATGAGGGAATATGCGGCGATCGCTCCGTAATCGATAGAGTTGGAACCCATGAACCCGAAGAGATGAACGGGAGCGGGTTGGTCCGCAAGGCTGTTGATCAGCACGACCGGCATGAGGAAATTGCCCCATGCGTTGACGAAACCAAAAATTGCCGATGATGCGAGGCCGGGTTTCGTCAAGGGAAGAATGACTCGGTAGAGAATCTGAAGGGTTGTCGCCTGTTCAAGTGCGGCCGCCTCCTCGAGCTCCGGTGGTATTGCATCAATAAAGTTCTTCAACTGATAGATCTGAAACGGGATTGCCGTCACGCCCAGCAATATCCCGGTCGGCACGATGGACAGCCAACCGAGTATGGTGAACATCTTGTAGACAGGGACGATCAGGATTGAGATCGGCACGCCCGAGAGAAACAAGATGGTCAGCAGAAGCGGATTCTTGAAGGGGATATTGTGTTTTGAAAACACATAGGCGGCGACGAACGCAGCGGTCGTGCCCACCACCGTCGCAACCGTCGACAGGAGGAGGCTGTTTGCGAGCGCTGCAAGATTGTCTGCTTGAACCGCGACCCAATAATGTTCTGCCGTCAATTCCGGCAGCTTTAGCTGGTTCGTCGCACTATGATCGACGGAAGCAAGGATCAGCCAAAGCATGGGCAGCGAGAAAAAAAGCGCTAGAAGGAGCGCGGTCGAGTTGCTGACAAGCCGGGCCCACGTCAGGCGTCTTGGCCTGTTTGCGATCAACCCGGACGGCGGGGTTGACATACGGTCGAATGAGACTGCGTTCATGACGATTACCCGTTACTGGTTTCCCAAAACTCAGCTGATGCTAGCGGCGCGACCGTGTTGCCCAAACGAATAGGCCGCCGAGGCATGCCGAGAGCAGCACCATGACGTTGCCGAGAAGGGCGGCATAGCCGAGGTTGTGGAATTTAAAGCCCTGAAGATAGGTATAAACCGGAAGGATATTTGTCTCGTTGCCCGGCCCTCCGCCCGTCATCAGATAAATGAGAGTGAAGTTGCCGAAGGTCATCAACATCATCAGCAGCGCGCATGTTACGATCGTCGGCTTCAACATGGGCAATGTTATGCGCATCAACGTTTGAACCGCCGAGGCGCCCTCGAGCTCAGCTGCTTCCATAAGATCGCCAGGGATATTGCGCAGCGCGGCCGAAAACATGGTCATTGCCAATCCCGCCAGCGACCAGGCATTGGCTGTCGATACGACCACCATGGCGTGCTGATAAAGGAGATCCAGCCGCATGTTGCCCGCCAGCATCGCAATCAGGCCCGACAGGGTGCTCGTCGCCATCCAGAGAAACGCAATCGTCGTCGGCGGCAGAGTCCAGGCAAGGATCGCGGTTGCGCTGCTGATCCACCGTACCGGCGCGATACAGTCTTGAAGTGCAATGGCGAGTACTAGCCCCAGTAAAGTTGTGGCTATTGCCCCCGATCCGACCACAAAAACGACGGTCAACCACAGAGATTTGTAAAAGACGGCGTCGCCCAACATGAAGGCGACGTTGCCAAGGCCCGTGAAGCGGTAATTGATCGCGTGAATACCGATCAGTTGCAGATTGGTGAAGCCAAGGTAGATCGCGTAGAAGACCGGCCCCAGAAAAAGAACGACCAGGAGGAATGCCGAGGGTGCCAGCAGGACGAAGCTGATCGTTTCGACGCGAGGCTTGTCCAGCCGCTCGCGTCTTTGCGATGGCCCGGCTGATCCGGCGTGCGCCGGATCAGTGCCTATTGCAGGTGCCGAACTCACGGCAAGGTCTCCAGATTGTCTTCGCCGACCTGGGTTGCCATGTACGACTTCAGGATCTGGATGCCCTCATCGATCGTTGTCTCCGGCTTCAGCACCATCGCTTGGGTGGCCTGCTGGAATGCATTGCCCCAGATCGGAAACTCTGGTTGCGAGGGCATGCTTCTGGAGGTCGAACTCAGATTGGCAAAAGCCTCCTGGAAAGGCGGGCGGCTCAGCGACAGATATCGGGAGTCGGCCTTCAAGGACGCGGTGGCTGGAACGACCGGGACCCACGCGGCAATATCTGTGAGGTTTTGCTTTTGTTGCATGATGTCGATTGCCGACCAGGCAAGATCGGCATTTGACGGGTCCTTGGACATCGACAGCACGACGCCGTTGAAGCTCGCGCCGAATCCAGGGGCCTGGCCCTTCGCCGTCGGGACCTGGGCAAAGCCTATCGTCTTTTCTTCGTCGTCCCAGCAGGGCGCGCAGATATCCTTGCCCCAGAAGACCGGGATCCAATTGCCGGCAAAGGTAATGCCGAACTCATGCTTATGGAGGGACTCGGCGGGATGCGTCGCGCCATTCGGGTCCATGATTTGCGATGTCGGAGCCAGCAGTCCGTCTGCAGCCGCCGTCTTGTAGAAATTCAAGACTTCCCGAATGCCGCTGCTGTCAACGACCCATTTGCCGGTCGCCGTATCAAAGATGGTCGGATTGCTCGAGGCGGAGAGCAGAAGGCCTGGGCCGGCCACCACACCGAACGTGCCTTGTGCCGTCCCGGTGATGACATAGAGCGGCGAGGCCTCCGGCGACGTCTTTTTGATTGCGCGGGCGGCATCAAGAATGTCGTTCCAGCTTTGCGGCTTCCAGTCTTTCGCAAGTCCGGCCTTCTCCGTCAGTGTCCGGTCGAAAAGGATTCCATAGGTATTGATCCCCTGCGCCACGGAATAGACCTTGCCATCGTATTTTCCAGATTCCTTGACCGCATCCGGCGTGTCCTGCCACCAGGATGCACCGGCGACTTTATCATCGAGGGGCGAGAGCAGATCGCTCCCGGCAAACTGACCGACATTGATGTCGAAATATTGCACGATGTCCGGTTTGGTGTCTGGCGAATTGTAGAGAAGGCTGAGCTTGGTGATGTAGTCGTCATAGGTGCCGGGCACCGGTATCAGTTCCATCGTATCGCCCGGATGAGCAGCCTCGAATTGCGATTTGACGTTGCCGAACCACTTCTGGGCAAGTTTCGGATCGGCGAATGTCCAATTCAGGCTGAACGCCACCTTGACCGTTGCCGCCTCCGCATGACCCGCCGGGACAGTTGCAAATCCTGCCGCGACGAGAAGCGCAGCAACCGCAAGCTTTCGCAAGCCCCTGCCAAGGTCGGTGGAAGAGAGCAACGCGCGGTCTTTCGGCCCTTGCCTATCACAGGCCATTTTTTGGACAGCACGGTCTTGAATATCGCGGGACAGGCACTTCGTTCTGTAGATCGACATATTCTGACTCCCAGTTGAGCAAGTGTTCCGATTAGTTTTGGTTGGCCGCGTTGCCCTTTAAGCTCGCTCCCGTTTCCCCATCGAAGAAATGGAGGTTGAGCGGATCGAAGACCAAATCGACGGCGTCTCCGCGCCTTACCGGCGCAAAGCTTGGGAATTTCGCATTAATTTCGCTGCCTTCGACATCGACCAGAACGAACGTGTCCGATCCGGTAGTTTCGAGAGACGTCACGATGCCGGTGATTGTCTCGGTGCACCTTGAAGGTGCGTCCTTCACCCACTGAATTTCGTCCGGCCGGATCCCGAGTTCGACATTCTCCGGGAGGTGGTCTTTGACAAAATGGCGGCCTTCGACAACGAAGGATAGGTTGAAGCAGCGAACCTTGACCATGTCGCCGGCCCGCTCCAAGCTGGCCGGCAAAATATTCATGCGCGGGGAGCCGATGAACATTCCGACGACTTTGTTTGCCGGCGCCCGATAAAGTTCGGAAGGCGTTGCAACTTGAAGAATGCGGCCCTGGTCAAACACGGCTATGCGGTGACCCATCGTCATTGCTTCGACTTGGTCGTGAGTGACGTAGACCGCCGTAACCCCCAGTTGACGCTGCAGTTCTGCGATTTCCGTACGCATATGCGTTCGCAGACTGGCGTCCAAATTCGACAGCGGCTCGTCGAGAAGAAAAATGCGCGGATGACGGATCATCGAGCGCGCCAGAGCGACGCGCTGGCGTTGGCCGCCGGAAAGCTCGCTTGGATAACGGTTCAAGAGCGATTGCAGACCGACGAGCCTCGCCACGCGGTCAATTCCGCCGGCGATCTCGGCTTTCGCCTCGCCCCGGATCTCCGGACCGAAGGACAAATTCTGCCGCACCGTCATATGCGGATAAAGCGCGTAGCTTTGAAAGACCATGGACACGTTTCGCCGTCCCGGTGGGGTCAGCGTGACGTCCTCCTCACCCAGAAGGATCCGACCGTAGGTCGGAGTCTCAAGGCCGGCGAGCATTCTCAGGGTTGTTGTCTTTCCGCAACCGGACGGCCCGACGAAGACCATGAATTCTCCGTCCTTGATATCCAGGTTGAGATCCTCGATTGCCGTGTAAGTGCCAAATTGCTTCCACACGTCTCTCAGGCTTACGGCAGTCATGGCTTCTCCTTAAGGCTTGCCGATATTGTCGCGCAGCCCAACCTTTTGTCCGACGAGCAAGCGCTCTCGAACCAATGTTCCTGAGTATTTCTGCTGAACCGACATGGCCCTTGCCTGAGCCGGCTCGTTCACCCTGATTTCTTTTGGTTGACAAGAGTGAACACTATGATCCAACTTATTGTCAAGTGGATCATGTGATCCAGGCTACAAATTAATGTTGGCAGAGTCCAAAAACATGCGACGACGGTGCCCAGTTACTTTTTGCCCGGCAAAGAAATCGCTCGCGTCGCCCAACTAAATATGGAGTATCGAATTGAATAGCGCGTCGAATGAAGGATCTCGCCCACAACCATTTCCGGGAAGGCGCCACCATGGAACGGGCGGGCTAACAAACTTGCCGATATGACTCAAAGTATGGCAATCAGGCTGAAAACCGGGTGCTGCCGCGAACCATCCGGCACCAAGGGCCTGCATCAACGAATCCAGAGCGACCAATGACGAGACTAGACCTGATCGAACGGATCAAAAACATCTGCGTAGAGCTCTCCGGACAAACGGTTGAAGCCGCCCATTACGTGATCAACAATGCTGAAGAAATCCCTTTTTATACAATGAGGGAGGTTGCGCGGCGTGCGGAAGTGCAGCCGGTCAGCCTGGTGCGATTGGCCCAGAGGCTGGGATTTGCCGGTTACAGCGAATTCCGGCAGCAATTCATCGACACGACGGAACGGCATTTGCGAGACCGCCAATCCATCAAACGCAATGAGTTGAGCGCTCAGACTCTGATCTCTGAAAGCGGAAAAACTCCCAGTCTTATGACCTTTGTGGATTCGTTCTTCGCGACCGAGCAAGCCATCGTCGGTCAGGCGAGGCTCCACTTGTCGGAAGAACAACTTGAAGCTGCGATCGAAATTTTGGCGAAGGCGCCAAAAATATATGTCATGGGCCGGCGGACTGCCTTTACCCCCGCTTTCACGCTCGCCTACACGCTGCAAAAGGCACGGCCGAACATTGTTCTGCTGGACACTCCAGGGGGAGCCCCGGAAGGCGCCCTGGATGACATTCACCCTGGCGATGCCTTCGTTGCGGTCACTTTCGCACCGTTTAACCGGCTCGTGCATCGGCTGACTGAGAAGGCGTCCCATATGGGAGCGAGGGTGATCGCCATCACCGACAGTTTCGCGGCGCCGATCAGCAAATTTGCCGGTCCGCTGCATTTCGTGGCACAGTCCTCTGGACGCGCCTTCCCGGAATCCGCGCTGGGCGCGATTGCGATCGCCAATGCTCTGGCGGCTTTGACGATCATCAAACTGGGCGACGCGGCGCAGCATCGAATCCGTGAAAATGAGCGGTTCCTCGTAAATTCCGGTGAGTACCTTCTCTCCAGCCCGGATGGCAAACGGCAGCGTACGGCAAAGGCCCGGCGGACAAATTCGGCCGCCGACGGGCATTCCGAATAGGCGTCCGGCGAGAGACAGACGGTAGCCGGACGCGCGGATCGCCTGACATTATTGGACGCGGTTGCGCAGTACCCCAACTCGTTGAAGCTCAACCTCCACGACATCGCCGGGCTTCAGCCACAGAGGCGGCTGACGTTTGGCGCCAATGCCTTGCGGCGTGCCGGTCGTGATGATGTCGCCGGGCGACAGGGTCAGAAAAAACGAGATGTAAGAAATCAATTCGCGAATGGGAAAAATCATATAGCGTGTATTCGAGGACTGGACCTCGACACCATTGACCCTTGTCTTTATGTCCAAATCCTGAACGTCGCCAATCTCGTCGAGGGTGACGATTGCCGGTCCGCAGGGCGTAGATCCATCGACAGCCTTGCCGGCGAGCCACTGCGTTCCCCGATACTGCAAGTCCCTGGCGGTAATGTCGTTGAGTACCGTTACCCCGGCGATGTAGCCAAGCGCCTGATCCGGCGCGACCGCGCGGCATTCACGACCGATCACGACTGCCAGTTCGCCTTCGAAATCGAGATTTTGCGTAACGTGAGAGCACCGGATGTCTTCGTTCGGACCGATCAGCGTGCTGGCAAACTTTGCAAAAACGTCGGGATGAGACGGTAATGCGCGACCTGTTTCTGCGACGTGGTCATTATAGTTGAGGCCGATGCACAACACCTTTGCCGGGTCTGTGATCGGTGGTGCTAGACGCACGGATTCCAGTGGTCCAATCTCTGCCTTCATATTGTCTTTGGCCGCCGCCGTCAGGCGCCCGGCCAATGCTGCCAGCCCGCCACCGTGCTCGCTTAGAACCTCTCGGAGCGAAGAGCTTCGGGAGGGCCTGACGGCAAAGCCGCTAAGCAACATTTCTACATCGTACACTTTCGCATCGAGCACGACGCCTGCCCTGGTCGTGACGCCGGCATGGTAGGATACAAGTTTCATATGCTGCCCTTTCAATGTTCGATCGGTTAAGTGCGCAAAGGGGTGACGCCGCCCGCAGACCGAACGATCTGCTCCGGTTCTCAGATCCTATTGCCTTTGAGGAAATCGGCGGCTCGCTCCCCGATCATGATTGCGGGAGCGTTGAGATTGCCGGAGGTGACGAACGGCATCACCGAGGTATCGGCAACGCGCAGACCATCGATACCTCGTACACGAAGCTGAGGGTCGACGACCGCCATCTCGTCGGTTCCGATCTTGCAAGCGCCGCTCAAGTGGTAGGCGCCCTGCGTATATTTTCTGACAAAGGCCTCAAGGTCTGCGCGAGCCGTAAGCGGCTTTTCCGGCAAATGCCCAGCACGAACATATTTCTGCATTGACGGTTTCGACATGATCTCCTGTCCCAGCCGGACGCCGTCGATGAGACGGTCCACGTCGTAAGGGTGGCTGAGGTAATTGGGATCGACCAGGGGCGGGACGGTCGGGTCGGCCGAGCGGAGCGCTATTCGGCCCCTCGATTCCGGCCGGCATACATAGACATTCAACGTGCAGCCATTGCCGCTGGCTGTCGTTTCGACGCCTTCTTCGATACCGGCGCCGGCAAAAAAATGATATTGCAGATCCGGGACTGGGTCGCGTCGATCGCCCCACCAAAATGCTCCGCCTTCGCAGATGTTGGACGTGATGGGGCCTGTTCCAAAGAGGCCATACTGAGCGGCTGCGGCAAGTTGCCAACGCAGTTTCTTGTATTTGTCATAGCTGCTGTCGGATTTCAGATTGTAGATCAGGAAGCAATCCGTGTGGTCTTGCAGGTTCTGCCCGACGCCTGGAAGATCGTGCACCACGTCGACGCCGGCGCTCCGCAATTCCTTCGCCGGCCCGATCCCCGATAGCATCAGCAATCGTGGCGACCCGATCGCACCAGACGAAACAATGACTTCGCGGTCGGCACGGAGCGTCGTCAAGCGCCCGTTCTCAAGATATTCGACGCCAACGGCGCGTCCGGCTTCGACGAGAATTCTGGTGACCGGCTTGTCGGTCAGGATCTTCAGGTTCTGCCGATTTCGCGCCGCGTGGAGATAGGCCGCCGCAGAACTGCACCGGCGACCGTCTCTGGTGGTGAGCTGGTAGAAACCGGCGCCTTTCTGCTCTCCGGAATTGAAGTCCGGGTTGAAGGGAATACCTGCCTCTTGGCATGCCTTGACCCAGGCCTTGGTCAAGGGGAGCGTATGCTGCTGGTTGGAAACACTCAGAGGGCCGTCTTGTCCATGGGCTTCGTTGGAAAATACCTCGTTGTTTTCCGCCTTCCGGAAGTATGGCAGAACGTCTTTGTAGCTCCAGCCATCGGCACCATGAGCTGCCCACCGATCGTAATCTTCGGGGGCGCCGCGAATGTAAATCATCGCGTTAAGGGAACTGCCTCCTCCCAAAACACGCGCCTGGCCGACCTGAGTCTCAAGACCATTCTGGTGCTTCAGCGTTTCAATCTTGTACCATTGCAGCAATGAACTCTTGAAGGACTTGTAGAAGGTTACGGGGAACCGTATCCACATACTGCTGTCTCGTGGGCCCGCTTCAAACAATGTTACCGACACGGCTGGATCTTCGCTGAGACGCCCCGCTATGGCGCATCCGGCAGATCCTCCACCTACGACGATATAGTCGGGCATGAATTCCCCTCTCCTATTCCGGCACGCAGCCGCGTATGTTCTGACCGCTCAATCGACCAGCACCGTCAGCGGATACCCTCAAAGAACCGATCCACTTCAGCCTGGCGCATGTCACAGAACCAGCATTCGACGATCTTCTCGTTTTCGAACCGATAGGCGGCAAGCCGGTCGGTGCGCACCTGTTGCTCGCCACGCGTCCAGATCTCATGAACCATGATGAGGATGGCTTCGTCGGATTCGGCAATGAGCTCGTCGGCTCCGGCTTCGCCACCGACCACCCACCGGTCGGTGTACGCGGCGACCTTGTTCACCCAGCCTTCTATGAAGCCTTTCGCGCCGTGAAAGTCGCCGGAAAGTACCGGGTGCGATCCTCCCATATGGACGACCAGGCTCTCGGCGTAAAAGCTGCATCCCGCTTCCACATCGCCGCTGGACCAAGCCTGGTGATAATCGTGAAGAATTTCCTTTGCGCGTTTAGCCAACTGAACCTCCGTAACGTTGTGTGACCATATTGCTGACGCTCACCGACGGACCCGGCCACAGGCTCTGGGGGACGTTCGCCGCGATGAAGCGAGATGTTATCTTGATCAACGCTGGGCGGCAGTGCGCCCGGCGCTCCTCGCTTTGGATGAAAGGATCGACTTGCCGTCTGCAGAGACTTCGATACCGTAGATGTTCAACGCTGATTCAGGCGAAACCACCCCGTCGCGCACATCGCGAAGCACCGCTTCTGCCTGTCGCTCATGCGGATGCCCCCAGCCCCCGCCTGCGGAGGCTTCGATGACAAGATGGAAGGGTTTGACCTGCTCCACCCCATATGGCGGACAAGGCAGGGCTTCGCGGGTCTCGAGATCATAGGCCTGGATCGACCCTTTCGCACCCCAATGCCCCCCATTGACGCCGGCCCCGGTCTGTTTGCGGGCGCCCTCCCCGCGCAGCAGGTGCTCGCCGCCAACAAGGACGTCGACGACATAGTCCACACCGGTACCGCCGCGATACTGTCCGGCGCCGCCGGTGTCCCGGCGCATCTCATACCGATGCACGCGGATCGGGTAGGATTGCTCGTAAGTTTCGACATTCGGAATGAACATGCCGCCAAGCGTCATCTGATGGCTCGTCGTCGGAAAGCCGTCCCTTCCTTTGACTGCGCCGCCCCCTGAGCTACCATGCCAATGATAGAGGACAAAGACGCCGCCGGCGGGCTTGGAGCCGGACGATATCCCGAACACCGACTTGCCCCAGCCCGCGCAAGCTCGTTCCGGGTCGGCCTGCGCCAGAGCCCGCCAGCACGCGTTCATGATGTCGATCGCCGGATAGACGGTGTTCATCGTCATCGGCGCCGGTGGCAAAGCGTTGACCACAGTACCCTCCGGCGCAATGATCCTGACGCAGCGGTAGACGCCCTCGTTATGAGGAATTGCCGGGTCGAGGAAAGCCGACAGCGCACAGTAAACAGCCGAGTGCGTATTCGCTATACCGCTGTTTTTAAAGCCTTTTATTTGAGGAGAGGTCCCGGTGAAATCGAAGCTAATCGTGTCTCCCTCGACCGTCAGCTTTACACGCGTTTCAATATCAACCAGATCGAAACAGTCGGTATCACTTACATCCGAAGCCTCCCAGACTCCGTTCGGAAGCTCCGAAATCGCCTGACGCATGCGTCGTTCGCCGTAATCCAGAAGTGCCGTGAGATAGGCATTGCCCTTCTCCACTCCAAGCTGTTCGACGACATCGGCCAGACGTTGAGCGCCGATACGCGTGGAACCGATCATCGCACCGAGGTCGCCCTCCAGCAGATCCGGGCAACGCGAATTCAAAAGCAGCAACCGCCACAGATCGTCACGGAGCGTACCCTTCTCGATCAGTTTAAGAACGGGTAGGCGAATTCCCTCGTGGAAAATCTCGGTAGCCTTCGCATTGTATGTTCCAGCCGCGCCGCCGCCAATATCGGATTGATGCGCGCGGTTGCTACAAAATCCGATCAGTTCGCCCGAGACGAAAACTGGCCGGATGAGCGTCCAGTCGGGCAGATGGTTACCGCCCGCGGCATAAGGATCGCTCAACAGGAAGACGTCTTCGGGGTCGATGCGCCCGGCAAAATCCCGCAGAACCGCCCTGACTGCAAACCCGCCGCTGCCGGAATGAATCGGCAGCCCATCCGCCTGAGCGATGGTCTCGCCGCTGGCATTGCTCAAAAAGCATGAGAAATCGTGGCTCTGACTGAAGATCGGACTGCGCGCTGTGCGCGTCATGATCGTTCCCATCTGCAGGCTGATATGGTCCAGCTGCCGCTGCAGGATTGCGATCAGAACCGGATCGAAGTCGAAAGACGAGGAAGTGCTCATGATTGGGCTCCATCACATCTAAAATCGGGAAAACCTGCCTGGCTGACGGTTGGATGGCGCCGTGCCTTGGGGGTTGCCCTGGCGGGATCTCGCCACCGCTCGGGAAAAACGGTCATGCTATCCCGCCCGGCGCTATCTTCACGTGATAGTTGCTGGCATCGGTCATTGTCAGGCGATCCCCGTCACCTATGAACAGCGTCGTCGTGGCTTCCTCGATGACTGCCGGCCCAACGAGTGTCTGGCGCGGGACGAGTTTCGTGCCGTCATAGACCGGCGTATCGACGAATCCGGAGCGCCGGTCGATCCACACCGATCGACGGGAGTGGGGCTGCGGATTGGAAACGTCACTCGCCGCCGCGGCGACCTGGAGGGGATCCAATTTGCCTATAGCCGCCAATCGAAGGTTAACGATCTCGATATCGCCGGCGGGTTGTACGTAGCCGAAGAGGCGCTGGTAAATCTGCTCGAACGCCTTTCTGATGACAGTGGCATCGGTCGAGGCGCATTCGACCGGAATGGTCCACTGCTGTCCAAAATACCGCAAGTCATAGGCTCGCTCCAGGGCCGCCCTGCTCCCTGTAAATCCTTCTCGTTGCAGAACTTCGCTCGCCTCGGTTTGCATTTCTGTAAAAGCCGCCTCCAACTCCGCGGAACCAGAGTCCGCAGCATTGTCGAGGCCATGGAGCCAACTTCGCACATAGTCATGACGGAGGTCGGAATTACACATTCCGAATGCACAGAAGACGCCGGCAAGACGGGGGACGTAAAGGCTGGAGCTGCCGAGCAGTCGAGCCGTCGATGGGCCATGCAGCGGCCCGGCGCCTCCGGCGGCGACAAGCGTGAACGTTCTCGGGTTGAAGCCCTTCTCGAGGGACGCCTGTTCCACAGCATGGAGGATGTTCTGCTCAACGAGCTGGATGATTCCGGCTGCCGCGTCCGCGACCGAGAGGCCGAGAGGTTTGGCGACATGATCATCAATCGCTTCGACGGCTTTTTCCAAATTGAGCGTAATCGCGCCGCCCGCATAGGGGCCAGGTTTCAGTCGACCAAGAACGAGTTGGGCATCGGTGACGGTTGGCCGTCGGCCGCCACGGCCATAACATGCAGGCCCTGGTGTCGAGCCCGCGCCTTCGGGGCCGGCTTTGAGAAGGCCGGCGCCATCGACAGACGCGATCGTACCGCCGCCAGCGCCCACTGTGTGGATGTCAACCGCAGGGATGTTGAGATGATAACCGTCAACCACGATCTGGTCCGTCATCGTGACCGCGCCGTGTTGCATCAAGGTGACGTCGCAACTCGTACCCCCGACCTCGATGGAGATCAGATGATCGGAGCCGGTGTCCTGCCCGAAAAATTTCAGCGATCCGACACCGGCGGCGGGTCCGGAAAGCACCAGGCTCGCCGGGGTGTGGCCAATCTCGTCTATCGAGATTGCACCTCCGTTCGACTGGATCATCAAAAGCTTGCGCGGCAGGCCGAACGCTGCGAGCCTGGTCGCCAGGCTCTCGAGATAGGGCACCACTTTGCAGGCGACATAGGCGTTGACGACGGTGGTCGACGTTCGTTCATACTCGCCGATGGTCGGCGCGATTTCTGAAGAAGCGGTGACCCAGACATCCGGAAGCAGCTTCTTAAGCTCGGCCTTGGCTGCCCGTTCGTGGGACGGATTGGCATAGGAGTGCAGAAAACAGATCGCCACTGCCTCGACCCCCTCCTCGGCAAAGATCCGCGCGGCCGCGGCAACCGAAGCGGGATCGAACGGGGTCCGCACGGTTCCGTCATGCTCCATTCGTCCGACGACCGGCAGACGCAGGTACCTCGGCACGAGGACCTCCGGAAAGGGATGACGATGATCCCATACGTTCTCCCGGATCGAGCGCCGGATTTCGACCGAATCTCGGAAGCCATTGGTTACGAGCAGTCCGACTTTCGCGCCCTTCTTTTCGAGAAGGGTATTTGTGGCAATGGTCGAGCCGTGCACGAAAAGTTCGGTATCGGCCAGGAACGTTTCTATGCCGGTTCCCAGCGACTCTGCCGCCAGCCGCACGGCAGACAACACGCCGTCAGTCGGGTCGGCCGGCACGGATGGAGCCTTGAACGCTCGCACGGCGCCCTTGGCATCGACCATGACAAGATCGGTGAACGTGCCACCGATATCAACTCCAACGCGGTAAGGTGCAACTAACATCCACGGTTCCCATTTTGGTTGTTTCTGCGACGGCATGCCGCCAGTCTCAGGCTGAAACGCCGACCGTCATCAAATCACTTAGCCCGGGGCTGAGTTTTTGCCGATGTCCTTCGACACAACGCCGACCAGCTTGTCGGCAATCAGATCAACCTCTGTTTCCGTCATGGGTGTTGACAGGGCGCCCGAGCAGTTGGGCGTGAGAAGGATGTTCTCATCGAGCATTGCGAGCTGAACGCGGCGAATGAGCTTGGCGGTGTCGGCATTGGCGTATGCACTGCGATAACCAGTGACCTCGTGCGGCCCGACATGGAGCCGGAACAGCGACCCCATCCCCGTTATCGACGCTTCCACTCCCGAACTTGCAAATCCAGCCCGCACGCGCTGGCGAAGTCTGTCGCCCAAGGTGTTGAGCCGCTCGACGGCGGCGCGGGAATAATGGGTGAGAGAGGCAAGACCTGCGGCCATGCTCAGGGGGTTCGCACTAAAGGTTCCCCCCATGGATACGATCGGCTTGCCGGCGGAATGATCGAACACGGACATGCGATCGCGAGGGCCGGAAACCGCTCCGATCGGCAGGCCTCCGCCGATGATTTTAGCCGTCGTCACCAGATCCGGTTCCAGGCCGAACAGGGGCGATGCTCCCTCGAAGGAAAGCCGGAAGCTGATAACTTCGTCGGCGATGAGGACAATCCCGTGCTTACGGCAGGCTTGCTGGACGACGGCAGCGGTTTCCCTCGACATTGGCACGGCGCCGGCGCGAGAGGCGTGCGGATCGACGATAACCGCCGCCAGCGACGGACCTTCGCGAAGCAAGATATCTGCACAACGCTGCGGATCGTCATAAGGAAGAACGACAGTCTCGCGCAATACAGAATCCGGCGTTCCGGCGTTGCATCGCACCGATGCGGGATTGCCGGCCTCGTCGTTCCAATTGGCGGGTGTCGGATCAAGGCTGACCTCAATCCAGTCATAGGCCCCGTGATAGCAGCCCTCGAACTTGGCAATTTTCTCGCGTCCCGTTAGTCCGCGCGCGCCTTTGATCGCAGCGAGCACTGCCTCCGTTCCTGAATTGCAGAAGCGGGTCTGTTCCAGTCGCGGACTTCTTTCCGCCAGGGCTTCGGCAAGCAGAATTTCGCTTTCAGTCGGCATTCCAAATGCAGTCCCCTTGGACATCGCGCCGCGAACTGCTTCCAGGACCGGCTCGAACGCATGACCGTGAATCAGCGAAAAGAAATTATTGGCGCAATCGAGAAGCCGCCTTCCATCCACATCGATGACCCAGCAACCCTCGCCCTTCGCAGCATAGGGCGGGTGCGGCTGAAACCACGAGGCCGCGCGCATCGATCCGCCCGGAACCACTTTACGTTCTCGTAAAAACGCGGCTTCGGATCGGTTGCCGGATGCGGTTTCCGCACAATTTTCGCTATGTCTCACCGCTCTATCTCCTCCGCTTGGCGCTTTCTGAGCAGCAGTGAACACCATGATCCGATAATTTGTCAATTGGATCATATGATCCTATGGCAATTTATTTTGCTGCCGGGGCAACGGGGTCATCGGGAATTCGGAGACGGGATAACGACGCAGGCGGGTCCGGAGACGAAACCAAGCAGAGCTCAGGCAGGCACGCGAGCTCCCAGGCGGCGGTGCTCCATTTCACCTCGACGCATTGCGGCGTTCTGTATCAACAAACGTCAATCTGGATCACATGATCCACTTGACACAAAGTGGGATCATGATGTTGACTTAAGAAGTCGAAGTGGAAGAGCAGATGCCACCGGTGTCATTCTGTCTTATGCGACAGCGCAAGGTGGCGACTGCCGGTTCCGGCCTTCGAACATGAAAATGCATGGCATAACCCGAGGAGGACCGAATGTTTGTTACACCGAACGGCGAGAAAATTTTCATCGTCGATGGGCACATTCATCTTTGGGACGCTCGGGAGCAAAATCGGCGCAACCGCTATGGGCTGGCTTTTATCGAAAGCTTCTGGGGCGCCCATGTCGGCTCAACGCCTCCAGACGAGCGGTGGGACTTTGACCGTTTCTGCCATTACGGCGTGGACGGAGCAGCCAAGGATCTGTTTGTCGACGGTTATGTTGATGCCGCAATCATGCTGCCGGTCGATCTCTACGACTTCTACATCGAAGGATTTAACACGACAGAGCAATGCGCTGCATTCAAACGCGCCTATCCTGACAAAGTGGTCCTGAATGGCCGTTGCGATCCGCGCAATGGCCCTCGCGGGCTGGAGCGCTTGGAGGCCGATCACAGCAAATACGGGTTCAAAGGTGTCAAGCTATACACCGGCGAGTGGAATGGCGTCTCCAAGGGCTATACGCTGCGAGACGACTTCGTGGTTCCCTACCTGGAAAAGTGTCGCGAGCTTGGTGTGAAAATCATCCATGTTCACAAGGGGCCAACGACACATCCGCTTAATCTCGATGCATTCGACGTCCGGGATGTCGATCATATTGCCACCGCCTTCCCTGATCTGACTTTCGTCGTCGATCATTGCGGCATGCCGCGCATCGACGATTTCTGCTGGATCGCCGCTCAGGAACCGAACGTCATGGGCGGGCTCGCGCTCATTACCTCGTTCGTCTACGCGCGTCCGAAATATTTCGGCCAGATGCTATCGGATCTTCTCTACTTTCTGGGACCCGACCGGATTTTGTTCGGATCGGACTACGGGATCATGAGCCCGAAATGGATCATTGAGCATTTCATGGCCTACGAATTTCCGGAGGACCTGGCGAAGGAGGCCGGCACCCCGCTCACTCTCGACGTCAAACGCAAGATTCTGGGTCTCAATGCCGCAAATCTTTACGGTCTCGAGGTCCCGGCTGATTGCAGGCTGCCAAGCCCCCTTCGTTGAGCCAGGAAACAATGATACTGACAGGCGACAGAAGCAATGCAGGCCGTTGATCATTCCACGTCACGCGATCTTTGCGGCCCAAGGGCTGAGCTTGACGCTGTTGCGGCGGCACTCGACACCGTCATGGACCCGGAACTCGACGAATCCGTTGCCGCGATGGGATTTATCGAATCCGTGCGCGTCGAAGCGGGCAGAGCTGACATCGTTTTTCGGTTGCCGACGTTCTGGTGCTCAGCAAATTTTGCATTCTTGATGGCAGCTGACATGCGGCTCGCGGTCGAGCAGGTGCCAGGCATCGAAACGGCGCGGGTGCGCCTCGTCGATCATTTCGCGGCGGGCAAGATCAACCGCGGCGTTGCCGACGGTGCCGCGTTTTCCTCGGTTTTTTCCGGTGAAGCGAAAACCGATCTCGCCGAGCTTCGCCGCAACTTCCAGGAACGCGCTTTCCTTGGTCGGCAGGAAAGTGTGTTGCGTGCCATGGCCGCTGAACGCGGCGCCGCAGCGGCGCTGGCCACGACAATGGAGGAATTGCAGGCCTTCGCCCAGCATGGCGGGGACGAAATTCGAGGGGCGGCGATCCGCTATCTGACGTTACGACGTCACGAAAAGGGCGGGAGCGATCCCAAAGCACCAGCCTTCATTACTGTCGACGGCGCTCCCATCGAGGCTGCCGACTACCCCGCGCATTTACGCACCTTGCGACGCGTCAAGGGAGCCGCTGAAAGCAACGCGGAAATGTGCCGTCTTTATATTCAAGCACGCCGGAGCAATCCGGCGCCGGGCTACGAGGCTGAACGCCAGAGGGATGATACTGATGAGTGAGCCGAAATTTCGCCTTCTTCACACGATGCTGCGCGTCAAGGACTTGGATAGGTCCATCGATTTTTACACGCGCTTGCTGGGAATGGAGGTTTTGAGAAAAATGGACTTCCCCGAGGGAAGATTCACCCTCGTTTTCATCGGCTACGGTCCGGAGGAGTCCAATGCCGTTTTGGAGCTCACATATAATTGGGATCAGGATAGGCCCTACGAACTTGGCGAGGGTTACGGCCACATTGCCCTCGGCGTGCGGGATATCTATCAGATCTGCAAGGAGCTGGAAGCAAACGGCGCCCGGATTCCACGTCCGGCCGGTCCCATGAAGCACGGCACCGCAGTCATTGCGTTCGTCGAGGATCCTGATGGTTACAAGATTGAACTGATCGATCTCGACACTATTGCTTAGTCGCGATCCGAGCACCGACAATAACCCGCCAACAACGGAGGACGAGCATGTCGAATGCGCGAGCGCATTCGATCGCCTTCTTGCTGAGCAATATTCGGAGGAGAAAATAATGACATCGTCAACCGAGCCCGGGATCATTCTGGTCGCCCCTCACCGCTTCCCCAATCTTAACCGGGAACGCGCGCTGGCCGAGACATTCGGAATGGACTTGGTCGTCGCAACCGATCAGGCCAGCTTTTCGAGCCGGATGGCCGATGCCGAGGTCGTCATGGTAACGCCCTATGCGAAGATGACAGCGGCTGAGTTCGGGCTTTTGCGACGCTGCAGGGCCGTCGTCCGTTATGGCGTCGGCTACGACAACATCGATGTCGCAGCAGCAAAACAGATCGGCGTGCCCGTCACGATCGTGCCGGATACGGCCTCCGAAGAGGTCGCTTCGCACGCGCTTGCGATGGGTTTGAGCTTGGCGCGACGGATCCCACAAGGGCAGTTCGCCATTCAATCCGGGGAATGGGCCGGGGTTATTGGTCTGGATGCCCCGAAACTTTCGCACTTGGAGGTCGGCGTGGTCGGGATGGGCCGCATCGGACAGCTGGTAGCCCGATGGTGGTCAGCGATAGGAGCGAAGGTGCATGCTTTCGATCCGATCGCGTCTTTCTCCGAGGTGCCGTCCGCGACTTTGAAGCAGGTCTTGGAAGAATCGGACGTTGTGACGCTGCATTTACCGCTGAGCGCCGAGACCCATCACATGATCTCCGCCGAGGTGCTCGGGCGCACGCGCCGAAACGCTGTCATTGTAAATGTTTCGCGCGGCGGTTTGATCGACGAGGATGCATTGGCTGCCGCTCTCATCGCAGGCTCGATTGCCGGTGCGGGTCTCGATACATTTGCTCAGGAACCACTCCGCGCCGATCATCCGCTTCGTCAAGCACCAAACGCTGTCTTCACGCCGCACGTAGCCTGGCGATCCAACATGTCGCTGGATGCTTTGCAAGAGCAGGCCGTCGAAAGAGCGCGACGGGCGCTTCAAGGTGAAGCGCTTCCGAATGTCGTCACCTAAATCGAAAGGTTTGACCGCCAAAGGGCGGGTGACATTTGCGTGGTTGTTCGGGAAAGCTTCGACATATACCGCATCAACCTGCGGGTGTCAGCCAATCGCCGATCGTTGCCCCAAACCGTTGCATGGAACGTGGTGCGGAGATAGCCGGGCGCTCCGTTGCTCCTGTCTTTCGGACTTCACGCGGGCTGAGCCCGAATTCATGGCTGAAGGCGCGCGTGAAATTGGCGGCAACGTCGAAGCCGGCGGCCTCGGCAATTTCCGAGATCGGCCTGTTGTCGGTCGGGTTGGTAAGATCCGCATAGGCTTGGAGCAATCGACGTTTGCGAATGTAGTTGAAGACGCCCCCGCTCGTTTCGAACAATTGGTAGAGCCGCGTGCGCGAAATACCAAGCGCCCGGCACATGACGTCGGGCGTCAAGCTGTCTGAATGAAGATTGAGGTGAATATAGCGATGCGCCCGCTCCATCAGCCCCATATTGGTCTGCTCCTGCCCGCGATCCAAACTGGCGGACGAGGCAGCGCATGCAATGACCATATCGCCGATCGTCCGGACGATCCGCGGCATCTCCTCCACCGTCAAATTGCTGAGGTTCGCTTCCAGGCCATCGATATAGCTGACGAGCAACTCGGCCAGGCTACCGGAGAGAGCGATGTTGTGGGCGTTCTGCAGAAGAGGCGCGTCACGGGTCAACAACTCATAGGGCAGGAAGACGAGCACGGCGGCTGAATCGGTCATCCGTCCGCGGTAGGGATAACCAAGAGACCTGAAAAATATCTCACCCGGGCCGGTCTCCGTGACATGGCGATTGGCTTCGGTCCAGGCCCGGCCGCTGCGAAGCACGCCGACGTTCCAGTGATCGATTGGGCTCGATCGCAGCATGGCCTGATCGCGAATATAGCTGCATGCCTGTGCGCGCTGCTGGACGATGAGGAGATCGCCGAGCTGCCAGCCGGTCTGTTCCGCAAGAAAGCCGTCGTCCTCTGATTTTCCGTCCGGCAGATGAACATCGATAAGCGGCGCCATGTGCGATCGCCAGGACTGGAACTGTTCTTTCGGCGGCAGATCCCGCGTTGAAAATCGCAAGGGCACCAGTGGCGGCGGAACGTCCGCCCGATGTTCTTTCTGCGGAGACGGTTCGCGCGGCCAGCGCCGCCGCTCCAAATGGGCCGGCCATTCCCGTCCAGCAGCGGGGTCGTCTCCAGACTCCGTAACCATGCAATTCCTCCAGCGCATAAGCCGATCCGGGCTGTTGAAACTGAAGCAAGCAATCGTTTTGCCGGCTGTAGCGTCGGCGGAACCCATCCGATCGGCCGAATCGACTGAAGCTCTACGTGTATAAGCTGATTATCATATTCTCCTGCGAGCAGAAATGGACGGACCGATAATTTTCGGGATGCGGCGATAACGACAATTGCGTCCTGTTCCTGTATCTAAATAAGCAATGGTTAATTCCGAAGGACGGTCGGAAAGCCCAGACAGTCACTTGCCGGTGCAAAGCACTTTCAACGTGAAACGACATAAATCAGAACAAAATATGCAAGCAGAGGAGGATAGGTCGTGACCTATCGGGGCAATATTCCTGCGCGCTTTGCGCGAGCATCGGCTTACGGCAGGAATTCTTCTCCGCACAACCCACAGGCGCCAGGACAAATTCCTGTCGCCGGTCGTGCGGGCTTCCCCTGCTCACCTTCATGCGAGACGCTCCTGAGGCCGGACATCGGCAAATAAGGGCGCGAAGGGTTGCGCGCAGGCCGAGGCCGCCTGTGTCGATGCGTAATAGGCCGAGGCTTGCACGCAACCCTTACCATATCCACCCACTGGCGAATTTTTGCGACGCTGCCCTTTGCTGTGGCAGAACGGAGGCTGAGATGACCACTGCATGTGATGAGAAACATATCGAATTGAAGCCGATTTCGAACTGCAGACGAGAGGTCGAAGTCGCGATGGTGGAAATGCTCGTCGGTTTGCAGAAACGGGGATGGTCGGCTGCGGAATTGGCATTGGAGCTCGCAGACGCCTCCGAAGATCTCGTCATGCTGATCGCGACCAAAAAGCTTCGACCGCATTAATGCCCGTCGGCCGGACGTGCGGCGGTTCCGGGATAACAACACGCAAAACAAAGAACTGATGGGCATCGCATGAATCGAGTTTCATGCGATGCCCATTAGAAATAAGATCGCGGGGAATTATGTTTCTGTCCGGATGAGACGGTAGCGCTATCAGGCGCGGCGCAGTGATTTCCAGCACCCTGTCACGTCAGTCGTCACGCCGCAGATGGCTTGACCATGCCCCAGCCCCGCATCGATGCGGGTGCCAAGCCTCCCCCGGCGGCGTTTCCTCCACAGCCGAACTGTTTCTGTCGCAGCGTTGTGGTCCTCTCTTGTCTACTAATTTTCGATACGCTAATTTATGCAAGAATGAGTTGCATCCGTTTGTGCCGGTTCGATAGCGGCGGATGGCTGCAGAAGCGATCATCTCGGATGCCAACATGATCTGGAACCATCGCATCACGCGCATTATTGTCGGCCTGCTGCTGCTGACACTCGTGACTGTCGTGTCATTGCCGACGATCACTGGCTTTACCAGCCTAGATGGCACGGTCAATGCGCGGTTTGCTGTCGTGAATGCCCCGATCGACGGCACGATCGCGGAAGAACCCCTCAAGGCCGGCAGCCCGGTCAAAGCAGGACAATCCCTCGCAGAAATCAGAAATACGCGCGTCAATCGCGCAATCCTCGCGTCGCTCGAGGCAGATCGCAATACAGCGCTCGACCGCGTCGCGGCGCTGAAAAAAGAACGGGAGGAACTCTCCGCGCTTCGCGAGGAATTGTCTGCCAGATTGGAAGTCTACAAGCAGACCACCATTGCCAATCTCGAACGCGAAGTCGAAATCCTGCGGAAGAAAGTCGAAGTGTCGCAAGCGCAGGATCTGGTCGCGCAGGTTGACCTGAGCCGCCGGATGCAGCTCGAGTCAAAAGGCATTCTGACGCAGAAGCTGGTTGAGGCCGCGCGTGCCGCTGGAGCTGCGACCGGCGGCGAGGTCGAAATCAGCAATCTGACTGTCGATCAATTGCAACAAAGGCTCAATGCCGTTCGCCAGGGCATCTTTGTCTTCGGCGACGGACAGAATGACGTGCCCTATTCGCGACAACGCGAGGACGAGGTCATCGTTCGCATCAACGACTTGAACTCGCGCATAGCGGAAAATGAGACGCGAGCCGCCGAAGTTCAAAAGCAGCTGGTCAAAGAGGCAGACCGCGTCAGCAGCCTTGAATCCGCAACCGCACGAGCGCCATTCGACGGCGTTGTTTGGACCAGGAGTATCGTCAACGGTTCCAACGTGGTGCTGAACGACGAGCTGATGCGCCTTCTGGACTGTCGAGAGCTGTTCGTGGATATCCTTGTTCCTGAGGTCAATTATGACGAGATCTATCCGGGGCTGGTCGCGCAGGTTCGCTTGTTCGGCCGCAGCGATGTCTTCAAGGGCACGGTCATCTCCGTCAGAGGCAGCTCGGCTTCGATCGAGACCGATTCCTTCGCCGCCAGTTTGCCGCCGTCGACACAACGCAATGCCCGCATTCGGGTTCGCCTCGATCCATCCTTCATGAACGACGACTTTGCGAACTCCTGCCAGGTTGGACGCACAGTGCAGGTGCGGTTTTCCAAACACGGCATCAACCTATCCAACTGGGTCAAAAACCTGTGGTTCAGTATCTTGTAGCGCTGATTCCGACCTTTGCCGTTCTGGCCTTCTTTTTCCTGGGGCCGTTCAATTGGTCGCGCCGTCACACCTGGACACGGGCGGTGACCTGCGCCTTCGTCGCCGCAGTCGCATTGCGATACATGTACTGGCGCCTGACGGAGACAGTGCTTCCCTATCCCGACGGCGGTCCGAGTTTCTACTGGGTCTGGATGCTCTTTGCGGTCGAGGTCCTGGCCTGCGTCGAAGTCATCCTTTTTCTGGTATTGATGAGCCGCTACGTCGACCGGAGCGCAGAAGCGGACAGGCTGGCGCGCGTTTTCTTTGCGCGGGACCAGCGTGAGTTGCCGACTGTTGATGTTTTCATTCCCACCTATAACGAGCCGCTCGACGTGCTCGAGCGAACTATCATCGGCGCCCGCTCGCTGGATTATCCCGCCGACAAATTGAACGTGTATGTGCTTGACGATCAACGCCGGGATTGGCTGAAGGCCTATTGCGAGGAGAAGAACGTCATCCACGTCACGCGCGGCGACAACAGCCATGCCAAAGCCGGCAATATGAACAATGGGCTGAAGGTCAGTTCGGGCGAGTTCATTGCAATCTTCGACGCCGATTTTGTTCCCTATCGCCATTTCCTTCGCCGGACGCTGCCCTTCTTTTGCGATGACAGCATCGGCATCGTCCAGACGCCGCAACATTTCTTCAACGTCGATCCGGTGCAATCGAACCTCGGCCTGGAGAATATCTGGCCGGACGAGCAGCGCCTGTTCTTCGATGAGATCGCCCCCAGCCGAGACGCCTGGGACGTCAGCTTCTGCTGCGGGTCATGCTCGATTGCCCGCCGCAAGGCCGTCGACGCAATAGGCGGATTTCCGACCGAGTCGATCACGGAAGACCTGCTGACAACTCTTTCCATGCTCAACAAAGGCTACAAGACGCGCTATCTGAATGAGCGGCTATCGATGGGACTGGCCGCCGAAAACCTGACCGGCTACTTTGTGCAGCGCGAACGGTGGTGTCAGGGGGGTATTCAAACCCTCTATCTGTACAATGGTCCGCTGCGCGGCCCGGGATTGACGCTCTTTCAACGGATCATGTTCCTGCCGGCCTCATGGCTGGTGCAGTATCTGGTCCGCTTCACGATCTTGCTCGTCCCCATCGTCTATCTCTGGTTCGGACTGCTGCCGCTCTATTTCACCGATATAGCCGATTATGTCGCGCATCAGGTGCCGCTGCTGGCGGCGTATTTTATGCTGATGCTGTGGATCACGCCGACGCGCTATCTGCCTGTGATATCAAGTGCCGTCGGGACTTTTGCGACATTCCGCATGTTGCCGACCGTGGTCTCCAGCCTGGTGAGACCCTTCGGCAAGCCGTTCAGGGTGACGCCAAAGGGCAGCAGCAACGAAGCAAACCAGTTCGATCGCTACAGCTTCACCTGGATCGCAAGCATGATCACGGTCACCGTCATTGGTCTGCTGGTCAACGTCGTGCCGGAAACGTCGCATGTGCAAGGCCAGTTTTCGCCGGTCGCGGCCTGGTGGTCAGGGATCAACATCGTCGTCCTGCTCATCGCGTCGCTCATCTGCTTTGAGAAACCCCGGCGCCTGTTTCATGCGTTCAAGCTCGATGAGCCTGCTACAGTCGACGATGTCCCCGGCCAAATCGTCAGTCTGGCACTTGATAAGGCGGTCGTTGCAGTCCCCAACATGGCGCGATTTCAATCCAAATCGGTCATGCTGAAATTGCCCGGCTTCGCCCCATTCAAAACGGAGCTCGGGCAGGTCACTCAACGACGACGGAGCGTCAGTCGCAGCGGCGACAAGCAAGCCTATTACCTGCACCTCTATTTCGAACTCAGCGGCGCTGCGCGCGACAACATGATTGTCAAACTCTACACCGGCCAATATTCGCGGGATATCCGCGACATCGACAAGGTTGCCGTCTCTCTTAACCTGCTGTTGCGGTCATTCGGGCGAACGCGCACCTTGTAGCCCGGCTCATGAGAGAGGTCGCCCGCGTCTTTGACGACGTTGGCCTCGCTTGATCGCCTTGATGGAAGTCGACCGAGGGCACCTGAAATTACCTGATATTTATGGAGTCCAGGGGTTAATCACTTTCAACCCAGCGGCCTCAAAAGGGCTTGTGTCGCGAGTTGCGACGGCAAAGCCGTTCGCTGCTGCGGTGGCTGCAATATATCCATCCGCCTTGCTGATCGCCTTCCCGGCTACTCGAGCGCGTGCCATCAGTTCCGAGTAGAATTGACTGGCGGCAAAATCGAAAGGCAGGATGCGTTTGGCAAAATGCGGAAGCACTTCATCCTCCAGGCGATCGCGAAGGATAGTTTGCCGTTTGCCTGAGGGCATAGCAGCGATCCCGAAACGAAGTTCGGCAATTGTTATTGCGGAAAGGAAGAGAGTCTCGAGGGTTTGGGCGTCCAACCAAGCGACCACCGCTCCCTCAGGAACCGGTTTCCACGGCTCCGATATCACGTTGGTGTCCAACAAGATCATTCGAAAGTCATGGGTTCAGCAGGCCCCTTATCGCGATTTTGCTGCAGGGCTTCAACGTCGCTATTGGAAAGCTCAGCATCACGACCAATGGTCGCGAGTAAAGAGCCGAGCTTCACGCGTTCAGATGGGCGAACGGCGGCCTCGATAATGTCACGGATTTCGGCCTCTGTGCTTCGGCCATGATGAGCCGCTCGCACCCGCAGGGCGCGATGTGTTTCATCAGAGAGATTGCGAATGGTGACCGCCGGCATTGATATCAATCTAGCAAAAACGATGACATTGATATCAACATATGCGCCCTGACGCCAGGTTTCAAGGAAATTGATGCGCGGACGAAATCGTATCTGCATCGTTCCCTTGCCTTGAAGGGATCCGAACCGGCGGCCTGTTGTTGCGAAAGCCTTGTGCCTCGCAAAAGTGCCGACAGGCGATGTTGCCGTACAAATTTTGGCTGAGCCGCAGGTCGACGAATGTCGGGAACTCTTAATCCAGATGCGTGGCCAGTTCCTATTGACCCATTTCCCACTCTGGCAAATCTGCTTCCAGTGAATCAATTGCGGCTGGCGGCGATCAGCGCGTGCGCCGCATCGCGGAGCAAACCTGTCGCCTCGCCGGGTTCGAAGACCTGCATGCTGACAAAGGCGCCGTTGATCAGCACCGCGAGTTGCCCGCCAAGCCGGTCGGGTGCCGCAACCGCCAGTCGCCCCGCGATGGCCGTCAGGCGGCGGCGCATTTCACGCATATGGGCTTCGGCGACTTTGCGGGCGGGGTGACCGGCTTCCGGAAACTCGGCAGCGGTATTGATCTGCGGGCAGCCGCGGTAATTGTCCCGCCCGACCCGTTCGCCGATCCATTCGAAATGGGCGTCGAGTTCGGCCCCGGCGTCATCCGAGTGCTGTTCGGTGACCCGGTCCCAAGTGCTCCAGAAGTCCATGTCCTCGCGCTTGAGAAAGGCCGCGATCAAATCGTCCTTTGTGCCGAAATGGCGGTAAAGACTGGTTTTGGCGACGCCGGATCTTTCCACCACCAGATCGACGCCAACGGCGCGGACGCCGCGCCGGTAGAAGAGTTCCGATGCGGTCTCGAGAATTCTGTCCCGGACCTCGTTGACGGCAGGGGCAGGTGTGTTCGCTGTACTTTTCGTCATTCGCTTATCTCCAATTCCACCAAACTAGCATAAAGTTGGTTGACACGCTACAGACCTGTATGTTTTATAGAGGACAGACAGGTCTGTAGCGCAGGAGAGAGCAATGACCATGCATCAAGTCGACATCATCAGAACACCCCAGGCCGTCGCGGTCTTCGGCGCGAACGGCCATACCGGCCGGTTTGTCGTCGCCGAACTATTGCGGCGCGGGATGAAACCGATTGCGATCGGACGGAGTCTCGGGCGATTGGCGGAAGCGGGTTTTCCGGAACGTGGCGTCGAATGCCGTGAAGCGGCGATAGAGGATGACGCGGCGCTGGATAGGGCGCTCGGCGGCGTGGCAGCGGTCATCAACTGCGCCGGCCCATTCATGGACACGGCCGACGCGGTCGTGCGTGCCGCGTTGCGGGCCGACATCCACTATCTCGACGTAACGGCTGAACAGCCGAGCGTACAGGCTACGTTCGACCGGCATGAGGCTGCGGCCGCAAAAGCGGGCGTCGTCGTCATCCCGGCTATGGGATTTTACGGCGGCCTGGCCGATCTGCTGGTGGCAGCGCTGATGAATGAATGGCAGCATGCCGACACGATCGAAGTCCGGGTTGCGCTCGACAGCTGGCTGCCGACGAAAGGCACGCGCGTGACCGGCGAGAAAAACACCGCACGGCGCCTGGCCGTCAGCGGCGGGCAGCTTGGGCCCGTGCATCAGCCGCCGGCCGAGAAGGTATCCGTCTTGCCGGCCCCGTTCGGCCGGCAGACATTCGTCGAGCTTCCATTTTCGGAAGTGCCGCTGATCGCCCGCCACATCAGGACCAGGGAGCTGCACAGCTTTCTCAGCACGACAGCCCTGCGCGATGTTCGCGATCCCTCGACGCCCTCGCCCCAGGCCATCGATGAAACCGGGCGTTCGGCGCAGCGCTTCGCCGTCGAGGTGATCGTCACGCAAGGCGACCTGCACCGCCGGATTCTCGCCCAGGGACAGGACATCTATGCCGTCACGGCGCCGATCATCTGCGAAGCGGTCCAGCGTATTCTGTCGGGCGACATCCGTGACACCGGCGCAAAGCCACCGGCTGCCATTTTCCATGCCGCGAGTTTTTTGGGCGCGCTCGGCCCCCATCTGTCGGTTGAGACATCGATATCGACGGAGACGCCGCGGATCACCGGAACGGCACGATAATGCTTGCGGGTTTCGTCGATCGCAACCGATGCCACGTCGTTTCCTCAGAGGTCAGAGACCGAGCTGCCAGATCTCGGCGGCGAGCACATTGCCCTCGGCTGCGATGAGCCGCGCAGCGCTCACGCCTTTGAAGCCGGGCAGCCGCTTGGTTCCCGTCCAGCGGCCATCGTCGGCGAAAACCTCGATCGAGCCCGCATCGAGGAAGATCCGGATGGCCGAGGGGCGTGCGCCGGCGGCGATGTAGCGGGGTGAAGCCTTGGCATTCGCCACCGAGAAGGGGATGCTAAGCCCCTCGTCACTCAACTGAACCGCGACCGTTGCCTCGGGATGTTCGAGATCGAGGCGGAAAGTGCTGCCGGCTTGCCTGAGAGTAAGCAGGATTTCGACGGAGCCGTTGGCGAGATCGACGGTCCGGCCATCCAGAAGACCTCCGGCATCCAGCCGCCGCCGCCGCAGGCTTTCGACACCTGACACCGGCGGCGTGATCAGCGCACCGCCTTGCAAGGCCAGCCGGCGCGGCAGGGTCATTGCCGTCGGCATGTCGATCTCTCTGGATATATCCCTCCAGTTCGCAAGCCAGGCGATGCCGACCGGGCCGGCATTGTCGACGAAGGCCTGGAAGGCGTAGGCATCGGTGCCGAAATCCAGTTCCTGTTCGAATTCGACCGAGAAGCTGCGGCCATCGAAACGGCCGACGGTTGCAAGCGTCATGTTGCGCCGGCCGGTTGCCGGGTCGCGGCTGGTCAGCAGACCGAAGATCAGCGCCCAGCGCGTCGAAGGGTCGTTGGCGGGACCGTCGAGCGGCACCATGCAGGGGCACTCCGCCGCCGTCATCCCGAAGCGGTTTTCGCGGTGAAGCGTGCCGAGGAAGGTCCATCCCGCCGCCGCGGCCGGATCGTCGGTTTGATAAAGCAGGATGACGCCGCCCTCGCGGTCTCGCGTGCCGAGCAGCATCTTCCAGTTGCCGTCGGGGCCCGAGAAAACGTAAGGGTCGCGGAAGTCGGTCGTCAGGCCGAGCCCCGCGGGACGCGCCGGCAGGATCAGGCTCGCCGGCTCAACATTAACAAGATCGCGGCTGATGGCGGTGAACTGAACCTGTTCCTCCGGTTCCCGATCTTTCATATGCTCGGTGAAGAAAATGCGAAGGCCGGTTTCATCGCCAGGAAGCGCGATCGCGGAGCCGGAAAATGCCCCGCCCCGCCCGTCGGCCCGGGCGGCGAGTTGATCCGAAGGCGGAAGAAAGATCGGCAGATGCGTCCAGCGAAGATAGTCCTTCGAGACCGCATGACCCCAATGCATGTTGTTCCACCGAAGACTATGGGGATAGTGCTGGTAGAAGAGATGCAGCTTGCCGCCGAACCGTCCAAAGCCGTTGGGATCGTTCATCCAGCCGAAAGGCGGGCGGAAATGATAGCCGCCCGAAACTTCGGGGGCCGCATTGGCGGGGCTGACATGTAGCAGCCGGACGCCTTCTTCGAGAACGCGCGGCGGGAGGAAGGCATAGAGGACCGAGACCTCGGTCGTCGCGGGATCATAGGAGAAGGCGGTCTCTCCGCCGCTTTGCAGCGTCAGCAGCCGGAACTCGAACTCATTCGGATTTGATGTTTCGACAGCGCCGGCCGGGTCCCCATCGACATGTGCCGTCAGCCTGCCCGGTGCGCCGTTATGCAAGGCCTTGATCCAGGCATGGATTGTGGACCCCGCGGCCAGGACGGCGCTGATCGTCTCCAGCCCCACTTCATCGGAGCGAGAAATCGTTTGGCTTGTCATCAATTCAACCTTTCACGGCAGAGCCGATAAAGGAACTCACGAACCAGCGCTGGAATGCGAGGTAGAGCCCCAGGATCGGGATCATCATCAAAACGGAGGCGGCCATCGCCCGATCCCAGTAGATGCTGTCCTGGCCGAAGAAGGTGGCGATGGCCACCGCGATCGGCCGGGCATAATCGGTCTGCGTCACCAGGATCGGCCAGAGATACTGGTTCCAGGTCTCGATACCCATGAGGATCGACACGGTGGCGAGTGCCGGCAGGCTGAGCGGCAGGAAGATGGAGCGATAGGCCCGGAAAAAGGAGGCGCCGTCGATTTCGGCGGCTTCAAGTAACTCCTTCGGCAGCTGCGCGAAGAACTGGTAGAACAGGAAGATATAGAGCGGGCTGGCGACCCAGGGCACGATCTGCACCGCGAAGGTATCGGACATACCCGCCCTTGAAACCATGATCACCAGCGGCATGATGATGCTTTCCTGCGGGATCACATAAAGCGCGATCACGATCGACAGGATGACGGCGCGGCCCCTGAGCGATCCCCAGGCCAGGACAAAGGCGGCCATCGAATTCACGATTAGGCCGGAACAGACCGTTGTGACCAGGATGATCAGCGAGTTGATGAGGTAGCGCCCGAAGGCGAGTTCGCCCGAGAGGTGGCCGACCTCGGCATAATTGGAGAGCGTCGGGTTCGACACCCAGAAGGCCCGGAAGCTGCCCATATCGGCCAGGATCTGAAACCGGTCGTCCTTCAGGCTCGCCACGACCAGCAGCAGCAAGGGAGACACGATCACCAATGCGATGATGAAAATGCATATCGTCTGGATGATGCGAAGAACCGCTGCGGCGGAAGGGCGCCGCGCTGTGCGGGCCTGCGGCATTGAGAGTGCGATGTCAGACATCGAAGCGCCTCAGGAGCTGGCGCTGGATCAGCGCGATGACGAGAACGATCACGAACAGGATGACCGAGACGGCGGAGGCATAGCCCATCTTCTGCTCTTCGAAGCCGGCGCGGACCATGTAGTGCACCACCGTTTCGGTGCTGCTCTTCGGCCCGCCCTGCGTGAGGATGGCGACCTGGGTATAGAGTTTGAACGCCTGGATGGTGGTGATCACCAGCACGAAGACATGGGTCGGCCGCAGGCCGGGCATGGTGACATGCCAGAAGCGCCGGAAAGCATTGGCGCCGTCGATCTTGGCGGCATCGTAGAGCTCATCAGGAATGCCCTGAAGGCCGGCGAGGTAGACGATCATCTGGAAACCGTAGGCCTGCCAGGCCGAAAGCAGGACGAGCGAGAACATCGCCCATTGCGGATCGCCGAGCCAATCGATCGGCTGGATCGCTCCGCCTGAGAGGAAGCCGAGGATCTGGTTAAAGGGGCCTGTCGGATACTGGAACAGGGTACCCCAGATGACGCAGACGACGACCATCGAGGTGATCGCCGGCAGGAAGAACATGCCGCGCAGCAGATTGCGGAGCGGCAGCTTCTGATGCAAGAGCAGCGCCGTTGCGAAGGCGAGGCCGCATTGCGCCGGAATGATCCAGAAGGTAAAACGCGAGACATTCCAAAGGGCCGTCCAGAAAAGGTGGTCCTGGAAGATGCGGATGAAATTGTTGAACCAGACGAACCGGACCGGCGTCGGGCGCGGCACCAGAGGCTGGTTGGTCATCGCCGTCCAGAAGGACAGGAGGAACGGTACGATCAGAAAGAGGGTCAACAGGATGACGGCCGGCGCCAGCATGGCCGCCTCCTGCATCAGCCGTCCCTTGTCATGCCGGCGCGCCGGAGCCTTTCGGACGGATGTCGACGATGTCGATTGTTGCGTGACCATGTAGCTCCTCCTCTCCAACCCTTGATCCCGGTCCACCCTGCGATGCCTGCTGGAGACATCGCAGGGCTTCGACCGGTCGGCAGCGATCGCGCCTATTGCTCGTCGCCGAATGGCGGATAGCCGTCATTGTCCTCGATATCCTGATCGATCTTCTTGGCGGCCGACGCTAGCGCCTCCTTGGGATCGCCGCCATTGAAGGCCTCGTCGACGGCTTGCATGAAGGCGGAGGTGATCGTCGGATAGGCCGGATGCGGCGGGCGCGCGACGGCCGTCTTCGATGCCTGTTCGAAGGCGATCGCCATCGGACCGCCGGCGGCATAGAGCGGAGATTCGGCGGCGAAGCTCTTCAGGCCGGGATAGCCCGACTGGCTGGCGACGTAAGTGCGGAACTCCTTGTCCTTGAGCAGGAAGCTGATGAACTTTCCTGATATATCGGGATGCGCCGAGGTCTTGGTGACCGCCCAGATCCAGGTGCCGTCGGGGCTCGCGCCCTTGGCGCCGAATTTCGGAAGCGGCAGCACGACGATGTTGTCCTTCATGGTCGCGGCGGCCTCGGCATAGACCCAGTGTCCGCCGAGCGCCAGCGCCGCCGGATTGCCTTCGGCGAAGAACTGATTGGTCCCGGCCGACTGCGGCACGACCCAGCCGTTCTTGACCCATTTCTGCATCATCGCCAGCGCATCGACGCAGGCGTCGCTATCCAGCGTGCCCTCGGATTTCCAGGCCTTGCGGTCGATGAGGTCGCAGCCGGCCGATTGGAGGATCGGGCCATAGGCATAGGTGATCCATTCGGTCTTGATGCCGTAGCCGCGGAAGGTGTCGATTGGCCACTTGACGCCGTCGAGCTTGGAAAGCTTCTCGAGATAGGTTTCGAACTCTTCCCGGGTCCAGGCATCGTCGACGGATTTCGGGATGCGGGCGGCGATCGCTTCGAGATATTTCTTGTTGCCGTAAAGAACGACCGAGGAATCGGTCAGGCCGATCGCATAGAGGTCCTTATCGATCGGGTATGTGCCCTGGGCGATGTTGGACTCCGTCATGTCGTCGAGGACATCCTTATCGATCAGCGGCTTGATCGGCTGAAGATAGCCCGACCAGACGTAATTGGCGAGGAACGGTGCATCGAGCTCCATCACATCGGGCAGCTGCTTGGCCATGACGGCGGCGCTGAACTTCTCGTTATAGGCATCATGCGGCGCATAGATGAACTGCACGTCGACATCGGGATTGGCTGCCTCGAACCGCTCGGCGACCTTGCCATAGGCAGCGACAAATCCTGGATCGCCCTGGTGCATGACCTGGATTACGGTTTTCTCGGCTGCCTGCGCCCCTATGGCTGATAGCGCCGAGGACAGGATCACCGACCAAAGTAAACGTTTACCCATTAGAATTCCTCCTCAATTGAATGGGCCTATCTCAATTTATACGGATGCCCGCTCCACCAACTGGAACGGTAGCTTCTGCACCCCGACCGGACCCCGGTCTTCGGCAAGCAGGATTTGCGCGGCCTGGCGGCCCATGGCGCGGTGGGGAAGCGCCATGGTGGTCAGCGGCGGGTCGAGCCGCGAGGCGATCTCGACCTGGTTGTCGAAACTTGCAACGGCGACGTCGTCGGGAATGGCCGCGCCTTCGCGGCGCAAAGCGGCATAAACTTCCATGGCCACGCGGTCATTGCCGCACAGGATTGCATCGGGACGCCGGGGGCCGTTCATCAGCGCATGCACATGCGCGGCCACGAGGCTGTGCGCCCGGTCGCTGTACATCGCTTTGCTGACGGCGGGTAGCACGATGGCGCCGGCTCCGTCGATGCCGGCATGATCGAGCGCCTGCCGGAAGCCGAGTTCACGGAGGTCGCCGGCGAGCAGCCCCGGCAGATTGATGAAGGCTATGTTGCGCCGGCCGGCATCGATGAGGTAGTTGGTAATCTCGAGCGCCGCCCCCGTTTCATCGGGCACCAGCGAGGTCACCCGGTCGTTGGCATCGCGGCAGTTGATCATGACGCCGACCGTGCCGGCAAATTCGGGCGGCAGGTCGACGCTCTTGTGATACATGGCGGCATAGGCGATCGCCCGCGGGCGAAAGCGCCGCATCTCGTCGAGGATCGACGCGACGCTGCGATGGCCGCTGAGCGTCATGGCGAAAACGGCCATGTCGGCGGCGCGCGCGGCGCCATCGAGCCCCCGGATGATCTCCGTCGCAAAAGGCGAAGTGATCAAGTCGTCTGCAACGAGGCCGACAAGCGGCATCCAGCCTTGCCGCATGCTGCGTGCGGCGAAGTTGGTGACATAACCCAGCTCTTCGGCGATCTCCTTGATCCGCTGCCGGGTGTCTTCCGACATGCGGGCCGAGCCGCCATGCAAAGCTCCTGATACCGTTTTTACGGAGACACCTGCACGGGCGGCTATGTCGTTGAGTGAGGCGGTCACGGGAACTCATTGGGTTATCGATTACCCAATTTGATATCGCTCGTTTTGCGGTAAGTCAAGTTATGATGGGCGCAATGGCAGTGCACGCAAAAACCCCGCCGAAGCGGGGTTTTTGTGATGAGGCCGCTCAATTGTTATGGGCGGCGCAGGCTTCGTCCATCGGTGTGGCGTTGCTGGTGCCGCCCTGCGTCTGGAGATTGGCCGAGTTGTTGACCGGGTTCGGGCACTTGGTCTTATCCATTTTCATCGTGCCGCCGGTCGTGGACCCGGTCGTGGTGGTGTCGGTTGCCATCGGCTTCTTGGTCTTCGTGTCGCTGGCTGCGCCGCCGCCCTGATCGGCCTGGTTCTTGTCGATCGTGGCGCCGGCCGGCGCCGGGTTGGACTGGGCGAAGGCCGAGGTGGCCATGCCGAGGGCGAAAAGCGAAGCTGCTACGAGTTTCATACGCATCTGGTGTCCTCCTTGGGATCTTGCGTGCTTGGCCTATCCACAACCTCGCCAGCACATCATTGTTCCGCTGCCGCCGATAAATGGCGTCAGGCAGGAGGGTGGGCGCAGAATGCAGATTATTTGGCGTAAAGCGCGCGCGAGCGTTCGAGGTGTTTGAGCAGCGCCATCTCCGAGCCGTCGACGTCGTTGGCTTCGAGGCGGTCGACGATCTCGTCGTGTTCGGCGAGCGTGAACTTTTCCTTGCCGGTCCAGATCAGCATCTCGGTATGATATTCCTTCAGCCATGCAAGCATGGCTTCGCTGACGGCGACGTAGATCGGATTGCCGGAGATCTGGGCGATGCGGGTGTGAAATTCCATATCGGCATCGATGAACGCTTCGGCCCGGCCGAGCGATAGGCGCTGGCGCTCGATGATAGCCCTGAGGTCGCTGATATCATTTGCCGAGGCCCGCTGGGCGGCCTCGCGGGCCATGCCGCGCTCGAAGAAGATGCGGGCGCTCTTTAGATGTTCGAGCGAATCCGCCGATTGCGACAGCATGATCTTGGCGGTAAGATCGACCTGGCGGAAGATCGACTTTGCCGTCAGCCGCAGCACCTTCGCCCGTTCGCCGTGCGAGATGCTGACGAGGCCCTTGTTGGCGAGCGACTGCATGGCTTCGCGGATTGCCGGCCGGCCGACGCCGAAGCGCTCCATCAGCACCCGTTCGGAGGGCATTTCATCGCCGGGCTGAAGCTCGCCTGAGGTGATCATTCGCTCCAATCGATCAAACACTTCGTCGGAGAGTTTGCGGCGGACGATCTGTTCGAGGGGCTGGGTCATGAGATCTCGCTGGCTCAAAATGTCTCCTCCTAACAGTTTTCGGACCAAGGACAAAGCGCGCAGCGAAAATTTGCGCGGCCGAAGATTCCGCTTTTCATTAGTTGGAATACTCATTATACCACATCACAAGTTGACGCCATGACAATCTGCGTTGGCCGAGAGGAGCAGCCGTCCGTTGATGATGATTACCCTGACCTACCGCATCGAAACGGCCAGCAGCGTCGAGGCGATGGCTGCGAAGATCGCCAGCGACCAGTCGACCGGAACCTTCGTGCCGGTTCCGGGTGAGACCGAGGAGTTGAAATCGCGCGTCGCCGCCCGGGTGCTGGCGATCCGCCCGCTCGAGGACGGGCGCCATCCGACCTGGCCCGAGGTCGCGCCCGGCACGCGGCTCCACCGCGCCGATGTCGACATCGGCTTTCCGCTGGATGCGATCGGCACCGATCTCTCGGCGCTGATGACCATCGCGATCGGCGGCGTCTATTCGATCAAGGGTATGACCGGCATCCGCATCGTCGACATGAAACTGCCGGAGGCGTTCAAAAGCGCCCATCCCGGGCCGCAGTTCGGCATCCCGGGCAGCCGCCGCCTCACCGGCGTCGAAGGCCGGCCGATCATCGGCACGATCGTCAAGCCGGCGCTCGGGCTGAGGCCGCACGAGACGGCGGAACTCGTCGGCGAGCTGATTGGATCGGGCGTCGACTTCATCAAGGACGACGAAAAGCTGATGAGCCCGGCCTATTCGCCGCTCAAGGAGCGCGTCGCGGCGATCATGCCGCGCGTTCTCGATCACCAGCAGAAGACCGGCAAGAAGGTCATGTATGCCTTCGGCATCTCGCATGCCGACCCCGACGAGATGATGCGCAATCACGATATTGTCGCGGCGGCCGGCGGCAACTGCGCCGTCGTCAACATCAACTCGATCGGTTTCGGCGGCATGAGCTTTCTGCGCAAGCGCTCCAGCCTGGTGCTGCACGCGCATCGCAACGGCTGGGACGTGCTGACGCGCGATCCGGGCGCCGGCATGGATTTCAGGGTCTACCAGCAGTTCTGGCGGCTGCTCGGCGTCGACCAGTTCCAGATCAACGGCATCCGGGTCAAGTATTGGGAGCCGGACGACAGCTTCGTCTCCTCCTTCAAGGCCGTCAGCACGCCGCTCTTCGACGCCGCCGATTGCCCGCTTCCGGTCGCAGGCTCCGGCCAATGGGGCGGACAGGCGCCGGAAACCTACCAGCGCACCGGCCGCACCGTCGATCTGCTTTATCTCTGCGGCGGCGGCATCGTCAGCCATCCCGGCGGACCGGCCGCCGGCGTTCGCGCCGTGCAGCAGGCCTGGCAGGCGGCGGTCGCGGATATCCCGCTGGAGGTCTACGCCAAGGACCATCCGGAGCTTGCCGCCTCGATTGCGAAATTCAGCGACGGCAAGGGCGCGTGAACCAGATGGATGGACGTCTCGTCAGCTATTACGGCGATGATTTTACCGGCTCGACCGACGTCATGGAGGCGCTGGCTTCGAACGGTGTCGAGACCGTGCTCTTCCTCGACATCCCCAGGCCGGAATTGCTCGCCCGCTTCAAACACTGCCGCGCGATCGGTCTCGCGGGGACGAGCCGCAGCGAAACGCCGGCATGGATGCAGGAACACCTTGCGCCTGCCTTCGACTGGCTGAATTTGCTCGGCGCTTCGATCTGCCATTACAAGGTCTGCTCGACCTTCGATTCCAGCCCCGGGGTCGGCAATATCGGCAAGGCGATCGAAATCGGCCGCGGGCGTTTCCGGCAATCGATCGTGCCGGTTATCGTCGGCGCGCCGCAATTGAGGCGCTATACGGCCTTCGGCAATCTCTTTGCCGCCTATCAGGGCCGCGTCTTCCGCATCGACCGCCACCCCGTCATGAGCCGCCATCCCGTCACGCCGATGGACGAGGCGGATCTTGCGCTCCACCTGTCGAAGCAGACCGCCCTCCCCGTCCTGCTCGCCGATCTCGTCGCGATCACTGCGGCGGACGCCGACCAACGGATCGACGCGCTGACATCGGATGGCGAAGGGATACTGCTCCTCGATGTCGACTCCGACGCAACGCAGGCGGCCGCCGGCTGGCAGATGCTGCGGGTCACCGGTCGCTCGGGACGTTTCGTCGCCGGCTCGTCGGGGGTCGAATATGCCCTGCTCAGCGCCTGGCGGCAGGCCGGCCTGATCGGAGAGATTAGCGCCGAATTCCCTGATATCGGCCCGGTCGATCGCCTCGCCGTCGTCTCCGGCAGCGTCTCGCCGACCACCGAGCGCCAGATCCGCACGGCTGCCGAGAACGGTTTCGAGAGCATTGCGCTCGATCCGCTCGTGCTGATTTCCAATGGCGAAGGCGCCGTGGATGCCGCCGTGCAGGCGGGTGTCGGCAAGCTGAAAGAAGGCAAGAGCGTCATCCTCCATACGGCGCTTGGCCCCTCGGCGAACCGCGGCGCCGATATCGACCGGCTGCCGGGCGCGCGTCACCGGCTCGGCAGCGCGCTTGGCACGATCCTGCGGCGGCTGATCGAAGCCGAAGGGCTGTCGCGCGCGGTCGTCGCCGGCGGCGATACGTCGAGCCATGCGCTCCGGCAATTGAGGATCGACGCGCTGACGACGCTGCTGCCGCTGCCCCAGACCCCGGGTTCGCCGCTGTGCCTGGCGCATGGCGACTATGCGCCGACCAACGGCCTGCAGATCGCACTGAAAGGCGGCCAGGTCGGAACGGATGGCTATTTCGCGCAGATCCGTCTGGGAAGGAAGAACTGATGGTCGTCTGGGTCGGCACCAGCTTCAAGATGAACAAGACGGTGGAGGAAGCGCTCGCTTTCGCGCGCCGCCTCGCAGCGACCGATGGGGAACGCGATAGCCGCGTGCAGCGCTTCGTCATTCCCGCCTTTACCGCGGTGCGCGATGTCAAGCGCCTGCTCGCCGAGACCTCGGTGAAGGTCGGCGCCCAGAACATGCATTGGGAAGATGCCGGCGCCTGGACCGGCGAGATTTCTCCGGTGATGTTGAAGGACTGCGAACTCGATATCGTCGAGCTCGGCCATTCCGAGCGCCGCGAACATTTCGGCGAGACCGACGAGACCGTCGGCCTCAAGGTTTCCGCCGCGCTCCGCCATGGTCTGACGCCGTTGATCTGCATCGGCGAGACCTTGCAGGAACGCCAGGAGGGGCGGGCCGATGCGGTGTTGCGGCGGCAGGTCGAGGCCGCCCTGCGGGGCGTCGATACCGAGACCGGCGAGGCTTCGATCCTGCTTGCCTACGAACCCGTCTGGGCGATCGGCGCCAAGGGTATTCCGGCGACCGCCGATTACGCCTCGGAGCGGCACGGCAAGATCGCCGCGGTGGCGAGAGCCATTCTCGGCCGGGCGATGCCGGTCCTCTACGGCGGCAGCGTCAATCCTGGAAATTGCGAGGAATTGATCACCGCGCCGCATATCGACGGCCTGTTCATCGGCCGCTCCGCCTGGTCCATCGACGGTTACCTCGACATCCTCGGCCGCGTCGGCGCGGCGATCGACCGCTCATCCCCACGCCAGACGGCGAGTGAAAGGAAACTGCCATGAAGATCGCAATCGGCGCCGACAGCGCCGGCAAACCGCTATTGGATGTCATTGCCGCCCATCTCGCCGGCAAGGCGGACCTCGAAGTGCATGACCTCAGCCAGTCCGGCTTCTACGCCGATCTCTCCCAGCGCCTGGCGCAGACGATCGTCGACGGCGAACATCAGCGCGGCATCCTGTTCTGCGGCACCGGCATCGGCGTGTGTATTTCCGCCAACAAGGTGCCGGGCATTCGCGCCGCCCTCACCCACGACACGTATTCGGCGGAACGGGCGGCAAAATCGAACAATGCCCAGATCATCACGATGGGCGCGCGTGTCATCGGGCCGGAACTGGCAAAGTCGATCGTCGATGTCTGGCTTGCCTCCGAATTCGACCCGGACGGCCCGTCGGCCGGCAACGTCGAGGCGATTGACCGGCTCGACGCCGAAAAACATGGGTCTTGAACAACCAAAATAGTGATATGGTGATTGACTCATCATACCAGTACATGATCATATCCAGACGGAAAGATGAGGAAAACATGACCAAGATTGCTCTCTTCGGCGCCGGCGGCAAAATGGGATACCGGCTTGCCAAAAATCTCAAAGTCTCGCGCTTCCAGGTGCGCCATGTCGAGGTGAGCGACGCCGGCAAAGCACGTTTGAAGAACGATCTCGGTCTCGATTGCGTGCCGGTCGAGGCCGCCCTCGATGGTGCTGATGTGGTCATCCTCGCCGTGCCGGATACGGCGATCGGCAAGGTCGCGGCCGGTATCGTCGACAAGCTCGCATCCGGCACCATGGTGGTCGCGCTCGATGCTGCCGCGCCCTTTGCCGGCCATCTGCCGAAGCGTGATGATCTCACCTATTTCGTCACCCATCCCTGCCATCCGCCGATCTTCAACGATGAGACGGATATGCAGGCCAAGAAGGACCATTTCGGCGGCCTGTTTGCCAAGCAGCACATCGTCTCGGCGCTGATGCAGGGGCCAGACAGCGCCTATGCGCTCGGCGAGGAAATCGCCAAAATCATCTGGGCGCCGGTGATGCGCTCGCACCGGGTTACGGTCGATCAGCTCGCCATGCTTGAGCCGGGCTTGTCCGAAACCGTTTGCGCCTCGCTGCTCGTCGTCATGCGCCAGGCGATGGACGAATGCGTGGCGCGCGGCGTGCCTGCAGAGGCGGCCCGCGACTTTCTGCTCGGTCATATGAACGTGCTCGGCGCAGTCATCTTCAAGGAGGTCGACGGCGTGTTCTCGGATGCCTGCAACAAGGCGATCGAGTTCGGCGTCCCGGCGCTGATGCGTGACGATTGGAAAAAAGTATTCGAACCGCAGGAGATCGCCGAAAGCATCCGGCGCATCACCTGAACCGGCCTGGGGAGGCATGCCCTCCCCCTTAACCGCTCCGGAGACGGGGCACCGCTCCGGGGAGACGGAGCTTCATTCACAACAGGGAGGAAAAAATGAAACTGACACTGACACGCAGACTGACACTCGCAGCCTTTGCCAGCGCGCTGGCACTCGGAACGGCCATGCCGGCCTTTGCGGCCGACCTCATCGCCATCATCACGCCGGCGCATGACAACCCCTTCTTCAAGGCCGAAGCCGTCGGCGCCGAAGCCAAGGCGAAGGAACTCGGCTACGAGACCCTGGTCATGACCCACGACGACGACGCCAACAAGCAGTCGGAAATGATCGATACGGCCATCGGGCGCGGCGCCAAGGCGATCATTCTCGACAATGCCGGCGCGGACGCTTCCGTCGCCGCCGTCAAGAAGGCCAAGGATGCCGGCATCCCCTCCTTCCTGATCGACCGCGAAATCAACGCGACCGGCGTTGCCGTCGCCCAGATCGTCTCGAACAACTATCAGGGCGCGCAGCTCGGGGCGCAGGAATTCGTCAAGCTGATGGGCGAGAAGGGCAATTACGTCGAACTGGTGGGCAAGGAGTCCGACACCAATGCCGGCATCCGCTCGCAGGGCTATCACGACGTCATCGACGATTATCCGGAGTTGAAGTCGGTCGCCAAGCAGTCGGCCAACTGGAGCCAGACGGAAGCCTATTCGAAGATGGAAACCATCCTTCAGGCCAATCCCGATATCAAGGGTGTCATTTCAGGCAACGACACCATGGCCATGGGCGCGATCGCCGCACTCCAGGCGGCTGGCCGCAAGGATGTGATCGTCGTCGGCTTCGACGGTTCCAACGACGTGCGCGATTCCATCAAGGCGGGCGGCATCAAGGCGACCGTCTTGCAGCCCGCCTATGCGCAGGCCCAGTTGGCGGTGGAACAGGCCGACGCCTACATCAAGAACAAGACGACGCCGAAGGAAGAGAAACAGCTGATGGATTGCGTTCTCATCAATGCCGACAATTCCGGCAAGCTCGAGACCTTCGCCCTGACGAATTGACCAGCACCAATTGCGGAGGGTGCAGCGTTGCGTCCTCCGCAATGCATTTTGCAAGACGTCGAGGTTCACCCGTATGTTGAGAATGAAGGGCGCCCTGGTCGCTGCCATCGTGGCGGCGGCCCTGCCCGGTTGCAAGATCATCAAGACGCCGACCGCTGAGGAAAAAGCGGCTGAAGTGGCCAAGACCGCCTTCGATCCGAATGCCAAGGTCGAGGCGATCTGGCAGCCTGACGTCGTGCCCTATTTCGAAAAGCGCGCCGGAGAATTGAAGGACGTCATGCAGCTCGTTGCCACGAGCCCCGATGCCGCGGGCGAAAAATACGGCAATCCGCGCAAGCAGAGCAGTTCGCCCTGGACCTATGCGGTGAAGATCACCGGCAAGGTCGTCGCAGCCGATACGGCTTCGCGCGCGGCAACGCTCGATGTCGACGCCGATGGCGACGGGAAGGCCGATGCCAAGGTGCAGATCGGGCCGGCGCTACGCGGCACCGCCCTGCGCGACACGCTGGAATTCGTCAACTTTAACGAATTCAAGAACCAGATCGAATGGGCGCAGTTCGGCAAGGCGTTCAACGAGAAGGCCAATACCGCTTTGCTCGCCGCCGTTCCGCGCGATGGTCTGACCGGCAAGACGGTGACCGTGATCGGCGCCTTTCCGTTGCCGAAAAGCGGAGAGCTTCCGCTCGTCACCCCTTCGGAACTGAAGGTGGGCTCATGACGGCGGCAGAGGCACGAGAGGGCGATATCATCCTGCGCCTCGACGACGTGTCGAAGGTCTATTCCGGCATCGTCGCTGTCAAGCGCGCCAATCTGGAGCTGCGCCGCGGCGCGGTGAACGTTCTGGTCGGCGAGAACGGCGCCGGCAAATCGACGCTGATGAAAATCATCGCCGGCGTCGAGCGTCCGACCCTCGGCCGTATCATCCTGGACGGCGAGACGGTCTCCTTCGACAGCCCGGCCGCCGCGCAGGCGCACGGCATCGGCATGATCTTCCAGGAGCTTAATCTCTTCGCCAACATGTCGGTCGCCGAAAACATCTTCGCAAGGCGAGAGATCACCCGCGGCCTGCTCGGCATCGATCACAAGGCGCAGGTCGAGAAGGCCAATGAATTTCTGCGGCGCCTCGATGCCGGCATCGAGGCGGATACGATGGTCGAGGACTTGCCGATCGGCCAGCAGCAGTTGGTCGAGATCGCCAAGGCGATGTCGCTCAATGCCCGCATCCTGATCATGGACGAGCCGACATCGGCGCTGTCGGCGGCCGAAGTCGAAATCCTGTTCAAGGTGATCGCCGAGCTGAAGGCTCAGGGTGTGGCGATCGTCTATATCTCGCACCGGCTGGAAGAGCTGATGCGGATTGGCGACTACATAACGGTGCTGCGCGACGGCCAGATCACCGGCCATGCCATGGTGCGCGACATCGACACGCGCTGGATCGTGCGCTCGATGATCGGCTCGGACGCCAAGGATTTCGCGAAATCCGTCACCCATTCCGTCGGCAATGAAGTCTTCCGCGCCGAAAATATCAGCCTTCCGAGACCAACCGGCGGGCTGGCGGTCAATGACGTCTCCCTTTCGGTCAAGGCAGGCGAGATCCTTGGCATCTACGGCCTGATGGGCGCCGGGCGCAGCGAATTCTTCGAATGCGTGATCGGGCGCCATACGCATTCGACCGGCAGGATCTTCATCGACGGCAAGGAGGTGCGCGCCCGCGACACCACGCGGCGCATCCGCCGCGGCCTTGCGCTGATCCCGGAAGACCGGCAGCGGGAGGGGCTGGTGCAGGTGCTCTCGATCGCCTCGAACCTGACGCTCGCAAGCCTGTCGCGCTTCACCCGTCTCTTCCATATCGACAGCGGCGCGGAAAAGAACGCCATTCAGGAGGCGATCCGGGATCTCTCCATCAAGGCGCCGAACCCGGATTTCGAGGTCACCTCGATGTCCGGCGGCAACCAGCAGAAGGTCGTCATCGGTAAGGCGCTGATGACCAACCCGAAGGTGCTGCTGATGGATGAGCCGAGCCGCGGCATCGATGTCGGCGCCAAGGCCGACGTCTTCCGCACCATGCGCCGGCTGGCGGCAAACGGGCTCGCCATCCTGTTTTCGACCTCCGACCTCGAAGAGGTCATGGCGCTATCCGATCGCATCGCGGTCTTGAGCAACGGCCAGTTGGTCGCCGTCTTCGACAGGGACGAGGCGACGGAGGAGGCTATTATCGCGGCCTCGGCCAAGGGACACGGACATCAAGGGAAACTCGCGTCATGATGGCGGCAACCTCAACCACTCTTGCGCCGAAGGGCGCCAACGGCTCGGCGCTTCTGACGCTGATGAAGCTCAGGACCTTCATCGCGCTGTTCGCCGTCATCATCTTCTTTGCGATCTTCGCGCCGAACTTCACCTCGACGGCGAACATGATCCTGATGTCGAAACATGTGGCGCTGAACGCCTTCCTGGCCATGGGCATGACCTTCGTCATCATCACCGGCGGCATCGACCTCTCCGTCGGCTCGATCGTCGGCCTGTGCGGCATGGTTGCCGGCGGCCTGATCCTCTACGGCATCGAACTGCCGATCGGCTACACCATCTATTTCAACCTCTTCGAGATCGTGCTGATCACGCTGTCGATCGGCCTTATCATCGGCCTCATCAACGGCCTGTTGATCACCAAGCTCAACGTCGCGCCGTTCATCGCCACGCTCGGAACGCTGTATGTCGCCCGCGGCCTGGCGCTGCTATCGTCCGATGGCCAGACCTTTCCCAACCTCGTCGGTCGGCCGGAATATGCCACGACCGGCTTCGATTTCTTCGGCGCCGGACGTATTCTCGGCCTGCCCGTGTCGATCTGGATCCTGATCGTGCTGGCGCTGGCGGCCGCCTATGTCGCCCGCTCGACGCCGATCGGACGCCACATCTTCGCCGTCGGCGGCAATGAACGGGCGGCGCGCATGTCCGGCATCCGCGTCGATGTCGTGAAAATCTTCGTCTATATGTTCTCCGGCCTTTGCGCGGCGATCGTCGGCGTCGTCATTTCATCCGAATTGATGGCCGCCCATCCGGCCACCGGCGAGAGCTTCGAACTCAATGCGATCGCGGCAGCCGTTCTCGGCGGCACCTCGATGTCGGGCGGGCGCGGCACGATCGGCGGCACGATCATCGGCGCCTTCGTCATCGGCATTCTCTCTGACGGGCTTGTTATGATGGGCGTCTCCTCCTTCTGGCAGATGGTCATCAAGGGCCTCGTCATCATCATTGCCGTGGTCGTCGACCAGGCGCAGCGCCGCCTGCAGCAGCGCGTCACGCTGATGCAGATGGCGAAGGCAGGTTGACATGACCGAATTGAAAGGCGCGTTGATCGGCTGCGGCTTCTTTGCGATCAACCAGATGCATGCCTGGAAGGATGTCGACGGTGCTGAGATCGTCGCGATCTGCGACCGCGATCCGGAACGGCTGAAGCTCGTCGGCGATCGGTTCGGCATCGAGCGGCGCTACAGCGATGCCGAGGCCTTGTTTGCCGATGGCGGCTTCGATTTCGTCGATATCGCCACGACCGTCCAGAGCCACCGCGCGCTGGTGGAAATGGCCGCCCGGAATAAGGTGCCGGCCATCTGCCAGAAGCCCTTCGCCAAGACGCTGTCGGATGCCAAGGCAATGGTCGAGGCTTGCCACAATGCCGGCGTGGCGCTGATGGTGCACGAGAATTTTCGCTGGCAGGCGCCGATCCAGGCGGTCCGCAAGGCGCTCGACGCCGGCGCGATCGGCACGCCCTTCTGGGGCCGCTTCTCCTTCCGCTCGGGTTACGACGTTTTCTCCGGCCAGCCCTATCTGGCCGAGGGCGACCGGTTCATCATCGAAGATCTGGGCATCCATACGCTGGATATCGCCCGCTATATCCTCGGCGACGTCAATTCGCTGACCGCCCGCAGCAGGCGGGTCAATCCTAAGATCAAGGGTGAGGACGTCGCGACCATCCTGCTCGATCATGAAAACGGCGCCACCTCGGTCGTCGACGTCAGCTACGCCACCAAGCTTTCCAAAGAGCCCTTCCCCGAGACCCTGATCGAACTCGACGGCGCCGAGGGTACGATCCGCCTCAGCCAGGGGTATGGCCTCGAAATCACCAACGGCCGGGGCACGACCAGGATGGATGTCTCGCCAAAGCTGCTGTCCTGGGCCTCGCGACCCTGGCACAATATCCAGGAGAGCGTCTATGCGATCCAGCAGCATTGGGTCGACCAGCTCAGGCGCGGCGCGGAACATTCGACCTCGGGCGCCGACAATCTGAAGACATTCGCGCTTGTCGAAGCTGCCTATGACAGTGCTTCCAGGGGGCAGACGATCGATGTCCGGGCGATGCTGCGATGACGGCCGATGCGTTCCAGCTCTACGGCACCCGCGCTCAGGAAAGACCGCCGGTTCGCCTGACGGCCGGAAAGCTGACGGCCGATCTCGCCGATGGCGGCCTTCGCTCCATCCGCTACCAGGGAATCGAGGTGCTGCGGGCGATTTCCTACCTCGTTCGCGACCGGGACTGGGGCACCTATAGCCCCGGCATAGCCGATCTCCGGATCGATCAGGGCGAAGGTCGTTTCGATGTTGCTTACCGGGCGACTTGCGAGGCGTCCGACGGAACGAGCCTTGTCATCGAGGTTCGCATCAGGGCAGATCAGGACCGGCTCGATTTCGAGGCCGAAGCCGTTTCGGAAACCGGCTTCGAGACCAACCGCTGCGGCTTCTGCATCCTGCACCCGATCGTCGGCGTTGCCGGGTCAACGGCAACGGTCGAACACGTCGACGGCCGGATCGTCGAGACGCGCTTTCCCGATGTCATCGAGCCTTGGCAGCCGTTCAAAGATATGCGCGCCATTTCCCATAAGGTCGCGGCTAATGTTTCGGCGGAATGCCGGATGGAAGGCGACACCTTCGAAATGGAGGATCAGCGGAACTGGTCCGATGCCTCCTACAAGACCTATGTCCGGCCGCTCGCCCTGCCCTGGCCCTACCGGCTTCCTGCCAGCCAACCGGTTCGGCAGAAGACGTCGCTGATTATCAGGGATACCGGCCCTTCCGCACCGCTCGCAGCCGCGGCGTCGAGCGGAACAATCAGGCTCGAATTCGGAACAAGGACCGGTACCATGCCCGATATCGGCGTGGTCGTGACGCCGGAGGAGGCCGATGCAACGCTCGCGGCCCGGTCGCCGCTGTTGGAGATCGCGCCTCGGGAACTGCTCTTCCATTTCGATCCGAATGCCGGACATGACGCCGAAGCGCTGCAGAAATTTGCCGCGATCACTGCTGCTCATATCGGCCGCACGACGCTGGAGATCGCGCTTGCCTGCAAGTCGTCGCCATCGAGCGAAGCGGCCGAGATCGCCCGCCAGATGCAGCGCGCGGATTTCCGGCCGGATGCGATCCTGATCTCACCTTCGGTCGATCGGCAGTCGACACCACCGGGCAGCAAATGGCCGGACTGCCCTCCCCTCGAAGAGATCTATGCCGCGGCCCGCGCCGCCTTCCCCGGCATGCGCATCGGCGGCGGCATGCTCAGCTATTTCACCGAGCTCAACCGCAAGCGCGTGCCGGCAAGCGAGATCGATTTCGTCAGCCATTGCACCAACCCGATCGTGCATGCGGCCGACGATCTCAGCGTCATGCAGACCTTGGAGGCGCTGCCCTTCATCACCCGATCCGTCCGCGCGATCTACGGCGACAAGCCCTATCGCATCGGCCCATCGACGATCCCGATGCGGCAGAACCCCTATGGCAGCCGCACCATGGACAATCCGTCCGGCGGGCGTATTCCGATGGCCAACCGTGACCCCCGCCATAACGGATGTTTCGCCGAGGCCTTTGCGCTGGGCTACGCCATCCGGGTGCTGGACGCCGGCCTCGAATGCCTGACGCTTTCGGCCCTGACCGGTCCTTTCGGGCTGATCGCCGGTCCTGACGAACCGGTCGAGCAAGGCGGGCGGCGGCCACTGTTCAACACCGTGCGGACTTTGTCGGCGCTGGCGGGCGCCGCCTGGCAGGAATGCGTCTCCTCCTCCCCCTCCGAGGTGCTGTCTTTCGTTGCCAGGGATGCCGCAGGCGCCAGGCTTCATATCGTCAATCTGACCGGCGAGAACCGGACGGTCGATTGCAGCGCATGCCGGCCGGCGGATTTGGACAAACAGTTGCTGCTCGCACCATTCGCCACCGCGGTCATGCCGCTGGCGGATTGACGTTCTGGGCGCCAGCCGCATCTATGCAGTCGGAGCTCGTTCTGGGGAGGATCGGCGTGAAGACGAAGAAGCTTATCAATGCAGGCGCGGATGCCGTCGATGAGATGCTGCAAGGCGTCCTCGCGGCGCATCCCGAGCATCTCTATGCCGTGGAGGACATGCCGCGCGCCATCATTGCCAGAAATGGGCCGCGCCAGGGCAAGGTCGGGCTGGTGATCGGCGGCGGCTCCGGGCACGAGCCGACATTCCTCGGCTATGTCGGCAGGGGGCTGGCGGATGCTGCCGCAATCGGCAATGTCTTCGCCTCGCCGCCGCCCGATCCTATCATCGCCTGCGCCAAGGCGGTCGACGGCGGCGCCGGTGTGCTGTTCATGTACGGCAATTATGCCGGCGACGTCATGAATTTCGACATGGCCGCCGAAATGCTGGCACTCGACGATATCGAAGTGCGCACCGTGCTGACCACCGACGACGTGGCGTCTGCCCCGGCCGACCAGAGCGACAGGCGGCGCGGCGTTGCCGGCAACGTCTTCATCTTCAAGGCCGCCGGTGCTGCCTGCGATCTTCTTTATTCTTTCGACGAGGTCGAGCGCGCCGCCCGCCATGCCAATGCGCGAACCTATACGATGGGCGTGGCACTCTCGCCCTGCTCGCTGCCCCAGACCTTGAAGCCGAACTTCCTGATCGGCGAGGAGGAGATGGAGATCGGCATGGGCATCCATGGCGAGCCCGGCGTTGCCCGCGAACCGCTGGGAACGGCCGATGCGGTGACCGACGAGTTGATGGACAACCTTCTCCGCGAAATGAAGGCCGAGCGGGGCGACCGGGTCGCGGTGCTCGTCAACTCGCTCGGTTCCACGCCGATGATGGAGCTCTACATCATGATGCGACGTGCCAAGGCGCGGCTCGATGAGGCCGGGCTCGTCATCCATACCTCGGTTGTCGGCAATTACTGCACCTCGCTCGAAATGGCCGGCGCTTCGATCACGCTCATGCATCTCGATGACGAGCTTCGGCGGCTGATCGACCATCCCTGCGATTGCGCCATGTTCAGGAGGTGATCGATGGCGATCACGACCAAAGACCTGCAGCACCTCTTTGCCCTGATCGCCGCCGATATCGCGGCGCAGCGTGACCATCTCTGTGAGCTGGATGGCGCGATCGGTGATGGCGATCACGGTCTTGCCATGGACGCCGGCTGTGAGGCGGCGGCCAAGGCGGTCGGCGCGCTCGACCCCGCGCAGATTGCGCCGACGGCCGTCTTCAACGCGGCGGCAAAGGCATTCCTGAATGCGGTCGGCGCGTCTTCCGGCCCGCTCTATGCCACGGCCTTCATGCGCGCCGGAGCGGCAGTCAAGGACAGGCCTGAACTCAGCGATGACGACTTCCTGCGCGCTTTCGCGGCGATGGCGCAAGGCATTCGGGAACGCGGCAAGGCGGAGCCCGGCGAGAAGACGATGGTCGATGCGTGGAAGCCTGCGGCGGACGCGGCGCTCGATGCCTGGCAGTCGGGAACGCCCCTCTCCCAATGTTTCGAGATAGCGGAACAGGCAGCGCGCCAAGGCTGCGAAGCGACCCGGGAGATGACGGCCGCCAAGGGGCGGGCGTCGCGGCTGGGAGCGCGTGCGACCGGGCATATCGATCCGGGTGCCGCCTCGGCCGTCATCATCATCGCCGCGATGACCAAATTCGTTCGAGGCCTGGATGGTTAGCTCAGACTTGCCATCTCAAAATCTCGCCGATAGGTTGTTGGCTCGCGACGAGGTAGCCAAGACATGCATATCCGAAAAGCCGTCTCCTCCGACGCGGAGGAACTGAGCGCTCTGCTGAACGAGATCATCCGGGCCGGCGGAACGACAGCGCTCGAGACCCCGCTTTCGGCTGCCGAGTTTGCCGACTGGTTCATCGATGGCGAGTTTCCGCTTGCCTGCCATGTGGCCGAGCACAATCGGTCGCTGGTCGGCTTCCAATCGCTGAGCTTATACGGCGATCCGCCGAAAGGCGTCGCCGACATTGCGACCTTTGCCCGTATGAACCCGAAGACCGCAGGCATCGGCAGCGCGCTTTTTCCCGCGACCCTGGCGGCAGCGGAAGCGTTCGGACTCGAATTCATCAATGCGACCATCCGCGCCGACAATGTCAGCGGCCTCGGCTATTACGCCAAGATGGGTTTTGAGACCTATGACAGGGTGGTCCAGGTCCCGCTTCAGGACGGGACGCCGGTCGACAGGATCAAGAAACGGTATAGCGTAAACGGCATGCACCGCATAACGGCGCACGCCTGATTGGTCGGGGGCGGCCTGCTCTTAAGGCCGCACGTCTCTGGTCATTGCCGTGTATCATCCCTTCACCGTGATGAGTGGCTTGATCCTCGCAACTTTTGTTATCATGTTCGCTTCGACCATCGGCGCCATAACGCTGTCGATTGGCTTGTATGCCGCTGGCGCCTCTTCCTTGAGTCGAGCGTGGATCTCGGCCACAATATCCTGCCGGCCCCGCAAAGTCGGGCTTCGAGGGTCGACGGGACCGATGACACGTAGCCCACTGCTGATATTCGTTTTCGAGCGTGCTTCCTGCCTCGATAGCTTGCGACCCGCTCCATGAGCAGCGGACTCCAGAAAGTCGCTCGAACCGCATCCCGCAAGTAGCCATGTGCCATCGCCCATGGAGCCGGGAAGGATGACCGGTTCGCCGAGCCATTCATATGGACTGGAGGCCATGACACCGACGCCCCTAGCTGGGCACGCACCCTTTCTATGGCGTACGATATTTCCGTTTTGCCAAACAGTGTTGTGTGGGGCGTCATAGACGAGACGATGGTCGATTTCTCGTCCCAAAGCGCGCGCTACGGCCTCCACCGCCGCCAGTTCGATAAAGAAGCGGTTGGCGAAGGCGGCATTCACCGCATTCGCATGGCCATCCAAGTATCGTCTGTAGAGGTGCGGCTGCATCTCCATAGAGAGCACCCGCCAATCCTCGCCAGATCTTGAAGCAATCCTCGCTCTCTCTTTTGTTGCCGTGCCTACTCGCTGTCCAAAGTCGAGAGAGCCGGAGTGGACGACAAGGACGACTGAGCCGGATTTCAGTCCGGCGGCTCGGGCAAATGCGCCATCCGCAACGTGATCGACATAACCGAGTTCCACGAAGTGGTTCCCACCACCGATCGTGCCGAGGATAGCATCGCGGCGGTGGTCGTCATCGACCTGCGCATAGTCTGAGAAGTCAGGATCGATGTCTTCACATGAGAAAACGCCGTTGTCCGAATGCCGTTCGAGATCGACCCACGCCCGCGAAAGGTCAAGTTTGGACAGCAGGCCAGCACTCGTCCGTTGTAGGTTATCAAGGAGCCCAGGTAGACCCTCGCGCAGAATTGCGTGCCGGTCCAATCCCGTTAGGGCGATATCCCGCCCACCTTGAAAGAAGAGATGACGAAGATGATGGTCGAGAAGTGGTGTCGATAATTGATCGGCCGTAACGTCTTCGAGAACAACCATGCGCATCCCGCATCCGATGTCAGAGCCGATCATGTGCGGGAGAACCGCGCCTTCTAGATCAGCGACGACGCCGACGGGGACGGGTTTCCCGGGATGAAAGTCGGGGGTCGTGACGACGGCACGAAGCGAGGCCCTCTTTTGAGTCAACGCCTCCGGCGATGGCAGAGCGCTCGCAAGGTCCGCAAGTGAATGTGAAAAACTCTGCTCCGGTTCGTCGTGTGCAACGACGGACCTGATGACATGCCCAGCAATGTTGCTGGTGCGGCAGATGAATGATGGCGCGTTCATGTTGTTCTCCGTGAGTGCCTAGGTTCAGCAGCCGCGGCAATACGGAGTGTCGGGGCGTATGGCATGGCCTAGTGAAAAACTCAATCCTTTTCATAGTTGGCACCAGAGGAACGTCGCGGGTGACCAACATACCAGGCCATGCCATGCGCCCGGCTCAGTGCTGCGATGGATAGAGTTTTGTAGCGCGGCTAGAGTAAGCCTCTGACGTAACAGCGTAGTTTTCTACAAAGGAAGAAAAATGGCATTTAACTTCCGTCACGAATGCCGCAGTCTTGAGAAGACTGTCGCCCGTCGATCGTGTTAGATCTTAAGCCGCGAGACGTAAAACGGAACAGATCTCAAAGACATGCCGGAGATGAGTCATGCCGACTGCGACGTTCACGGCCGACGAACTTGCGGTGGTCCGCCGGGCTTACGCCCGACAGGTGGCGGCCACCGCCGGAACGACGAACCCGCGGATCGAGGCCGCCGCCTTTGCGGTCGTACCCCGCGAAAAATTCCTTGGCGCGCCGCCGTGGCAGATCGCCAGTCTGGGTGGCGGATATCGCCGGCTGCTCTCCGCCGATTTGGTTCTTGCCTATCAGGATGTGCTGTTTGCGTTGCAGCCCGACAAGGGCGTCAATAATGGCAGCCCGTCGTTGCATGCCCGGTTGCTGGCGGAGCTCGACGTTCAAATCGGCGATCGCATCGCCCATATCGGTGCCGGCACCGGGTTATTATAGCGCGGTTCTTTCCGAGTTGGTCGGCGCCACTGGTCATGTCTATGCCATCGAGATGGATCGTGATCTGGCCGGCCACGCTCGATCCGCCCTTGCCGACCGGGCCAATGTCAGCGTCATCATCGCCGACGGCAATCAATGGCCGCAGCTAGAGATGGACGCGATCTACGTGAACTTTGCCGTCGGGCGTCCCGCCGAGCCCTGGATCGAAAGTCTGCGGCCGGGAGGGCGCCTGGTAATGCCGCTCGGCGTACCGCGCCAGGGCCGGGCGCCGAATAGCGGCCGTCATACCTCCCATGGCGCTGCGCTTCGTATCGAGCGCGGCGCGCGTGGATTTGCGGCGCGTTGGATCGGCACAGCCTATTTCGTCTGCGCCGATGGTGGGTTGACCATCGATGAGAACGAGATCGAGGCGCTGACGGCCGCGTTCAAGCGCGGCGGCATCGAGTTCGTCAAGAGCCTGATCTGGAAGACGGAGCCGCGGATAGGGCGCTGCTGGTATATCGGCGACCAATGGGCGCTTTGTTACGATGAGCCCTGACATAGTCTTTCCGGCAGTGGAAAGCTGGTCGGCGGCGACGGCGGCTCGCCGAGATAACGAAAGCCCGGCGCGGGAGAGAGCGCCGGGCTTCGATAGGGACCGACAGCCTGGGAGGAGGAATGCTGTCCGTCGAACCAAAGCGGCTCGGAGGGGAGAGCGCTTCGGTCGACCAACAGGTAGTGCCGCCATGCCGCAAATTCAAGCGTGGTGGTTGGGTCATGGCGGATGATGCGGTGGAGGAAGGTTAAGCGGGCGTAGCTCTGATGATGGCGGGCGGATTCTGTGTGGCGTTGTCCGCGGACAACTTGCGCCGCGCCGCCGCTCTGAAACGGTTGCCTGTTGTCCGCGGACAACGCATTCGCAATTGATAGCGGATTCTCGCCGCCCCGTCCTTTGCAGGGTCGATCCTCGCTCGCCTCAGCGCGGCGATGCAGAATATCAGCGCCCGGTGCGAGCCTCCAGTTCCGTCCTGACGTGCGCAGGCCGATGGCCAAACTCTCGGAGGACCGCTCCAAGCTCCTTCTCGCATTTCTTGGCGTGAGTGCGCCCGCCTCGTCCTTCGAGGCCCCTGCGGGGCGCCTCAGAGCTTGTGAAGCTTTTGAATCCGGCGCGTTTTTGGCCGATCTTGGCTGGCCGATGCAGTCGAGCGTCAGGCGATTGCGCGCTGCGTTCGGATGGTCGCGTGTTGGTGTCTGGGTGGTGACAGTGGCTCAGCCCTTGGCAAGCCGATGGCCTTGCAAGATATTGTTGGTGAGTGCGTAGCAGAGCACGACGGCCTGGACCTTTTCGATGCCGCGCACCGTCAATTGTCGCAGATTCCAGTTGCGCCAGCGGGCATGGACGCATTCGCAGATCGATCGGGGTTTGTACTGAGCCTTGCCCGCCTCGCTTGCCATGCGGGCCCGCCAGGCCGACACACCCGGACCGTCGCCGCGGCGCGGCAAGAAGGGATCGGTTCCGTGCTTGGACTGAGTGGGCGGACAAAAGACCTCAACCCCTTCGCCGTGCGCCCACTCGATATCTTCAGCGCTGCCAAAGCCGCCATCGGCGAGATAGCGCCGCGGCAGATGGCCGCTTAGCGCGCGCAACCGCTCCAGCATCGGCCGCATGAGGCCGCGATCGGAGCCGGCATTGGTCACCTCGAGCCCGACCACGAACTGCTCACCGGCCGTGCTCGCAACCTGCACATTATAACCCGGGCGGAAGCCGCCGTCGGCCATCTTCATCACCCGCGCCTGTGCATCCGTGCTGGAGGCGCGCGGCTCCTTCGGCTTTTTGCCATTGCCGCGCTTTTCTTCGCGCGCCTGGCGATGGCGCTCGATCTCGTCAAGAGCGACCTGGGCTGCTCTGAGCCGCTCGCCGCGCTCGCGCGCCGCCCGCTCCCTGGCCGCCTCGATGCGCCGAGTGCTGGCATCCGAACGCGCATCGACCTCGTGCTTGAGCTGATCCACAACCGCCTCGGCAATGGAAAGATGCCGATCAAGCGTCGCTTTGCGGCCGAACGAGGCCGCACCCGCGCTTGCCCGGACCCGCACGCCATCCTGCGCCAGACAATCGAGAGTGACGAGGCCGGCACCGGCAAGCGCCGCCAGATGCTCGGCAAGCAGCCGGTCGAGCAAATCGGCGCAACCAACCCGAAAATCCGACAGTGTGTGATAGTTCACCGAGACACCGCCGCACAGCCAGCGATAGACGTCGTGGCTCCCGCACTGCCGTTCCAGCGCCCGCGCGCTGCCGACGCCGTCGCTGCTGGCATAGAGCCACAGCGCCAGCAAAAGCCGTGGCGAAATCGGTGGATGGCCTGGCCGGTGCTCACGCGCCTTGATCCGATCTTCGAGCGTGCTCAGATCCAGTCCCTCGACATAGTTCCAAATGACCCGCACCGCATGATCCTGGCCGATCAAGCTGTCGATATCGACGGCACGCAACTCGATCTGATCGCGCACCGGCTCACGCATGCGCGCCGCTCCGCGTCCCACCTGAGCACTTCGCCGCGCTCCATGCACCGGCAATCCTTCGAACAGGTCGTCGCCCACCATCATCCCCCAAGCAAATCAACGACCCAACAGAATCACAATCCAATCGCCTCCGCTACCAAACATTCACAGGCTCTCAGGATGAGGCTTCTCACGGGGGCGGAGTCTTCGATGCCCGTTGTAGAGATGCGGTGTGCGAATGCCCCATTTAGCGTTCGCGCACCCGCTTGGTCGTTGGGGGGCTTGCGGGGTGCCTCAAGATGACGCTCTCGTGAGTATCGTCGCGGGTTCTTCAGCGCCCGTGCTTGGGGCGCCGATTGTCAGGCCCCTATTGCGGGTGCGGCGTCCTCCAGCGGCCCTCGTCCTGAGAGGCGCGGGCCGCAGGCCGGAGCCTCGCAGGAGGTGCTCTGGCGCTGCTTCTTGCGGTCATTCGGTGGCGGCAGCCGCCTCGCCCTTCGAGGTCCCTGGTGGGGCGCCCACTCCATCTCCGTCATTCCTTCCTCGGGCTTGATCCGAGGGATGCCGCAGAAATCCGGCCACGGCGCGTCCGCGCGGTGAATGACTTTCGTCAAGAGAGCTCTTTCGCGCCCAAGGACTTGGGCGCACTGGATCCGTGTGGCATCCCCCGGGTCAAGCCCGAGCACAGGGATGGGGAGTTTGGAACAGGCTTTCGCCGATGCCCCACGTCGTCGGACGCGGCATCCTCCACCGCCCCTCATGCTGAGGCGCATAGCCCGTAGGGCGGAGCTTCGAAGCACGCGCCGCAACGCTGCTCCTTGCCGTCGTCTGGCGGTAGCGCGCGCCTTCGTCCTTCGAGGCCCCTGCGGAGCGCCTCAGGATGGGGCTTCTCGGGAGCGCTGGAGCGGCGTTGTCCGGGCGTGCCTCGGCCTGACGCTGAAGCCTCGAAGGAAACGCTCCAACGCTGCTCGGTGCATTCATCTGCGTGCCGCGGACAACGGATGTTGTGGGCAACGGGCTGGGCATGCGATATCGCGCGCCGTGTGCAACCGATCCCCGTTGGTTCCACGGGCCGGGGCCTTGAGGGTGAGGTGTTTGACGGTTAATGTATGAGTCTGGAAGCCTATCCGGACCTGCTGCCGGATTGAAAGGCGTGTGAAGTTTTTCGACGACTGTGTTCCTCAAGGTCGAAGTGTAATCGGCAGGCTTCGACAGAGCACAGGATCGTCCTATGTTGAACCCATCCATCAGGTTCTCGCCTTCGAACGTCGTCACGTTAAAGCAAGCTCTGCGGGGCCAATATCCTCACATCAAATCGTCGCATTTCGATGAGGCAATCGCCGCATCATTCGGCTTCAACTCCTATGCCGCCATGCGTCCGGCGCTGTATCAGCTTAGCACTTACGCGCGGCTGATCGTCGTGACCGACCATTTGCTGCTCCTGCTCCGCCTGGAGGAGCTCGGTTATGGGAATATCGCTCCGGAGCCGTCGCGTCGCCTCATCTGGAATATAACCTTCCCCGATGATCGGTATGACAAGGATGTCGGGCAGATCATCCGGGCGCACAGGAGGCCCGCGGCCGCCAATGCCGGGTAGTTCATTGGCTGCATGCGCAAGCTGGAACGGATCTGCCGTGAAGATTAGCGAGGCGGCTGGCGTCATTATCTGTGGAGATCCGGAGAGCTTCTCGCGTGGCATGGGTGATTTCTAGGTGCATGCTGTGCAGGCCGAAGTCTCGAGGATACGCTCCAGCGCTGCTTTTTGCGTTCCTTTGGCATGAGTGCACCCGCCTCGTCCTTCGAGGCCCCTGCGGGGCGCCTCAGGATGAGGCTCTCGTAGATGTCGGCGCGGGTCTTTCTGCGCCCGTCGCTGAGGTGTGCCGAATGCCTCTTATCAAGGGGTGGCATCCTCCTGCGCACCTCATCCAGAGGTGCGCAGGCTGTAGGCCGGAGCTTCGAAGGACATGCTCAATGTTGCTTCTTGCGTTCATTCGGCTTCGGCGATGGCGCGCCCATCTTGCCCTTCGAGGTCCCTGCGGGGCACCTCAGATGAGGCTCTCGGGGGGGGCGGATTTTCCAGTATCTGTTGTTGCAGCGCAGATTGCCCGCGGCCCTTGTTGAAGGCGGCATCCTCCAACGCTCCTCATCCTGAGGCGCGCAGGCCGGAGCCTCGAAGGACGCGCTCTGGCGCTGCTTCTTGCATTCCTTCGACGCCGGCGCACCCGCCTCGCCCTTTGAGGCCCCTGCGGGGTGCCCACTCCACCTCCGTCATTCCTGTGCTCGTCGCAGGAACCCAGCCACGGCGCGTCCGCGCGGTGAATGACTTTCGTCAGGAAAGAGGTCTTTCGCGCCCAAGGACTTGCGCGCACTGGATCCCTGTGACGAGCACAGGGATGAGGGAGTTTGGATTAGGCCTTGCACCCATGCCCGACGCCCTCCTGCAGGGCACCTCAGAATGAGGCTTCTCGGGGGGGGGGCTGTGGCGCGGCATCTTCGACGCGCGGCGGGCGATGTTTGCCGTGTACAACGTGGGCGACTATTGCCGGTGGTGTTCGACGGCGCTCTTGATGAGGTCGGCATGGGTGGTGTGCTGGATGTCCCGCGTTCGGGTCGATGGTGGCAGGCGTAATTCAGGTCCAGATCGCGCTTTCCAAGCCGCGTAAAAGCCAGAATTTGCCGGCTGGGGCAGCGAATTTACCAAGCCGGCGGTCGCCTCCAGATATAGGGCTAGACTGCAGTGATGAAACCAAAGCTCGGTTTCGTTTCCGTATTAGGAAAAGTATCCAATAAAATCAGCGGATTATGATCCGGCAATTTGGGACGGGTTCCTTTCTCCGCAGCCCTCTTGGCTGCGGCCTCCCCTCCCCTGCGCTCCGAATCTACGCAGGAAAGCAACGGCTTGCATCCTTTTGCGGCACCCGGCGTTATCCACGCAGCAAATCGGAGGATAGGGTAATGGCAGATGCGCTCCCGCTCAAGAGGTTGTCCATCGCCGCCGCGATGATGGCGGCGGCGGCGATCGGGGCATTTGTGTTGATGCAGGCGAAGCAGGGCGGTGCGCTGGTGCCGTCCGCGGCGCCGGGCCGCGCGGTTGACGATCATGGCCGCAGCGCCGCCACACCCGAGGCTATTCCGCTCAGCGGCCTTCGCGATGTGTTCTGGCGGGTTTACCATGAGGTCCTGAACGACCGGGTGACACTCATTGCCGCGGGGGTGACTTTTTATCTGCTGCTGGCGCTGTTTCCCGCCATGGCGGCTTTGGTGTCTCTCTATGGGCTGGTTGCCGATCCGGTCACCATATCCGAACATCTTCGCGAATTGGCCGGTCTGTTGCCGCCGGGCGCCTTCGACCTTCTGGCCGATCAGATCAAGGAACTCGTCAGCAAGCGCGACAGCGCGCTTGGCATCACTTTCTTCGTCGGTCTCGGCATTGCGCTGTGGAGCACGCATAGCGGCACGCTGGCGATTTTCGATGCGATGAACGTCGCCTATGAGGAGAATGAAAAGCGCGGTCTTATCCGATTGAACCTCGTCGGCCTCTGCTTCACCTTGAGCGCGATGCTGCTGATGGTGGTGATGGTCGTGCTCGTCGGGGTTATGCCAGTGGTGCTCTCCTATCTCTGGCTCGATCAGTTCAAGGAGCACATGGCGCTTCTGCTGCGGTGGCCGCTGCTGCTGCTGGTCGTCGCGCTGGCGGTCACCTCGGTCTACCGGTTCGGCCCCAGCCGGGAGCCCGCCAGGGTGCGGTGGATGACCTGGGGCGCAGGTCTGACGACCCTCGCCTGGGCCGCCATGTCGCTGGTCTTCTCCTTCTACCTCGATCATTTCGCCAATTACAACGCGACCTATGGCACGCTCGGCGCGCTGATCGGCTTCCTTATCTGGATCTGGCTTTCCGTCGTCATTCTCGTCATCGGCGCGGAACTCAACGCCGAGCTGGAACATCAGACGGCGAGGGATACGACGACGGGCACGCCGCTGCCGATGGGTGCGCGCGGGGCCTATGTTGCAGACACTTTGGGCGAGACCGTGAGCTAACCATTAAGGAGCGGCATCGATCATTTGCTCCTCCCATGCAGTTCTGATGTAATTTGTCCCTGGGCAATCCCGACAGAGGAGACGATCATGACGGCCCCGCATCCTTCCAAAACCCATATCGGCAATCATGCACTGCATCCCGAAACGCAGATGCTGAATTACGGCTACGATCCCGAACTTTCGGAAGGGGCGGTCAAGCCGCCGGTATTCCTCACTTCCACCTTCGTCTTCAACTCCGCCGAGGACGGCCGCGATTTCTTCGACTACGTCTCGGGCCGGCGCGAGCCGCCGGCGGGCAAAGGCGCCGGCCTCGTCTATTCGCGCTTCAATCATCCCAACAGCGAGATCGTCGAGGACAGGCTCGCCGTCTATGAGCGGACGGAAAGCGGCGCGCTGTTTTCCTCCGGCATGTCGGCGATCGCCACCACGCTGCTTGCCTTCGTCCGGCCGGGCGATGCGGTGCTCCATTCGCAGCCGCTTTATGGCGGCACGGAAACATTGCTGGCCAAAACCTTCCTGAACCTCGGCGTCGCCGCCATCGGCTTTGCCGACGGCGTCAGCGAGGGCTCGGTGCAGAAGGCGGCCGAGGAGGCGATGGCCAAAGGCCGCGTCTCCGTTATCCTGATCGAAACACCCGCCAACCCGACCAACAGCCTGGTCGATGTCGCGATGATCCGGCGCGTCGCCGACGCGATCGGCGCAAAGCAGGGACATGTGCCGATCATCGTCTGCGACAACACCCTGCTCGGGCCGGTGTTCCAGCGGCCGATCGAACACGGCGCCGATATCTCGCTCTATTCGCTGACCAAATATGTCGGCGGCCATTCCGACCTGATCGCCGGCGCCGTTCTCGGCCGCAAGGCCGTCGTCAAGCAGGTCAAGGCGTTGCGCGGCGCGATAGGCACCCAGCTCGATCCGCATTCCTGCTGGATGCTCGGTCGCTCGCTGGAAACGCTGCAGCTGCGTATGGAGCGGGCAAACAGCAATGCGCGCGCCGTCGCCGATTTTCTGCGCGATCACCCGAAGGTCGAGAAGGTCCACTACCTGCCTTACCACGATCCGGATTCGCCGGCCGGCCGGACCTTCGCCGCGCAATGCACCGGCGCCGGTTCCACCTTTTCCTTCGACATTCGCGGCGGCCAGCCGGCCTCCTTCAAATTTCTGAATGCGCTGCAGGTGTTCAAGCTTGCGGTCAGTCTCGGGGGAACGGAATCGCTGGCGAGCCACCCGGCGACCATGACGCATTCCGGCGTGCCGGCCGATGTCCGCCAGCGCATCGGCGTGCTGGAATCGACCATCCGCCTGTCGATCGGCATCGAACATCCGGACGATCTGATCGCCGACCTGGAGATGGCGCTGCAATCTGCTTGACTGAGAGCAAGGAACGATGCCCGGCGGCGCCGGGCATCGAGGGCGGCTTACTTGTCGTCGGTCGTCAGCTCCGTCTCGTCCGAGTTCACCACGAAGACCGCAAGCAGTTTCGCCGGCGCGGTCTTGCTGCCGTTGGCGCTGACACTGTGGTGATCGCCGGGGAATTCGGGAAAGCTTTCGCCGGCCTTGTAGATCTTCACCGGGCCGTCATTGACCTGGCTTTTGATCGAGCCCTCCAGAACGGTGGCATAGATGAAGGCGGATTTCGGGTGGGTGTGGCCCGGCGATGTGCCGCCGGGCTTATATTCGACGAGCACGGCCTTGATGCTCTTGCCGGGAACGTTGGGAAGCGCATGGTCGTAGACGAGGGTTACCTTCGCCTTGTCGCCCGCGGCATGCGCTACGGTGCCGGCGACGATGGCAACGGCGAATGCCGCTGCCGAGATCGTTTTTCCTAACATATCTGGTCTCCTTACGTTTGATGGAAACGGTTGCAGCGAGGGCCGCGAAGGGCGGCCCCGGCCGTCAGGCGCTCTTTTTCTGCGGTGGCTGCCGGCTGAGCCAATCGTCGAAGCGAATGCGGCCGAGCCGCGCCTGGGCGCCAGTGACCAGCGAATTATCCTCGAGCTCGACGCCGAAGTAACGGGCGTGCGGATCGGCCACCACCTGGCGCGGATCGTTCGTCGCTTTCAGCAGGCGCGTCACGATGTCGGTGAGACGAATTTTCTCCGGTCCGCCGATCTCGATCGTGCCGTTGACGGGCGCGGCCAGCGCCACCTCGGCCATGACGTCGGCGACATCGTCCGATGCGATCGGCTGCACATAAGCCGGTGACAGATGCACGGTCTGGCCTGATGTGCCCGACTGGGCGATGCCGGCCATGAATTCATGGAACTGGGTGGAATGGACGATGGTGTAGGGAATGCCGGAGCCCTTGATCAGCTCTTCCTGGGCCATCTTGGCGCGCATATAGCCGCTGCCCTGCAGCCGCTCCATGCCGACGATCGATAGCGCGATGTGATGTTTTACGCCGGCGGCGGACGCCGCCTTGAGCAGATTGCGGCCCGATGTCTGGAAGAATTCCAGGACCGCCTTGTCCTCGAAGGAAGGCGAGTTGGCGAGGTCGAGCACCACCTCGGCGCCCGCCAGCGCTTCGGCGAGCCCCTTGCCGGTGATCGTGTCGACGCCCGAATTCGGTGACGCCGCCAGCACCTCGTGCCCCTTGCTGCGCAATCTTTCCACGGTCTTCGAGCCGATCAGCCCGGTGCCGCCGATAATGACGATCTTCATGGGTGGTCTCCTTGTCCTTTACGAGGATTTCCTCTGTTGACGTGAGCTGGCTGCCGAACTCGCCGCCGCGGCGAGGCCGGCGACTTCATCGGTATGGATTTGTCACTTAGGTACGGCGGCCGGAACCGATGGGCAGGAGAATGCGCCGGATCGCGAGCCCGATCCATTCTCCCTCGGTCGTTGTCGCCCTATGCCAAGGCAGTAGGGCGGCTCGCCGAAATGGCGGAATTTGACGGCAACAGGGATCGGCTGGACCTACCACCGGGGGCGAGCGTGAGGGCTGGGGTAGTCATGGTCGCGCAAGCTGGGGGGCTTTTCGCGGCGAGGTTGTCCGGTTCGCGCGGCGACGGCCCCTCACCCTAACCCTCTCCCCGTAAAACGGGGAGAGGGGACGTGCCCTGCGAGACGCTGGAGAGGAAGGGAGAGCTTGCGGCATGCCCCCTTCGCCCCGCGTGCGGGGAGAAGGTGCCGGCAGGCAGATGAGGGGCCGGTCTCGCCGATCTCCTCGCCTGACCACGGCGAAAGTGGAATAGGCCGAATTTGTCCGAAGTCGGAGCCGGACTTCGTCTCATCAGGAAAGCGCGACAGCCTCGAACAGCGCCGTCAGTCCGATGCCGCCGCCGATGCCGATCATGGCGAGGCCGGTGGCGCCGGGAACACCGGCGCGGACCAGCTGACTGTACAGTCTTGTAACCAGGATTGCGCCGGATGCGCCGAAGGGATGGCCCAGGGCAATGGCGCCGCCCTCCCTGTTGACCGCGTCGGTGGAGATATCGAGCTGATCCAGCGATGCCAGAACCTGGGCGGCGAAAGCCTCGTTGAATTCGATGGCATCGATGCCGGAGAGCAAAAGCCCGGGCTGACGGTGCAGCAGCTTCCTGGTCGAGGCGACCGGGCCGATGCCGAGCAGGTTGGGATCGACGCCGGCGGCAGCGCTGTCGATGAAGGCGAGGCCCTTGTCGATGCCGAGGCTCTTTGCCATGCCGCGGCTGATGACCAGCACCAGACAGGCGCCGTCATTCAGCGGGCAGGCATTGCCTGCGGTCACTGACCCGTCGCGGAGGAAGACCGGCCGGAGATTTGCCAGTGCTTCGATCGATGTCGTGGGGCGCGGGCATTCGTCCCGTTCAACCAGTCCGTGGCCGGTGGAGATGTCGACGATCTCGGGCCGAAAGAGGCCCGCCTCGGCGGCGGCGACGGCGAGCCGGTGGCTGCGGAGCGCGAATTCGTCCTGCCTCCGGCGCGTGATGGAAAATTGCCGGGCGACGTTTTCGGCGGCAATGCCCATATCGGGATCGCCGACCGTTTCGGGGGAAAACCGGGCGCGCCCATAGAAACGCGGCAGCGCCCCATTGGCTTTCGGCCGTTCAACACGCCACGGCGCGGTGCTGACGCTCTCGACGCCGCCGGCGAGGAAGCAGGAGCCTGCCTTCGCCTGGATCAGCCGGGCAGCCATGATGATCGCTTCCAGGCCCGAGCCGCATTGCCGGTCGATGGCCACACCGGGAACGGCGACGGGCAGGCCGGCGGCGAGGGCCGCCAGCCGGCCGATATTGCCGCCGCCGCCGGCGGCATTGCCGACCAGCACATCGTCTATGGCTTCGGGCGCAACGCCTGTCTCGGCGACGATCCGGCGGATGATCGGCACGAGCAGGTCTTCGGCGGCGACCGTCGCAAGCGAGCCGAAGGCCCGGCCGATCGGCGTGCGGTAGGCGGCAACCACGACCGGCTGCCAATCCTCGTCAGGCTGATAGGCGTAGGACAAGACCGTCTCCCGAAATCACCGCTGCCTCCACCTGGCCTCTGGAAATCTTGCCGCTGCTCGTCATCGGCCAGGAGGCGATATGGTAGAATTGCCTGGGGATCTTGAACCTGGCAAGCTTGCTTGCGCAATCCTCGGCCAGCATTTTCGCATCGATCGCCTCACCGGAAACGACGGCGACGATCCTCTGGCCGTAATAGTCATCCGGCAGGCCGAAGACGACGGCTTCCTCGACGCCAGGGCAGGTTTTCAGCGCGCTCTCAACTTCGGCGGGATAGACGTTGTTGCCGCCTGAAATCATCATGCCGCCTGCCCGGCCGATCACCCGCAGCATGCCGTTGGCGTCGATTTCGCCGAGATCACCGACGGTGGCGCCAGCCGGTGTGACCCGGAACGCCTGGCCGTCGTCGCCCCAGAGATAGCCGTCGGCGATGAGGTCGCTCCTGACGAAGATGGTGCCCGGTACGTCGGTCCCGACGTCGTTTTCCTCTGGATCGCGAATGGAGATCTCGACGCCGGGATAGGCCTGCCCCACCCGGTCGATCGGAAAATCGACCGCGCCGCCGACAAGGGTGGAGACGGTCATGAAACCAATTTCGGATGCGCCGTAATATTCGCGGATGCGCGCCCTCGGGAAAAGGCGGCGCATGGCTTCAACCCCGCTGACGTCGAGCTTGGCGCCGGCGGTCAGGACGTCGCGCAGGGAGGTCAGGGCCGGTTCGCCTGTCCAGGCCCTGGCAATGCCGGCAATATGGGTCGGCACGGCGACCAGCCGTTCTATCTGTTCGGCGGAGAGAATGCGCGCGACGGCGGCGGGATCCCATTTCCTGACCGAATGGAAGGTGCCGCCGGCATCCAGGGCTTCGACCAAGGCGTAAAGCGCCAGCCCATGCGCCAGGGCGCCGGGGCATAGGGTGGACGGCGCATCCGCGAGTTCGAAGACGGTGTGTCCGCGATCGAGGCTCCGGCGCCACTGCTCGCGAGAGCGATAATAGGCTTTCGGCTCGGCGGTGGTGCCTGAGGTAAAGCCGATCAGGAAAATCCCTTCTGCCTCATCAGGCAGGTCGCTTTCCGCCGCGGCGAGATCGAAGGGCTCGGCGCCGGCCACGACGACCGATATGCCGAGTCTGCGAGCAATTTCGGCGCTGGGTCCGGCATCGTCGTCGACAATGAGCACATCAGGCGCCAGCCGTTCGACGATGCGCCCGATTCTCTCCGGCGGCATCATCGGGTCGATCACCGCGCAGGCGTTGGGCAAGGCGGTGACGGCGATAAAATATTCGGCGAAGCCGATATGGTTGCCGAGGCTGAGGGCGACAAGTTTTTCGACGCCGGGCAGATCGAGCGTGCGGCGGCTCGAGCGCGGCAATTCCCGGAGATAGCGGCAAATCGCTTTGGCGCGCGAATGGAGCTCGCCGTAGCGCAAGGAGCGGCCGTCGATCACCAGGGCCGGCTTGTCAGGCCTTTCCGCGGCATGTCGAAGAAGCTGCGCATGGATCGGCATGGACACTCGCTGGTTTGAAGATCGGCCGTCAGCCCAAAGCGGCTCTGGTGGTCTCGGGGATCGGCGTCGGGCGGCTGTCGGAGAGGCCGACGCAGACCCAGACGAGCCCCGCCGAGGCGCAATGGGCGCCGTCGCGCTGGCGCTGGAGCTCGATCGCGAAGGAGAGGCTCGTGCGCCCGATTTTCTCGACGCTCACCTTGGCTTCGACGATGTCGTCGATGTCGATCGGGCTGTGAAAGGTGATCTCCGCCTTCTTCACGTGATAGGCAACACCCGAGAAAGTGTGGCGGAAGTGGCTCAGAATTTCCCGGTGCCGCAGGAACTCGACGACCGCATCCTCGCAATAATCGAGATAAACCGAATTGTGGACATGGCCATAGACGTCGATGTCTCGCATCGAGACCCGGAAGGATGCTAAAGGCCTGTCGTCAACACTCATGCGATCACCGAAAATTGGTGCGCTGTTCTAACCGCTGTTGTCTGGGGGATGCAATGCAATATCAGGCGATCGTGCGAAAATTCGGGCCGGCCCCGGAGGTCGTCGGGATCGAGCGGGCCGAACTGCCGGCGCTGCGGCGCGACCAGGTGCGCGTGCGCCTGCTCGCGCGATCGATCAATCCCTCCGATATCATCACCATATCAGGCGCCTATGCCGGCCGCACGACCCTGCCCTTCATCCCCGGCTTCGAAGGCTTCGGCGTGGTCGAAGCCTGCGGCGAAGAGGTCCACTGGCTTACGCCTGGCAGCCGCGTGCTGCCGGTGCGCAGCGCCGGCGGATGGCAGGAATTCAAGGATACCGATCCCAGCTGGTGTCTTCGTGTTCCGGACGCGCTGTCCGACTTCGAGGCGGCGACGAGCTACGTCAATCCGATGACGGCCTGGCTGATGCTGCACAAGAAAATCGGGCTGAAGCCGGGCATGCGCATCGCCGTCAATGCCGCCGCCTCTTCGATCGGATCGATCCTGATCGGTCTGGCCAATGCCGTCGGCGTCGAGCCGGTGGCGATCGTCCGCAGCGAGGAATCGGTCGCGCGCCTGCGCGGGCGGCTCGAGGCCGTCATCGTCGACAGGGCGGACGGCGATCTGGCGGCGGGGCTCGCCGGCCGCCATGGGCTGGACGCGGTGCTCGACTGCGTCGGCGGCGCGCACGCCGGCCACCTCGCCGCTGCGCTCAAACCCGGCGGGCATTTCGTGCATTACGGTCTGCTCTCGGGCCAAAGCATCCAGCCTTCCTTCTGGGCCTCCCATCCCGACATCGTCTTTTCCTATTTCCACCTGCGCGAATGGGTTCATTCCGAAGCCATGGGGGATGTCCAGCGCGCCTATTGCGAAGTGGCGGCACAGATCGCCCAGAAGGTCATCGCGACCGAGGTGCGCGAGGTCTTTCCCCTGGAGAGGATCGGCCAGGCGCTGCGCTCCGCCCTTCCCTTCCGCGCGGGCGGCAAGGTGCTGCTGGCCTGACAAAACCAGCGCCTACCTCGTTCTTCGAGGCCCCTGCAGGGCACCTCAGGATGAGGCTCTCGTGGGCGTTGGCGCATCCTCATCCGCCCGTCATTATCGGCGCGGAATCCGCAACCTCCCTCATCCTGAGGCGTGGAGGCCGTAGGCCGGAGCCTCGAAGGACACGCGCCAGCGCTGCTTCTTGCACCTGCCTCGGTTCAAACTCTACAAAGTTTCGTGTCGCTGCCGCGATCGGATGATCGCCGGGTGGTTCTGATCGGCCCATCCGACCAGGGCTTTCATCGGGATGAGGAAGGATCGCCCCAGCTCCGTCAGCTCATATTCCACCCGCGGCGGAACCTCGGGATAGACGGTGCGGCTGATATAGCCGTCCTGCTCCAAGTGCCGCAGTGTCTTGGAGAGCATTTGTTTCGAGATGTCGCCGATCTCGCGCAGCAGCTCGTTGAAGCGCTTCTTGTCGGTTTCCAGCGCCTCGAGCGTCAGCAGGCTCCATTGATCGCCGATGCGATCGAGCACGCCTCTGATCGGGCATCCGGCTCCCGGCCGACCGGTTTCTTCAGGCACCGCGTCCTCCTCTTTGGGTCATCGCCCGCTGACCTTGGCACCCAAAACTGCCTTCTTGTCGGGCATATCGGGGTGTCCTAGACCAGTTTCATAGTCTGTTTCTTAGACTAGATCGTGGATCCATACCAAGGAGCTTGATGCATGACATTCGGGAAATCGCTTTTCGCACTCGCCATTGTGGCGGGCATGGCCATGCCTTCCGGCGCTTTTGCCGCCGCGCGGGATGTGAAGGTCGAGGAAGCCAATCGCAAGCTGGTGGTGGAATTCTACGACCGGTTCTTCAACAAACACGATATCGCCGCCGCCTCGGTCGTCGCGGACGAATATCGGCAGCACAATCCGGAGGTGCCCGATGGCAAGAAGCCCTTCGTCTCCTTCTTCACCGGCTTCTTCAAGGACAATGCCCAGTCGAAGGCCGAAATCGTCCGCAGTTCGGCAGACGGCGATCTCGTCTGGCTGCATGTGCATGCGACGAACGGCACCGAGGACCGCGGCCAGGCGATCGTCGATATTTTCCGCGTCAAGGACGGCAAGATCGTCGAACACTGGGATGTGATCCAGGCGGTTCCGAAAGACGCCGCCAACAAGAACACCATGTTCTGATCGGAATTCTGGGCCGGCTTCCAGCCGGCTCCAATTTCGGCGGGGGCCGCGATCAATCGATTCGCGGACGTTCCGATTTCGGCGTCGCCAGCCCGTATTTGGCAAGCTCCAGCGTCAGGATCCGGGTTTCGAGCAGGTTGAAGATCCGCAGGACGGCCTCGATCGCGTCGAAGGGCTTCGTCAGGAAATCCTTCGCGCCGAGGGAGAGCGCCCGCCTGCGCGTCGGCAGGGTCGCATCGGCGGTCAGGACCAGGATCGGCAGGTAGCTGTTTTCGGGAATGAGCCTTGCGAAGGTCTCCAGCAGCGCGAAGCCGTTGAGATCGGGCATCATCAGGTCGAGAAGAACGAGATCGACCGGATGCTCGCGGAAAAGCCGCAAGGCTTCGCGCGGCTCGGTGGTGCTGATCAGCGCTTTGAAGCCTTCGCGCTTGAGGATGCGCTCCAGCAGCGACACATTGGCGGGCTCGTCGTCGACGATCAGGATCGTTGAGGCTCGCACAATATCGGTGGAATCTGCCATGGACCAAAACCCGCGACGTCATCCTCGGCTTTGTGCCGAGGCTCTACGCCGGCCCAATTAAGTTTCTAAAAATAAATGCTTTCCCGTCAAGCAATTACCGTGGTCAGACGCTCGGCACAAGGCCGAGCATGACGGAGGAGAGCATTTCAACAAACTGCCGGCGCCTTACGGCACCGCGACATCTTGTGCCGCGGCGTCCCGCATCGCCACCGGTGCGCGCGGCAGATCGATATGGAAGGTGGCGCCGCCTTGGTCGTTGCTGAAGCCGAGCGTCCCGCCCATGGCCTCTATCAGATGTTTCGACAGCGCAAGCCCGAGGCCCGTCCCCTCCTGGTTGATCCGCTCGGCCCCCAGCCGGTCGAACGGCGTGAACAGCCTGATGACGCGGTCGGCGGGGATGCCGGGACCGGTATCGCTGACTTCGATCCGAATGCGATCCCCGATTGCGCGGGGGCTGACGGTAACGCTTCCCTGATGACGATTGTATTTCACCGCATTGGAGAGGAGGTTCAGGAACACCTGCAGCAGCCGCCGCCGGTCGGCGAGCACGAGCAGATCCGGTTCGGCCGGCGCGGTGACTTGGATCCGGATCTGCTGCTTGCCGCAGAGCGGCCTTGCCAGCGATACCGCTTCATCGATCACTTCGGCGACGGGCTGCGGCTCGACAGCGAGATCCATGCGGCCGGCCTCGATTCTGGCCATATCGAGAACCTCGTCGATCAGGCTGAGCAGATGCCGGCCGGCTCTCAGGATCTGCGCGACGCTCTCCCTGGAATCGGCATCGGTCAGATCCATTTCCAGAAGCTGGGCGAAACCGAGAACGGCGTTCAGCGGCGTGCGCAGTTCGTGGCTCATGCGCGACAGGAATTCGCTTTTGGCGTTGCTGGCGCGGATCGCATCCTCGCGGGCGGCAAGCAGGGCCTCCTCGAATTTCTTGCGCTCGGTAATGTCGCGGGTGATCTTGGAAAAGCCGCGCAGGCGGCCCGTCTCGTCATGGAGCGCGGTAACGACGACATGCGACCAGAACCGCGATCCGTCCTTGCGCAGGCGCCAGCCTTCCGCTTCCGTGCGCCCATTGCCGGCTGCCTTGGAAAGCTCTTCCGCGGGAAAGCTGTCCCTGCTGTCTTCGGGATAAAAGCGGGAAAAATGCTGGCCGACGATCTCCTCGGTGCCGTAGCCGGTGATCCGCTCGGCGCCCGCATTCCAGCTCACCACCTGCCCATGGGGATCGAGCCCGAAGATGCCGTAATCGCTGACGCCCTCGACCAGTTGCCGGAATCGTTCCTCGCTCTCGGTCAGATCGGCCTCGCGCCTTTTCAGAAGGATGCTCGCATCTTCCAGCGCCTGCTCGAGGCTGCCGAGTTCATCGCGGAAGGGATCGGCCACCGTGACGACCTCGCCTTGCGACAGGAGATGCGCCTGGGCCTTCAATGCGTGCACGCGGCGCACGATGCTTGCCGAAAACAGGAAGACGGCGGCGAGCGCACCGGCAAAACCGAGGAAGCCGGCTGATATCATCAGGCTGCGCGACAGGGTGCGGACCTGGTCGGCGGTCTCTGTCCTGGCGTGAAGGAGATCGGCCTCCCGCCGGTTCATCGCGTCGATCTCCTGCCTCAGCACATCGAGCACCTGTTTGCCCTCGATGAGCTTGGCGGCAAGATCCTCGCGGCCGCCGGTGCGCAGGATGTCGGCCTGTTTCAACAGCTGGAGACGGTCGACTTTGGCGTCGACCAGGGCGCGGATGCGGTCGAGGCGGGCCTTCTGCTCTTCATCCCGCAGCCGGCGGCCGACTTCGTCGAGCACCACGGGCAGCCTGTCCTCGGCCCGGTTGAAGGGGTCGAGAAAATCGGGCCTGCCGGTCAGGAGGTATCCCCGCATCGCCGTCGCGGCTTCGGCGATCAGGGCGTGAAGCTCCTGAATGCCCGACTGTATCTCCAGCGTCACCCGCACCTGATCCTCGGCGATCCGGCTTTGCCGGTCGGCGACGAAGACCGAGGCGAGAGCCGCCAAGAGCAGCGCCAGCGGCACCATGATGATGACGATGCCTTTCGCCCGCAGCGGAAGGTCGGCGAAGCGCAGCGCCCGCCGGCCCGCTGTTGCCGTCATTGTCCGGGTCATCACTGCTCTTCTCCGGCGGTTGCGACGAGCCCGCCGCGCACGGCCATGACGGCGGCCTGCGTCCGGTCGCCGGCGCCGAGCTTGCCGATGATGCGTTCGACATGGATTTTGACGGTACCGGGCGAAATCTTCAGCGCCCGGCCGATCTCCTTGTTGGTCAGGCCCCCGGCCACTTTCGTCAGCACCTCGCGCTCGCGCACCGTCAGTGTTTCCAGGCCGCTATTGTTGGTCTGCGGCTTGGTCGCGGCGCGCTTCAAGAGCCTTGCGACCAGCGGGCCGTCGAAGAAGGCGTCGCCTGCCAGCACGCGGCGGATCGTGCGCAGAATGTCGTCGCGACTGGCGTCTTTCAGCAGATAGCCGGTGGCCCCGGCCTCGATCGCCGCTTCCAGATAATCGAGACTGTCATGCATGGTGATGATCATCACCCGCGTCCCCGGCGACACGCGGCGGATCTCGCGGGTGGCGGCGAGGCCGTCCATGCGCGGCATGCGGATGTCGAGCAGTGCCAGGTCCGGCTTGCGGGCAGCACAAGCGTCCACGGCTTCCACGCCGTCGCGCACATCAAGGGCGACATGGAAATCGTCCTGGCCGCCGATCATGGCGATCAGCCCGGCGCGGGCGATGTCATGATCGTCGGCAACGAGAATGGAGGCTGTCATTCCGATATCGTCTCCTGCTGAAGGGGTGCGAAGGCGCGAACATAAGTGCCGCCCGAAGTTCCAGCGCCGATCTCGATGCGGCCGCCGAGCAGCGCCAGCCGCTCGCGCATGCCGACGATGCCGAGTCGCGCACCCCGCTCCTGAATTTGGGGCTGGGTGGGTCCGATGCCCTTTCCATCATCGATCACTTCGAGATGGGCGTCACCCGCGCTGTCCTCGAAGAGGCGCACGATGAGCCGGCGCGCCTTTGCATGCTTGATCACATTGGTGATCGCTTCCTGCGCGACGCGGTAGAAGATGATCCCGGTCGATGCCGGCCAGCGGTCGGCGTCGGCGTCGAGATCGGCGATCACCTCCATGCCTTCGATCGCATCGAGGCGGGTGCGCAGTGCGGCCGCGACGCCGAGATCGTCGAGTTCGGGTGGGCGAAGATCGGCGATGGCGGCGCGAAGATCGGCGACGGAGCGGCGCGCGAGGGCTGCGAGCTGGTCGATCTCCGGCTTCAACGCATGCGCTTGGCCGATGCGGGCGGCGAGGTCCTGCAGGCGGTAGCTGAGGCCGGCGGCAAGCTGCGCCGAGCCGTCGTGCAGATCGAGCGCCACCCGCTGCCGCTCCTGCTCCTGTGCCTGGATCAACTGCGCGACGAGGGCCGCAAGCTCGCTGCGCTGCCGTTCGAGATCGCCGAGCAGCGCCTGCTTTTCCGCCGCCTGCCGTTCGAGATTGCAGGCGTCGGCGAGCTGGCCCGCCACCACCTCCAAGGTTTGCCGGTCGTCGGCATCGACGGGCCGTCCTCTCGACGGGCCGATGAGTGTCAGATGGAGATCGGAACCATCCTGCGAGGCAAACAGGATGCCATCGCTTTCCGGGCTCCTCGATTGCCCGACGGTCAGCTGCATGGGCGCCTCTGCCCGCAAGGACGGGAAGACGAGCCTGGCAAGCGAGGCCCCGGCGAAATCGGCAAGCCGGGACAGAACCTCCGGGGCGGCCGTTTCGAATGTTTGCGCATCGAGCAGGTTTCGCACTTCGATGATGAAACGCAGCCGCGCCGCCCGTGCCTCCGCCGCCCTGTAAAGCGCTCTCATCTCCGCGACATCAGGCGAACGCGCCGTATCTATGTTATGCTCCAGGCCCAAGGGGACTGCTCCTGAAATGAATGACGCGGGCACGATAGTCATTCCAGTGCGAATGTCATCTATGCCGTTCGGCAGATCGGATCGGAGCCACCCGGCAGATGGGAGCAGCAGTGGCGGGCTCTTAGATATTGGTCATGCGGTCGACCGAAGCGATATCCGCCGGAACCGCCAGATAGGAAGCCAAATATGCGTACCATCATTGCTGCCGCCCTCGTCCTCGGTTTCGTTCAGGTCCAGTCGGCTGCAGCGGCCGAAACGGCGACTTGCGCGCCGGTGAGCGAAGAGCAGGTCGCCAAGCTCTTCGACCGCTGGAACGCCTCGCTCGCAACGCTGAGCCCTCAGAAAGTCGCCAAGAACTACAGCGAAGACTCGGTGCTGCTGGCGACGCTCGCGAACAAGCCGCGCCTCACCCAGGAAGAGCGGATCGATTATTTCACGCACTTCCTGGAAAAGGAGCCCAAGGGCCACATCGACAGCCGTGACATCAAGCTCGGCTGCAACTGGGCCGTCGATACCGGCACCTACACCTTCACGCTGAAGGACGGCTCCAAGGTCCCGGCCCGCTATACCTACACCTACGAGTTCAAGGACGGGAACTGGCTGATCACCTCGCACCACTCTTCGATGATGCCGGAGAAGTAAGGTTTCATCGACCTGTTGGTCCGGCAGGAAGACCCCGTGTTCACCCCACACGGGGTTTTCCGCTGTTGACGGACGGAAGAGAAGGCGTGCCGTGGCCGCCCCCTCTGCCCTGCCGGGCATCTCCCCCACAGGGGAGATTGGCTGGGCGCGATGGTTTCCTCAAACAACTACCGCAGACTCCGAGACGGTAGAGAGGGAGCGATGATCCAGCCCCCATCCGATCTCTCCCGTTGTGGAGATGCCCGGCAGGGCAGAGGGGGGCGGCCACGGCACGCCTTCTCTTTCTTGTGAAACACGCCGCATCGCGGGAGGAGAAGGAATGCGTTGGAAACGCACGGTATTTCAATTGAGGCGAAAAAGCCCGGGCGCAGCCGAAGCTGCGCCCGGGTGAAATGCTTGCCGATCAGACGAGATCGAAGCGGTCTGCATTCATGACCTTGGTCCAGGCGGCGACGAAGTCCTTGACGAACTTCTCTTTGGCGTCGGCCTGGCCGTAGACTTCGGCGAAGGCGCGCAGCTGCGAGTGCGAGCCGAAGATCAGATCGACGCGGGTGCCGGTCCACTTGGCGGCACCGGTCTTGCGGTCGCGGCCTTCATAGACGCCGTCCTTGCCGGCGGCCGGAACCCACTGGGTGCCCATGTCGAGCAGGTTGACGAAGAAGTCGTTCGTCAGCGTTTCCGGACGCGCGGTGAAGACGCCGTGTTCCGGCTGGCCGGCCTTCAGCACGCGCAGGCCGCCGACGAGAACGGTCATTTCGGGGCCGGTCAGCGTCAGCAACTGAGCGCGGTCGACGAGTGCTTCCTCAGGCTTCATGAACTGCAGGCGCTTGCCGTTCACATAGTTGCGGAAACCGTCGATCCGCGGCTCGAGCGCCGCGAAGGAATGCGCGTCGGTCTGTGCCTCGGAGGCGTCGGTGCGGCCAGGCGTGAACGGCACGCTGACGGTATTGCCGCCGGCGGCCGCCGCCTTTTCGACGCCGGCTGCACCGGCAAGCACGATCAGGTCGGCCAGCGAGATCTTCTTGCCCCCGGTCTGGGCGGCGTTGAAGTCTTTCCGGAGGCTTTCGAGAACGCCAAGCACCTTGGCGAGCTGGGCCGGCTGGTTGGCTTCCCAGTCCTTCTGCGGGGCAAGGCGGATGCGCGCGCCGTTGGCGCCGCCGCGCTTGTCGGAGCCGCGGAAGGTCGAGGCGGACGCCCAGGCGGTGGAGATCAGTTCCTGCACGCTGAGGCCGGTGGCGAGAACCTTGGCCTTCAGCTCGGCAATGTCCTTGTCGTCGACGAGCGGATGGTCGACGGCCGGGATTACGTCCTGCCAGATCAGGTCTTCGGCAGGCACCTCAGGACCGAGGTAGCGCACCTTCGGGCCCATGTCGCGGTGGGTCAGCTTGAACCAGGCGCGGGCGAAAGCATCGGCGAACTCGGCCGGATTTTCGAGGAAGCGGCGCGAGATCTTCTCGTAGACCGGATCGAAACGCAGTGCCAGGTCGCTGGTCAGCATGGTCGGCAGATGCTTCTTGCCGGCATCGTAAGCATCCGGAATGGAGGCTTCGGCGTTCTTGGCCTGCCACTGCTTCGCGCCGGCCGGGCTCGTCGTCAGCTCCCATTCGAAGGCGAAGAGGTTTTCGAAGAAGTAGTTGCTCCACTTGGTCGGCGTCTGCGACCAGGTGACTTCGAGGCCGGCGGTGATCGCATCCTTGCCGACACCGGTGCCGAACGAGCTCTTCCAGCCGAGGCCCTGATCCTCGATCGCGCCGCCTTCCGGCTCGGCGCCGATCAGCGACGGGTCGCCCGCGCCATGCGTCTTGCCGAAGGTGTGGCCGCCGGCGATCAGCGCGACGGTCTCTTCGTCGTTCATCGCCATGCGGGCGAAGGTTTCGCGGATGTCGCGCGCCGAAGCGAGCGGATCGGAATTGCCGCCCGGGCCTTCCGGGTTGACGTAGATGAGACCCATCTGCACGGCGCCGAGCGGTTCGGCCAGCTGGCGTTCGCCGCTGTAGCGCTCGTCGCCGAGCCAGGTGCCTTCAGGACCCCAGTAGAGCTCTTCCGGCTCCCAGACGTCGGCACGGCCGCCGGCGAAGCCGAAGGTCTTGAAGCCCATGGATTCGAGCGCGACGTTGCCGGTGAGGATCAGCAGGTCGGCCCAGGAAATGCGGTTGCCGTATTTCTGCTTGATCGGCCAGAGCAGGCGGCGGGCCTTGTCGAGGTTGGCATTGTCAGGCCAGCTGTTCAGCGGCGCAAAACGCTGCTGGCCCTGACCGGCGCCGCCGCGGCCGTCGGTGATGCGGTAGGTGCCGGCGCTGTGCCAGGCCATGCGGATGAAGAGGCCGCCGTAATGGCCGAAGTCGGCCGGCCACCAGTCCTGCGAATCTGTCATCAGCGCGGTAAGATCCTGCTTCAGCGCCTCGAGATCGAGCTTCTTGAATTCCTCGGCATAGTCGAAGGCCTGGCCGAGCGGGTCGGCGCGGCCGGAGTTGTGGTGAAGCATCTGCACGTTCAGCTGGTTCGGCCACCAGTCGCGGTTCGACCGGCCGGCGGGAGCCTTGTGATGTGCAACAGGACATTTGCCTGTGCTGTCAGTGGGATTGTCCATGATTGTCTCCTTCATTGCTTGATCTGTCTGCCGTTCAAAAGTCGAGCCGAGTGGGCATCCCGCTCTGCCTTGCTGTCTTCATATCGGAAGCATATGATAATTTTAAGTTGGATTTACTGATTGCTGCGATAAGTTGAACTTATGAAGAACCTGACCCTGAAACAGCTGCGTTATTTCGAAGCCCTTGCAAGGGATGGGCGCTTCCGGCGCGCAGCCGAGGCCTGCGCCATTTCCCAGCCGGCCCTCTCCATGCAGATCAAAGAACTTGAGCAGGAGTTGGGCAGCGAGCTTTTCGAGCGCAGCGCGCGCGAGGTGAAACTGACGGCCTTCGGCCAGACCTTCGCTCTGAGGGTCCGCGAGATCCTGCGCGCCGTGGACGAGCTGGGGGAACTGGCGCGCGCCTCACGCGATTCCTTCCTGACGCGGCTGCGCATCGGCATCATCCCGACGATCGCCCCCTATCTGCTGCCGGTCATCATAAACGATCTGAACAAAACTTTCGCCGGCATTCAGATCGAAGTGCGCGAGACGCAGACGGCAAAGCTGGTTCAGGAGTTGGCGCAAGGCCAGCTGGATACGGCGATCGTCGCGCTGCCGGTGTCGGAACCGTCGCTGACCGAGTTCGAACTCTTCAAGGAGGAGTTCGTGCTGGTGCGGCGGCCCGAAGACGAAGGCAAGCCGGTGCCCGAACGCGAAGCGCTACGCGAAATGCGGCTGCTGCTGTTGGAAGAAGGCCACTGCTTCCGCGATCAGGCGCTGTCGTTCTGCAAGATCGGGCCGGCCCGCCCGCGCGAAGTCATGGAAGGCAGCTCGCTCTCCACCCTGGTCCAGATGGTCAGCGCCGGAATCGGCATTACCTTGATCCCGGAAATGGCCGTTCCGATCGAAACACGCTCGGCGCAGGTTTCGATCTCCCGCTTCCAGTCTCCGCAGCCGTCGCGAACGATCGGCATGGTCTGGCGCAATTCCACCCCCATGGCCAAACAGCTCCTGCAGGTCTCCGAGGCGGTTCGCCGCTCGGCGGAGGCGATGCGCGAGCAGCATGCCGGGGGGTGAACGGGCCATGGTTGTTCAGTGGTGCCCAAGACCCCGCCCCAAACCCCTCCCCACAAGGGGGAGGGGCTTAACTTGCGGCACTGCCTCACTCCGAAATCAGCGCCACGAATGGTGTGATCGAGGTAAAACCGGTGCAGCATTCTAGCCCCTCCCCCTTGTGGCGAGGGGTTGGGGAGGGGTTTGGGGTCGCAATGGGCGCCCTCGGCGACTACTGTGTCAGCCGCAACGTATCCCCGCGAATGGCAGCGGCGATCGTCTCGTAGACGGTCTTGATGGTGGCCGGCGATGCGGTGAAAAAATGTGCGGTATTGGTGGCGCAGTTGCGAATGTTCACCACATCGGCATCGCTGCTATAAGACAGCGTATAGATTTCGATGCCGCTCTTCTTCATCGCTGAGCATGCGGCCTGCATCGCGGAGGTGGCCACCTTGTTGCACGCTGACGATGGCGATTGAGAGCAGATCCAATCGAACTTGCCGCTTGGGTCATATTTCGTGTTCATCTCGCCGTCGGTCATGAACACCATGACTTTCTGCACGGAATCGGATGCGACCGCCGGCGAGGACTTGTCGCCCCACACGCCCTTCCATTTCGGCGACAAGGTGTACCATCCCGCGACCACGCCGGCGTCCAGGCGGGTGGAGCCTTCGGATGTCAGCTGGGTCACGACGTTTTTCAGATAGGTGAAGTCGCCGGTCAGCGGCGTGATCGGCGGCGGACAGAAGCTCGTTCCCGATTTGGGATTGGCGTCCATCGCGACGAAGGCGGATGTGGTCGGCGGCGCATCGCTGACACCATAGGTGCCGATTGCGCCGGCATCCCTGACCTCGACATCGGCGCGGGGCTCGATGCAACCCATCCAGTAGTAATTTGTGGACGTGGACATAACCGGCGTAACGCCGTCGATCCAATAACCGAGCTTATAGCTGGAGGAAGTGTAGACGGATTTCGGATCGGTCCAGCGTTTGGGAACCGCAGCTGCTCCATTATACGATTGAAGCCAGGCCGTATTCCCCATGCCGATGTTGACGCGGCTGGAAAAAGGCACGATCGAGATTTTGGTTTTGTCGACGAGCGCGGCGTTGGACGAGAAGGCATGCAGAAAGCCGCTGACCGCGGTTTGCATCGGTGCGAAACGGTTCTCCTCGATCATCGAACTCGACACGTCGAGAACCAGCGCGATCTCCAATTGCTTCACCCCCGGCAAGGCTGCGCAGGACCTGATACTGATCGGAACGGACTGGATATTGGCCACTTGCATGAAGGTAGTGGGGACGGCGTCCGCGACGTCGAGGCATAGTTCCGCTTCATCGCTCGACACTTCCGGTTTGCCGGCGATGGCTGTCTTGGGCGCCCCATTCGCCGACAGGAAGGCGCTGACCGTGCTCGAGATGTTCGCCTCCGGCATCCCATGCTTATATTTCGATGCAGCCGCGAGCACCGCGGAATCTGCGGCCGACTGCAAATCTATTCGATCGTTGTAAGCTCTGATGAAATCGATGGAGGCGCCGACTGCGAGAAGCAGAGGCACCGCGACCAAAATGAAGATGATTGCGACGGCTCCGTCGCGATTGTCGGTCAGGCGGGAAAGGGAAAAGAAACGGCGTGTCATATCGATCGGCTCAAAATATCTTTAGTTTTCTCATGTCCTCCCGAGGCAGGGCTACGGCGGCACCGTTAACGACCAGGAAATGCCAGGCCGTGTGGGAACGATAGGGGAAATTTTCTGGCGCGAATCGTATAGACCGCTCTAATTCTGGATATCTTGGCGCGGATCGACGCGCTTCATTGCCTTCGCCGGGAAGGCTTCGAGCGGACGGCGTCACTCGGCCGGGCTCTCAAACGAACATCGAACCCGCTCTGTGGCGCGTATCGATCGACGCGCCGGCTGCATGCAGCCGGGCTCAGCCCCTCGCCTTACGGGCGCCGTTTGAACGTATGCTCGGCTGCCGGAAATTTTCGCGACCGGACTTCGTCGGCATAGGCCGCAGCCGCAGCCGCGATCCTCTTGCCGAGTTCGTCGTAACGCTTGACGAAACGCGGCGTGAAATCGTTGAAGAGCCCCAGAATGTCGTCGGACACCAGAACCTGGCCGTCGCAGGCGGAAGAGGCGCCGATACCGATGGTCGGTATGTGCATGGCTGAAGTCACCTCCCGGGCAAGCGGCTCCACCGTGCCTTCGATGACGGCCGCAAAGGCGCCCGAGCCGCCGATGGCGTGCGCGTCGCGCCGGATCTTCGACGTCTCATGCTCCGAATGGCCGACGGAACGATAGCCTCCGGCGGTATGAACCTGCTGCGGCATCAGGCCGATATGTCCCATGACCGGGACGCCTCGCTTCGTCAGAAAAGCGATGGTCTCGGCCATCTCCTCGCCGCCCTCCAGCTTGACGGCATCGCAGCCGGTTTCCTGCAGGATGCGGACGGCATTGCGGAAGGCAACCTCTTTCGATTCCTGATAACTGCCGAACGGCATGTCGACGACGACGCAAGCCTTGCTAACACCGCGCATCACAGCCTTGCCATGGGCGATCATCATGTCGAGCGTGACGCCGATGGTGGTCTCCATGCCGTAGAGCACCATGCCGAGCGAGTCTCCGACCAGCAGCAGGTCGCAATGCTCATCGAGGAGGCGCGCCATCGGCGTCGTATAGGCGGTCAGGCAGACGATCGGCTTGCCACCCTTCATAGCGCAGATGCGCGTCGGCGTCAGGCGCATTTGAGATCCGGTCGCGCTCATTTCGTCACTCCCTTTCCCGGCTGGCCCTTCCCGCCGATAACCCCGGCAATCCGGTTGTTGCGGACCACCCGGTTGTCGAGGAGCCGCGTCGAGCCGAACCGGACGAAAAGCGCCACGACGACGGGCTCTTCGATCGAGCTGACCGGCTCAAGCGTCGAAGCGTCTCTGACGGCGACGACTTCGGGCTTTGCCAAAGGTTCGCGACCGAGGAATTCGGTGAGCTTGGCTTCCAATTCCTTGGCATCCGTCAGGCCGTCGGCAACCAGGCGCTCCGCCTCGTCGAGGGTCTGCGGGACGATCGCCGCGGCACGTCGCTCCTCAGCACTGAGATAGACATTGCGCGACGACAATGCGAGGCCGTCGCCGTCCCTGACGGTCGGCACCGATATCACCCGCACCGGCACAGCCAGATCATCGACCATGCGTTTGATGATGACGACCTGCTGGTAGTCCTTCTCTCCGAAATAGGCGGTCTGCGGCTGCACGATGTTGAAAAGCTTGTTGACGACCGTGGCGACGCCGGCAAAGTGCCCGGGCCGGACCGCCCCTTCGAGTTCATGCCCGAGATCGGGAACGTCGACCACGGTCAGCATGGGCCGGGGATACATATCCTCGACGCCGGGCGAAAAAAGGAAATTGACCCCGGCCTGCTTCAGCATGGCTGCGTCGCGTTCCAGATCGCGCGGATATTTGCTCAGGTCTTCGGCCGGGCCGAACTGCAGCGGATTGACGAAAATCGAAACGACGACGATGTCGTTCTCGGCGCGGGCGCGCGAGACGAGTTCCATATGACCGGCATGAAGATAGCCCATCGTCGGAACGAGGCCGACCGTGCGCCCCTGCCGCTTCAGCGCATCGAGCGTGTGGCGCAGCTCATCAATGCTCGAGAAAACCCGCATATATCCTCCCTGCTGCCGGTCACTCCATCTTGGGCGCGGATAAGGACTGTAATCGATGCTGGAGGTCAATGCATATTCTGCGATAAAAACGATTAGATGGAACGGCATGCCGAACACCGAGCGATATCAGCCCGGGAAAACGGCATTTGACCATGGGGTTCCCGCACCGCTTCCGAGCCGCTTGCAGGCGGACCGGCGATGTGCGACTTCCATGGCTCGCCCTATCCGTCAAGATACCATCACAGTCGGTCGCTATGGACGTTACATGGAGGACGCATGGACAAACCCTGGAAGATCAGCCGCGGACCGATTGCGGCAACCGAACTCGACGTGGAGAAGGCAACCGCGATCAACATGCTGTTGATCCGGCCGGTCGCCGTGCTTCCGGCCAAAGCGGGAGATCCGATCCGTCCTTTTGCCGTCGGTCTTTTCAATGAACTCCGTCCGCTTCTGAAACCTGACGCCGGCGTCACGGCGCTGCGGCGGGCCACCGCCGCCTACGTCCACTGCCGACGCTACTATTTCGCCAGCGCCCAACCCGATGCCATGCGCCATGACCTTGCCGGCGAACCCGTCGAACCGCTGTCGCCCGAAGACCGGCTCGTCGCGCAAAAGCGCTTCCTGAGCCTCAAGCAGAGCACCAGCAAAGCCGAAGCGCCCGAGCAGCCCGCACCGGTTCCCCCTCCCCTCTTGAGCAAAAGCGAACAGATCCGCGCAGCCCTGCTCGGCAAAGGGAACGCCGTCAGCTAGATCCGTGTAGTGCTGGATCGAAGAATAGAGCGCCGCTTGTTCAAATGAGGTGATGATCTGCGGCTTATAGACGATCGCCGTGTCGATTCGTCAAAACCTTCGTGTTCTCCTCAGGTATGTTTTGCTTTACACAGCATTAATGCAATTGCGCTAATTTTAGCACCAACCACAACCCGGTTCGGATTTGCTAATGCCATGCGTTTTCTGATTGCAGCTTCCCTCTTCGCATTGGCCGCAGCAGAGCCCGGCGCGGCCGCCGATCTTTCCGCCTATAAACGGCCGCTGACAGTTCCTTTCCAGGGGGTGACGGCCTATTCTCCGCAATTGGCGACGCTCGGCAAGATGCTGTTCTTCGACCCCCGGCTTTCCGGGAACAAGAACATGACCTGCGCCAGCTGTCATAATCCGTCCTTCGGCTTCGAGACGCCTGTGAAGACGCCGATCGGCGCGGCCAATACCGCGCTCGGGCGCCAGGCGCCAACGGTTTTGAACGTTGCCTGGGTGTCGCCCTTCTTCTGGGACGGCCGTGCGCCGAACCTGGAGCAGCAGGCGGCGGGCCCAATCACCGCAGCCGCCGAAATGAACGGCAAGCTCGACGACGCCGTGAGCGAAATGCAGGATATACCCGACTACAAGAAGTGGTTCGGCGAGGTCTTTCCCGATAAGGGCATCAGCAAGGAGACGCTGCTGACGGCCATCGCCACCTATGAGCGGACGGTGGTTTCCAACTGGTCGCCCTTCGACCGCTGGGTGGATGGCGACGAGAAAGCGGTCTCCGACAGCGCCAAGCGCGGCTTCGAGCTGTTCACCGGCACGGCCGGCTGTTCCGCCTGCCATTCGGGCTGGAATTTTACCGACAACAAGTTCCATGACATCGGCCTGCCGAGTGAGGATATCGGCCGCTACAAAATCGACGCGAGCAGCCCTGGCAATAAATACGCTTTCAAGACGCCCGGCCTGCGCAACACGCTCTACCGTGGTCCTTATATGCACGATGGCAGCTTGAAGAGCATGGACGAGGTGATCGTCCATTACGAAAGTGGCGGCGTCAGCCGTCCGTCGCTCGATCCGGCGATGTCGCCCTTCCTGCTGACGGAAGAGGAGAGCAAGGATCTGGTCGCCTTTCTGGGAACTTTGACCGCGGAAAAGCAAGACATCCCCTTGCCGACGCTGCCGAACTGAGGTGCAGGCAATGAAACTCTCCATACGCATGCAGATTCTCGTGCCGATGGTGGCCACGATCGTCGTCGGCTTCGGCAGCGCATTCCTGATCGGCTACCAGGCAATCACCGGCCAGACCCGGGTCGCCGCGGTGGTGCAGGAGGCGGTGAACGCCAAGCTGGCCTCCGCGCATATCGAACAGCAGTTCAGACAGGCCACATCAGTTGTCGACCGGGTGCTGTCGATGACGAATTTCGTGCCGGCGACCGAGGTCAAGGCGGAATTCGACGCGACCGACGGCGCGCTCTCGCAATCGCTCGATGAGCTTGGCCGCGTCGACCTGGCAGCTTCGCTGACCGAAGGCGTGCGATCGCTCGGCGAGGCGCATGAGGTCTGGGAAAAGGATGTCAGGATCAGCCTTGGCCTGGAGCAGGCGGACGAGGTGCCGACGGCCGAAAAGCTGGCGCGCTCGCAGCAGGCGATCCTGAGCGGGATTGCCGCCGTCAACGCTATCGTCGATAAGATCGCGACCGAGAGTGTGGCTGAAGCCGGCAGCGCGCTGGAGACGAAGATCGAAATCGAATTGGCCTTGGCGGGCCTTGCCGCGATCCTCGGCCTCGGCATCCTGATCGCCATTGCCCGGCATGTGTCGCGCCCGATCCAGCGCATCACCCAATCCATGCAGGAACTCGCAGGCGGCGAGACCGACAAGGCGATCCCCTATGCGGGGCGCCGCGACGAGATCGGCCTGATGGCCGGTTCGGTGGAAGTCTTCCGTCAGAACGCCATCGCCCGCACCCGGCTCGAAAACGAGGCGGAGCAGAACCGGCGGCTGGCGGAAGCAAACCGGCTGGCGGATCAAGAGCAGGCCGAGGCGAGCGCGGCCGAGCGGCTAACGGTCGCCACGTCGGGCCTGGCGGCCGGGCTGAAGCGGCTCGCCGAGGGTGACCTCGCTTTCAAGCTCGCAGACCGGTTCGCGGCGGAATTCGAACCGCTCCGGCATGATTTCAACGCCTCCGTCGAGCAGCTCGGCGGCACGCTGCTTTCCGTCTCCGAAAGCGTATCGATCATCAACTCCGGCACCCGTGAGATCAGCAACGGCTCCAACGAACTCTCCGGCCGCACCGAGCGGCAGGCGGCGACGCTCGAACAGACCGCTGCGGCGTTGAGCGCCGTGACTGCCAAAGTGACGGAAGCCTCCAAGATCGCCGACGAGGCCCGCGGCGTCGCCGACAGCGCCAATCGCAGCGCCATGGCATCGGGCAAGGTGGTGGCGCAGACGGTCGAGGCCATGGGGCAGATCGAGGAATCGTCGAAGCAGATCAACAATATCATCGCCGTCATCGACCAGATTGCCTTCCAGACCAACCTCCTGGCGCTGAATGCCGGCGTCGAGGCGGCCCGGGCCGGCGAGGCCGGCAAGGGTTTTGCCGTCGTCGCCCAGGAGGTGCGCGAACTCGCGCAACGCTCGGCCCAGGCGGCCAAGGAGATCAAGGATCTGATCGGGCGGGCATCCGCCAAGGTCAGCACCGGTGTCGAACTGGTCAGCCAGACCGGCGCAGCCCTTGGCGACATCGGCCGCTTCATCGTCGATATCAACCGGTTCATGGAAGCACTGGCAGGCGCGGCGCGCGAGCAGTCGACCAACCTGTCGGAAGTCAATGCGGCCATGCACCAACTCGACCAGGTGACCCAGCAGAATGCCGCAATGGTGGAGGAAACCACGGCGGCCAGCGTGACGTTGGCGAGCGAGGCCGAACGCCTGCGCGAATTGGTCACCCAGTTCGAATTGGGCAGGGCGGCGCCTGGCACACGGAGCTATCGCGACGCAGCGTGAG